>JACPHN010000121.1 GCA_016188575.1 Candidatus Schekmanbacteria bacterium
GGCGTGGTCGAGAATGCTGACCGTGACCGCCGCGACGGGCGCGCCGGAGGGGTCGAGGACGCGCCCGCGCAGCACCGCGAGGCGCTCGTCGACCATGACGCCGGCGGCGACCCCGGTCTGCGGAGGGGTCGCGCCAGAGTAGAGGAAATCCACCTGCTCCGCGAAGGTGAGGTCCGGGGCGGCATCGTCCCCGGGCGCGCCCGCGGGGGGTGCCAGGACATTCTCCGCCCCCGAGGTGGGAATCGGCGTAAGCGTCGGCGTCGGGGTTAGAGTCGGGGTGGCGGTCCAGGTAGTCGTCGGCGTCGGCGTCGCGGTCGCGGTGGATGATGGCGGCGGCGTGGCGCTTGCCGTGGCCGTATGCGTCGGGGTCTCCGGCTCTCCCGGAGGCGGTGTCCCGGTCGCCGTCCCGCTCGCGGTTGCCGTCGCGGACAAACCCGGCGTGCTCGTCGGAGAAGGCGATGCCGTCGCCACCAGCGCCGGAGTCGGTGTCGTGGTCGACGCCGTTGTCGTGGGCGTCGCGGTGGCCGTCGCGGTAGCCATCCCCGGCGACGACGTTCCGGTCGCGGTCGCGGTCGCCGCCGGCACCCCGGGCGTGGGGCTCAGCGTTGCGGCGGGCGTTGCCGTTGCCGTGAGGGTCGGAGCCCCCGCCGGCGTTTCTGTTGCCATCGCCGTCGCCGTGTCGATCGCCGCTGCCGTCGCGGTCGGGCTCGCCCACACCGCCGCCAGCGTTACCGAGTCCACGACCACGGCCTCCCCATCATCGCCGCCGACCGCCGCGAAGCGCCGCGCTTCCGCGTAGCCCTCACGGCGATAGCGCAGCTCGTAACTGCCCGGTGCAAACGCCGTTTCACCCGCGCCCGGCCCATAAGAAAAGCTGCCGCTCGGGTCGGTCACCGTCTCCAGCGGCTCGACGAGGGCATCTACGATCCAGGAACCGCCCCCCCCCCCCCCCCCCCCCCCCCGCGATGGCGATCCCTACCACCCCCGCGGCCACCAGCCGTGCCCGCTGCCCGGCCCCACGCCGCCACGCCACCAGCACGACCGCGGCCAGCGCCACCAGCATCGCCGCCAGCGCCGCGCCGGAAAACCCGACGTGCATCTGCGAGAGCGACACCGCGATGCCCGAGTGATCCGCCGCGCCGCTCAGGAAGGCGTGTCCGGTTATCGCCGTCGTCGTTCCCGCGGCCGCCGCGCCAGCCCACATCGCCGCCAGCCCCGACGCTACTCCGCCACACCTCACCCACGACCTCGCCATCCCGGTCCCTCCTGAGCCCCAACGCCCGCGCCATCCGGCGCCGATCACAAGAAACCTACGCGCGGCATGCGAACGTGTCAAGCCCCCTTCGGCCCCTGAATCCACCGCCTGTCCCCCGCCAGCGGGGGAAGGGACGGAGGGGGCGTGGATTCAGGGCGAAATCGCTCCCTTTTGCCATCGGCGAAATCGGGCTACACTGGAGAAAGCGAAATTCACTGCACCCGTCGCTCGGCGGAGCCAGGGCCGGGGCGCGATTTGTCGCGCCCTGCCGCCTGTCGGCCGCGCCCGCAACGACCCGTGAAGGATACGAATATGACCCGAGCAGTTTTTTCCAGCAACGCGGGCGCTGGCGTCGCGGCGCGGGCCGTGCCGGATTCCCGTGCGGGATGCCCACCCCCGGACGCGCCCCCACTACCGGCGACCGCGCCGCTTCCCGCCAACCCGTTCCTGGCGTGGTTCGGCATCGACCTCCCGATGATGCAGCGCCTGCTTGGCGCGCTGGGCAGCGGCGGCGCGGACGCCGGCGAGCTCTTCTTTCAGCACACGCGCACCTCGGTCCTGACGCTCGAGGACGGCGCCGTCAATCGCGCCTACTCGGCCATCGATCAGGGCGTCGGGCTCCGCGTCGTCGCCGGCGATCAGGTCGGCTACGCGTTCACCGAAGACCTCAGCGAGGGCGCGATGCGGCAGGCGGCGCGCACCGCGGCGGCCATCGCTCATCGCGCAGCCGTTCCGCCCACAGCGTCGGTCAATCAGCGGGCCGCGGGTAGCCACTACCGGCTCGCGGTGCCCTGGGAGCTCGTGCGCACCGAAGAGAAGCTACCGCTCCTGCGGCGCGTCGATGCCCTTGCCAGGGCTCGCGACGCGCGGGTCCAGAAGGTCTCGGTGAGCCTGCACGACAGCGAGGACCGCATCCTCATCGCGACTCTGGACGGACGCCTGCTCATCGACGAACGCCCGCTCACCAAGATGCACTGCAGCGTCTCGGCGAAGCGCGCCAGCGAGACGCAAACTGCCTACGCCAGCATCTCCAGCCGCCGAGGGCTGGACTGGTATGCCGAAGAGCGCCTCACAGCGCTCGCGAACCTCGCCGTAGACCGCGCCATTGTGCTCTTCGACGCGCAGAAGGCACCGGCCGGTGAGCTTCCCGTCGTGCTGGCCGCGGGCGCCAGCGGCATGCTGCTGCACGAGGCGATCGGCCACGGCATGGAAGCGGATTTCAATCGCAAGAATGTCAGTATCTACTCCGAGATGCTCGGTAAGCCCGTCGCCCCGTCCTTTGTGACGATCGTGGACGACGGCACCATTGACGGCGAGACGGGCACGCTGAACTTCGATGATGAAGGCAACCCCTGCGAGCAGACGCTGCTCGTTGAAAACGGCATTCTTGCAACCTATCTGCACGACGGCATCAGTAGCCGCCACTACCGTGTGCCTGCCACCGGCTCCGGACGCCGCGAGTCATACAAGTATCCGCCGATGCCCAGAATGCGGAGCACCTACATGAGGGGCGGCCCGCACAGTCGCGATGAGATCATCGCCAGCGTGAGCAAGGGCATCATCGCGGAGACGTTTACCAATGGACAGGTGCACATCGGCGCTGGCGATTTCACGTTTTACGTCAAGAACGGCTGGCTGATCGAGAACGGCAAGGTGACCGCGCCGATTCGCGACGCCAACCTGGTTGGCAATGGTCCGGAGGTGCTGCGCCGCGTGGCGATGGCGGCCGACGACGTGACGCTAGACCCCAGCGGCTGGATGTGTGGGAAATACGGCCAGGCCGTCCCCGTGTCTCTGGGCATGCCCACGGTATTGATCTCCCGCCTGACAGTAGGAGGTGAGAATGCTCCAGGCTCTTGAACAGGCGGCGCGCGCCGCCATCGATCTGGCCGTGCAGGCCGGAGCGCAAGATGTTTGGACGTGGGCGAGCCGGGAACGCCGGGTCTCCTTCACCTATCGCGATGCCTGTCTGGAAGAGGCCAGAGAGAGCACCTCACGGGTCCTGGAAATCCGCCTGTTCCATGAGGGCCGGTATGCCGTTCACACCACCACTGACTTGAGACCGGAGCGTCTCCGCCGGTTCGTCGCGGCATCCGTGGCGCTCACGAAGCTCCTGGAAGCCGACGCCGATCGTCGGATCACCGATCCGGCGCTCTTCGCGGCACTCCCCGCCGGCGATCTCGAGCTCGTAGATGCGGCAATCGACGCGCGCACCGCCGCCGCGCGGGAGGAATGGTGCGCCGCCGCCACCGCGCCCGCGAAGGAGCATCGGCGGCTCGTGTCCGTGACGGCGTTCGCCGAGGAGGGACATGCGCTCGGGGCTTCGGTCAGCTCGAACGGGTTCCTGGGTCACTGGGACCGAACCTCGATATGGGGCGGATGCGCGGTGACCCTTCGCGACGAGGGGGACCGGCGCGCCCAGAGCGGTCACTGGGCCGGCGGTCCTCGCCTCGTCGACCTCCCCGCCGCCGCGGAGATCGGGGAGCTCGCATTGTCGCGCACCGCCGCGCGACTCGGAGAAGTCAAAGGGCCAACGGCGCGCCTGCCTGTCGTCGTGGAAAATCGCGCCGCCAGCCACCTCTTGCAGCAACTCCTCGGCTCGGCAACCGCGCGTCGCGTGCATCGCAAGGAGAGCCTTTATGAAGGCAAGCTCGGGCAGCGGCTGTTCTCGGAGCTGCTCACGGTGATCGACGATCCGCTCGTGCCGCACGGGCTCCTGTCTCGGCATTTCGACGCTGAGGGAATTGCCGCCCGCTCGCTGCCAATCATCGATGGAGGGGTTTTGGCGAACCTCTATGTAGACACCTACTATGGCCGCAAGCTCCACCTCGACCCGACGACGGGCTCGCCGTCAAACCGCGTCGTCGGTGCCGGCAGCAAACCGACAGCAGCGCTCATCGCCGACGTGGGCAACGGCTTGCTCGTCACGGAATGGCTGGGCGGCAACAGCGACGGCACGACAGGAGACTTTTCGCTCGGGTGCAAGGGTCATCTGATCACCGGCGGCGAGGTAGGGGCGCCCGTGACCGGTATGAACCTGGCCGGAAACTTCCTGTCCCTCTTCTCACGCCTGGTCGCGCTCGGCAATGACCCCTGGCCCTATACCTCGATCCGCAGCCCGACGCTGGTGTTCGACGACATTCAGCTCAGCGGCGCCTGATCGCAGCGGCCGCGGTCTCGACGAACGCTTCCACGGCGTTGCCAAAGCCGCGCGGGCAAGCTAGGCTGCAGCGTGCCAGTTTCGCGAGGGACCCACAAGGCGCAGAAGGAGCGTGATGATTCCGTGACAGCACCGCCGCACAGAGGCACATCGAGCTCGGGACCCGCGGTTTCTGATGCGCTGCTCGTCGCGGCGCTCGAATCCAGCGCCGACGGCATTGTCATCACCGACAGCGAGGGAATCGTGTTGTGGGCCAACGCCGCGGCGTGTCGCATGTCGGGTGGACCGGCGGGCGAGCTGGTGGGGCGGCGCCTGTGGGCGGAGCAGGAACGGGACGGCGACCCTGGTGTCGGCCCCGGGAAATCCGCCTGGCGCGCGCTCGCCGGAGCCGCCGCAAACGGCTGGCGGGGCGTCATGGTGCTACCGCGGGAGAGCGCAGCCGCCGCCCTCGAAGAAGACACCGTGGCGGCGATCGCTGGCGGCGGCGACTCGCCGCGCGCGTTCGTCGTGGTGCGGCACGACCTTTCGGCTCGTCCCCCGGCCGAGGTGGCCGCGCGCGACAGCGAAGCCAGCGTTCGCCACGCGCTGGCAGCCAGCGGCTGCGCCATCTTTGAGCACGCGATCGACGAGCCGGAAAGCTGCTTGGTTTCGGCGCGCTTCGCCGAGATCCTGGGGCTTGCGCTCGACGAGATCCCGCCTCCGACCGAGCTCGGCGCCTGGTGGCGAGCGCACATCCACCCCGACGACCGCAACGAAACCCAGGAGCGGTTCGACGAGTGCGTTTCCGGCAGGTCGGATGGGTGGGTCGCCACCTTTCGCATGCGCCACCGCGACGGCGACTATGTCCACGTCCACGTCGCCGCAAACGCGGTCGAGCGCGACGAGGAAGGTCGGACCCGGCGTGTGGTCGGGATCGTGCAGGACGTTTCGCAGCAGCAGCGGGCGCTGCTCGAGCTCAAGCTTCGCAATGCACGCCTCAAGGACGCCGACCGCGCCAAGAACGAATACCTCGACCTCGTCAGCCACGACCTGCGGACACCCTGCGCGACCATCATGGGCGGCACGAGCTTGCTGCTTACCGGAAAGGTCGGCGAGCTCACTCCGCGCATGCGCAGAGTGGTGGAGATGATCGAACGTAGTGCCAATCAGCAGTCGCGCATGATCGATGACCTGCTCGGACTGGCGCAGCTCGAGGCCGGAGTGCTCAAACCCGAGCTCGGCAGATTGGACTTGTGCGAGCTCTGCCGCGCCGTCGTCGAGGACCTGGCGCTCGTAGCGCGGGAACGCGAGGTAACAATCAGAGCCGAAACGGCGGAGGAGGATGATCAGCGGGAGATCTGGGTGCTTGCCGATCGCGGGCGCTTCGTGCAGGTGTTGACCAACCTCATCACCAACGCGATTCGCCACGCGCGCAATACGGTCGTCGTCCGCGTAAGCTGCGCGGAGGATCGCGGACAGGTGGCGCGCATCGAGGTGGAGGACAACGGCGACGGCGTCGCGGAAACGGAGCTCCAGGCCATCTTCGATCGCTTTCGCCGCGGCTCGGACAGCCGCAACAAGAGCGGCATAGGTCTCGGGCTCGCCATCGTGCGAGCCCTCGTCGACGTGCACAATGGATCGGTCTGGGCCGAAAACCGGTTGGGAAATGACGGGTCGGTGATCGGCGCTCGCTTCGTGGTCGTCCTGCCGCTGGCAGCTCCGGACAGCGCGGCGCCGGCATGAACCTCCTCTGCGCCCCCAGACAAAGCCGCGACCGAGGAGCCTTTTCGTGTGTGGCCGATTTGCGCTGGTAGCGACTCCGGAGACCGTTGGGCGGCTCTTCTCCGTCCCCGACATTTCGGCGCTGCCGCCGCGCTATAACATCGCTCCAACGCAGCTCATCGCGGTCGTGCGCCGGCTGCCGAACCGACCCACACCCGAGCTCGCGTTCTTGCGCTGGGGGCTCGTGCCGTCATGGGCGAAGGACGACAGCGGCGGCAGCCGGATGATCAACGCCAGGCTCGAGTCCGCCAGCGAAAAACCCTCCTTCCGGGCCGCCTTTCGCCGCAGGCGGTGCCTGATCCCGGCGACCGGATTTTTCGAGTGGAAAACCGCGGGACGGCTCAAGCAGGCGCATTTCATCGGCTCGCCGGATCACGACGTGATCGCGCTTGCCGGGCTTTGGGAGCGCTGGCGCGACGCCGCCGGTGAACCGCTGGAAACGTGCACGATCCTCACCACGAACGCCAGCGGCGCGATCCGGGAGCTGCACGACCGCATGCCGGTCGTCGTCGCCGCAGGATCATTTGTGGCGTGGCTCGACCCCCTGCAGCAGGATCGCGAGGCGATACTCGAGCTTCTGGCCGACTCGCCGCCCCCGCGACTGGAGTATTTCGCGGTGAGCCCGCTGGTGAACAACCCGGCCAACGATGTGCCCGCCTGCCTCGAACCTGCCGGCAGCGCGCGCGGCGACGCACGCCCTGGCCGGGGCGCGGAGGGGCCGGATGGAAGCTGAGAACGTCGTCGTCGAGGGGGGTGTCGCCCGCATCGTGTTCACCGGTAACGACGGGTGGACGGTATTGCGTGTGCGCACCGACGCGGACCAGATCACCTGCGTCGGTGTCGTCCCCGAGCTTCGCGAGGATGACCGGGTGCGCCTGACCGGCACCTGGCAGCACCACGAGCGATTCGGCCGCCAGCTCAAGATCGCGACGTGTCAGTTGCTGCTCCCGGTGACCCAAGGCGGGCTGGTGAAGTACCTGTCCTCCGGGCGCTTCAAGGGCATCGGCACCCGCCTGGCGGAGCGCCTGGTGGCACACTTCGGCTTCGAGCTCCCGAACATCCTGGACCACCAACCCGAACGGCTCCGGGAAGTCAAGGGAGTCGGCAAGAAAATGGCGCGCACGGTGATCGCAGCGTGGCAGGAAGGGCGCGCCGAGCACGAGCTCCATGTCACGCTCGCCGGATGGGGGATTTCCCAGACGTTCGCCCGCCGCATTCTGGCAACTTGGGGCAACGACGCGATCGCCAAGATCAGAGCCAACCCCTACGAGCTGTGCCGGATCGAGGGGATCGGCTTCATCCGCGCCGACGCCATCGCCCGGGAGCTCGGCATCGGCGAAAGCGACCCGCGCCGGGCGGTCGCCGCCATCGCCCACGTCATGGAGGAGGCAAGCGCAAGTGAGGGGCACACCTACCTGCGGGTCGAGAATATCGTGCACCGCACCGACAAGCTCGGCATCCCCGAGGAGCGTATCAGCGAGACGCTGGCGGCGCTGGCGGCGAGCGGCCAGATCCTCGTCGAGGGGGACAATCGCTACTACTTGCCGTCGCTGCACGCCGCCGAGTGTCAGGTGGCCCAGCACGTCAACCGCATCGCGACCCAGGAGCTACAGCCCATTTCCGTGGAACATGCCTTTGAGCTCGCGCTCCTGGAGAAAGAGCTCGGAATCCGCTTCGCTCCCGAGCAGGTCGCGGCGATCGAGCACTCCCTCGCGACGCCGATGCAGGTCATTACGGGCGGTCCCGGCACCGGCAAGACGACCATCACGCGCGCGATCGTCGAGCTGTTTGCCGACGCCGGCAAGCGCGTCGTGCTGTGCGCGCCCACCGGCCGCGCCGCCCGGCGTCTTACCGAGGCTACCGGCCGCCGTGCGAGCACGATCCATCGCTTGCTCGAGCTCGACCCCGAGTCGTGGACGTTCGCGCGCGACGAGCGCGACCCCCTGAAGGCGGACCTGGTCCTGGTCGACGAGGCGTCGATGGTCGACGTCCGCCTGGCGGCAGCGTTGCTTCGAGCGATTCCGGACAACTGCCGGGTGGTGTGGGTCGGCGACGTCGATCAGTTGCCGCCGGTATCGCCCGGTCAGGTGCTGTGCGACCTGATTCACTCCTTGCGCATCCCGGTGCTGCGGCTGCGCACCATCTTCCGCCAGGCGCAGGAAAGCCTCATCGTGGTGAACGCTCACCGCCTGCTCACCGGCCAGCGCATGGACCTGCGCAGCTCTCCCCAAGCCGATTTCGAGCTCATCGCGGCCGAGGACGGAGCGGCGGCGTGCGACGTGCTGCGCGCGCTGTTCACCGAGGGGCTGCGCGCTCGCGGCTTTGCCGCGGCGGAGGTGCAGGTGCTCGCACCCATGAGGCGGGGCACCGCCGGCATCGCTGCGCTCAACCAGTTGGTGGGCGACCTGGTCAACCCGAGCCGCCCCGGAGTCGACGAGCTCATCATCGGCAATCGCGTCTACCGCGTGGGCGATCGCGTGATGCAAATCCGCAACAACTACCGGCTCGAGGTGTTCAACGGCGACATCGGCAACGTGCTGTCCGTCGACACCGAAGCCGCGGAGGGGAAGCCGGTGCTGCACGCCGACTTCGGTCTGGACGAGCCCGTGCCGTATCTTCTCGACGACCTGGAGAACCTCGTGCCGGCCTGGGCGAGCACCATTCACAAGGCCCAGGGCAGCGAGTTCCCGTGCGTGGTGCTCATCCTGCTGACGGAGCACTGGATCATGCTCAAACGGCGGCTCGCCTACACCGGCATCACGCGCGGCAAGAAACGCGTCATTCTGGTCGGGAGCCCGCGCGCAATTGCCGCGGCGGCGCGCGACCGCAGCGCCATGAGCCGCCAGACCACGCTCACACAGCGCCTCACGGGCGAGCTCCCCTGCACGTACGAACCGCCGTACAGCGGGCCGCTGGCGCAGCAGCGGCCACCGGTCGCCAGCACGGAACCTGAATCCACCGCCTGTCCGCGCGCGAGCTGCGCGGAAGGCGCGTCACGAATACCCCCACCCCTCGCCCGCGCGCGCGATTGAGCTCGAAAGACGATCCATGGAAAGGCAGACGGAATGAGCGAACCAACGGCGGAGGCGGCGCGCCTTCGCGAAATGGACCTGGCCGAGCAGACCGCGTTTCTCAACTCCATTCTCGAGGGTTCGACAGAATACGCGATCATCGCCAAGGACCTGGACGGGAATATCCTCGCCTGGAACGAAGGCGCGCGCCGCATATATGGTTACGACCCCCCGGACGTGCTGGGGCGCAGCGCGCTGGTCCTGCACGACCCGGCGGATGTGGCGTCGGGGCGCGCCCGCGACTTCCTCGAAGAGGCGCGGAGCGCCGGCAAGTGGGAAGGGCGGATCCGCCGCGTCCGCCGAGACGGCAGCGGCTTCACCGCGCAGGTCACCATGACCCTGCGCCGCGATCCGGACGGCACCCCCATCGGCTTCACCATGATCTCCCGCGACCTCACCGAGTCCGAACGCGTGGAGAGCGAGCTGCGCGAGTCTCAGGAGTATAACCGCGGCCTCATCGAGTCGAACATCGACGCGCTCATGACTACCGACCCGCTCGGTGTCATCACCGACGTCAACCGCCAGATGTGCGAGATGACCGGCTTCAACCGCAATGAGCTCCTGGGCACCCCGTTCAAGCTCTATTTCACCGACCCGCGGCGCGCCGAGGACGGCATCCGGAAAGTGTTGACCGAGGACCGCGTCACCAACTACGAGCTTACCATGCGCTCGCGAGATGGCAGGGAGACGGTGGTTTCCTACAACGCCACCACCTTCCGCGCCGAGGGTAGGCTCAAGGGCGTCTTCGCGGCGGCACGCGATATCACCGAGCAGAAGCGTCTGGAGGAGGACCTGCGCCAGGCGCAGAACTATACCCGCGGCCTCATCGAAGCCTCCGTCGACGCACTGATGACCGTCGATCCGCAGCGCCGCATCATGGACGTCAACGAGCAGACGATTCGGGTCACGGGTTACAGCCGCGAGGAGCTGATCGGCAGCCCGTTCCCCGACTACTTCACCGACCCCGACCGCGCCAGCGCGGGCGTGGAGAAGACGCTCACCGAGGGTTTCGTCACCAACTATGTCCTCGCGCTGCGATTCAAATCGGGCCAGGAGACGCTGGTTTCCTTCAACGCCTCCGTATTCAGGGACACCGACGGGCACCTGAAGGGCATCTTCGCCGCCGCGCGCGATATCACCGAGCAGAAGCGGCTCGAGGAGGAGCTGCGGCAGGCTCAGAACTATACCCGCGGCCTCATCGAATCCTCCGTCGACCCGATGGTTACCGTCGACCCCGACCTGACGATTACCGACGTCAACGAACAGATGGTGCGACTCACCGAGGTGGCCAAGGACCGTCTGATCGGCAGCCGTTTCGACCGCTACTTCACCGAGCCCGAGCGCGCCTCGTCCGGCGTCCGGCAGACGCTGCGCGAAGGGTACGTGACCAACTACGAGCTGACGCTGCATACGCCGAGTGGCCGGCAAGTGGTCGTGTCGTTCAACGCCTCGATCTTCAAGGACACCGCCGGCAAGGTGCGCGGAATCTTCGCCGTGGCCCGCGACGTCACCGAGCAGCGCCGCCTCGAGCAGCAGCTCCGCGAGCAGCAAAACTATAGCCGGGGCCTCATCGAGGCATCCGTCGACGCGCTGGTCACCGTGGACCCAGCCGGGCGGATCACCGACGTCAACGATCAATTCGTGCGTCTGACCGGCCATCACCGCCAGAAGCTGGTGAGCAGCCCGTTCGCCGACACCTTCACCGACCCCGACCGGGCACGCGCCGGCGTCCGGAAGACCTTCAACGAGGGCCTCGTCAAGAACTACGAGCTGGTCGCCCGCTCGAGCGCCGGCCAAGAGACGATCGTCTCCTTCAACGCCGCCGTTTTCCGGGACACCGCCGGGCGCGTGGCCGGAATCTTCGCGGCCGCCCGCGACGTCTCCGACCAGAAGCAGCTCGAGCAGAAGCTGCGCGAGCAGCAGACCTACGCCCGCGGCCTGATCGAGTCCAACATCGATGCGCTGATGACCACCGATCCACTCGGCATCATCACCGATGTCAATCAGCAAATGTGCGCCGTGACCGGGTTGTCGCGCGAGGAGCTCATGGGTGCTCCGTTCAAGGACTTCTGCACCGACCCGAAGCGAGCCGAGGACGGCATCCGCAAGGTGCTCGCCGAAAGTCGCGTCACCAACTACGAGCTGACGATCCGGGCCCGAGACGGTCGGGTGACCGTCGTTTCCTACAACGCCACCACCTTCACCGGGGAAGATGGCAAGCTGCGCGGCGTTTTCGCCGCTGCCCGCGACATCACCGACCAGAAGCGCCTCGAAGAGCAGCTCCGCCAGGCTCAGGCCTACAATCGAGGCCTCATCGAGTCTTCCGTCGATGCCATGCTCACCGTGGCCCCCGACACCACCATCACCGACGTCAACGAGCAAATGGTCAAGCTCACGGCATACGGCCGCGCCCAGCTCATCGGCAGCTCGTTCAAGGACTACTTCACCGAGCCCGAGAATGCGGCCGAAGGCGTCCGCAAGACCCTCGACGAGGGCTACGTCACCGGATACGAGCTCACCCTGCGCTCGCGCCATCGCCGCCTCATCCTGGTGTCGTTCAACGCCTCCGTCTACAAGGATACCGCAGGCAACGTCCGCGGCGTCTTCGCCGTTGCCCGAGACGTCACCGAGCAGCGCCGCCTGGAAGAAAAGCTGCGGGAGTCGGAGAACTACAACCGCGGCCTCATCGAATCCTCGGTCGATGCGCTGGTGACCGTGGACCCCGACTTGTCGATCACCGACGTCAACGAGCAGTTCGTCCGCCTGGCGGGCTACTCCCGCGACGATCTGGTGGGCAGCCCCTTCAAGGACTATTTCACCGAGCCCGATCGCGCCGCAGCCGGCGTGCGTCAGACGCTGGAGGAGGGAACGGTCACCAACTACGAGCTCGTGCTCAAGTCGCTCTCCGGGAAGCGCACCGTCGTCTCCTTCAACGCGGGGACGTTCAAGGATACCGCGGGCCGCGTCGCCGGAATCCTCGCCGCGGCCCGCGACATCACCGCGCAGCAGAAGCTCCAGGAACAGCTCCGCGACCAGCAGAGCTACAACCGCAGCCTGATCGAATCCTCGGTCGACGCGCTCGTGACGGTCGACCCGAACGGGGTGATCACCGACGTAAACGAGCAGACCGTGAAGCTCACCGGCATGAATCGCAGGCAGCTCGTCGGCAGCCCCTTCGTCGACTATTTCACCGATCCACAGCGAGCGCGGGCCGGCGTTAGCAAGACCTTCGAGGAGGGCACGGTCACCAACTACGAGCTGGTCGTCAAGTCGCGAAGCGGCCGCAAGGTCGCTGTCTCCTTCAACGCCGCGGTGTTTCGCGAAACCTCGGGTGAGGTCGGCGGTATCCTCGCCGCCGCGCGCGAGATCACCGTGCAGAAGCGAATCGAGCAGGAGCTGCGCGACCAGCAGAGCTATACCCGCGGCCTGATCGAGTCGAACATCGACGCCCTGATGACCACCGACCCCCTCGGCATCATTACCGACGTCAACAAGCAGATGTGCGAGGTCACGGGCACCAGCCGCGAGGAGCTCATCGGCACTCCGTTCAAGGACTACGTCACCGACCCCCGCCGCGCCGAGGACGGCATCCGCCAGGTGCTCGGCGAGGGCCGCGTCACCAACTACGAGCTCACGATTCTGGCCCGCGACGGCCGGGAGACTGTGGTCTCCTACAACGCTACCACCTTCACCGGCGCCGACGGCAAGCTCCGGGGCGTGTTTGCCGCTGCGCGCGACGTCACCGACCAGAAGCTGCTCGAGTCCCAGGTCAGCCAACGCACCCGGGAGCTCATCGAGGCGACCGCATTCCTCAACAACATCCTGGAGAGCTCGACGGAATACTCGATCATCGCCAAGGACCTCGAAGGGCGGATCCTGGCGTGGAACGAGGGCGCCCGCCGCACCTACGGCTACGCTGCGGAGGAAATGGTCGGCAGGACCAACGCGCGCGTCCTGCACACCCCGGAGGACGTCGAGTCCGGCCGCGCCCGCGAGGCGCTGACGGTCGCGCTGCGCACCGGCAAGTTCGAGGGCGAGTTCCAGCGCGTCCGCAAGAACGGCCAGCGGTTCACGGCGCAGGTGGCGATCACGCTGCGCCGGGACGCTACCGGCGAACCGATCGGCTACGTGCTCATCTCCAAGGACATCACCGCGCAAAAGCTCCTCGAGGAACAGCTCCGCAAGAAGAACGAGGAGCTCGAGCAGCAAAACCGCCGGGTGGAGCAGGCCAACCGCATGAAGAGCGAGTTTCTCGCGAACATGTCGCACGAGCTGCGCACTCCGCTCAACGGCATCATCGGCTTCGCCGAGCTGCTGTACACCGGCAAGGTCGGTCCGGTGCCGGAGAACCACCAGGAATACCTGGGGGACATCCTCAGCAGCGCCCGGCACCTGCTGCGCCTGATCAACGACGTTCTGGACCTCGCGAAAGTCGAGGCCGGCAAGATCGAGTTTCGGATCGAATCGGTCGACCTTGAGCGCCTGGTTGGAGAGGTGCGGGACGTTCTGCGGGGGATCGCCGCCAAGAAGCGCATCCGGCTGGAGACGGCCGTCGACCCGGGGGTTCGCGAAGTGGTCGGCGACCCCTCGAAGCTCAAGCAGATCCTCTACAACTATCTTTCGAATGCTCTGAAGTTCACCCCGGATGAGGGACATGTCGCGGTGAGGTGCCTCCCGGAGAGTGGCGGCGGAGCGGAACCGGAGTGGTTCCGGATCGAGGTCGAGGACAACGGGATCGGGATTCGGCCGGAGGACATGGCGCGGCTGTTTGTCGAGTTCCAGCAGCTCGACGGGAGCGCGGCGAAGCGGTTCCAGGGCACGGGCTTGGGCCTGGCGCTGACGCGACGGCTGGTCGAGGCCCAGGGCGGGCGGGTCGAGGCGCGCAGCGTCCTCAACCAGGGGAGCACGTTCGTGGCGATCCTGCCGCGGCAGATGCACGCCGGCGGGGAGGTCGCCACCTCGGTGCCGGTGCCGACGGCGGTCGCGGCGCAGCCTGGATTTCCGACCCTGCTCGTGGTCGACGACGAGCCTGCGGACCGCGAGTGGCTCGTGCGGACGTTGTCGAAGGCGGGGTACGGGCTCGTGACTGCGGCCACCGGCGCCGAGGCCGTGAGAGCGGCCCGAAAGCAATCCTTCGCCGCGGTCACGCTCGACTTGTTGCTTCCCGACATCAGCGGCTGGAAACTGCTCGAGGAGCTGCGCTCCACGCCGCTCAACCGCGACCTCAAGGCGATCGTGGTCAGCGTACTCGCGACCCGCGATACGGCCGGGGCTTTCGCCGTCGACGACTTTCTCGTGAAGCCGGTCTCGGCCGAGGCGCTGATCTCGGCGCTGCACCGGTCCGGACTGTCCCCCAGCGCGCGCGTCATCCTGGTGGTGGACGACGACCCGGCCATTCTCCGGTTGACGTGCGCGGCGCTCGACCAGGCGGGCTACCGGTCGGTCTGCGCGGCGGATACGCGGGCCGCGCTGGACAGCATCGCACGCGAGCGGCCCATGGCGGCGATCATCGAACCCCTCATGCTCGGGGCGGGTCTCTTCGACCTGATCGACGGTCTGCGCGCGCTGCCGGGCGGGACCGAGGTCCACATCATCGTCTGGACCCTCGAGGAGCTGTCTCGGGAGGAGGAGGCGCGCATCCGTCGCGTTGCCGACGCGCTGCTCACCAAGGCGGACTGCGGGGTCGAGGCGGTGATCCGGGAGCTGGCGGTCCACGGCCTGCGCGTCAAGGGGGGCGGGGCTTCCCTGCTCAATGACGCGCCCGAACCGGACGTAGCCGATGGCCGGTGAGTCGATTCTGATCGTCGACGACAGCCCGATCAACTTGAAGCTCCTGCGGGTGCTGCTCGCAGGTGCGGGATACGAGGTGCGCGCGGCCCGGGACACCGAGGAGGCCCGGGCGATTCTCGCCTCGTTTTCCCCTGCCTTGATCTTCATGGACCTGCAGCTTCCAGGGATGGACGGATACGAGCTGACCCGCCGGCTGAAGGCTGCGCCCGCGACCGCCGGGATCACGGTCGTCGCCGTCACCTCGTACGCCATGAAGGGGGACGAAGAGAAGGCGCGCGAGGCGGGCTGCGACGAGTATGTCACCAAGCCCATTGACACCCAGGGGATTCTGGATCTCGTCGAGCGCCTGTTAGGCGCGCGCGACAAGGGGGAAGGAGGACGAGCATGACTGCCAGGATCCTGGTTGTCGAGGATAATCCGACGAGCCTCGCGGTCGCGCGGCTTGCACTGGAGGCGGAGGGCCACCGGGTATTCGCCGCGCCCGATGGCGCCGTGGCGTTGGCCTATATGGAACGGGAGGCCCCGGACCTGGTGCTGATGGACCTGCTGCTGCCGGATACCGACGGGGTGACACTGTCGCGCCGCCTGCGGGCCATGACGGGAGGCCGGAACCTGCCCATCATCGCCTTCTCCGGATTTCTCGGCTCGCTCTGGGGGGCCGCCGAGCTGGATGACGTCTTCACGGCTTTCCTGGTCAAGCCGATCGAGCCGTCCGAGCTCGTCGAACGGGTCCAGTCTTTGTTGCCGCCATCGCGGGAAGGAGCCACGCCCGCCGGCTCCAGCCACCGGTTGTTGCTCGTCGATGACGACCCGACCCAGCTCAAGCTGTTGGCCATGCGCCTTCGGGGCCTGGGCTTCGCGGTCACGACCGCCACCGACGGCGCGGCGGCGCTAGCCGCCGCCCGAGTGGACCTGCCGGACGCAATCGTCTGCGACGTGCTCATGCCGGTGCTTGACGGTTTCGGGCTGGCCATGGAGGCCCGTCGCGACCCGCGGCTCGCCGCCATTCCCATCGTGCTGCTCACCTCGAGCTACATCGAGGAGAGCGACCGGGAGCTCGCCCGGCGGGCCGGGGCGGACCAGTTCGCCATCCGCACCCCCGACCTCGAGGACGCCATCGCGGCCCTCCGCGAGGCCCTGCGGTGCCCGCGGCCGCCGGTGCCGGCCGGTTCCCCGGAGCGGCTGCAGATGGACCACGCCCGGAGTGTCGCCCGGCAGCTCGACCGGCAGCTCGCCCGGACCACCGAGCTCGCGCGGCGCACCGCCTTGCAGGCGGCCCAGCTCACGCTGTTCCGCGCCGTCCACGAGGGGCTGCAGACGGCCGGGGATATCCGCCCGGCGCTGCAAAGTGTCCTGGGCACCTGCCTCGACGCCGCCGGCCTCTCGCGAGGCGCCCTCTTCTTGATGGCCCCCGACGGCCGCATCGAGCTGTCCTACGCGGAAAGTTTCGGGCCCGACGCCGCCGTCGGTCTGGAGCAGCTTTTCGGGCACCCCGAGGTCTTGCGCCAGGCCGTGGAGTCGGGAGACGTGCTCGCGATCCCGTCCACCGTGATGGCGGAGGGCGTGACGGATGAGCTGCTCGCACGGCTTGGCGCCCGCTCGGCCCTGCTCGTCTCGCTCACCTGGGCCGAGGAGCGCCTGGGGGCGCTGCTCCTGGGCTCCCAATCGGAGGAGCTCCTGAATCCCGAGTCCGTGGAGTTCGCGCGGACCCTGGGATCCCAGTGCGCTCAGGCCGTCCAGCTCATGAGCCTCTTCACCCGCCTGATGCGCAGCGAGGAGCGCTATCGACGGATTGTCGAGTCCACGCGCGAAGGAGTTTGGATGATCGACGCGGAGGATCGCGTTGCCTTCGCGAACCGCAGGATGGGCGAGCTACTCGGCGTGCCGCCCAACGAGCTGGTGGGCCGGCCGGTGCTGGACTTCACCTGGCCCGAGGACAGTGAGAGCTTCCGAGAGAATCTGGACCAGCTCCGCCGCGGGATTTCCCAGGCGCGGGAACAGAAGCTCCGGTGCCCGGACGGCGCCACGCTCCATGTGCGGCTCGCGGCCGATCCCATTCGCGACGAGCGCGGCCACTACGTGGGAGGGCTGGCGCTGGTCTCGGACCTCACCGAGCTCAAGAACGCGCACGCCCAGCTCATGGCGAGCGACCGCATGGCGTCCATCGGCATGCTGGCGGCGGGCGTTGGCCATGAGATCAACAATCCGCTCACCGCCGTGATCGGTTTCTTGCAGTTGGCAAACACGAAGGTCACGAGCATGCTGCGGGACGGCGGTCCATACGCCGATCTCGAGCGGATTCGGGACGACCTGGGCGAGGCGCTGGCCGGCGGGCTGCGCGTCGCCCAGATCGTGCGCGACCTCAAGATTTTCTCCCGGCACCACGAGGAGCCCCCCGGCCCCGTCGACATCCATGCGGTGCTCGATTCGAGCCTGCGGATGGCGTGGAACGAGATTCGCCACCGCGCCCGACTCCACAAGGAATACGGCGACGTGCCGCCGGTCCTCGGCAACGAGTCACGGCTCGGCCAGGTTTTTCTCAACCTCGTAGTCAACGCCTTCCAGGCGATCCCCGAGGGTAGGGCCGACGAGAACGAGATCCGAGTGCGGACGGCGCACGACGGCAGCGAGCGTGTCCGGGTCGAGGTCGCTGACACCGGATGCGGGATCCCGCCGCAGATTCTCGACCGCCTGTTCACCCCGTTCGTGACCACCAAGCCGGCCGGCATGGGGACTGGCCTCGGCCTGTCGATTTGCCAGCGGATCGTCAGCGATCTTGGTGGGGAGATTAGAGTGGAGAGCCGGGTTGGCCATGGGACCGTGTTCCGGGTGTTCCTGCCGGTCGCGCCGGGCATCTTGGAAGCGGCGCCGGAGGAGCTCGCCGAGGCCGCGGTGCCGCCCCGGCGCGGTCGCATCCTGGTCATCGACGACGAGGACGCGATCGGGGGGATGGTGCGCAAGGCGCTCGGAGGCGAGCATGACGTGCAGACCGCGGCCACGGGCGCGGTCGCGCTTGAGCGGATCGCCGCCGGGGAGCGATTCGACGTCATCTTGTGCGATCTGATGATGCCGGTGATGACGGGCACGGACTTCTACGCGGCGCTGCGCCGGATCGCGCCCGCACAGCTCGATCGACTGGTCTTCATGACGGGCGGTGTTTTCACGCCACAGGCGCGCGCCTTCATCGAGCGTTTGCCAGCGCCGGTGCTGGAGAAGCCGTTCGACGTCGTGCGCCTGTGCGACCTGGTGGCCGAGCGATTGCGCAGGTGAGGGGTAGGGGGCGGTTGGCGCGGCGCGGCCCACCAGGCCCACAGCGACGCGAAAAAGCGGCGGAAACGCTATGAAAACCAACAGCGACCCGCCACCAGCACCTCATGCCTACCCCTCTCAGGCGTGTTCCAGGGAGGCGTTCGGCACCGACTGGACGCCACCGAGCAAAGTCGCCCGCGGGCCGGTGGATCCAGGAGGAACACCCCTGTTGCACTGACCGCGACGCCAGGATACTCTTTGTCGCCACCAATCGCGAGCGCTTGCGAGGCGCTCGCCGCTGCAAGAACGCGCATCGGAGGACTCCTGATCATGCCCAAGATTACGCTCCCGGACGGCGCCGTCCTGAGCTTCGACGAACCGATAACGGTCGCGGACGTGGCCGCGAGCATCGGCCCGCGGCTCGCCAAGGCGACGCTCGGCGCTCGCGTCAATGGGGAGCTCCGCGACGCCGGCGCGACCATTGCGCAAGATGCCACCGTCGAGCTCGTCACGGCCAGGGACAAGGCCGGCCGATCGAGCGCCGACGCGCTTTATCTGATCCGCCACAGTTGCGCCCACGTCATGGCCGAGGCTATTCAACGCCTTTTCCCCGGCGTGCAGCTCGTCTATGGGCCACCTGTGGACAACGGGTTCTATTATGATCTGGCGGTTCCGCCCGAGCGCCCGCTGGCAGCCGGCGATTTCTCCGCAATCGAGCAAGAAATGGCCGCCATCATCGCCGCGGACCGCCCGTTCACCCGCTACGAGCTGCCCGGTGCGGCGGGGCTCACGAAGCTGGCGCAAGAAGGGAGCAAGTACAAGATCGACAACGCCGAGCGCGCCATCGCCGGCGGGTCGCAAACCCTGAGCTGGTACGCCACGGGCGCTCCGGGCAGTGGCTTTGAGGACCTCTGCCAGGGACCCCACGTGCCCAGCACCGGCAGGATCGGAGCATTCAAGGTAATGAGCATCGCCGCCAGCTACTGGCATGGCGACGCCGCCTCGGATAGCCTCACCCGCGTCTACGGCACCGCGTGGGCGGACAAGGAGCAGCTCGACGCCCATCTCCGGCAGCTCGAGGAAGCGAAGCTGCGTGATCACCGCGTGCTCGGAAAGCAGCTCCACCTCTTCGTGCTCGATGACCTGGTCGGGCCCGGGCTGGTCTTGTGGCCACCGCATGGCGCGATCCTGCGCCGGGAGCTGGAAGAATTCATTCGCGCGGAGCTCACCAAGCAGGGATACCAGCAGGTCTACACGCCGCATATCGGCAAGCTCGACCTCTATCGCACGAGCGGACACTTCCCCTACTACCAGGACAGCCAGTATCCGCCGATGATTCTCCACGAGCAACTGCAGGCGTTGGCCACGGAGGGTGCGAGCTGCGCGGAGCTGGCCAACCGGCTGCACAGCGGCGCGGTCGAGGGTTACCTGCTGAAGCCGATGAACTGCCCGCATCACATCCGCATCTACGCCAGCCAGCAGCGGAGCTACCGGGACCTCCCGGTGCGCCTCGCCGAATTCGGCACGGTGTATCGTTGGGAGCAAAGCGGAGAGATCAACGGCATGGTGCGCGTGCGCGGCTTCACACAAGACGACGCACACCTGTTTTGCCGGGAAGATCAGGCGGCGGCGGAGATGCGCGGCTGCTTGAAGCTCGTGCGGCACATTTTCGACACCCTCGGGATGGCCGATTTCCGCGTTCGTGTTGGGCTCCGCAACCCCGACAGCTCAAAGTATGTCGGCGTCCCAGAAGATTGGGACCGCGCAGAGGCGGTCTGCAGAGAAGGGGCCGCGAGCCTGGGTCGACCATTCACGGAGGAGCCGGGCGAAGCCGCCTTCTACGGCCCGAAGATCGACTTCATCGTGCGCGACGTCATCGGCCGGGAGTGGCAGCTCGGCACCATTCAGGTGGACTACAATCTGCCGGAGCGCTTCGACCTCGGATACATCGGCGCCGACAACCAGTGGCACCGGCCGGTGATGATCCACCGCGCCCCGTTCGGCGCTTTTGAACGGTTCGTCGGTGTGCTTATCGAGCACTTCTCGGGGTCGTTTCCGACGTGGCTGGCGCCCGAGCAGGTCCGGGTCATGCCGATCAGCGAAAAGACCACGGAGTATGGCGCACGAGTGCTCGAAAGACTCGCGGCCATGGGCGCGCGCGCTCAGGTAGACGACTCGAACAACCGGATTCAGGCGAAAGTGCGGGCAGCGGCCGAGGCGAGAGTCCCCTACATGCTGGTCGTGGGACCGCGCGACGAGGAGGCGGAGACGGTGAGCGTGCGAGCGCGAGGAATTCGCAGCGACCTGGGCGCCATCCCGCTCGCGGCGTTTCTCGGATCGCTGGCGGAGGAGATTCGCACGCGGGGCGCCGTCACCGTTCTGGGGCACCACTTCCCGGGTGCCGGCGCGGAGGCGTGAGGCGGCGGCGGCGGGTCAGAAGATCCACGGCGAGAAGGCCCGCACCCCGTCCGTCCGGCGCTCGGTGTAGTCGTACCAGACGTCAGGGCCGGCCTCGACGAGCGACTGTAGCACGTCGTTCACGTCCTGTGCCCGCTTCAGCACACCCTCGAGGTAGGCGGCAATCTGGTCGTGGACCTGGTAGAGGGTGCCATTTCCGCTGATGGTGAGGCTTCCTTGCCTGTTTACCTGCCACTGATACATGCGGCCTCTCCTGGCTTGGTGAGTGGTTGGTCGAGTACGCGATTCTAATGCAAGACGGATGCCACCTTCGCGCGTTGGCAGAGGGGGGAGATCGGGAATGGGTCAACAAGGCGCTCGGGCCCGCTCTCTGAGAACCGAGATACCGGGCTGGCAACAAACTGGTGTATCCATTCTGATCTCCTCAAGATCAAATGGCACGTTGAAGGGGAATACCCGCCGGATGTTCCCGAAGACGCCGCTGGCACCCACATCGGCATGTTCCTGGCCTGGTGCTTCCGCCATGGTTTTTCCGGAGACCTCCACCTCGAGTCCGAACCCGATGCCGTTAAGGCCGTCATCGACGGCCGCATGACCGGTCGCGAGTTTCTCGCGACCTACTGCGACGGTACCTTCAACGAGGAAGACCTGAACGCGGACGGCAAGGCCTTCGCCGACGACTACTACGAATCGGAGGAGTATCTCGAAGACTTCGAGAAGACCTTCGTTCGCAAGCGTACCCCGACCATTTACGACGTGCCCGACGACGCCGGGAGCTATGAGCGAATCGCCAAGGTAATCGACAAGCGCTTTCGCCAGTGGCGACAAGCCCTGGCCAGGCGCAAGCAGGGCGAGATCGACCTCGCCGCATCGGGTTCGGCGGCAGGTGTGCTCGACCTACGCACGGGCGAGCTGATCTTCTCCGATCCCGACTTTCGGCTCGGACCGGGCACGACGCGTGCCGACTTCCTGCAATCGCCGGCCGGGCAGGTAGCCGACGTGCACGTCGACAACCCGCCGCATACGTCCTGGCGCATCCGCGCGACTCCCACCATGGGCGGCGCGCGCATGGACGTGGTGGTCTTCTTCAAAGGAGACAAGGCGTTCATGCTGTCGCTCGGCATTCACGACTCCGATCCCCCCAAGAATCCCTGGGACCCGCAGTACCGAGCGGAACGCTGTCGGATCGACAGCGACTGGGTCGACCGCGTGTTCGGATCGGCCCGCGAGTTTTCGTGGGGGTCGATGCAAGTCGCCTTCGACAGCCGGTCGGGCTCGTCGGGGATCTACTTCCGTTACCAGTGAGCTGTTGCGTGGGCGGATCGGTGGCATTCGGCCGAATGTCGGGTACTGCTCCCTTACAAGTGTTGTCCACGCGCATTGCGCTCGCCATGGTATAAAACACATTCGGCCGACGCCGAGTCGCCGAGCCTCTCGGCGGTGGCCCGTAGAAGCCGGCCCCACAACACCACACCCGCGACGCCGATCAGGGGCGAGGTGATCAGACCCGGAAAGTAGCCGCCCGAGGCGACGGCGAAGAGCGGGTGGCCGATGCCGTTCACGGGCGCCGCCCCCGAAACTCGTCCCGTCGAGCCCCACCTGAACCCACCCCCTGGTCGGCGTCGACGCGACATCGCTCCATTCTGTCCCCCCCCGCTCGCGGGGGAGGTGAGTGGGGGCTTTCGTGATCTGCCTTCGGCGCCGCTTGCGGCGGGCTCAGACCTCACCAGCCGCGTGCGCATTCGCGCGACTCGGCCTATGCTGTTGACCCCATGGACTCGGAAAAGCTCGCGCAAATCGTTGCCAAGATCCGCAAACTCCAGGCCCTCGCGGGCAGCGCCAACGTGCACGAGGCGGCGCTGGCGGCGGAGCGCATGCACGAGCTCCTGCTCCGCTACAATCTCTCCCTCGACCTCATTGGCGAAGCCACCAGCGCCGACGCGTACGAAGGCCGTGGCGTCATCCTCGAGAATGCGGATGAGTGGCGCCGGCTCCTGATCAACGTGGTCGCCACCCACTGCTACTGCCGGGCGTTTGGCGCGGGTGGCAACGGCAGACGCATCTATGTCGTCGGTACGGCAGCCGATCTACACGTGGCGGGCGCGTTATTCCGCTTCCTTGCTGCCGAGCTCGAGCGGCTCGCAGCGCTCGAGCGCCTCACTTACGAACAAGGGCTCGCGGTCGCGCAGCGGCTCGCGCTGCCGAGCTGGCGCGAGTCGTTCTTTCACGGCGCGGTCGCGGCGATCCACGACCGGCTCGAGGAGCGCCGTGCCTACCTCGAGCGCACCGAGCCTCAGTGCGAGGCCCTGGCAATCCGCAAGGACGCCCGCCTCAACCGCGCCGTCGAGCGCCTCGTCGGCAGTCCCAAAGACGCGGCGCCCGCTGCCGCCGAACCGGATCTGTGGGCGTACTTCGCCGGCCATCGCGCTGGTGAAGGACTGCCGCTCGGCCCCATGGTTCCGCAGGAGACCTCCACGACCGACCAGCCGGCTCGCCGCGACGGAGAAAACATGAGGCTTCCCGAGTAGCTGCACCCCAACGCACGCATTCCCAGAGCGAGCTCAGCCCGAGAGTACGAGAGACGCGCCGATGGAGCTATCCTACAAGGCAATCTATTTCCTCATCGAAGCCATCGACTTCCACCAGCAGCACATGCGCCAGGAGCTCCAAAAACCTGGCCGGAGTGAAGACGAGATGTCTGATTTGCTCAACGACTATCATTTTCTGGAAGCGATCAAGTATGACCTTCAGCTTCACTTGCGACAGCAAGAGGGGTCCGGGAGCGAAGCTCAGTGAACCCGAAAAAACGAGCTGCCCTGGCCCTGCTGCTCGGCTGGTCACTTTTTGCGCTCGCCGCGGCCGTGCCGACCTTGATGACCCGACTCGGGATGGGAGCCGTACTCGAGGCGCACGCCTGGCTGCCCCATTTTCTGGTCAAGACCGTGCTCGCCGCCCTGTCCTTGCTCGCCATCGCGCTCGGAGGGCAGTCGTTGTCCGCGGCCGGTTTTCGCCGCTCGCCGCATTGGAGATGGGTCCCGGCGATCCTGCCGGGCCTGGTTCTTGGCATGATCGCCACCATACTGATTTTCGTGACGCCCGCTCGCGGCATGGGCGCGGTCCTGGAGCGAATGGGCTTTTTCGCCATGGTGCTCTCGGTGTGGATCTACTCGAGCGTGACAGAAGAGATCTTTGCCCGCGGCTGGTTCCAGAGCTTCCTGCTGCCCGCGTTCACCGGCCCGACGAGCTTGCCGCCGGTCGTCGGTAGCGTGCCGGGGGCACTGTCCGCGTTGCTTTTCAGCACCATTCACCTCAGCTTGCTGCTGCGTGGCGTCGATCTGTGGACGGTCGGCATCGTCATGGGCTCCACTTTTCTTCTGGGAGTAGTCGCCGCCAAGCTGCGCGAGAGCTCCGGCAGCCTGGCCCCGGCAGTCGTGGCGCACGTTGCCTTCAACGTCGGAGGCATGCTGGGCGGGGTCGTTGCTACCGTAGTCAGGAAGCTCCTTTTCGGGACGGTCCCCACGATGTGATTCGGGCCGCAGCCGGCGCTGACCTCCTGCGCCCCCACCTCGTATCCGCCGCCCTGGGGGATGGAAGTCCCCGAGATATCGCGATTCCCGGTTCCTTCCGGCAGCCAGCTCAGGTCAAACCCGCTATCGATCAGGTAGGAGCCCGTGCTCGGCCGATACCAGCTCCAGACCTCCTCGCCGTCGTCGCACAGGCTGGGGTCAGCGAAAAATCCGACTGCCTCGCCTTGCAGCGTTTCCTGTCCGAGGCTTTGCCACGCGGCGAGAGACGCGAAGGTCAGGTCGTTTCCCCATTCCACCCGGAGCTGACCCGTGGGATCCCAGTATGCATTGTTCTGAAAGAGAACGTTATCGGCCATATCAGAACGATCCAACTGGACCATCGGCACCCCGCCGTCCGACAGAAACAGATTGTTGGCGAGGTAAATGTGAGGAGATTCCGTGTACGCGCCATTGGGAATGTACACCACCGGGCCACCCGCCGCGCCCGTCGCGTGGAAGACGTTGTTGTAAATGAAGTAGTGATGGAGCGCCGGGCCGACCTCCGGGCGGCCGCCCCCGACGTACAGCAATCCTTCCTGCGTCTGCCAGCCGTGGCGGCGGCTGATGTTGTAGCGCACCGTAACGTCGTGGTTGACCGGAGTCTGGTCATCGAGCAGGATATCGATGCCGGCATTGTCCGCGGAGACGTTGTACTCCAGCACGGAATGAGTGCCATTAAAATCATAGCCGCCGCCGTCCGAGTGGCAGGACGCGTGCATACGCTGCCCGTATGCCTGGTTGTGCCGAAGCAGAACCCGCGTGCCGTAGGCGCCGATCGTGACCGGGGAAGCGAACGTTCCGTAGGCATTTCCGGGGTGCAGCCGCAGCGATCCCTGGACCGTCTCGGCGCGCGCCAGGAGGAGCGACTCGCCTGGGCCATACACCGCCTCGCTCGCGCGCTCCAGCGTCCGCCATGGGAGGCCCGCAGAGGTTCCCGGGTAATCGTCGCTTCCGGCAGCGCTGACGTAGTAGGTGAGCGTCGGTTCTTCGCCGTCCGGGAGCCCGAGTGCCCAGAGCATCCACGGGTCCACGCTTTCCCGCCCGCCGACGCTGTGCTCGACGAGAAAGATCCCGAAGCCGGACGCGTACTCCCAGAGGTTCCAGCCCAAACCCTGGTCTTCGAGCGCGGTGCGCAGGTCGTGCAGATACTGCGTGCAGTCGAATCGCGGCGCCTTGTAGTAGGCGCCGAGCTCGTTGATCAGCACGCGCCGCTTCTTTTCGCGGCTCCAGTCCGCCAGGCCGCGGGCGATTTCCGCGAGCGCCCCAGGCCCCCAGAAATCGTCGCCATAGGCCGCGACCGCGCCGGCAAGGTCCGGCCTCCCGGCGGCGCGCAGCCGGGCGGCCTCGAGCTCGACCACCTGCGGGTTTGACGGGTACGGAAGGTTCTGAATCGGCTCGAGCTCGGGCATCCACTCCGCTCCCTGCATGGTGAACGCGTAGGGATCGTAGAGGTGCGCGGAGTAGACGACGTTTGCGTCGTCGAGCACCGCCGCCCCCAGGAGCGGCTCCCACCCGCCGCCCTGCCCGCCTGTCAGCACGATCGTGTGCCGCGGCGCGCACCGCGGCGGCAAGCTGCGCCTGCATCGCGTCCCACTCCGAGGTTGGGAACTGCGGCTCATTGAGCAGCTCCAGGAAGAGCCGCTCGGGGTCGTGGGCGGAGAAGTGCGCCGCGAGGCCAGCCCAGAAGCTGACGTACGCCTGGAAGTAGGCAGGATCGCGCTGCAGGCGATCCTCGAACGGCTTGGTAGGCGGCAGCTCGTCGCTCAGCGCCGCGTGCATGTCGATCGTGACGGCGAGATCGTGAGCGTGGATCCGCGCGACTGCGGCGTCGACACCGGCGAGCATCGCGGAGCTCGGGCGATCCGGAGCGGTTTCATCGAAGAGCAGCAACGGGTCAATCGGCAGGCGGACGTGGCGAAAACCGAGGTCGCGAATGAGCACCAGGTCCCGATCGCTGTAGAAGCTCGCCAGATGCTCCGGGTCACCAGCCACCGCGGCCGGCCAGAACCAGCCGTGCAGGTTGAGACCTGAGCTCATGGCGCGGTACCGCTCGTCGGTGAGCTCGATCGTGGAGCTCGCCGGTGGCGCCAGCGTCAGCGCGGCCCCCGAGCCGGCGGGGGCAACCGCCGGATGCGACAGGCAGGCGAGCGTGGCGAACAGCGCGCCGGCGCACCGGAGAAATCGGCCAGCGGCGCCTGCGGGTCGCCTTGGTTCAGATGGTGCGCAATCGCCTTGCCGCCTGGTGCGGCATTTCCGTGCTGACATGATATGCTCTCTCTGGATGTCGTTGTGGTCGCCGGCGCCTGCCGAATCAGTGGCAAGCGCGCTCTTTGCGAGAACAGACGCAAGACTGCTGCCAGGCGGCATGGCGCCGCCGGGCGGCTCGCAGGGTTGGTCGCCGCCGGATTTTCGGCGCGTGACGCCGCAATCGCGGGGCAGCGCAACAATTGCGGCGGACTTGGAGGGCAGGTTGCATGGCTGGAACTGACGAGCAGCCGCGTGGCCGGCGGCGACTTCGCTACCGGGGAACGCATCCGCGGCGCTTCGAGGAAAAATACAAGGAGCTCAACCCGGATCTGTACCCGGACGAGCTCGAGAAGGTGATCGGACGGGGGCAAACCCCGGCCGGCACGCATCGACCGATCTGCCTTCGCGAGGTCGTGCGGCTGCTAGATCCGCACCCGGGGGAAGTCGGCCTCGACGCCACGCTTGGTTACGGCGGACATGCGCAGGAGATCCTCCGGCACCTGGAGCCCGCGGGTCGCCTTTTTGCCATCGATGTGGACCCCATCGAGCTGCCGCGCACCGAAAAGCGGCTGCGCGCGCTTGGTTTTGGGCCTGACCGCCTGCAGATCCGCCGGCTGAGCTTTGCTGGGATTGCGGGCCTGCTTCCCGAGGCCGGGGGCCCGTTCGCTTTCGCGCTGGCCGACCTTGGCGTCTCGTCCATGCAGCTTGACGACCCGAAACGCGGCTTTACCTACAGGCTAGATGGTCCCCTCGATCTCCGGTTCAATCCGGGCCGGGGGAGGCCCGCGTCGGCGTTGCTGGCCGACTTGTCGGAGGACGAGCTGGCCGCGCTGCTCGAGGCGGGCGCGGACGAGCCGCGGGCGCGAGATCTGGCGCGCGCCATACACGGACAGACCGTCGCCACGACTCGGCAGCTCGCCGCGATCGTGCACCGCGTCTTGACCACCGGCGCGGCGCCGGCCCCGCCTGCTGCGGCCGAAACGCGCCAGTCGTTACAGCGCGTGTTTCAGGCACTGCGCCTCGCCGTGAACGACGAGCTGCGCGCGCTGCAGCGGTTTCTCGAGCTCCTGCCCACCTGCCTCGAGCCCGGCGGCCGCGCCGCCATCCTCGCCTTCCACTCGGGAGAGGACCGCCTGGTCAAGAGGGCGTTTCTGTCCGGTTTCCGGGAGGGAATCTACGAGGACATCGCCAGCGAGCCGTTGCGGCCGACGGCCGAGGAACGTCGCAGCAACCCGCGCGCCGCGAGCGCGAAGCTGCGCTGGGCGCTCAGAGCGAGCGGGGCGTGAACGCCCCGGCGCCGTTGGCCCCGAGACACGATACGGGCTCGGAGCCTGCAGGCCGGCGGACCACGGCGAGAGCATCGTGGAAGGTCGGCAGTGGCACCGGATCCCTGTCCGCTCGCTCGACAAGCTGCGCGCCGGAGAGACAGTATCGGACGTGGTGACGGCAGGTGCCGTCTTGCCGGCCAACCGATCGCTTCGCCTCCGCCTCCGCCCCTGGCACGCCTCGTGCTCCTGTGAGCACGAAACGCAAAATCCTCCTACCGCTCACGGAGCATCGACATGACCCGAGCATCCTGGCCTCTCCCCTCCGTCTGGCCGCTTCTCTCCGTTCTCTTGTTGACCTCCGGCCCCGCCGACGCGGCGCGCCCGACACCCGGCATCGCCGATCCACTCGGCATCGCCTGGACTCGCAGCCACCAGTTCTTCGCATCCGAGACCTTGCCCTTCCCCACCGCCCACAGGCTCGCCCCCGCTTTCGCCGACGGCGATCGCCTCGCCTCCTGGATGTTCCCGTACACTTCCAACCATGACGCCGATGCCGAGGCCCTCGCGGCCGAGCTTCTCAATGAAACCTCCTTCGTGCGCTCCTCCTTCACCGGTGCCAGGGCCGACGCTTTCTTTCGCGAGCGCCTCGCCTCCTACCTCGCGGAGATCATCGCCTCGGTGACGGCGGAGCCGGTCCTGCTGGCGCGCCTTCTGGACAACCACGAGGACTGCTTCGCCGTCATTGACTCGGTCGCCGAATTGACCAGTGACAGGCCACCGTTCGCCGGCCTCGACCCGCATGCCGGGCTCGCCAACGGCTGCAACCTCGAAGTCATCACGACGCTCCCGCTTTGGTACCTCGCCGGCGCCAGCGCCGGCGGACCCGGTGCGGATCTTTCGGTTCCCATGTTCTTGCTCCCCACCTACGAGCGCTACCTCGTCCAGCACGAATTCGGGCACATGCTGGAGGCAAACCTCTTCGACCTGCCTGTGAGCGACGCGGGTGAGACGCTCCCGGCCGCCATTGACCGTCTCTATGCGCAGGCCCAAGTTGCTCCGGGCGCCTTCGCGAGCTGCTACGCCGCCACCAACGCCGCCGAATACTGGGCGGAAGCGACCGCGCTCTACTTCTCTCCCCTGCCCATCGGCTCTCTCAACGGCGGAGACGGAAACGAACCCTATGGCGGCTCCCCCTGCTCCGTCGGACCGACGCCGGAAGCGCGCGCCATCGTCAAGCAGCTTGGCCTTGCCGACATCTCGGGCGCCGCGCTCCTGGCCGCACTGCAGCCGGACCTCGCCACTCTCCTCGAGGCCGTGTACGGCCCGCCGCCGTTCTTTTCCCTGCGCTAGTGGACAGCGGCGCGCGGCGCTGCCATGATGGGCTTGTCCAGCGCCATCAGCGGCACACGCGCTCAGGAGGTCACCGGACGCTTCTTGACCGACGCCGAATACAGGATCATGGCGGAGGAGCTCGAGCGCAACGATGCCGAGCTCGATTGGGGTTGGGCCAAGGCGGCAACCGGAAGGGAATATCGGCCGCGGGAGCTCGCTTTTGACCTCCGACCGTACAAGTCGGTGCGGATCGCCATGATCGACAGCGTCGCGAGGCAGGTGTATCCTGACGTCGAGGACGTGGTCGAATATCACTTCGAGGCGATGATGAAGCGGTTCGGCCTGGCCATTGTGGCGGATCCGGAGGCCCCGGTGGAGGTGGAGCTCGGCCTGGCGGTCGTGGATCTGAGCGTCACGCCGACATACGCGTTCGTCACCACGATTCCACCCTTCATCGAGTTGGAGCTTCGCCTGCGGGAGTTGAAATCCGGGGATACGCTCCTGCTGATCCGCCACCAGGAGACGAGCAGCAGTATCGGCGCGGCAACGTCGGACTGGGTCAACCGCCTCGTCGAGCTCTTGGACTGAGCGCGCGCGATGCGGGGGGGGGCGCCGGCCCTCACGGCTATTTGGTGGCAAAGACGCTCGCGCCTTCGGTGAGGTCGGCCTCGGAATACAGATCCGTCCACGTTCCGGCGCTCACGTGGCTGATCCGCGTGTAGTCGACCCAGCGCTTGCCCTCCGGCGTGTTGTGCAGGCTCGTTGCCGCCTCCAATCCAGCCTTGAGTGCCTCGCCGGACAGCTCGCCCTCGGTTGTTGCCACCACCGCCATCGGGATCGGCGGCGACTTGTGGACCACGCGAATCGCCCGCCAGATCGCCATGGTGCGCGGCGACAGGGCCTCCAGCAGGCGATCGGACACCACGCCGACCTCCGCCGACTTGTAATGAACCGCCATCAACGAGGATGTGGACGAGGGACTGTGCTCGAAGCGCCCGACCTCGTCCAGCGCCACCTTTCCGTCGAACACGAGGCGCTCGAAGCGCTTGCGGTTTCTTCCCCAAAACTCGACCGCGATCAGGGATCTGCCGCGGAGGTCGGCGAGGGTCTTGATGTCGGAGTCGCGGCGGACGACGACGCTGAGCTGATGCCTGGGTTCATCACCGCCGGCGACGCCGTAGGCAATCATCTGCAGGTTCCAGCGGATGCGGTTTTCCAGCGCGACTTCCCCATACAGCACCAGATACAGTGGTGGCGTGTGGTTTCTCTGGCACTGCTCGACGTACGTTTCCAAATCGTGCAGGCGCGTAAAATAGCGAACGTGCAGCTTGCGGCCGACCGCCGGCCCCATGTAGGCGTCGACCCAGTCCTGATAGTAGGTCGCAATGAGGGCGGGATCCTTCCCGACGGTGTCCGGAAAATAGTAAGCGATGTCTTGCTCCAACTCCCTGGACGGAGCCGTGGCCTGAGCACCGGGGCCTGGCCACAGGCAAAGAACCGCCGCGACGAGCAGCCCGCGAAAGGCGAGGGGGCACATGAGACCACCTGGCCCAGGGCCAGGCTTCCGTCGCAGACGCTCATCCATTCGTCAGCCGGTCCGAAACCCCGCCCTTCAGGGCGGAATCGCCGCGGAACCGAGCGCAGCGAGGTCCAGGGCGGCGCCCGCCGCCGCAGGCGGTGGGAGGGTTCCCGCACCCCGGCCTGAAGGCCGGGGTTTCAGCGGTGGTTTGGGCGGGGTCCAAACCCCGCCCAAACATGTCGCCGGCCTGAAGGCCGGCATCCTTATTGGTCATTCCCTGCCCCGCGCGTGGCGCGATTTGCCGACACCGCGACCACCATGCGAAAACAGCAGGAGCGAAATGCCTGTCCGAGCATGCCTGAGCTCCGGTTCGCCGCGCTCAGGAAGCCGTCCCGCGCCCGAGAACGCGGGGTGTCAGCGCCGCGACGCCCGGCCCGCGGACTCCGCGGTTGCGTCTGCTGTACACGGTTCGCATGTTCGCACCACTCCTTGCTGGATCGCGGCTCGCCCGCGCCTTCGTCTGTCGTCTGGGGCCACGGATCACTACCGGCGGAATCCTGCCCGCCGGCCGGTCACCTTTCTTGCAGCTACATCATAACAGGCAGAGCACAACCGTGCGCGCGTGAGGATGGTGCGAGCAATCCGCCGACGGGCACGACGTAACTTGTCGTCGCCGCCCGCCTCCCGGGCGACGCCTACCGCTTCAGCGCCGCGCCAACCGTTGGCACCGGTCTTGCTTCAGGGTTCTCGAACCTTCAGATCCATGCCTCATCTTGGAGAGCGTCCATGACGTCACGTCGCGCCGCCTGCCTCCTCTCGATCGCCGCCATCTCACTTACTGCCTGCACTGCCAACGACTCCCCCCGCTGGCCGCTCGCCGTGGCCAACACCCCCGCAGCCGCCGGAAGAGCACCGGTCCCCCTTCCCGCCGGGGCTGACACAGCCGTCGCGAACCCCTTTTCCGTGGACCACGAAACCAGCGCCGACAGAGCGCTCCAGGCACAGCTTGCATCGCAGCTCTATCTTCAGCAACTCGCCGCGCAACAGCTCGCCGCGCAACAGCTCGTCGCCGCATACGCCTCCGCCTACGGATCGGCCGCGCCGCAAGAGATAGCGGTCGATAACGGCCCATTGGGGAACACCGTCTACGGCGACGGTACCTGGAGCCGCGGATTGACGAGCTCCTATGGCGGCACCGATGATTCCGGGGGCTACGTGTGCGTCGACGGAACCTGTGCAACCTATGGTTGGTAGGCGTCGCCTCCTGAACCGCCCGTCGTCTTGACAATCCCCCGTGCTGCTTCGACAATACGGGCTGCACTCGACTCGGTGGTTTTTCAGGAGTACATGGCTGTGGCACTCAAGGACAACGACATCAAAGCACCTGCGGCTGACGCCGCGCTTCCCGAGGTTCGCGCCTATTTCGAGGAGAGACTCAATCGCAGCGGGCGCTATCGACTCTTTCTCGAGCTCGCCGTTGCTCTCGTCCTGCTGGCGCTCGTGTTCGTCGTTACCAATACGAATGCGCATCTGGAGAACATGGCCAACGCCATGGAAATGCAAATCCGGCTCATCGAGCTGCAGCAGGAGCAGCTCAAATCGCTCAAGAAGGGCAGCGACGAGAGCACGGGAAAAATCAAGGGCGAGGTTTCGAACAAGCTCAACGAGCTCGCCGATGCGCTGGGAACCGCTGCCGAGCAGTTGCGCTCGAAGTAGCGCGGGCGGTCACTGACGGCCGGGCGGGTCGAGGAGATTGCGGAGGAACTGCCCCGTGTGCGAGGAGGCGCAGGCCGCAACGTCTTCCGGAGTGCCCGCGACGACCACTTCGCCGCCTTCGTCTCCGCCTTCCGGGCCGAGGTCGATCACGTGGTCCGCGCACTTGATGACGTCCAGGTTGTGCTCGATCACCACGATGGTGTTGCCGTCGTCGCGGAGGCGGCGCAGCACCGAGAGCAATCTGCGGACATCCTCGAAATGCAGGCCCGTGGTCGGCTCGTCGAGCGCATACAACATCTGGCCGCGCCGGGACGCGGCCAGCTCCGCGGCCAGCTTGATGCGCTGCGCCTCACCGCCCGACAAGGTGGTCGCGGGCTGCCCGAGGCGAAGGTAGTCGAGGCCGACCTCCATCAGCATCGCGAGGCCCCTCTGGATCGCCGGAATGCTGCGCAGGTGGTCGCGCGCTTCCGCCACGTCCATCGCGAGCACCTCGGCGATGTTGGCGCCGCGATACCGCACCTCGAGCGTTTCCCGGTCGTAGCGACTGCCCGCGCAGATCTCACAGGTTACGTGCACGTCCGGCAGGAAGTGCATCTCGATTTCTTTCAGGCCCTGCCCCTGGCACGCCTCGCACCGGCCTCCCGGCACGTTGAAGCTGAAACGGCCGGCGGAATAGCCACGCACGCGGGCTTCCGGGGTCTCCGCAAAGAGCCGCCGGATGTGATCGAACAGCCCCGTGTAGGTCGCCGGGTTCGAGCGCGGTGAGCGGCCGATGGGCTCCTGGTCGATTTCGATGACGCGCTGAATCACCTCCCAGCCTTGCAGCTCGGTGTATGGTCCCGGCCGGCGGCGTGCGGCGCGGTCCACGACGTTTTGCAGAGCCGGGATTAGCGTCCGGGTGATCAGCGAGCTCTTCCCCGAGCCGCTGACTCCGGTCACGCAGGTAAGCAGCCCGAGTGGGAGGTCGAGGGTCACGTCCCGGAGATTGTTGAGACGTGCGCCGCGCAGCACAATGCGCTGCGCGCCGGGTTCGCGGCGCTCCTGCGGCAAGGCGATGCACCGCCGGTTGCTGAGATAGGCGCCGGTCAGCGACTCCGGGTGGTGCGCCAGAGACTCTGGTGTGCCCGCGGCAATGACCCGACCGCCCCGCTCGCCCGCCCCTGGCCCAAAGTCCACGATCCAGTCCGCGGCGAGCATCGTGTCGCGGTCGTGCTCGACCACGACCACGGTATTTCCGAGGTCTCGGAGCCGCTCGAGCGTGCGCAGCAAGCGCTGATGATCGCGTTGATGAAGGCCGATGGAGGGCTCATCCAGAATGTACAGGACGCCGGCAAGCCCGCTGCCGATCTGGCTCGCGAGCCGAATGCGCTGCGCTTCACCGCCGGACAGCGTGGGCGCCGGGCGCTCGAGGGTCAGGTAGGTCAGCCCCACATCGACCAGAAAGCCGAGGCGAGCGCGCACCTCTTTCAGGGCGTCTCGGGCCACGATCGCGGCCTCGCCCTCCAGCGCGAGCGCGCCGAAAAACCCCGCAGCTTCCGCGATGGTCATGGCGGAAACGTCGACGATCGACTTTCCGCCGAGTCGCACCGCGCGCGAATACGGGTTGAGGCGCGCCCCGCCGCAATCGCCGCAGACCTCCGCCGGCGACGGCATCCACGCCCCCACCGCGTCGCCATCCGGCGGGGCGGGCGCGGAAAAAATCGCCCCGAGCCCGTTGCAGCGGACGCACATGCCCTGCGGGCTATTGAACGAGAAACTCGCCGGCGACAGCTCGGGAAAGGACAGCTCGCAATCCATGCACCGGTGACGCGCCGTCAGCACGTGCTCGCCGCCATCGATCACCGCCACCCGCGCGACGCCGTCACCGCGTTTCAGCGCCAGCTCGAGCGACTCGGCCAGACGTGCGCGCACCCCATCCTTGATAATCAACCTGTCCACAACGACCTCTATCGTATGGCGGAGCGCGCCATCCAGCGCCGCGAGCTCGTTGAGATCGGCGATTTCCCCGTCGATCCGCGCGCGCACGAATCCCTCCTGGCGCGCCGCGTCGAGCATGCCGGCGTGATCTCCCGGTTGGTTGCGCACCGCCGGCGACAACACGAAGCAACGGCTTCCGGCCGGCAGACGCAGCAGCAGATCGACCATCTGTGCCACCGACCGGCGCTGCACGAGCCGCCCACACTGCGGGCAATGCGTCGCTCCGGCGCGTGCGTACATGACGCGCAGGTAGTCGCTCACCTCGGTGACCGTCCCCACCGTTGAGCGCGGATTGGGATTGGTGCCTTTCTGTTCGATCGCGATCGCCGGCGACAGGCCCCCGATGAAATCGACGGCGGGTTTGGTGATGTTGCCGAGGAACTGGCGAGCGTAGGTCGACAGCGACTCCACGTATCGGCGACGGCCTTCCGCATACAGCGTGTCGATGGCGAGACTCGACTTGCCGCTGCCGCTTGGTCCGGTGAATACGACGAGCCGATCCCTGGGAATGTCCAGGTCCACGTTCGCGAGGTTGTGCTCGCGGGCGCCGCGGATGGCGATCACTCGGGTGGCGGGCCGCATCTCGACGAGCGCAGGGGACGCCGCGTTGTCGGTCGTCATGCTTCCGATCCTGCTGTCAGCGGGTCGTGAGTGGTTTTTGGTGGGAGCAATGGTAGAATACTTCTCATCATATTGGTAGCACCTCACGCAGTCGCTGATGCCCGTATTCCGCCTTTCCTCCGAGCTCGCGTTCCCACGGCCGGAACTCGCTGATGCCTCGGGGCTTCTCGCCGTCGGCGGCGACCTTTCTCCGGCGCGCCTGCTGTTCGCCTATCGGATCGGCGTGTTTCCGTGGTACGACGCCAATCAGCCAATCTTGTGGTGGAGCCCCAACCCACGGCACGTGCTGCTACCGCAGGAATATCACCTGCCCCGATCGCTGCGCAAGGAGCTGCATCGGCGCCGATTCGAGCTGCGCGTCGACCAGGCGTTCGAGGCGGTGATGCGCGGTTGTGCGCGGGCATTTCGCCCAGGTCAAGACGGGACCTGGATCACGGAAGACATGATTGAGGCCTACGTCCGCCTCCACGTGCTCGGATACGCGCATTCGATCGAGAGCTGGAGTGCCGGGGAGCTGTGTGGGGGGCTTTATGGCATCAGTCTGGGAAGCTGTTTTTTTGGCGAGAGCATGTTCGCTGCACGGCCAGACGCCTCCAAGGTGGCGTTCGCCGGGCTCGTGCTGCAGCTCTGGCGGTGGGGATTTTCGCTCATCGACTGTCAGACCCGGACCGCGCATCTGGCGCGTTTTGGCGGCCGCGACGTCGCGCGACGGCGGTTCATGGCGCTGCTCGCGAAAGGCCTGCTAGCGCCGACGCGGCTGGGGCGGTGGAAGCTGGACGAGGACCTGCAAGACGAGCTCGCGGCGTGGCGGGGTTTTGCGCGCGGCAGTGCGAAATGAAGATCACGGAGCACCACCTGGCCGCCGCCGGCGGCGATATCAGTGTCCTCGATTTGCGGCCGGAGCGCGAGGCAAGAGCGGTTGCGGTCGTCGGTCATGCGATGATGGTCGATCGCCGGACGGTCTGGCACCCGCGGCGCCCGTCCCTTGCGCAAGCGCTGGTGGCGCGCGGCATTCGCGCGCTGGTGCCGGACCTGCGCGGGCACGGCGCCAGCAACCCGGCGGCCGCCGCGGGCGGCCGCTGGAGATACGACGACCTCGTGGCCGATACCGCGCGGTACGTGGCGCTGGCGAGCAGCATCGCACCCGGACAACCGGTGCACCTGGTTGGGCATAGTCTTTTCGGGCACACCTCGCTCGCCTATCTCGCCCGGAACCCGGACGCACCCGTAGCCGCGGTCGTGGCGATCGCCGTGCACCTGTGGGCACCGCGATGGACCCTCTCGCCCACGCACAGGATGCTCAAGCGTGTTCTGCTCGAGCTGCCCGGGGTGCTGGCCGCCGTCTGCGGCTTCGTTCCCGTGCGCGCCGCCCGGATGGGATCGGCGGACGAGTCGGCTCAGTACTGGCAGGACCTGGCTGACATCTACCGCCACGACGCCTGGCGAAGCGCGGACGGCTTCGACTATCACGCTGCTCTCGCCGGCATCCGCCAACCGGTCCTGCACGTGTTGAGCGAAGGCGATTGGTTCCTCGGCAACCCCAGCGAAGCGGCGCTCTTCCTCGGGCCGCTCGGCCACCGCCGGGAGCTGCTCGTCGGTGCGGCGGTGCCGGGCTCGGTGCTCGGCAGTTATTCGCCCACGCACATGGCGCTGCTCACCGATGCTCGCGCGCAACCGCTCTGGGACGCCATCGCCAACTGGCTCCTCACGCGCGCTGTTGCTCCTCCCGACGACGGCGCCGCAGCCGCCGATCCAGCGCCCACCGCGTCAACCGAGCCATGGCCTCGAGCGCAATCCCCGGCGTCATCTTCGACCGCCCGAGACTGCGGTCCCGAAACGTGATCGGTCGCTCCACCACGTGGAACCCCGCGTCGTGCGCGCGCATCGCCATCTCGACCTGAAAGTTGTAGCCAGCCGACTCGCAGGTGTGAGGTTCGAGCCGCCGGAGCGCTGGCGCGCGGAACGCGCGGAAGCCGCTGGTCACGTCACGCTGTTCAAGCCCGAGCGTGATCCGGGCATAGAGATTCCCCGCCCACGACAGAAAGCGGCGGTACGCGCGCCAACCGGCGATCCGGCCCCCCGCAACGTAACGGCTGCCAATCGCGATGTCGGCGCCGGCAACGATTTCCGCGACCAGCCCGGGCAGCTCCGCCGGATCGTGCGAGAAGTCGCAATCCATGGCGCAGACTATCTGCGGCCCGCGCTCCAGGGCGCGGCGAAAACCCGCCCCATAAGCCGGTCCGAGCCCCTCCTTGCGCGCTCGGTGCACCACCTCGATCCCCGGCAAGGACGCCGCGAGGCGGTCCGCCACCGCGCCGGTGCCGTCCGGAGACGCGTCGTCAACGACGATCAGACCGTAGCCCAAGCGGCCGATCGCGGCCGCCATGCGCGGGAGGTTTTCCGCTTCGTTGTACGTCGGCAGTACGACGATGACGTCCAAAGTTTGCCCCCGATCGAGGTACAAGACTCCGCCCTCAACACTATACTACGATGGCCAGGGCTGACACAATTCCTCCCTGCTGCGGCACTTTGGCGAGATCTGGAAAGCGGGCTATAATCCGGCAGGTAACTGAAGCAATCAGGCACGTCTGCTCTACACCTGCGGCGCGCCGGCTTTCCCCAGCGGACACGGATGAACGGTTCGGAGGCACTACGGATCATGCGACGTTTCACCATCATTTCCCTCGGAGCTTCCTTCTTGGTGACGATCATGGCAGGCTCGGCGCTGGCGCGTAGCCGACCTGTGTCATTGGAGGAGATGCCGGCCACGGCGCAGCGCGTGGTCGTCGGTGAGCTCGCCAGCGTCTCCACGCGCTGGGACGACAAGCACATCATGGTCTGGACGGACTATACCTTCACCACCGCTGACCAGTGGTCTGGGCGACCGGTGGGCACCACTTTCATTGTCAGTGTCGCGGGCGGCGAAGTCGGAAACGAGGCGCGCTACGTCAGCGACGTTCCGAGCTTCTTTCAGGACCAGCAATACGTCCTTTTTCTCCACGGCAACGAGCACAAGTACCATTCACCGGTGATCGGCGAATGGCAGGGTGCGTTTACAGTTGCCCGCGATGACGACACGGGTGACGAGGTTCTCGTGGGGCTCGACGGCAAGAGGCTCGATCGCTTTGCGGACGGCACTCTCGGCCGCGGACCGCAGATGCAGCCCGTCCCCGGCGAACCGCGCACCGTTCGCCGCGCCACCGATGCGGGCCACGCGCCGGCGACACCCGAGATTCGCCCGATCGTGCGCGACGCCGCGGGAAACGTCGTGTCCCAGGACGGTGCCGTGTTCGCGCCGAAGGAGCGCCGCCCGGAAGGGGAGCCGGTGACACTCGCCGAGCTGAAGTCGTTCGTCGAGAACCACCTCAACCCGTAGCCGAGGGGAGCCACCATGAGCGCCAAAGCGACGACCCCCCCCGCTACGGGGCCGCTGCGCCGCCGGCATCCACGCCGCGGGCCGCACCCCACTACCTCCGTGCTCCTCGGCCTGGCCGCAATCGTGGCCGCCGTCGTGCCGGCCGGCGCCGCCAGGGACACCGGCCGCAGCTTTTACCTCGAAGATTTCGAGGGAGCGAGCAGCGATTTCACCTCCCAAATTCTGCTGGACAGCGGCGCCGCAACGGGATTCGCGCTCGTCACCGATGATGCCCACGCCGGCGCGCAATCCGCCTACGTCGAGGATCAAAGCGAGACCAAGGACGCCGTTTTCTACTCGACGGCGTTGACGGGCGGCCCTGACACCATCGTCTCCTTCTGGCACCGTTACTCGCTGGAGGCCGACGCCGACGGTTATTACGATGGCGCCGTCTTCGAATACTCGACCGACGGCGGCACGGCGTGGTTCGACATCACTGCGATCGCCACCGAAAACACCTATGACGGCGTGCTCGAGGACTTCTTCGGCAACCCGCTCGGCGGCCGCGAGGCCTGGTCCGGATTCGCGCAATGGCGCCAGGAGGTCTTCCACCTCGGCGACCGCACGGGAAGCGCTCTCATGTTCCGCTTCCGGCACGCCTCAGACGACCTCTTCGGCGATGACGGCTGGTGGATAGACGATTTCGAATTCCAGACAAACGACGGGGCGCCGACTCCGACACCCACGCTGTCACCGACGCCAGGTCCGACGTCGACGCCCACGCCAACACCCGATCCCTCGGTCGAGGCCTATTCCGGCTGGGTCAATAGCGAGCAGGGATGCTGGTGCGGCCGGCTCCCGAACTCGCTCTTGCCGGCCAGCTACGTCATCAAGGGCAAAAACGCCTCACCGGCGGATCGCGAGGCGGCACGCGACATGGTCGACTACTGGGATACCTTCGTAAACCTCTACAGCAGCAGCGTCGACAACTCGGACACCCTGGGAGCACCGGGGAACGGCACCAACGAGGTCAACGTGTTTATCTCGTCCGCCGACAGCACGTCAATCTATGGCATCTCGATGAGCAGCGACACGTATGGAGTCGCCGCCCTGGTGCCGGATGCCTCCTTCGGCTCGTTCAACGAATGCCAGGATTTCAGCGCGGTCGGGTGTGCGGCGTACACGGAGACCGATGTCGTCGTCAACCTGAATTTCTCCGCGGGATGGACGAGCGACTGGTGGACCGATGACAACTCACCGGCGCTGGTGCAAACGACCGTGCTTCACGAGGTCGGGCACACGCTCGGATTGCACCACATTTTCTCGCTACCCCAATACGGAGACAGCTTCTCCACCCTGAACTATATCAATGACGACTCCGGGCGGTACGTAACGCGCATGGACTCCCTGACGGCGTTTACGGAATACCCCGCGCAGGCCGCGCGCGCCAGCCTGGTGGATGTGGGCGTCCACAATTTCGTCTTTGGCAATTCCACGTACGCGGAGACCTACGCCACCCGGAACCCCGCGACGGTTCAGCGCGGCCAAAACCTCACGATCAGCAACTACCTGGTTCAGAGCCCGGGCAGCGTCGCCGCCCCGAATGTCGCCGTCACCTGGTACCTCTCGGCGGATACGACGATCGCCACCAGTGATTACGTGCTCGGAGTCGCCGACTTCAGCACGCTCAGCGCCAACAGCGAAACCGACCAGAACGTCCAGCTTCCCGTGCCGATGACGATCCCCGACGGCGTCTATTACATTGGCGCCATCATCACTACGGGCGGTCAACAAGACGCGGTGACGTGGAACAATGTCGCGATTCTCGGGCATGGCGCGCGCCTACAGGTGACCGTGTCGGGCGGCGGGTCGGTGGATCCGACCGCAACCGCGACGCGCACGCCCGGCCAGGGAACGCCATCGGCAACGGCAACCCGAACGCCAACATCCGGCTCGTCGACGCCGAGCGCCACGCCAACGACGACGCGAACCAGCACGCCGTCGCCAACCCGCACGCCGACGCCGGATCTCCCCGTGAGTTACTCGGGTTGGGTGAACAATGAGCAAGGCTGCTGGTGCGGCCGCTTCCCCAACTCGGCCCTGCCGGCGGCGTACGTCGTCAAGGGCAAGGACGCGACTTCTGCCGATCGCGAGGCCGCACGCTCCATGATCGACTACTGGGATCGCTTCGTGAACATCTACGACACCAGTGTCGACAATTCAAACGTGCTCGGCACGCCGGGGAACGGAACGAATGAGGTGAACGTCTTCATTTCCGCTGCGGAAAGCACGACGATCTACGGCATATCGATGGATGCCAACACCTATGGAGTCGCCGCCATGGTGCCGGACGCGGCCTTCGGCGCGTTCAACGAGTGCCAGAGCTTCAGCGCCACGGGTTGCAACCAGTTCACCGAGACCGACGTCGTCATCAACGCCGACTTCGGCTCGGGCTGGACAAGCGACTGGTGGAACGATGGGGGCTCGCCGGCGCTGGTGCAAACTACGGCACTGCACGAGGTCGGCCACACGGTCGGCTTGCACCACATCTTCACGCTCCCCGCCTTCGGTGACAGCTACTCGACGATGAACTACATCAATGACGACTCAGGGAAGTTCGTCACCCGCATGGATTCCAAGACCGTGTTCGCGGAATACCCGGCGCAGGCGCAGCGCGCGGCGCTCGTCGACGTCGGCGTGTATTCCTTCGTCTTCGGCAACAACCAGTACGGAGAAACGTACGCGACACGCGCTCCGGCGAGCCTCCCGCGCGGGCAGAACCTGACGATCAGCAACTACATGGTCCAGAGTGCCGGGAGCATTGCGGCAAGCAATGTCGTGGTGTCATGGTACCTCTCGACGGACGTCGACGTTCCGGCGGGAGACTTCCTGCTCGGCACCGTCGAGCTCGGGGCGCTCAACCCCGACACGGAAAGTGATCTCAACGCCATGCTGCCCGTTCCCCAGTACGTGCCGGACGGGACCTACTACATCGGCGCGCTGATCCGCGTCGCCGGTAGCGAAGATACCGTAGGTCACAACAACGTCACGCTCCTGGGACATGGCACGCGGCTCACGGTGCAGGTCTCGGGCGGCGGGGCGGTAGACCCGACACCGACGCCGACCCCGACTCCGCAGGCGACACCGTCGCCTACTCAACCCGCCGCGGTGCCCGTAGGTGAGGGCGGACAGTGGGCGCTGTTGCTCGTCTTGATGAGCGCGGGCCTCGCCGTCGCCTACCGCCTCGGCCGGCGAAAGGAGGCGTGGTCCAGACATACCACCGCGTAGTCACTACTGGGTCAGCCCCGCTCCCGCCTCCCCAGCATTGGGAAGGCGCGTAGCGGGGCGCTTGCCTGGAACTGGCTTCCTGAGCCCCTACCCCGGAGATTCCCCTCCTTTCCCACTCCGAGCATGGCTTCCGTAGATCGCTTTCTGCAGTTTGCGCTTCAGCAAGGCGCGTCCGACATTCACATCGCCACCGGGTCGCCGCCCGTATTGCGCATCAACGGCGACCTCACGCGCATCCGCCACCCGGCGTTGTCCGCGGCCGAAACCGAGGACCTGGTGCTCGGTTTCCTCTCCGAGGATCAGCGCAAGGTATTCCTCGATACGCTGGACCTCGACCTCTCGTACGAGGTGGCTCAGATCGGCCGCTTCCGCGTCAATGTGCTCAAGCAACGACGCGGTTACGATGCTTGTTTCCGCTTGCTGCCCGCGGGTATTCCCACGATCGAGTCGCTGGGGTTGCCGGCGGGGCTCAGAAAGCTCGCTGATTTTCACCAGGGACTCGTGCTGGTCACCGGTCCGGCCGGGTGTGGGAAAACGTCAACGCTTGCGGCGCTCGTCGATCACGTCAACGAGTCCCGGGCCGAGCACATTCTCACGATCGAGGACCCCATCGAATTCATTCATCCCCGCAAGAAGAGCCTGATCAACCAGCGACAGGTCGGGCTGCATACGCGGACGTTCGCCAGTGCGCTGCGGGCGGCCCTGCGCGAGGACCCAGACGTCATCCTGGTCGGCGAGCTACGTGACCTCGAGACCATGGCCATGGCCATTTCCAGCGCCGAAACCGGCCACCTCGTGCTCGCGACCCTGCACACCGCTTCCGCCGCGAAGACCGTCGACCGCGTCCTCGACTCGTTTCCCTCGGAACAGCAGAATCAGATCCGTGCCATGCTCGCTGATTCGCTCCGCGGCATCGTCTGCCAGCAGCTCGCCAAGCGTGCGGACGGCAAGGGGCGAGTCCCGATCGTGGAGATCCTCTCGGCAACACCCGGCCTGGCCACGCTCATTCGCGAGGGCAAGACGTTTCAGATTCCCACCATCATGCAAATGGGTCGCGCGCAAGGAATGCAGTCCATGGACCAGGCCATCGAAGACCTTCTGCATAGCGGCGTGATCGCGCCCCAGACGGCGCTCCGCCACGCCTTTGACCGCCGCAAGTTTGCCCGGCTGGTCCCCTCTGAAAAACCCACCGGAGACTGAGGCGATGCCCGCAATCGACGTCTTCTTCAAGACCATGGTCGACTTCGGAGCATCCGACCTGCACATGGTTGCGGAGTCGCCGCCGCTGTTGCGTATGAGCGGCGAGATCCGCCCGCTCAAGTACCGTCCGATCCCGGACGCGGAGCTTCGCTCCATGCTTTTCGAGATGCTCAGCGAGCGGGACCGCAAGCGATTCACCGAGTCCGGTGACCTCGACTGCGCTTATGAGCTTGCCGGAGTGGCCCGCTTCCGCGTCAACGTCTTCGAGCAGCAGCGCGGAGTGGGCGCCGTGTTTCGGCAGATCCCCACCAAGATCCTCTCCATGCAAGACCTCAACCTGCCACCGGCAGTGGGCCGCTTCGTGACCATGGACCGGGGTCTGGTCGTCGTCACCGGTCCCACGGGGAGCGGCAAGTCCACGACGCTGGCGGCAATCGTCAACGAGATCAACTCGACGCGCCGCTGTCACATCATCACGATCGAGGACCCGATCGAGTTTGTCCACGAGCCGAGGGAGTGTCTGATCACCCAGCGCGAGGTCGGCGGCGACACGAAGGGCTTCTCCAAGGCGCTGCGCGCGGCGATCCGGGAGGATCCGGACGTCATTCTGGTCGGGGAGATGCGGGACCCGGAGACCATCGGTCTGGCCATCACCGCGGCGGAAATGGGGGTCCTCGTCTTTGGCACGCTGCACACCAACTCGGCCCCAAAGACGGTGGACAGGGTCATCGACGCCTTCCCCGCTTCGCAGCAAGATCAGATCCGCACGCAGCTCGCGGAGAGCCTGCAAGGCGTGGTAGCGCAGCAGCTCCTCAAGCGCGCCTCGGGAAAAGGTCGGGTCGCGGCCATCGAGCTTTTGTTCGGCAGCTCGGCGTTGGCCAACATCATCCGCGAGGGAAAAACCCACCAGATCGCCGCCATCATGCAGACCGGAAAAGGCGAAGGCATGCAGACGATGGATCAGGTGCTCCTCGATCTCGTCATGACCAAGGTCATCACGGTCGAGGACGCCTATGCAAAGGCCCACGACAAGAAGCTCTTCGACAAGTCTCAGGGCGGTGCGAAGGCGGTGGAGAATGCTGCAAACGCTTAGGATACGCGATTTTGTTCTGGTGGAAGATGCCGAGCTCGCGTTCGGACCTGGTCTGAACCTCATCACCGGCGAGACCGGAACGGGGAAATCGCTCATCGTGGACGCGCTCGAGGTGCTCGGAGGGGCGCGCGCCTCGGCAGATTCCGTGCGCGCCGGCCAGAACGCGGCAATCCTGTCGGTGACCTTTTCGCTCGATGATGACCCCGCGATCGTCGAGCTATTGACCGAAGCGGGCATTCCGGCCCTGTCCGAGGACGGCGACGACGGCCGGCAGGTGATCGTCCGGCGCGTCATCAGGAGTGAGGGCGCAAGCAAGTGCTTCGTCAACGACACTCCCGTCACGGTCGCGTTGCTGCGCGCTGTAATGGAGCGGGTGCTGCTCGTGCAGGGCCAGCATGCTCAGGTCGACCTGTTCCAGCCGGCGCGGCACCGCGACCTGCTCGACGAGGCGGCCGCTACCGGCGACCTCGTGGCCGCAATCGGCGCGCTGCACGCGCAGGCGGCGAGCCTGTTGGGTCAGATCCGCGAAATCACGCAGCGTGCCCGCGAGCGCGTGCAACGCATGGACTTTCTGCGCTTCCAGCTTGCGGAAATCGACGCGGCAAAGCTGCGTGCGGGTGAGCACGAGGAGCTGGCGACGGAGGAGCGCAAGCTCGCGCACGCCGAGGAGCTCCTCCGCGGCGCTCGACAACTGGTGAGCCTGCTTCAGGAGGACGAGGCCGCGGTCATGGACCGGCTCGGCCAGGCCGAGTCGCTGATCGGCAAGCTCACCGCGTTCGACCCACAACTGGCGCGAGCGGCGGAGCTGCTTGGTGCGGCGCACGCGCAGGTGGAAGAGGCGGCGCTGGAGCTGTCGTCGTACGCCGAGACCGTCGACTACGACCCCCGGCGGCTCGCTGCGGTCGTCGAGCGGCTCGAGCTGCTCCGCAAGCTGAGCCGGAAATACGGCGCCACGGCCGACGATATCCTGCAGTACCGGCGCGACTCTGCCGCGGAGCTGGAGAAGCTGGCCGCCATGGAAGAGCGAGGCGAGAACCTCGCGCAGGAGCTCGCCTCGGTGGCTGCCCGCGGGCTGGAGGTCGCCGGCGAGCTGTCGCGCCGACGACGCGAGGCGGCGCCGAGACTTGCCGCCGACGTCCTGGCGGAGCTCCGTCAGCTTGGCATGCCGGACGCGTCCTTCGTCGTCGCCGTCGAACCCGGCGTCCACGACGCGCCCCCCTTTGGGCCCCATGGGTGCGACACCGTCACTTTTCTGTTCGCGGCGAACCCGGGTGAACCCCCGCAGCGCCTCGGGAAGGTCGCCTCCGGTGGTGAGCTGTCGCGCGTGCTCCTCGCGCTTCGTGTGGCGCTCGCCAAGACCCGCGCCGGCGCCGCTGCGGCCGGTGGAACCTTGCTTTTTGACGAGGTGGATGCCGGCATCGGCGGCCGGACAGCGTCGGCGGTCGCCGTCAAGCTGGCCGAGCTGGCCTCGGGACGCCAGGTGCTCGTGATCACGCATCAGCCGCAGGTGGCCAGCTTGCCCGGGGCCCACTTCCACGTCGTCAAGGAAACGCTTGCCGGTGCCGCCAGGACCCGGGTGCTGCTCCTCGACAGCGCCGCTCGCATCGCCGAGCTTGCGCGCATGCTCGGCGGTGAGAACGTCACCGACGTGGCGTTGCTGCACGCTCGGGAGCTGCTTGGGAACGACACGCCATAGCGTGGGACAGACGCGCGTTTTGCGGCGCGATGAATCGCGCCGTCACGTCGTTGCCCATGGCGTAGGGGCGCGGTTTATCGCGCGCTCTTGCCGGAACGAGCATCTGCGCTGATAGTCCTTTCCCGCGCCTTGACACCCGAGGAGCACGCGCGTAACCTGGGTGGAGAGCTCGGGGAAATCGACCAGGTCGCTCGACGCAGGGGAAAAACATGTCGGATCGCACGGATTGGCGGCGGGAGGGTGGGTTTCTGGCGCGGCGAGCTCCGCGTCGGCGATTTTGTCCGCAGGAAGCGCGGCCGCGGCGGGGCCGGCGACGGCGATTTCCGGGCACGCCTACCTGAGCGGCGCCGCGGACCATGCCGGCATCGCGGTGTCCCTGTCGCAGGTGTATGTCGGGATCTCCGGGCCGGCGCTGGCGGCGATGCTGATCGCGTTGGCAGCGGTCCTGGCGGTGGCGTGGCGGCGCGGGGCCGGGCGGCGGGCGCGCCTTGCGGTCGTGGGAGCGATTGGGTTCATCATGGTTTCGGGGGGGGGGACGAATTCCGCGTTGCCGATGCCCTGGTCGAACCCCTCGAGACCGTGACCGGCGCGAGCGGCGGTTTTTCGTTCTCGCCAGCGGCCGGGGAGGCGGCCTTTTCGCCGGGCTCTTACAGCCTTCGCTACCGGCGCGAAGGATACGAGGAGGCGCGGTGCATCGTGAAGATCGCCGCGGATGACGGTCCCACGGTGGTGCTGGACGCGGTGACGCTGTCGGCGGTAGGGTCGAACCCGACGGAAACGCCGAGCGCCGAGCCGAGCGCTACCGCCACCGAAACGCAGCAGGCGAGCGCCACCCCGACGGCACGCCCACCGGCAGCCGCGACCGACACGGCGACGCCGTCGCCGACCACGACGGCCACGGCCACCGCCACAATCACCCAGGTCGGCACCGCGACGGCCAGCGCGACGGCCAGCGCCACCGCGACGGTGCATGCACCGCTCAGCCCCAGCTCGACGCCCACCACGACGCCCACCACGACGCCCACCGCGACGCCCACCGCGACGGGTACCGCGAGCTCGACCGCATCGCCCACCCCAACCGTTACTCCCAGCGCCACGCCGGCGCTCACCGCGTCTCCGACGGCGACGGCGACGGAGACCGCTACCCCAAGCGCCACTGTCACCCCGACGGATGCCGGCGAGACCGTGATCGCGCCGCCGCCGGGCGTGCCCGAGCGCGACTTGCGCATCGCCACACGCCTGGACGACGTGGCGGCCTTCCTGTACACGGGCGCGAGC
>JACPHN010000006.1 GCA_016188575.1 Candidatus Schekmanbacteria bacterium
CGTCGACGTCACCGTGTGGACCGACGAGTCGGTGGTGCCGGGGTCCCATTACGAGTATATCTTGCGCGTCGTTTTTCAGGACCCGGGAGCCGCGCGGCGCGCGGGCGACAGCGGGACGGTCGAGCGCGAGAGCAACGTTGTGCCGGCCCGCGCCGACGACCTGCTCGAGCGCTGGGATCTGACGTTCGAGTGGCGTGACGAAGTCGAGGACGACCTCGATTGCCCGGAATGGGCGACCAAGGCCGTGCCGATGAAGGCGGAGCTCACCGGGACCTTCTCGCTGAGCTGGGTGCTGTACGACTGCCTGAATTCGGCGGTTCCCTACTGCCGCCACCACGCCGAACCCGAGGACTGGGTGTGGTACGACAAGAATCCGATCCCCGTACGACTGCCTGAATTCGGCGGTTCCCTACTGCCGCCACCACGCCGAACCCGAGGACTGGGTGTGGTACGACAAGAATCCGATCCCCGTTTCGGTGTCCCTGACGAGCTCGGTCGGCGAATGCCTGGAAGAGGAAGAGGGGGACGGCTGGTATCACTTCAACCAGCGCTGGCAGGTGCTGTCCAGCGCGGTCGCGCCGCTCGGGGCGAGGGTCGGCCTGCACCGCTCGCGGTCGGAAGCGATCGACGTCGAGTACGTGTTGATCGACGGCGGTGGGGCGACGGGGGCGACGATCGCCGAGAGGTACGGTTGCGGCAGCGATCTGGTCGACGCGGCGGCCGGCGCGGACCGCCGGGCAGCGTTCCCTGGGACGGAGACGGTGACCTTCCCGGCAGCGATGGACCGCCGGCGCGGGACGAAACCGACGGGGAGACGCGGTGGAGGTTTCGGTACCGCAACGAGACGCCGCGCAGCTTCGTGCCGCTCGGAGACATCGCCGCGCCGGGCCGGCCCGCCGCTGCCCTGACCTACCGCATCGAGGCAGTGCCGAAATTCGCCGCGGACCGCGCCAAGCTCACCTTCGCCACGGCGAGCACGGCTTTCCCGGGCATCGCGACCAACTACCCGGCGGACGCTCGTGGCTCCGAGGACGACGTCCAGTATCGGGTGACATACGAGCGGGGCGGGGAGCCGATGGAGCTCGCGCTCGGCTCGGCCAGTGGATTCGCGCACGCAGATCTTCTCGAAAGCCACGTCGCGCCGCTCTTCTGGAAGCCCAGCTTCACGGTGCCGATGCGCTACCAGCGCGGCGGCCCGCTTGAGGAGAGCCGTGACACGCTCGAAACCGTGCGCATCGAGGCGAGCACCACCGACTTCGGCGCCCACGGGCATTTCGCGGTGCAGGTCGACGTCGAGGGCGAGAAAAGCTACGTCGGGCTTGCTGCCCGGGGGAGCGCTCCGGCGAAGGAATTGCTCCAGCTTCCCCTCGACAACGACAAGACGGGCTTTCCGGACGACGGCTAGGCGGTGCTCGTGGATTCAGACACAGGGCAGACGGTGCCCGTGAAGGACCAAGGGCTCGACCCGGCAGCCGACGGGGACGGCCAGCCGGCGCCAGACGAGCTGTTTCCCTGGACCGGCCGCCGCGGCGACGGGCTGACGGCCTACGAGGAGTTTCGCGGCTTCGTCGTGCGCGGCCATCATCGGCGCACCCAGCCGGACCTGAAAGATCTGTTCCTGTTCGTCAAGGAGCCCGACAACGTGCTGCACTACGGGACGGGGTTCCTGTTCGGCAGCGGGGTCACCGTCCACCGCGTGCACGCGGACGAGCACGCGGCCAGGCTCGTCAACCGCACCGGCAGTGGCGCGCTTCCCGGCCATCGCGACCAGCATCTCGCCTTCATCGAGGTCGTTCAAGGGTACGGGGCTGACGAGCCCACCTACGGAAACACCTTCAGCAATCCGAGCACCCCCTGGGCGGACAGCCTATCTCGACGCTTTTGTCGACGGGGCGATCGTGCCGCCGCCAGGGCAGCGGTTGACAACGGTGGTCGCCCCCGGGAGCGATGAGGAGCTGATCAGCGGCGAAGCGACGCGCAAGTTTCGTTTTCCGGATGGCAGCTCGCCGCTCGAGCTGATCGTGCCTGTCAACCGGAAGGCAAGAGTCGCGTCGACACTGGCGGGCGGCGACCGCTACGCGGAGCTCGCGTATCCCTTCCAGGACCCGGGATCCACGGAATACTACGTCCTGCTCACCGAGGAACACAAGGACGATCAGGTCGCGCCGTGATCGGACACGAGGGCGGGCACTACGTCCACGTCGAGGACTACGACCGCTGGGCCGTTCCCCCGAGCAACGGCGGCGCAACGCTGATGATCAGCGGGTTGCTGTACCCGCCGCCCAGCGCCTTCGGCCGGGCCGACCTCGGCCAGGTCCGCCTGCACCAAGACCCATGAGAGGATGACATGAGGAAGCTTGGAATCATCGCCGTGCTGGTCTCGATGCTCGCGGGGGTCGCGGAGACGCCGGCGGCGCAGGGCCGCTCGCGCCCGAATCGCTATCTGCGCTTCGGGACTTATGACGGCAGGCCGAGCGGCCCTGACGTCATTCCTGAATACGCCTTCGCCACTCGCGTTATCGGCTGGGTCTCGCTGAGAAATGGCAGCAGCGTGGGAGATCCCTACCCGGTGAGCGCCCGCGGCGTATCCTGGCGGGACTTCCTGCGCTTGGAGATCCGGCACGACGGCCAGCGCGCCGAGTCCTGGGTGGAGCTAAGCTTCGATGTCGATACTACGACCGAATCCGGTCTGGCCTTTAGTAGTCTCCCCAGTGGCATCCGGCGCTGGGAGAAGGCCGAGAAGCTGCACCCGTCAAGCGAGCTGCGCCCGGACAGCTCGGTCTCGATTCCCTTCGAGGTGCACCTGCGAGACGGCTGCCCGTTGAGGCTGGGCTCCTACGAGGTGGTGGCATCGTTCGACCCAGCAATCGCGCGGGTGCCGGAGCTCGCGTGGATCGCGGAGCTCCCGCCGCAGCCCGAGCCCGCCGTGTGGCGGGTGGGCCTCACCCCGGCGGAAGCCGCCATCCCGTGGCACAAGTTCACGCTTTTTCAGCGCGATCTGAACAAGCAGCGCATGAGGCGAATTGATCGCTGGTCGCACTACGTGCGTTTTTGGCTCGCGGAGGCCGAGAAAGACCCGGCCAGTCCTTTTCTCGTAGCCCAGGCTATCAACTGGATGACCGACTGGGACGAGATCGAGCGCCTCCTGCTCGAGAAGATCGCCTGGGTCGGGGGCGGGGGCACGTTCCGCAAAATGTACTCCCTGTATCGTACGCAAGCCGAGAGCATCGAGCTTACCTTGAATCGGCTCCAGAGCTACAGGGCCGAAGGGAAAACGGGCGAAGAATGGATGTTCATCCTCGGGGACGAGCTGGAGGTCTACAGTGTGCATCGCCGAGACAAGGCCCAAGACGACATCATGGTTGGGGGTCCGCAGCCCCCGAGTTTCCCCGCGTCCTGTCAGTTGCCGATGCCGGAGTGACGCATCTGTCAACCCGAGCTCCCGAACCAGATCGACCGCTCCGGCAACCGTCGATGGCGGCGAGGAAGCTCTTCGCCGCGAGCGAGCTCGGCCGGATCGGCTACTGCGAGGCGGAGTACTATCATCCGACATTCGGCACGTTCGGCCACCCGCTGTCCTACCGAGGCACAGCACCCCCTACCGCAAGTGTGAACGACGATCGCCGCCGAGACCCGTCGACGTCCACTTGCGGAGCACGCCAGGCCCGATCGCGACGCACGCGGAAAGCCGCGCGAAACGTCTGTGCGCGCCAGGGGAGCGACCTCGAGTGATGGACCAGCGGAGAATTGCCACCACGCCCACGATGCACGGCGTTGACGGCCTGCCGCGGGTGCGGTAGGCTAGTAGGAACAGGCGTGGCCGTACCGGTTGGGCCGCCCGCGCCGGCGCGCTTTCGGGTCGCGGATCGCGGCGGCGGAAACGCGCATCACCCGAGAGGAGGTGGAGCTTATGGCAGATGTCGCCCTGGCGGCCGAGCCGGTCCTCGCCGCGCCCCCGGTGCTCCGACCGGAGGATATGCCCGATATCGACAGCCTGGTTACCGAGGATGATGCACCCGTGGACAACATCTTTTCCGAGAAGCAGATGCGGCTGCTCACCGAGCCGCTGTATGCGAGCTGGCCGGGGCCGGGTGCGGGCCGCACGTTTCAGGCCACGGCCAATGTCGGAGTCGTCACCTCGGTCCGCGAGCCGCCCGTGGTGCCGGACGTCTTGCTGAGCCTGGACGTCCACCTCCCACCACACCTTCACGAAAAGCGGTATCGCAGCTACTTCCTCTGGGAGGCCGGAAAGCCGCCGGACGTGGTGATCGAAATCGTCTCGAATCGCGTGGGCGGGGAGCTTGACGTCAAGTTACGGCGCTATTGCCGCATGCGGGTGCTCTACTACATCATCTTTGACCCCGAGGCCCACCTTTCGGGCGAGCCCCTGAAATGCATGGAGGTCAGCGGCGCAGAAACCTACCGACCCGTGGCTCCCGAGCTGCTGCCGGACGTGGGGCTCGGCGTGACGATCTGGCGCGGCACGTTCGAGGGGCTGACGGGAGAATGGCTGCGGTGGCAGGACAGCGAGGGGCGGCTCATCCTGACTGGCGCGGAGCGGGCGGAGCGGGAGCGGGAGCGGGCGGAGCTCGAGCATGAACACGCACGGATCGCGAGCACGGAAGCGGCGCGGGAGCGGGAGCGGGCGGAGCTCGAGCGTGAACACGCACGGATCGCGAGCACGGAAGCGGCGCGGGAGCGGGAGCGGGCGGAGCGCCTGGCGGAGCGTCTGCGCGCTCTGGGCGGTGACCTCGATTGAGGTCCGAGAAAGCGGGACACGGAGGGCACGTTCGGGACGACGAATAGCGCCCCTGCAAGCTGCCGGAAGTTGAAGACGGTGCGACACCTGGGTGCACCGGCCGCTGGCCCGCATTCTTGGGCCCGACAACGCTGCGACCAGAGGTCCGCGCACACTGGCAATGCAGCTCCGAACGCCCAGCTTGTAAGGAAGCGCCCTTCCGCCATCTTGCCGGCGCCGAAAAACGGCGCCGGCGGAATGTGGTTTGCACCATGGCGGGCGCAATGCGCGTGGACACTTGTAAAGGAGCATCACCCGATACTAGGCCGACGCCGAAAATTCCGGGCCTCCCCCTTCCCGGAGTCGCTGCCGAAGGGCGTTTCGCTGCTCGGCGACCCGGTCTATCTCGAGCTGCAGTCGTGTCGCAATGTCCCCGCTCCGCTCGTAGCCGAGCCGCGGCGCTTCCGCCCGGCCCCGGTGCCTGCTGCAGTCAGCTCCCGGCGTTCCCTGCGCCGCTTCTGCCTCCGGTAGATTGCGGGATAGCGCCTCGCGCTCGCGGCGGAGAAAGGAGAGTGCGCGCTCAAAGAGGCGCAACCGCCGCTGGTCCGTCCACTGGGTCGTCATCGTTCGTGACACCGTCCGCGGGTCCATGGCAGCGCTCAGAACAGCTCGATCGGACTGCCGATGGAATAGCACACTTCGAGCCTGGGTTGCAGGTCTGAGGCGCCGCACGTTCCTGAGGTTGCGCACTCGCTGCTGGCGAACACCGTGCTGCCGCCGGTAACGCGGTTCAGCAGCATGCCCCGGTTCATGAAACCAGGCGTTCCCGCGCCTGCGAACCGCACCCACTCCTGTACCAGCGCCGTGAGGTCTGCCGACGTCGGGCTGCTTCCTGGCAGAGTCGTCCAAATCTCGGTGCGATCGTAGTTGCTGCCAAAACTGTTCCACGTTACCGTGCCCTCGCTCCAAGGCTCCTTGATGCGGTACACGTCGACCGGCGCTCCCCCATAGAGAAGCACGTTCAACGTGAGCGTCGCCGACTCGACAACCGCGTCTTGCGGAATCGCGCTGGTGTCGAAGTACAGCAACGCTTGCCGATCACCGACCGAGCCGCGGCTGGTGGTGAGGGAGTTTGAGCCGCCCCAGTTCTTGTCCGGCTTCTGCTGCCAGACATGCGCATCGGCCACGGTGCCCTCGTTGCGGTCAATGACCACGCAGGTGCTGCCGACCGAACGCACCACACCCGCTTCATCCTCTCCGCCGGGCAGCTCCGCACACCCCACCGCCAGCGCGACTGCTCCCGTGACGACGAATAGGCGGCTCGCTCTTGCTCTCATCTGTTGCTTCTCCTGGGTTGTCTATCGACTCTGGGGCCAAGCCGCTCCGTGGACTTTTTCATCACAATTTGGTCAGGCTGTGACCGGAGCAGACTCGCTGGCCTACATGCAACTCCCGGACCAACACACGCACGGGGGCTCGCCGCGCATCGCAGCCAGGCGCCCCCGCCGCCTGGAGGTTCCACCGGCTGCTCGGCGTCGAGGCGACAATGCCTCCATCCGGCCATCCCCCGCGGGCGAGGGGAGGTGAGGTGGACGGGTGTTCGCGATGCGCCTACGCCGCAGCTTGCAGGCGAACTGGCGGTGGTTCGGGGGCGGCGCGCCCACCCGAAAACTTGTACAAATTTGCCTTGCTTTGCGCAAACCGCGCTACGATTGCCTCTTGAGCTGCGAGGCGAGCGCGCGGTTGCGGAATGCGGGCTGGGATCCGCGGGCGTCGCGGCCACCGCCGCGGTCTCCCCCGCCGCGCCCATCCCGCGGCGGCCGCTGCGCTCCTTCGGCTCGCGCCGACCGCTCGTTCGCCACCGGCGCACTCTGCTCCGACCGCGCCGACAACGCGATTCGGCGCCGCGCCAGATCCACCTCCAACACCCGCACGCGAATCTTCTGGCCCGCCTGCACGACTTCGCTCGGATCTTTCACGAACCGGTCCGCGAGCTGCGAGATGTGCACGAGCCCGTCCTGATGCACGCCGATGTCGACAAAGGCCCCGAAGTTGGTGACGTTTGTGACCACGCCTTCGAGCACCATGCCGGGTTGCAGGTCGGCGATCTCGCGCACATCGTCGCGGAAACGCGGCGCCTCGAAGGCGTCCCGCGGGTCGCGCCCCGGCTTTTTCAGCTCGGCAACGATGTCGCGTAGTGTCGGCAGGCCGACATCAGCCCCCACGTATCGCTCCAGCGGAATGCGGTCGGCGATGCTCGTGCCGCCGACGAGCTCGCCGACGGCCACGCCGAGGTCCACGGCCATCCGCTCGACGAGCTCATAGCGCTCGGGGTGAACCGCCGAGGCATCGAGTGGGTGCTCACCGTTGGCGACGCGGAGGAATCCCGCAGCCTGCTCGAACGTCCGGGGGCCGAGCCCGGAGACGTCGAGCAACTCGCGGCGGCTGCGGAAAGCCCCCGCCGTCTCGCGATGCCGCACGACCTTGCGCGCGAGCGCCGGGCCAATGCCGGAAACGCGCGCCAACAGCGGCGCCGAGGCGGTGTTCAGCTCCACGCCCACGAGGTTCACGCAGCTCTCGACCACCTCCTCCAGCTTCCGGTGCAATAGCGGCTGGTGGACGTCGTGCTGATACTGGCCGACGCCGATTGCCTTGGGGTCGAGCTTGACAAGCTCGGCGAGCGGGTCTTGCAGGCGCCTCGCGATGGAGATCGCGCCGCGAATTGTCAGGTCGAGGTCCGGAAACTCCTCGCGGGCAATGTCCGACGCGCTGTAGACACTCGCACCGGCCTCGTTGACCTGCACGGTGATCACGTTATCGAGGTGGGCCGCCGCCAGGATTTCGCGCACGAAGGCAAACGTTTCTCGGCCGCCCGTGCCGTTGCCTACGGCCACGGCATAGGGTTTGTGGCGAGCGAGGAACCGCAGCAGATCGGCGCGGGCGCGCTCAACACCGCCCGGTATTGTCGGGTAGATGGTGATCGTCTCGAGAAACTTTCCGGTCGCGTCCACGGCAACGGACTTGCACCCGGTGCGTAGGCCGGGGTCGATGCCGACCACCGATCGCTCGCCGAGCGGGGCCGCCATAAGCACGCTGCGAAGATTGCTCGCAAATACGTCCACGGCGTCGCGGTCCGCCTGCATCTTCGCATCGACCCGCACGTCGGATTCCACACTCGGCAAGAGCAGGCGCTTGAACCCGTCACGCACCGCGGCCTCGAGGTGGGAGGCGTATGGAGATTCGCGGCGCATCCCGGCGAGGCGCAAGACCGAGCTGATCAGGGCCTCCGTATCGAGCTCGATCGCTGACCGCAAGACACCGTCGCGTTCTCCGCGCTGGATGGCCAGATATCGGTGGGAAGGAATCGTCGCGAGCGGCTCGCGGAAGTCATAGTACTGCTCGAACTTGGTCGGTTCGGCGGTGGCGTCAGGAACGGCGGCAGAGACCAGCACGCCGTCGCGAGCCATCGAGGTACGGACGGTGGCGCGCACCTCCGCGCGCTCGGCGACGATCTCGGCGACGATGTCACGGGCGCCTGCAAGGGCGCTGCCGCTGTCCGGAACGTCCTTGACCGCATCGACGTAGGTGGCGGCCTCGGCGTCGGGGTCCGCCGCCGGCGACTGCTCGAGGATGCGCATCGCCAGGGGCTCGAGGCCGCGCTCGCGAGCAATTGTGGCGCGCGTGCGCCGCTTCGGTTTGTACGGCAGATAGACGTCCTCGAGGGCCGCTTTGGTGTCACAACCGGCGATCTGCGCCGCGAGCTCGGGCGTTAGCTTGCCCTGTGCCGTAATGGAATCGAGAATTGTCGTTCTGCGCTCCTCGAGCTCGATGAGGTAGGCCACGCGCTCCTGGATGGCGCGGATCTGGACTTCGTCGAGGCTTCCCGTCACTTCCTTGCGGTAGCGCGCGATGAAGGGCACGGTGGCACCGGCATTGAGAAGCTGCACTACGGCCGCAACGCCGGCGCGAGGCAGGGTCAGAGCAGTCGAGATAATCTCAATCGGATCAGGCAATAAAGGCATGGCGAATTTGTTCCCGGAATAGAAGTAACGTCGTCCCGTGGGCAACCGCGCGTCTTGGAGCCCGGCGCGCTACCTTTTGGCGATGCGGACCTCGCTCAAGGCCGTGTAGTCTCCGGTCGGGTACGGCTTGAACCCGGTAACGAAGTCTCGGCGCGCGACGACTTGCCGGGGATGCCAGAGATAGATGTAGGGCAGGTCCTGGGCGAGTATGCGCTGGATTTGCTGGTAGGCAGCGGCTCGCGTCGCGTCGTCCGATCGCGTTCGCGCCTCGTCCGCCAGACGGTCCACATCGGCGTTGCGGTAGCGCCCGCGGTTCGCCCCGCCTGGGGGGACGCGGGCGGAATGGAAAACCATGTGGAAGAGGTCAGGGTCGCTGACCCCCACCCACTGCAGGGAGAACATCTGGAAACGCCCTTCCTGGACGTCGGAGAAGAACTTCCCCCACTCGTACGTCTGAATCTTCATGTCGATTCCGATCTGGCGGAGATCGTTCGCGAGAAACTCGGCGACGCGCTGGCGGAATGGATTTTGGCTGGTCTTGAGCGCAAGCGACAGACGGGGAAGCGGCCCGTCGCCATCGGGATCGCGGAGGCCTGCCTGCTCGAGCAGCGTCCTGGCCGCCACGACGTCGCGCTTGAGGGGAGGAAGATCGGGCGCATGTGCCCAGTGAATGGGTGCGAGGAGGCTGTCTGCCGGGGACGCCTGTCCATCGAGCAAAGAGCGGATCAGGCCGGCGCGGTCAACGGTGAGTGCGATCGCCCTGCGAACTTCTGCCTTTGCGAGCGCTGGATCATCGAGATTGAAAGCGAGGTAGGCGACATCGGTGCCTTCGGACTCGTCGACGACGATCCCCGCCGTCGTTGCGAGCCGCCTGGCGTCGGCCGGAGGGATATCGTTCTGCAGGAAATGGATACTGCCCTTTTCGAGCTCCAGAACCCGCGTCGTGTCCGAAGGTATGGCGCGAAAGACGATGCGGTCCACACCGGCCCTTGGGCCAAAATATTGGTCGTGCGCGCGCACGACGACCGTCTCGCCATCCTCGATGCTGTCGACCTTGAAAGGACCCGCACCGGGTGGCGGTATGACATCCTGAGGCGGCGTCCCCGAAGGCACGACGCCGAGGACGCAGTTGATCGGAAACGATGCGAACGGCTGCTTGAGCGTGAACGCGACGCGGTGGTCGTCGAGGCTCGTCACGGAGGCGAGTGCCTCCAGTGCCCCGGCCTTGGGCGACGCCACCGCGGGATCGCGCAGCGACTCATAGGTGTAGGCGACGTCCGCGGCGGTAAGCGGCCGGCCATCGTGAAAGACCACCCCGCTCCGCAGTGTGAAGTTGTAAGTGAGGCCGTCTTCGCTCACCGACCAGGCAGTGGCGAGATCGGGGTCGAGTCCCAGCTCGCGGTTGCGGCGCAGCAGGCCCGCGTAGACCACCTGGTCGATGTGCTGCGCTACGGCATCCGTCGCAAAGCGGGGGTCCAGGCGTCCCGGGAAGTTGACGAGCCCGACGACCAGCTCGTTTTCGCCGCCGGTCTGCGCCCCGCGGCAGCCAGACGTGGCGCACACGACGAGCACCGCCACCAGCCACGACAAGCAGCGGCGACGTCGCAAGCATTGCATATCTCGTCACGCTTCTTCAGAGGGCAGTCGCGGCAGCTCGCGAACGCCGGAGCTTTCCAGGCCGAACAGCACGCGCGCGGCCGCCCACAACGAGGCGCGCGAGGTGCCGTAGGTGCACAGCACCGGCAGCCACGGCGGCAGATCGACCGCATCCTGGGGCCGTCCAAGCCACAGGACGTAGAGCTGCCGAACCTTGGCGGCGAGCTCCCGGCACAGGCGCTCTGCCGACGGTCCGCTCGCCCACAGGAGCACGATGGCGGCGCTGCACCCCTCGGTGGCCTCGCGGGCGCGGTCCAGGTGACTCACCAACCCGCCGACATTCACCACTCTGAGCTTGGAATGGTACTCGAGAATAAACTCGGCAAACCAGCCCACGTGACCGCGTATCGGGTCGTTGCCGAAGCGGTTGCGCTGGCTTTGCGGGAGCACGACCGGCAGCCAGTCATCAGCGGCAACCTGGAGGGGCCGAAAGGCCGTTGGCCCCAGCACGGCGATTGACTGCAAGGCTACGACGCGCGCCAATTCCTCGCCGCGACGCCCCAGGGCCTGAGTCGCCTCGGCACTTTCCGCCTCGGCCGAGCGCGGCTCGGCAAGCCGCTCCCGCAGGCCGACCACGATCTGGTGCGCGGCCTTCACTGCCGCGGCGAGAGTCTCATCGGCTTCGGCCATGCGCGCGAGCGTGTCAACGATTTCTTCCGGGTGCCTTCCCGCGTCGCTGATCAGCAAGAGCTGTGCACCCGCCAGCAGGGCGCGGCGCGCGAGCTGCGCCACGTACGATCCGGTCCGCTTTACCGCGGTGAGCGTGAGGTCGCTGGTCATCACCGGGCCGGAGAAGCCAACGTCTTCGCGCAGGAGCCGGGTGATACGCGGATCGAGGGTGGCGGGTAGATGTCCTGAGCCAATCGTGGGGTATGCGGCGTGTGCTGTCATCATTACGTCGACCCCCGCCGCGACCGCGTCGCGAAACGGGTCGAGGTCTTCGGCGAGCGCCGCGGCGTCGACCAGGACCGTCGGTGTCGCCACGTGGGCTTCATCGTGCGCGCGGCCGAGGCCCGGAAAATGCTTGGCAACGGACAGGACGCCGGCCTCTCGATACCCCCGGATCATCGCCGCCCCCAGTCGCCCCACGGTTCGCGGCTCCGCTGCGAACGTGCGTGTGCCGAGCGAAGACCGCGGCGAAGGCGACGTGCGGTCGAACAGCGGTCCCACGATGCAGTTCACACCGAGGCGGGCTACTTCCGCTGCCATCTGCTCCGCCACCTGGCGCGCGAGCTCCTCGCTATTGGTTGCTCCCAACGCCATCGGCGGCGGAAAATGCGTGGCGATCGTGCCGAAATGGTGCACCGTCCCGCCTTCGTGCTCCACCAAGATGAGCTTCGGGAGAGCGCTTCCAGGGACGTTCGCCGCGCTCTGCTGGCGCGTCTGCTGAATCGCCGTCGTCAGTGTCGTGAGTTGCGCACGCGAGTGAATATTGTGCCCGCCGAGATACGCTCCTGCCAGTCCTGCGGACAGGAGTCCGCGCATTCCCTCGTCGAGTGCGATGCCGGGCACCCCCAGCACCATGAGGCCGGCGATCATTTCCCTCATTTCATCATTGCTCATCGGCCTACCGCCCTTCCGCAATCCTCATCAGCAACCGCTTTTCCAGGTCGCGCCGCTCGGCCTCTACCGCCGTCGACTGATTGATCACCAGCGCGAGCGCCACGCGCTCCCCGGTGTTGGTTTGCAGGTACCCGGCAATTACGTCGATTCCCGGCGAACGTTCACGAAAAAATCGAGACTGTTCCGCGACCGTAGTACCGCTTTGCGCCGTCTCCTCGTATGGTGCCAGACCCCAGGTAAACTCGGGCCACAACTGGAAATCCTTATAGACCCAAACCAGCAACCTTACCAAGTCCCGAGCGGTCAGGGCGCTCCCGGCTCGCGTCCCGGTAACGTCCAGCAACGCCCGTTGGCCGCTTACGCGGGAAATGAAGGCTTCCAGCGCTTCGACCGCCGAGATCGGGCGGCCATGCTTGTCGCTTTCCTCCTGGGCGATCGCGCGCAGACCGGCATCGAGCACGACGCGCCAGGCGGCCGGATCCTTCCGGCGCAAGAGAATCGATAGTGGCGACGACACGTGCGTGGCCAACGTCACGGGTTGACTGGGAGCCGCCCCCTGCCGCACTCGGCCACCGCACGATACCTTTCGCTTGTCGAGCGCATCGCGCAAGGACCAGGCATCCGCGAGTGCCGGGTAGCGCGGGGCGAGCGAAAAAACTTGCTCTGGAGCGCCGGGCACCGCCGTGCCGGTAATCACAAATCCCTCGCGGCCGTCCAGCGGCACGGGGAAAACGGAGATGCCGGCGCCCGGCCCGGCACCCGTTCGCGCCTCATTGAGAAGCGCGAAATAAGTCGACGCCGGCGCGACCGATACCTCCGGTTGTGTGCCGTCAGCTCCGGGGCGCACATGGATGCGGACCGGGCCGCCATCGCGGCCGACCGCGGGGACCGCCCCTCCGCCGTCAACCGGCGTAGCCTCCTCCACCGCGACGATGTCACCCCCTATGGCTGTCACGCCGCGCCGCTGGATCAGGTAGGCCAGGGCGTCCATGACCGCCTCACCGGCATCGGGATCCCCTTCGTTGAGCACGTACACGTTTCCCGAGACGCGGCCGTTGCCATCCGGAGCAGAATCCGCCAGCGCCCGGACGTGAAACAGGTGACTTGTCCCCAGTCGCTTGAGGCAGTATGCGCGAGAGAAAAGCGAGAGCGCTCTCCCCGTGTATACCGGGCTATCGGGCCGCACCGACAAGAGCTCCCGCTCGTCTGCAAGCGACACCGCCAGGAAGCTGAAATAGGAGCTGGCTTCAAAAGAGGTGAACGTTTCGGTCGTCGTCCCCTCGGCAGCGCCGCTGCTACCGCTCGGGAGATAGGCGGTAAACAGAGCTCCCGCCAGGACAACGGCCAACAAGATGCAACTTGAGCGCTCGCGCCACGTTCCGGCGACGCTGCTCTCGATCATGGGTTACTCCTCCGGAGCCGCGGGGCTCTTGATGCCCGCGCGGTCAAGAATGCCGTGCACGTGAGAAAGATGAGCTCCAAGATCCAGACAGGCCTGGATTTCCTGCGCCGATAGCATAGCGCGAATCTCCGGATCGGTATCCAGCACCGCCTGGAAGTCCAGACCCTCATCCCAGCAGCGCGCCGCGCCACGCTGCACAAGCGCGTACGCGGCCTCGCGCGACAACCCCTTGGCGATGAGCGCGAGCAGGACCCGCTGGCTGAGCGCCAGACCGTGAGAAGCCGTCATGTTGGCCAGCATGCGTTCGGGATAGACCACCATGTCCGCGATGACGCGCGTCAGCTTTCGCAGCATGTAATGCGCAAGAATCGTCGAGTCGGGAAGAATGATGCGCTCCGCCGACGAGTGACTGATGTCCCGTTCATGCCAAAGCGCGACGTTTTCGAGCGCCACCGTGAGGTTGCCGCGGAGCAGCCGCGCCATCCCCGCCATGCGTTCACAGAGCACCGGGTTTCGCTTGTGCGGCATGGCGCTCGACCCCTTCTGTCCCTGGCGAAAGGGCTCCTCCACTTCCCGGATTTCCGGGCGGGCGAGGCTGCGCACCTCGGTGGCGATACGTTCCAGCGCGGCCCCGATCGCGGCGAGCGCGAACATCAGCTCGGCGTGGCGGTCACGCGGCACGACCTGCGTTGCGACGGGCTCCGGCTTCAGGCCGAACCGGCTCAGCACCTCGGCCTCGGCCTCGGGATCCGTCGTTCCATGGATGCCGACCGCGCCGCTGAGCTTCCCGACGGAAACCGTACGGATCGCGCGGGCCAACCGCTCGCGGCACCGGTTCAGCTCCGCGTGCCACCCCGCGAGCTTGAACCCGAGCGTGATCGGTTCCGCATGCACGCCGTGCGTGCGGCCGATCATCACCGTGTCGCGATGCCGCCATGCTTGCCCCGCAACGACCGCGACAAGCGCGTCGAGCTCGCGCATGATCAGCGCCCCAGCCTCGCGAAGCTGCAGCGCCAGCGCCGTATCAAGAATATCCGACGACGTCAAACCGTAATGGAGGTAGCGACCTTCCGGACCGAGCTGCTCGCTGAGCGAAGTCAGAAAGGCGATGACGTCGTGCTGCACGATCTCCTCGATTTGCGCGGCGCGTGCCGGATCGAGATGGACCTGGCGCCGAATGAGCCCCGGGACCTCGCTCGGAATGACCCCTTTTTCGGCCAACACATCCAGCCACGCCAGCTCCACCTCAAGCCAATGCTCCAGCTTGAACGCCTCCGACCAGATACGGGCCATTTCCGGCAACGTGTATCGCTCGATCATGAGCTCACTCCCCAGCGATCAGCGCGCGCTTTGCGCGCACCACCACCCAGGCCCACTGGCACCAGGCCCAGATTAGAGCCGCAGCTCGGCCAACGCCGAGCAGCTCTCGTCCAGGGGACCCAGAAACACCCCGCATAGCTGCTCCGACCGCAATACGCGATTGGCGAGGTCCTGTACCTGTTGCAGCGTGACCGCCGCAACCTCCTGCAAGGTCTCCTCGGGGGGTAAGCGGCGACCGAAGTAGATCTCCTGCTGAGCAATTGAGGTCATCCGCGCACTCGAGCTCTCCTGGCCCAGCAGAAAACTGCCGCGAAACTGTTGCTTGCATCGCTCAAGCTCGGCTTCCTCGACGCCGTCTCGCTTGAGGTCGGCGATGATGTCGGCAGTGAGGCTCAACACTTGCCCTAACACCTCCGGCGCGCATCCGGCGCAGATCGACAGGTAGCCGGTATCGTGAAATGCGGCCCGCGAAGCGTAGATTGAATACACGAGCCCGTGCTCCTCGCGCACGATTTGAAATAGCCGCGAGCTCATGGTGCCCCCCAGAATCGAGGTCAAGAGGTGGGCGGGAAAGCGGTCCGGATCATCTTGCTGGGGCGCGGGGAAGCCCAGCGTGAAGTGGATCTGCTCGAGATCGCGCTGGCGAGTGAGCGTGCCGAAGTGCGCGACGGGCGGCGCAACGACCATGCGCACGGACACTCCGGTGAGCGGCTGTCGGCTCGCTTGCACGGCCAGCAGCGCCAGCAGTCGATCATGCTCGACGTTGCCGGCAGCCGCAATAACAAACCGATCCGGCTTGTAGAAGCGCCCGTAGTACCTGAGAACATCGTCGCGTCGCATCGCGCCGACACTCTCGCGCGTCCCCAGGATCGGGCGCGCCAGCGGGTGGTTACCATAAAACGCCTCATTGAACTGCTCGTGTACAACCTCCTCGGGATTGTCGTCGACCATGCGAATCTCGTCAATGATGACGGAACGTTCCCCGGTAACGTGCTCTTCTGCGAACAGTGGCCGCAGCAGAATGTCCCATAGCAGATCCACGGCAGTCTCAAGGTGCTCATCGAGGACCTTGATGAAGAACCCGGTGTACTCCTTGCTGGTAAAGGCGTCGAAGAGGCCACCGATGGCGTCGATTTCCTGCGCGATGTCGGCACAGCTCCGCCGCGTCGTCCCCTTGAAGAAAAGATGCTCCATGAAGTGCGACACGCCCGGTGGATCCTCGTTTTCGTCGCGCGAGCCGACCTTGACGAAGACGCTCAGCGCAATGGATTTGAGATACGGAACCGCTTCAGAAACGACCACAAGGCCATTGTCGAGTACAGACTTCTGAAAGATGACCCCAAGGTCGTTCATGAATGCCACCTTGCAGGGGGTGAGGGATAGGCGGGTGCGAGACCTGAGGTCCCGCCCCGCCGCGACAGCGAACGGCCTATCCGTCCGCCAGCATTGCGTGTTGGGGCTCGTCCGAGTTGCTCAAGACGGCCTTCCTGGAGAGCTTCAGTCGACCTTGTGGGTCGATGGCGATGAGCTTCACGAGCACCTCGTCGCCCTCGCGAATCTCGTCGCGAACGCTCTTGACGCGGTACTCGGCGATCTGGGAAATGTGCAAGAGCCCGTCTGTTCCCGGCAAGATCTCGACGAAGGCGCCATAGGATTCAACGCGCCGCACCTTTCCGAGGTAGGTCTTGCCGACCTCAGGAGATTCCGTGAGGCGTTGAATCCAGCTCAGCGCGGCCTTCAGCTTGGCCTCGTCGGAGCTCGCGACGTGCACCGTCCCATCGTCTTCGACGTCAATCTTGGCGCCGGTTTCGGCGGTAATTTGGCGAATCGTCTTGCCACCTGGGCCGATGATATCACGAATCCGATCCGGGTCGACGTGCAGCGTTTCGATGCGCGGGGCGTACGGCGACAGCTTGGCGCGCGGCCCGGCCATGACCTCGTCCATGCGGTCGAGAATGTGCAGGCGCGCCTCGCGGGCCTGCTCGAGCGCGACCTTCATGATGTCGGCGGTGACGCCGCCGACCTTGATGTCCATCTGAATGGCGGTGACGCCGTTGCGTGTGCCGGCGACCTTGAAGTCCATGTCGCCGAGGTGGTCCTCGGCGCCGAGGATATCCGTGAGGATCGCGACCTTTGACCCTTCCTTGACGAGCCCCATGGCGACACCCGCCACCGCCGCCTTGATGGGCACGCCGGCATCCATGAGCGCAAGTGAGCCGCTGCAGACGCTCGCCATGGAAGAAGACCCGTCGCTTTCCAGGATCTCGGAAACGACGCGGATTGCGTAGGGGAACACCTCCTGGGAGGGGATCACCGGCTTGATGGCGCGTTCAGCGAGCGCACCGTGCCCGATTTCCCGCCTTCCGGGTCCGCGCAGGAACTTCACCTCGCCGACGCAGAATGGCGGGAAGTTGTAGTGCAGCATGAAGCGCTTGACGGTCTCCGCTCCGAGGTCATCGATGACCTGCTCATCATCGCTTGTCCCGAGGGTTACCGCTGCGAGCGACTGGGTCTGGCCGCGGGTAAACAGCGCGGAGCCATGGACTCGCGGCAGCACGCCGACTTCGATGTCCAGCGGGCGCACCTCGCGGGTCAAGCGACCACCGATACGAATGCCATGGTCCAGCGCCATGCGCCGTGCGTCTCGGCGCAACACCTCTTCGAAGCCGTCCGCGTACTCCTTCAGCGCGTCTTCGGCGACTCCTTGCGCGGCGAGCTCTGCCAGCAGCCCCGAGCGCAGAGCGCGGATCGTGTCCTGGCGCCGGTGCTTGTCACTGACCAGCAGGGCATCTCCGAGGCGCCGCCCGAGTAGCTCGTCGACCTTCGCCGTACACGTGTCGGGGACCTTGGCGGCGAGCTCCCAGACGGTCTTCGGCTTGCCCACCTCGGCGCGCAGCGTTTCCTGCGCGGCGATCACCTTGACGACGCCGGCGTGGGCCAGCTCCAGGGCCTCGACGAGGTCCTTCTCGGCGAGCTCGGTGGCGCCGCCCTCGACCATGATGATGCCGTCGCGACTACCCGCGACGACAATTTCCACGTCCGCCGCCTGACGTTCTGCAAACGTCGGGTTGAGCATCCACTGGCCCCGCACTCTGCCGATGCGTACCGCGCCGAGCGGGCCGTCCCACGGAATATCCGAAACGTGCAACGCGGCGGAGGTCGCGTTCATCGCAAGGATATCCGTGTCGTGCACGCCGTCGGCAGAAAAGACGAAGCAGACGATCTGGATCTCATTGCGAACCTGTTTGTGGAAAAGCGGTCGCACTGGCCGGTCGATCAGCCGGCTCGTGAGCGTCTCGCGCTCGGTCGGCCTTCCTTCGCGCTTGAAGAACCCGCCAGGAAACTTGCCGGCGGCGAAAGCCTTCTCACGGTAGTCAACGGTAAGAGGAATAAAATCGGAGCTGGTCTTGTCATCGGTCGCCACAACGGCGGATAGCACGATCGACTCGCCGCATCGCGCCACGATGGCCCCCTTGGCCTGCCGGGCGAGGCGACCGACCTCGAAAACGATCGGCTCCTCGCGCAGTGTACACGCCACCTGTCCATACTTCATGAGTAGTTCTCCGTCGCCCGTTTTTCGCGCTAGCCGCGAATGCCGAGGCGATCGATAAGATTTCGGTAACTGTCGACATCGCACCGCTTCAGGTAGTTGAGCAGGCGGCGCCGTCTGCCGACGAGGCGGAGCAGACCGCGCCGGGAGTGGTGATCCTTGGTGTGGGCTTTGAAATGCTCGGTCAGGTATCGAATCCGTTCGGTGAGCAGCGCGACCTGAACCTCGGTTGAGCCGGTGTCGGTTCCATGGGTGCGGTAGCCGCCGATAATTCTGGTCCGATCCTCAGTGGTAAATGCCATTAGTGTGTTCTCCTTAAGTCGTCATGGGCGGTCGGGGCGGCAGGCTCCGTCGCGGAATGCTGAAGTACCCGCACCGGGTGCAGACTTCCGTTCGTCGTCGTGGCGAGCGCGACCAGGCATCCGGTGGGGTCGTACACCCGCACCCAGGACTCGGCCGAGGTCACCGCGTACGCCGGCTCCGGTTCGCTGAGTCGGCGGACCGCCTGACCCCGGCACAACCGCTCCGCGTCACCCGCGGTGACGCTCAGGCGTGGCACGTGGTTCAGGACCGCGTCCATCGGCAGCAATGACTGGAGCAGGCGAGCGCGCAACACATCCGGCTCGAGATCCCGGAACGCTCCTTCCTTTCCGAAGTCACCAAAGGGAACGGCGTCGTCGGCGCGAAGATCTCCAATTGCTTCTCTGCGCAGCGCGGTGAGAGTTCCGCACGTTCCCAGCTCTCTGGCGATGTCCGCGCCCAGAACGCGGACATACGCTCCCCGTGAGCATCGTGTCAAAAAGGTCAGCGCGTTGTCGTCGAAATCGACAAGCGCGAGGGCGTGGATGCGGATCGTTCTGGGCGACCGCTCCACTTCGATACCGCGACGCGCAAGCTGATACAGCCGCTTGCCGTCGACGTGAGCCGCGGAAAACATGGGCGGCACCTGGTCGATGTCGCCTACGAAAGCGGCGAGCGCAGACTCGATGAGTTGCCGCGACAGCGCGGGAACAGCGGCGGTCTGCTGGACGCTCCCGTCGGCATCGAGCGTGTCGGTCTGGTACCCGAGCGCAACGGTCGCTCGATACTCTTTCGGGAGCTCCGTAACGAGCTCCAAGAGGCGCGTGGCCCGCCCGACACCGACAACCAACAGGCCCGTGGCGAACGGGTCGAGGGTGCCGGCGTGGCCTACGCGATCGTCCGCACTCGCCTTGCGGCGGCGCGACGCGCGCCCGAACAGCACGGCTCTCACCCGGCAAACGACGTCGCTTGACGTCCACCCTGCGGGCTTGTCCACGAGGAGAAAGCCGTCCATGTCAGCGGAATCCAAAGAAGTGAAAAAGGACGTCGAGAACCTGCAGTCGAGCGCTGTCGGCGCTGCCGGCAACCGTGGCACCGGCGGCATTGCGGTGGCCTCCACCACCGAACACCCGGGCGACCTGTTGAACGTCGATGTCTCCGTACGAGCGGAGACTGATCTTGCTGGCATCGCCGTCGGTCTGTCGGACAAGCAATCCGATCTGCACCCCATCGACGGACCGGGCCAGGTTTGCGAAGTCCTCCGTATCGGCGGGGACGGCACCGCACTCACGCAACATTTCTTTGGTGACGAGCAGTGATGCGACCTTGCCGTCGACGCTGAGCGCGAGCGATTGCAGGACCACGGCCATGAGCTTCAAGCGCCCGGCAGGGTTGACCTGATAGATCTCTCGCGCCAGCGCATGGGGGTCAGCGCCGAGGTCGACGAGGCGCGCTGCGGTGCGCAGCACATCCGCCGTGACGTTGCCGTGCTGGAAGGATCCCGTATCGGTAAGAACCGCCGCATAGAGGTTTGCGGCCACGCTCGGAGTCACCGGCACGGCGAGCTCGTCGAGCAAAGCCAGCACGAGCTGCCCGGTGGCGGCGGCAGATAGGTCCACGAAGTCGATGTCGCCGTAGCGGGTGTTGTCGGAATGGTGGTCGACGTTGAGCACGGTGGCGCCGGCCCGGCGAACTTGCTCGAGACTGAGGACGTTGCCGGCGCGCTCGAAGGTCGGGCACTCCAACAGGACGACGAGGCCCGCGGCAGAGGCCGTAAGCGGCGCGGCGCACAGGATGTCCTGATCGGGCAGCGAGCGATAACGGAAGGGAACGGGATCTTGGAGTGCGGCGCGAACGTCGTAGTGGGCATCCGCGAGCGCGCGCGCCAGACCGAGAACCGACCCGATCGCATCGCCATCGGGATTTACGTGCGACGTGATTACCACCTGGCAGTGGGATCGCAAGGCCGCGGCTGCCGCGACGAGCGCGGGGCTTGCGGTCGCGGCCAATTCGACCTGCCTCATTCGCCGCCCTCCTGCGGTTCGGCCGGCGGAGCCGTGCTGAGGCGGTCGAGGGCCTCGACGACGTGATCACCCTGCTCGATGCTCAGGTCATAGATAAAGCGCAATGTAGGCGTGTGTTTGACTCGGATCCGCTGTCCGATGAGGTGTTGGATAAAGCCGACAGCACTGTTGATTCCATGCTCGACGCTTTTCCGATCCACCGCGGCACCCGACGCGACGTAGTAGACCTTGGCGTGTCTAAAATCAGAGCTAAGCGCTACTCGCGTAATCGTTACCGAGTCAGTTCGTGGGTCCTTGACATCGAATTTGACGATGCGGGAAATTTCTTGATGCAACAGCTCGGCGAGGCGCTCGAGCCGCGCAGACGGTCTTGGGATCATGGAGATAGTCACAAAATCTCGACCACATGGTCGGTTATTTCCGCAAGATAAGATTGTTCCACGAACTGGAGAGCAAGTGACAGCGTTCGCTCGACAACGCGTTTGTCATTCGAGATGGTGGCAAGCCCGATGCAGGCTCGTTGGCGATCATCGAGGTCACCGATCTCGGCAACAGAAACGTTGAATCGCGACTTCAGTCGATCTTTGAGAGATTTTACAACTCGCCGCTTGTCTTTTAGCGATTGTGATTCGTGAACGAGCAAATCGACAGTCAGCGTACCCACGATCATGAAACGATGGCGCGACGTGTCTACAGCTTCGTCGGCGCGACCTCCTTCATGGCAAAGGCCTCGATGATATCGCCGACCTTGAGGTCTTGGAAGCCTTCGAAACCGATCCCGCATTCATATCCGGCCAGGACTTCACGGGCGTCGTTCTTGAAGCGCCGGAGCGACGCGATCTTGCCGGTGTGCACGACGCGACCGTCGCGGACAAGCCGGGCGGTGCTGGCGCGACGCACCAACCCGGAGAGGACGATGCATCCAGCGATGACGCCGATGCGGGGGACTCTGAACGTCTGTCGCACCTCGGCGCGCCCCAGGCTTTCCTCCTCGAAGGTAGGGCTGAGCAGCCCGGAGAGGGCGTTCTTGAGCTCCTCGATCAGCTCATAGATGATGGAATAGAGTTTGATTTCGACATTTTCTTTGGCCGCCAGGGTGGCGGCGCTCGGAATCGGTCGAATGCCGAAGCCGATCACGATAGCGCCGGTGGCCGAAGCGAGGAGGACATCGCTGTCGCTGACCGGCCCGACGGCGCCGTGGAGAATCTTGATGTTGATTTTCTCGGTCCCGATGCGCAACAAGGCGTCGGAAACCGCCTCGAGGGAACCCTGGACATCGGTCTTGAGAATGATCGTGAGCTGCTTCACCTCATCGTCGCCAACCTGAAACTGCAGGCCCTGCTGCCCGCCAGGGACGCTGGCGGCGGCAAGCTCGGCCTTGGCCCGGCGATCTTCGACGAGCTTGCGACCATCCTGGTCGGCAGTGATGACCTCAAGCACCTCACCGGCCTGGGGGACATCGGCGAAGCCGATGACTTCCACGGGGGCAGCCGGTCCCGCCTCCGTTACCTCGCGCCCCTGATCGTCGAACATGGCGCGCACCCGTCCGGAGACGGTACCGACAACGAAGGGGCTGCCGATGTGCAGCGTGCCGCGTTGCATGAGCACGGTGCCGACGGGGCCGCGACCGCGGTCGATGCGACTTTCGACGACGACGCCGCGTCCCACGCCTTCAGGGTCAGCGCTGAGCTCAAGGAGCTCGGCCTCAAGCAGGACCATCTCGAGAAGCTCGTCGATACCGGTTCCGTTCTTGGCGGAACAGGGAACGACCACGGTCTTGCCTCCCCAGGCCTCAGGGACGAGATCGTGCTGGGCGAGGTCCTGATAGATGCGGTTGATGTCGGCGCCGGGCAAGTCGATCTTGTTGAGAGCGACGACAATGGGAACGGCGGCTGCCTTGGCGTGGTCGATGGCCTCGACCGTCTGCGGCATCACGCCGTCGGTGGCGGCGACGACGAGGATCACGAGATCGGTGATACTGGCGCCGCGGGCCCGCATCGCCGTGAAGGCCTCGTGACCCGGGGTATCCAGAAACACGATCTTTCCCGAGTGGGTGTCGACCGAATAGGCGCCGATGTGCTGGGTGATGCCGCCGGCCTCCCCGGCCGCGACGCTCGTCTTGCGAATGCGGTCGAGCAGGGAGGTCTTGCCGTGGTCGACGTGTCCCATGACGGTGACGACGGGAGCACGCTCGACTCGTGGCGCGCCTTCGCGCGCGCTGCTCGTGATCTTGGAAACGGTGGCGGCAGTGACCCGCTCCGTCGCGGAGACAGTGAGGCCAAGCTCCTCGGCGACCGCTTTCAGTGCTTCGCTGGCCACGCTCTGGTTGACCGTGGCCATGATTCCGCGCATGATGAGCCGCTTGCACAGCTCGGGAGCGCTGATACCGAAGAGCTCCGCCGCCTCGCGCACGAGCATGGGGCCGGCGAGCTGAACCTTGCCGTCAGCGGGCGGTGTCGGCACGTGCCGCTGCTCGGTTTCGGTGGGGGCTGGGCGGCGCTTCCGGAAGCGCTTCGAGGGGCGGTTGCGGGGGAAAAACTCGCGCCCCGCCTCCTCCTCTCCGCGGGAGCTTCCCCGGTAACCTCGCGTGACCTGCGACTCGCCGGAAGGTTTCCGCGGCGCCGCGGCAGTTTCCGGCCGGGAGCGCTCAACGACGCGAGGAGCTGCGGGCGCGGACGATGAAGCCGGTCGCGGCCGAGCAACCACGGGAGCAGGTGGAGGGGTAACAGGTGGAGCAACGACGGGCTCAGGCGCAGCCTGCCGTTTGCGCGCCCTGACATTAGGCGGTGGCGCGACTTCGGGGCGCTCCTCCGCCACCTCCGCGGGCTCCGACCGCGGCGGCCGTGTAGTAACCTTATCTGGGGTGCGCGGTTTCTCCGCGAAAACCTGCTCGGCCGCGGAGCGCTCCACGTAGCTGAGATGGCTCTTTACATCGACACCTGCAGCGGCCAGACGTTCGACGACGTCCTTACTCGACAACCCCAATCTCTTCGCAACCTCGTAGACGCGTACCCGGCTCACTGGAAGTACCTCCCTTCAGCACCCTCATCCCGATCCCGCGGCGACTCTCCATATGGCCAGAACCCGCGCCCTCTCAGCTCCGCACCTCGCTTGCGCCGTTCCCGGCGGCGGCGTCGACCTGGCGGCGCAACGCCTGCTCGGCGGCGTGGATCAGCGCTTCCGCCTCGACCTCGGCGACTCCGGTCACCCGGGCCAGCTCCGCCACATCCATCTTGACGATCTCGTCGCAGCTCTGGATGTGTCCATGCTGAAGTGCCTCTCTGGTCCGGCTGTCCAGGCCCTGGAGGGCGTCGATGGTAGTCTGCATCTCGTCACCATCGTCGGCGGCACCCGAGACCGCGGCCGCGACACCGCCTTCGGCACCGATGTCGATGTGCCAGCCGGTCAGCTTGGCAGCCAGGCGAACATTTTGTCCGCGTTTTCCGATGGCAAGGCTGAGCTGCGACTCGTCGACGACCACTTCGGCCCGCCGTTCCGCCTCATTGAGCGCGATCCGGCTGATGTGCGCGGGGCTGAGCGCGTTGGCGATAAAGTCCTTGGGATTTTCGGAAAAAGGAATAATATCTATGTTTTCACCCCGGAGCTCGCGGACAACCGCCTGCACGCGACTGCCCTTCATGCCGACGCAAGCGCCGACGGGATCCACGTTGGCGTCGTGCGAGACGACGGAAATCTTGCCGCGGCCACCCGGCTCGCGTACCGAGCCCAGGATTTCGACGATACCCTCGTAGACTTCGGGTACCTCGAGCTCAAACAGTCGTCGCAGTAGACCCGCGTGTGTCCTCGACAAAATGATCTGATGTCCCTGGGCGGATTGCCGCACTTCCAGGATGAAGGCCCGGATGCGGTCGCCGCGGCGAAAGTGATCGCGCGGACCGAGCTCGCGGGAGGGCAAGAGCGCCTCGCACCGCCCGAGATCGACGTAGACGTTGCCGCGATCGACGCGCGCAACGACGCCATTGATCAGCTCGCCTTGGCGATCGCGGTACTTCTCGAACACCAGCTCGCGCTCGGCATCGCGGACCCGCTGGAGAATGACCTGTTTGGCGGTCTGCGCGGCGATGCGGCCGAGTCCCTCGATTTCCTTGCGAATTTCGATCTCGTCGCCGATGGCGATGTCCTCGCCGACCAGCGTGCGCGCGTCCTCCAGGCTGATCTGCGTCATCGCGTTCTCGACCGCCGCAACGACCGACTTGAGCGCGTAAACTTCGATCTCTCCACTATCGCGACTGAGGATGGCCTCGAGATTCTCTCCCGTGCCGAGCCGGCGGCGCGACGCGGAGATAACCGCGGCCTCGACGGCCTCGATGATGATTTCCCGCGAAATGCCGCGCTCGCGCTCAATCTGGTCAATAACCTGCAGGAGTTCTCGATTCATTCCGTTGCTTCCGTTTCTTATGTCGACTGGCGCTTCTTGGGGCGAAACATGAGATCAGGTTCGAGGTTGGCCCGCGCGATGTCGTCGAAAGGGATCTCCACCTGGACGCCTTCGCGATCCGCCAGCGTGAGCAGCACGCGGCCTTCATGGACTGCCGCGATCGTGCCCGTGAAGCTCCTTGCCCCGTTTATAGGCGTGTGCGCCTTGATCTTGGCGCGCTCGCCGAGAAAGCGCTGGAAGTGCTCTGGCTTCGTCAGCGGGCGGGCGACACCCGGCGAAGACACCTCCAAGTAGTAGCGCCCCGCAATCACGTCGGCCGCGTCCAGCAGGAGACTGAGCTCCTCGCTTACGCGCTCGCAATCATCCAGGCCGATTCGCCCGCCGACGCGATCCAGGTACACCGTGAGGAAGCGGCGCCCCGATTCGACGCGAATCTTCACGTCGAGCGCCTGCATATCGGTACCCGCGAGCGCTTGCTCGACGAGCTCGGTCACCTTATTTTCGACATCGGTTGGGCCAGGCACAGTTCCACCTGCAAAAAGCGGACTTCGCACACATCCAGGGATGTATGCGTATTCGCTGCCGAAGTATAGCAGCGCATGCCCGTTCGCGCAACGGTCAGCCCGCGCGGCGGCAGCTCTGCTCGCCGATCCGCCGCCGCACCCCGCTGCGCCCCCGCTGCCAGGCCACCCGCAGCCCGGGCTCCGCCTAGCGCTGCCGGGCGTACTCCGGAGACTCCAGCACGTCTTCGATGAGCTCCGATCGGCTCATGTGCCCCGAGCTCAGACTCCCGAGGTAGTGCCGCAGCCCGGACGCGTCGGGGTCCCTTCTGAGCAAGGCGCGATATACCGAAATCACGTAGTACTCGTCAGAGCCCAGCAGCCGGCCCACCAAGCGCTCACGCCCATCGCGCCCTCGCGCCGCCTCCATCGCCTCGCGCATCTCCTCGCGGCTGGGCCGGCGGTTCAATACGTTGCGGTAGCAGTCCTCCACAAACTCTTCCCCGTATCCGTGTCGCGGGCCCTCGATGATCACCCCCGGTTCTGGGTCGTCGCTGTGCCCCCGCCGGCCAACCGTGAAGCGCACCGTGTCGACCGCCCGCTCACTCGGCGGGATGATCTGAATGCGTTCGACTGTCTGCCGCTGGCGACCTTCCGGGACTTGCTCGTAGTCCTCATCGCTCTCATGGCGGAGGTGAAAGTCCTTGCGCGACGTGGCGTAGATGGTGAGCTCCTCGGTGCCCGAAGGTCCCGTCACCCGCAAATCGTAGTCGCCGCTCGGGATGCGATATGAGCGATCCGCGCGTACGAAGTTGTCCGGGTCCCAGCGGTTCGGAAACAGGCGCACGATGCTGCCATCGGTGGAGCGATCGTAGATGGTCACGTAGGCGTCGCGCGACGCGCGGAAGTAGACCCGAATCGGTTCACCGATGCGATAGCGCGCGGGCTGCCTCTTGTTCACCCAGATCTTGACGTCGAAGCGGTCGGGGACGATGACAATTCCGAGGGCCGAGGGGTTGCTCGCATCGATCCTTGCCTCCGGCTCTTCTCCGGGTTCCTCATCGTCCGCCCCTGCGGCCACCGGCATCAGCACCGCACCGATCAGACAGCCGAAGGCCAGGATGACAGGCACCGTCACGCTCTCGAAGAAATGAGTCCATCGGGAGATCCAGAAAAAAGATGTGCATTTCATGATCAAACCTCCGGTTAGGATCAGCCGCCGCTCACGCCCAACTGTCCGCTCAGCGGTAGCAGCACGAGCAACTGGACACCGTCGATGAGGCCATGCGCGATCATGGGTGCCGCCAGGGAGCGCGTAGCGCTGCGCAGCTTGCCCAGACCGAGTGAGTAAAGGAACGCGCCCACGACATTGGCGAGCGCGCCGTGTCCGAGGTGGGCAACGGCAAAGATCGTCGATGTTGGCACATTTCCCAGTCCCTTCTGCAGCACGCCGCGAAAGAAGAGCTCCTCGCCGACTGCCGCCGCGACCGTAATGAGCGCGAGCTCGAGGAGCGAGCGCTGCCGCAACCACGGCAGCAGCTGTGTCACATCCTCGTTGGCAGTATAACCAACGCCCGCCGCAAAGCGTTGACTCGCCGCGACGAGCAGCCAACCGCCGAGCTCCATCACGAGCAGCAGGGCCGCACCGGTGGCAAGACCGCGCCCCACGATTGCAGCGATATCCCGCCGCCCGCAGCCCATCTCTGGCCCGAGGGCGGCAGCGCCGCCGCCCGCGAGCCCGTAATACCAGATCGCGAGGGCGCTGAGCGCCACCTGTAGCCCGACGATATCGGCCATGCTTCCGGAACGTGGTGGCGACAGGCCGGCAAATGCCGCGCCGAGCGGCGAGAGCAGGAGAAACAGGGCGGCGCTGATCGCCACCAGAAAGGCGGCGTGCGCCGGCTCTGCCGTGTCGATGCCATAGTGCGCGCCGAGCCACCGCGCCAGTGGGCGCCAACCCGCGGCCGCAACCAGTAACAGCGCGCCTGGCAGGATCGCTATGGGCCATGCCGCCAATGGCAGCGACGCGGCAGCCCATGCCAGGCCCATCGCGGCAGCCCCGCCGAGCAGCAGGCGCGCATGCAGGTTGCCAGCCACTCACAAGGTCCGCAGGCGGTCCCAGTCATCCGCAGGGGTGTCGCGCGCGATCGCCAGCGCCCCGTCGGCACCCGCGTACAGCGGATCCTCGACCGTCGACACGTGTCCCCCGCCGAGATCGGCGAGGTCCGCCTCCAACCACTGCCGGAGCCCGCGGATCTGACTGCCGCCACCAGCGAGCACCACGTTCTGCCGCACCTCAACCTGAAACTCGGGATCGAACGAGGCAATCAGGGTGCGCAGCTCTTCCCTGAGGAAGGGGAGGATGGCGCTGCACGCCCGCGACAGCTCGTCGGTGATGTCGTGGGAGGTGGGGCGTCCACCGACGGGGATCGAAACGATGATCTTGTCCTGAGGTGAGCCGTCGACGCGGACAAAGGCATGCTCCTCCTTCCACCGTTGCACCATGGTCTCGGTAAACTGCGCACTGGGGTACCGTTCCGTCAGCATCTCAAAGAGCTGCTGGTCGATGAAGTCGCCGGCCTGCACCAGCGTCTTCTGGTCTTCCGCGGCCGGCACCGTTCCGTGCATGATGCACAGGTCGATCGTACCGGCGCCGATGTCGACTACCAGGGTATTGAACAGCATCTCCAGACCATACGCGATGGTGAACGGTTCGCTGACGATCAGGCACGCGTCCGCGACGTCGGAAACCGCTTCGCGGATCAGTTGCTTGTTGAAGGTGCTGGCTTCCGCGGGAGCACCGACGACGGCGTAGACGCTCTGTCCAGGTTCCGGTTTTGCCATGGAAATGAGGTGCTTGACCAGCGTCCTGGCGGCTTCTTCGTCGCGGTCGGTGCCCGTCTTGATCACTCCGGCCGCGAGTGGGCGAAAGACGTCCAGGGCGAGTCGATGTTTGAGACACGCCTCGCCGAACACGATGTCGCGCTTGAGGAATTTCTTGGCGATAATGTCCTTGGGCCAGCCGACGAGACTGCGCTCCCACTCGCGGACGCCGTTGGAAGCGGACACCGCGCTTCTTGACGTCCCGAGATCGACGCCGATGTATAGGATATTGTCGGATTCTTTTTTTCTTTGGGCTACCAACACGTCCCCTCCTCAGAATTTTCGACCGATCACGTGCGGCCTTCAACGTAATGCCTCACGCCTTCGAAAACAAGATCCGCGATGCGGTTCCGATACGAGTCGTCGGCGAGCCGCAGTTCCTCGGCAGGGTCGTTGAGGTAGGAAACCTCGGTCAGCACACTCGGCATTTTCGCCCCCATGAGCACGACGAACGGCGCCCGCTTGATGCCCAGGTCGCGCAGGATACCGCCGTGGAGCCCATTCATGCCCGCGTATAGGTGGTCGTGAATTCCGGAAGCGAAGGTATAGCTCTCTTCCTGCTTGAGGGTGGTCATCATGCGGTCGACGAGACCGGCAAAATCGGCGATGGTGCCCTCGCCGACAGCGTTTTCGCGCGCTGCCGTCGCCTCGGCCTCCTTGGTCGTGGGGAAACCCAACAGGAAGGTCTCGACGCCGCGCTGGGAGTTGTTGGGGAAGAAATTGATGTGAATGCTCAGGAAAAGATCCGCCTCGAGCGCGTTGGCGCGACGGGTGCGCTCGCGCAGGCCGAGCGAGCTGTCGTCGTCGCGGGTCAGGAACACCTGGAGTCGAAGCTCCGCGGCAATGCGATCGCGCAGACGCCTGGCAATGGTGAGCGTGATATCCTTTTCGAGCAGACGCAGCGTGGTCCCGACGGTGCCGGGATCGCGCCCGCCGTGGCCGGGGTCAATGACGATGCGATTGACGCGCAAGTGGAACAGCTCTGACAACGACATCCTCTTCTTGCCGGAGAGGAAAGCCAGAGCGCGTTCGGCTTGCGTGGCATCGACGCCGGTGTCGTGGCGAGGCGCGAGCACCGGTCCCGCCGCCTCGCGGGAAAGCGCGTCCCAATCCTCCGCCGTGGCCGGCGCCGGGGAGCGTGCCGAGGAGGCCGCGCGGGCGGCGAGCGGCGGTGATTGCCTGGTCAGGGCAAGGTCGGAGTAGCCGAAGACCGACGCCGTAGGAAATACGGCGCGAGCGCCGACGAGAAAGAACGAAGCCACGAGCGCCGAGATGGCGCCGACGAGCGACCCGCGCGCGGCTCTTCCGCGCGCCGGTGGCGCGGCCGCGGGATGCGCGTGGGCCTCGGCGGCCTCCCGCCCGCGAGCACGCGGCACCACTCGGCTCGGCTGCATGTTATTCTGGACAAGGTCGCTGATCAGCCTCCGCCGGAGATCTCCTGACCGCGATGCCTCAGCGCTCACCCGCTAGTCTCCTTCTCCTTTGTGCGCCCCGAGCTCAGTTGGCCCTGCCCTGGATTGTAGTATGCGCCAGGCGTCATAACAACGCCCCACCGGCTAATTCAACGGCAGCCGGAAGACCGGCCATTAGCCGATTAAACCATCGTCGCTCCTGCCAGTCTATATTTGCGATTGCCGGATCGCCGCGGGCAGCGCGCCAGGCGAGGAATCCGGTCGGAGCGACCACGACTTATCGAGGAGAAACGAGATGAACGAGAAGATCACGGCTTCGTACGGCATCGCGAACACCCGGAGAGAAGCGGCCTCAGGGCAGCGGCGTACCCGCCGCGTGCTGGCAGTCGCAGTGTCGCTCGTCGCGCTGGCAGCGGTGGCGCTGGCCACGGTGGTCTCGACGCGCAACGCGGAGGCAGCCCGGAGCGACCGCGGGAAGACGGGAACGTTGATGGCTGCGGCGGGTCCGGGAGGGCGCGGGCACCAGATGGGAGGCGAAGGTCCCCGGAGCGACCGCAGGCCGGGCCGCGGCCATGGACCCGGTGGCCCGGGGCACATGCTCGAACGCCTGTTGGATCCGGGGTTCATCGGTGGCCTGATCGAGCTTACGGATGAGCAGGGCGAGAAGATTCGCAAGCTGAACCTCGACATTCGCAAGGGTGAGATTCAGCGGCGAGCCGACCGCGACCTGGCGCACATGGAGCTCTTGGAGACGCTGCGCGCGCACCACCCCGACCGTAAGGCAGTGGATGCGCTCGTGAAACGGCTCGACGACTCTCATGCCGCGGAGATGCGCACCAAGATCGATGCCGTGTTGGAGCTCAAGAAGGTGCTCACGGAAGAGCAGCACGCCAAGTTGCTCAAGGCGCTCGACGAGCGGCCCGGGCGGCGCGGCGGCGACCGCGGCCCGCGGGGCCGGGCGCCAATGCCGCCGGCGGCGCCGGCCCCCGACGAGATGCCGGAACCTCCGATGCCACCGGATGCTCCCGATCCGGATGACGCCGAGTAGCCCTCAATCCACCGCCGGTTAGCCCGCAAGCCGCGCGAAAAGCGCATCATGAAGACCATCCACCTCACCTCCCACCGCAAGCGGGGGGAGGGGCGGAGGGGGCGTTCTCGCGTCGACGCCGAGCAGGCGGTGGATCCAGGTAGCCGGCCCCGTCCGCCGCGCTCGCGGCAGCGAGGGCCTCAGCTCCCGCTGCCGCTGACTTCCGGGCGCAAAAAGCCGACGCGGAGCACGGCCTCGAAGTCATCGGGCGGCAGCGGCCGGCTGTAGTAGAAACCCTGCACCATGTGGCAGCCGTGTTGGCGCAAGAAGGCCACGTGCTCGCGGGTCTCCGCACCCTCAGCCACGACTTCCAGGGCGAGTCCCCGAGAGAGCCCAATGATCGCCCGAGTGATCTCCGCGGTCACCCGGTTCCGCTCGAGATCCCGCACAAAGCTGCGGTCGATCTTGATCGTGGAGATCGGGAAGCGGCCGAGGTAGCTCAGGCTCGAATACCCCGTGCCGAAATCGTCGAGCGACAGGTGCACTCCGAGCCGGTGCAGGCGATCGAGCTTCTCCGCCGAACGTTCAACCTCTCCCATCAGCAGCCCCTCGGTAATCTCCAGCTCCAGATGCGCGGGGGCCATGCCGGTCTCCCGCAGCGCAGCGGCGATTTCGTCGACGAGATCGTGCGCCCAAAACTGGCGAGGCGAAACGTTCACCGACACGCGAATCGCCTTGAGGCCGAGTGTCTGCCAGGAGACGTTCTGCCGGCACGCCTCGCGCAGCACCCACAGGCCTAGCGGCACGATCTGGCCACTGTGCTCGGCGGCGGGGATGAACTCCCCGGGCGCGACGAGGCCGCGTTGCGGGTGTTGCCAGCGCACGAGCGCTTCAGCGCCGACAACGGCGCCCGTTTCCACGTCGATTTTCGGCTGATAATGCAGGATAAACTCCCCGGTCGCCAACGCTCGCCGGATCTGGGTCTCCAAGCGAATCCGCTGCATGGCGCGTTCGTTCATGGCGTTGGAGTAGAACTGGCAGAGGTTGCGGCCACTTTGCTTGGCAAAGGACATCGCGCTCATCGCGTGCGAAAGGATCTCCACCGCGACCGCACCGTCCGTGGGGAAAATACTGACACCCATGCTCGCTGTGGCGTTGATGTCGGCACCGCCGATGGTGAACGGCCGGCGGATCGTGTCAAGGACTTTCTGGGTGACCAGCACCGCGTCGTCGTCGGCGCGCATTGGCATGATCATGGCAAAGCGATCGCCATCGAGGCGCGCCACTGTGTCGCTGCGGCGCACGCTCTGCTGGAGGCGGAGCGCCACCTGTCCGAGGAGCTCGTCGCCGACCTCGTAACCGAGGCCGTCATTGATGTGCGTGAGGCCGTCGATACCGACGGCAATGACCGCGACCGACCGCCGATCACGGGGCGCCGCCGAGATCGCCTGCTCGAGACGATCCAGGAACAGGTCGCGGGTCGGCAGACCGGTCAGCGAGTCGCGGCCGGTGGCGGCGCCGGCGGTTGCGGCGGCGGGCGTCGCCGCGTGCGGTCGCAGCACGCCGATCCACCCTGCGCTCTGGCCAGCCTCGGCGGGGTACGTCCGCACGCTCAGCGAGGTCGGAAACTCCTGCCCTCCCGCGTGGCGGTGCCAGACCGTGCCGGACCACTTCCCCGACGTCTGCAAGGCCGCCTCGACAGCCGACCAGAACGCCTCGCCGTGCCGCTCGTGGCACAGCGCCGACGGCGTCTCTCCGAGCGCCGCGCCGGCGCGATATCCGGTGGCGTGCTCGAAGGCCGCGTTCACCTGGACGATACGGCCATCGCGGTTGGTGATATAGATCGGCTCCTCGAGACTATCGAGAAGCGCGTCGAGAAGAGATCGCGTAAGCTCCATGGGCAGAGGCGCAAGCGGTCAGCCGGGGTTGGTTCTGGACACGAGTTCCGATTCTATCCTAGTGCTGAAGTCCGGGCGAGGCTACAGAGCCGCGCGACTTGACGCCCGCTCCGCGCGCACCTAGCCTGCGCCTACGTGTCATGCGGTCCGCGTGCGGCACGGCGGTGCGGCGATCCGCCTCGGGCTCCGCCCCTTGCGGGCCAGGCCAGCGGGGCTCGCGTTTTCGACCAGGAGACAAGTCATGTCCTACTTTTTCAGCAAGCGCGTGACCACGTCGTACGAGCAGGCGATTGCCGAGGTGACGGCCAGGCTCAAGGAAAAGGGCTTCGGCGTGCTGACCGAGATCGACGTCAAAGCGACACTGAAGCAAAAGCTCGACGTCGATTTTCGCCCGTACAAGATCCTCGGCGCCTGCAACCCTCAGTACGCAAACCGGGCGCTGCACCTGGAGAACCACATCGGGTTGATGCTGCCCTGCAATGTGGTGGTGCAGCAACTGCCGGACGGTGGCGTAGAGGTTTCCGCGATCGACCCGGTGGCCTCGATGCAGGCGATTGACAATCCCGGGCTCACCGAGGTTGCCGCGAGCGTGCGCGGGCTACTGGCCGAGATCGTGGCGGCGCTGTAGTCGCGCGCCGGCGCACCGCACGGCATCACGTTCTTTTTTCTTCTCCCTCGCCGATGGCGGCGCGCCGTGCGGTGACGGACAGGGGTGGTTGGTAGTGCGCATGGGCCCGGGCGGCATCGCGGTGGCGGCGGCGGCGGTAGTGGGTCTGGTTGAGGGCGCGGTGGCGCTCGACTGGCTCAACTTCTGGGACGAGGGGGTGCTGTGGTCAGGGACTGAACGGCTGCTCGCGGGAGAGTGGCCGCAGCGTGATTTTCAGGCGTATGCACCCGGACGATACTTGCTCGTAGCCGCGCTGGTCCGCGCCGGCGTTCCCCTGATCGCGGCGGCGCGCGCGGTCGGCGTCGCCGCCGCGGCGGTGATCGCGGGACTCGCGGCGGCGCTCTACTGGCGGCTCGCCGCCGCGGCCGGGGGCTGGAGGCGAGCGGCCGGGCTGGCGGTGCTCATCGGCATGCTTCTGGCCGCGCCTGGCGTGTACTACGAGCGCTTCGTCACGGTGTCCCTGCTGGGGGTGGCCGTGGCGGTGACCGCGCGCCGCGGCCGGGGATTCTGGGTGCCATTGGCCATGGTTGCGGCGATCCTGCTGCGAACCGAGGCGGTTGCGCCGGCCCTGGTGGCGCTTGCTGCCGACCTGCTGGCGCGGCGTGGCGCCGCTCGCCACGGCAGTGACGGAACGGTGCTCGTGACCGCCGCGATTGTCGCGCTCGCGGGCGTCGGCGTGCTCGCCACGGTGAGCGCCGGCGGCGCGCGGTCACCTGGAGCTCAACACGGTATCGCCCACCTGGTGCAACTGCTGTTGGCGGGCCATGCGAGCTGGTCCATACCCCTGCTTGGCGCCGCGCCCGCGGGGTACGAATCCGTTGCCTGGTTGCCCGTGCGTGCCCTGGAGCCGGGCCTGATCATCGCCATGGTTGCGACCCCTGTGGGGGTCGTGGTCGCACGCCTGCGCGGGGGCCGCGAGAGCTCCGCTCGCGGCGACGGCGCCAGGCTGTTCACGGACGACCTGCTGGCACTGGCAGCGCTCGGCGCCTGCGCCCTGCCCGTCGTGCTTTGGCGCGCGGGGATCGGCAACGCGGTGCGTCTGCTCCCGCTTTTCCTCCCCGTGTGGCTCGGCCTGTGGTCGCACATCTCGGCGCGCCGCTTCGCGGTGGATGCCGCCGGCGCCATTCTCGTCGCCGGACACCTCGTGCTCTATACCGGGATGTTTCCCGAGACAGTCCAGTCACCGCTGCTGCGCTTCCTCCATCCGCTCGTCCCCTATGACGTGCGGGGATCGCGACTGTACGTCCATCCCTGGCATCGCGCCGTCGGCCGCGCCGTCGTCCAGACGATCCAGGAATGGGTGCCGCCGCGGGAGCGCATCGCGGTGTTTCCATTTCACCCCATCTGGTTCTCGCTGGCAGAGCGGCGCAATGCCACGAGCTTCGAGTGGTTTCTGCCCCCGGATGCGGCGCGCACGGGAGCGGAGGAGCGCCTGCGCGACGAGCTTCTCGCCGCGCCGCCCGCGGTCGTCATCGCCGGGACTACCGAAATCGACGGGCTCCCCGAACGGCGCTTCGACCGCTATGCGCCGCGCGTCGCCGAGTTGCTACGAAGGGACTACGCCCGCCTCGGCAGGGTCGACGAGCTCTGGATCCTTGCCCGGCGAGCGGCGCACGCGGGTCGACGGCCACTTGTCCACGAGCTTACGGAAGGAACCGCGGAGGCGGCAGGCCTGGTGCAGATCGCCGAAGAGGACGAAGAGGGGTGGCCAGGACCCGTTCTCTGGTTGGAGCGCGCGGCGCGCATCGCGTTTTCGACCTCGACAGCGGATGGCGGCGCGCCTGCTGACTCCTGTGTGCTGCTGCTCACAGCGTCTGTTTCTCTGTGGAAAACGCCGGCGGAGCGCGCCTACGGGACGGTCCGACTGTGGTTGGAGGCGACGGCAGCGGACGGCGCCGAGGGAGAGAGATTCAGCTCCAGGGCCGTCGCCCTGGCCAATCCCGTGGCGGAGCTCCCGGTGCGTGTGCGGGTGCCCGCGGCGGCGCGCGTTGGCGGGAACTTCTCGCTGCGATGGTGGGTCGAAAGGAATGGTTTTCCGATCGCGGAGAATGTGTGGCTCCGTCTCCGCGAGCCGGCGCTCGACTGCGCCGGTGGGGACCGCCGAGATGGCGGAAGCCGGGAGTAGCTTTGAAAACAGGGCTCTGCTAGAGTACGCGGTATGAATCGACGTATTGACACTATGGGAATTCGCGTTTTTCTTGCGTTTGCCACCGTGGCAGCGGTGGGCTACTTCCTGGCGGCATGCGGTGGCGCCAAGGACGCGGCGGCTCCGGCGGTGGAGGTGGCGGCGACGGCCAGTCCGGACGTTCCGCTCGGCGAGAGCCGCGGTGATGACGCGGCCGGAGCCGCGGCGACCACGAGTAACGGCGCCGCAGCCAGGGCGAACGAACCGGCAGCAGGAGCGGTTTCGGACAGCGCTTCGGGCGGTGTCCAGCAAGCTCCCGCCCCAGGTGGGCCCTCGCCCGCGGAGGTCCCGCAGCAAGAGCAAGGCAGTATCGATAGCGGTGCGGCGCCCGCTCCACCGGAAACCGTCAGCGGCAAACCCACGCAAGCCAGCGCGGAGCGCGCGCCCGCAGCCGCCGAGCCCGCAGACGCGGAGCCCGCAGCTCTGGAAGCCACCGCTTCGGCTCCGGAAAGTGAGGCTCCGGTGGTTGCCGCGGTGCCGAGCAGCGAGCCGACCGAAGAACCCGACCTCGACGCACTCGATGCGTCGATGGCAGCGGAGCCGAGTGAACCGGAGGCGACTGGGGCAGCTCCGGAAGCGGCGGCCGAGTCCGTTCCTTCCGGCCCGCACCTGCGACCTGTCGCCGCCGAAATCGCGCTGCCGCGGCCTCCTGACCTCTTTCTCGTCGGCGTCGTCTACGGTCCCGGCGAGAAGCGGCGGGCGTGCCTCCGCGGGTCAGCTCTGGGCGGGCGGCAATGCATCTACAAGATTGGAGATCACGTTGGCGAGTATACGGTAGCCGAGATTCAGCCGCGTTTCGTGGTGCTCGATCAGGGCGGTACGAGGTCTCTGGTGGCGCTCAACAATCCGTTTTTTCGACCGACTGCCGGGCTCGCTCCCGTGCCACAGCCTCCGGTGATGCCCCCCGCGGCCCAACCGCAAGCGCCGGATGTGAATCAGGCGGCACCTACCGCTCCGGTCTCGGGAGCGGCGCCGCCGGACGGCCAGGAGGGGGCGCCCCCGGGAGGCGAGCCGCAGGCCCCAGGCGCTCCCGGTAGGGCTAACCCCAACGTGAATGCACCACCAGGCGCCGTGTCGAATGCGGCAGGTGACCAGATTTTCATCGGCCCTGCCGGACCGCAGCCGGTCTTGCCTACCGAGGTCGCTGAGGAAGCAGGGGTGGGGCGGTCGGGCGCGGTTATTCCGGGGGGGCACCGGCGTCCTCCGGCGGGGCGCCAGCCGAACCAGCCAACGACGCCTACAGATACGATCGTCATTCCGCCCGGGTCGGCGGAGGTTCCGCCAGGAAACGGGTCGAGCGGCCCAACCGGCGCAGATGAGAGCGAAAATCCACCCCCCGGCGCGGTCAGTGGCGCACCAACGCCCGCGGCGCCGGTGAGCGGACGCTGACCGCGGCGGCGGAACTGGCGCCAATGCACGTGCGGTTCCGCAGAGACTCGCGGCGCGTTCTGAGGAGAACGATTCGCGTCAACGGCGACCATTGACGGAAAGTCAACCATTTTCATCGTTGGTCTTCTAGGGGACAACGCCAAAGCATTCCTCTGACCCCGCGCCCGCGCTCATCCGATGAGCTCCCCAGGCCCCATATTGAGCCTTCTTGAAATATCTTCCCATGAAGGGGTGCGAGGATCAGACGATGGACCGGCCACTTTCCGATGAGATAAAACATCTAACGCGAATTTGGCCGGGAAATTCCTGAAACCCCGGCCATACTTGCCCTAGATACGGCTATCTGCGCGAAGAATGGCCGGAAACGGGGCGAATTGAGGCGAATTGGCGGCCAGAATCGCCTCAGATGTTTTATCTGCGGTAAGTATGGCCGGTCCCGGCCGCCACTCACCAGCCACCCGCTCACCACCGCATCCAGGGCAGTCGCGCAGCTCCGCCTCCGTCACCTGCAGTGCGCTCGCCGGCCGCAGGCTGTCACCGGCAAGCCGGCGCTTGCTCTCCAGGAGCTCTGCCAGCCGCACCTCTGCAGTCTTGAAGCGATTGTCGCCCACCACGAGCTGATAGACGTACACGGGCAGCGCCTGCCCGATGCGGTGCGCGCGGGAGGTTGCCTGCTCCTGCGGCGCCAGGTGCCACCGCCGAGTGTAATTGAGCACGTGGCTGGCGCCGACCACATGGAGCCCCACGCCCGCCGCCTTCGGCGACGAGACCAATATGGATGCCGGCCTTTAGGCCGGCGACATGTTAGGGCGGGGTTTGGACCCCGCCCTAACCACCGCTGAAACCCCGGCCTTCAGGCCGGGGTTCCGGGGCGATTCCGCCCTGAAGGGCGGGGTTTCGGACCGGCTGACGAAGGGATGAGTCCCAACAGTGAAACAGAAAATCCCGACCGGGAGCTCAGCGGCGGCCCGCCACGTTGGCCAGCACGGAGGCCCAGCCGCCGTGGCGCGCCACGTTTGCGAGCTCCGCGACCGCCCACGCGGCGCGGGCGTGCAGGCCCCTGGCGCGCTCGGCGAGAGTTGCGCCGGTCGCGGAGCGGGAGATGGTCTGCTCGAGCACCGGCAGCAGGGGCGCCACTGCGCGTTCCCAGGTGAACAGCTCGCGGACCGCAGCCACCTTCGCCGACGCCGCCTCGCGACTCGCCGCGGTAGCGGAGATCTGCAGAATGCGGGCCGCCAGGCCAGCAGCGTCGCCGGGAGGAGCCGTCCAGCCGGCCCCTTCGGCCGCCAGATAGTCGGCAATCGGGTCGCCGGCTGAGCCCAAGATCGGGCGCGCGGCCCACAGACAGTCCAGGTAGCGCGCACGGATCGAGAACCGGCACTCCAGAGTCGCTGCGTGCGTCGAAACGCCGACGTCCGCTCCCGCGAGAACCAGACGATGCTCCTCGTAGGGAATCCACTCGGAAGCGAAAAGGATCGAAGTGTCCAGCAGGCCCACACGGCGTGCCTGCGCCAGCAGCTCCTCACGGGCGCGAGCCGCGGGAATGTCCGGGTTAGCGGCGGCCCCACCGCCCAAGAACAGCAGCTTGACGCGCTGGCAGGCGCTACCCTCGAGCCTCGCCATGGCCGAGACGAGAATACCGGGATCCAGCCACGGCCACAGTCCGCCCCCCCAGAGCAGCACGATCGAGTCCATGCCGATTTGCGGATGGCGCGCCATCAGGTACTCCCGTCCCACCGCGCGCTGCGCGACACCCGCGGCGCTCCCGAGCGGCTCCAGCGCGCCCTCGAGATTGATCCCATAGGGCACGTTGACCAGCACGTTCGACAACTTTCGGCTGGTGGCATAGAGCCCGTGCAGCGGTCGCCCGCAGGCGAGTAAGGCACCGAGCAGGAGATCGCGTTGCGGCTCGGTGGCATACAGGACATGGGCGGCACGGCGCAGCAGAAACCGCTGGGTCGCGCGGAGGTGTCCGAGATGTCGTTCGGTGACCCGCCGCGGGCCGCCGCGCTCGCGTTCCAGAACCTCCAGCGCGTGCGGGTCGTAGAGATCCGCGACGACCGTTCGCGCCCAGCGCAGCGTCGCCACGAGCGCGAAACCGGCCCCCTGGGTAATGACGGCGTCACTTTCCTGCAGCAGGCGCCGCAAGTCCCCCGTGCGGTGCGGGACCAGCAGGCTGAAGGCGGCAACGGGCAGGCCCCGATCGGCCGGCGCCGCCAGAGTTGTGGGCCAGTGGCGGGCGAGCATCGCCGCGAGATTCGCGGCGCGGAGCGCAGGCCCGGCGACGTGCCGGCCGACCTGAACAGGAGAGATGACGGTGATCACGCCCTGACTCGGTGATTTCAAGGAGAAGACAGAGGAGCCTTGCGCGCTGCGGTCCAGTGGGCTCCCGGCCCAGGCTACGCGGGTGCGCGCGCGGGTCTAACCAAAGATCTCGGCGACGCGGCAAACGAAGCCCGGCAAGACAGCGCCGCCTTCGAGAGTATCGCTCTCGCCGAGGACCTCGGGGGCCACGGCATGCCGATACACGGTTACGGTGCGCGCGCTCGGGTCTACGGCCCAAACGCGGTCAGTGCCGGCGGCGATCCACTCATTGGCCTTGTCCTTGACCTCCCCCGGGCCGTCCTCCGGCGACAGCACTTCTACCGCCAGGTCGGGGGCACCGGGTAGAAAACCGGCGGGAGGACCTTCCGCAGCGACACGCTCGGCACGGACAAACAGCACATCAGGCGCGCGTACGCGCCCGTTCGGCAGTTTGCAGCCGACTTCGCCTGTTGCCACGCGGCCGCTCCCGGTCCTGCGAACAAAGGCGAGCAGCAGGGCGTAAACGTAGCCTTCAACCTCACCGTGGACGAAACCCGTCGGACTCATCGTGACGATCCTTCCGTCGATCAGCTCCGAGCGGCCGTGCTGGTACGCGATACGCTCGAACTCAGCGGCGGTGATAGGCCGCTCTCCAGTCGCTGTGGTGCTCAAGGTCGGGTCCTTTCGCTCGGCGTGCGACACTGACGATAGCGCCGGCCGGGCCTGTTGCGCTACTGCGGATGGCTCCCCCTGGTGCGCGGCGTTTGGCTACTCGCCAGAACGCCGCCATTGTCGTCAGGCAGCCGGCCATTGTGGGCGAGCGCCCGGCCGACAGGATAGAATGGACGATTACGTCCCGTCGAACGCTTCAGACGAGGTTTCCCGGGACGCTCAGCAAGGTCGCATGATCGCACCGATTGTTGCGACGTCGCCGGCTCCGCGCACGCGGAGCCGGCACCCCAAGGTCCCATGATTTCGCGGCTTCCGGCCGCGGCGGAGTCTGCTAAATGAAGGTCCACATCACTGCAGTATGTGGCAGCGCGATGGCGAATCTCGCAGTGCTGCTGCGCGAGGCGGGACACGAGGTGCGCGGCAGCGACGCCGGAGCGTACCCACCCATGAGCACGTATCTCGCGGACCAGGGCATCGAGGTCCGCCCGGCGTATGCCGAGGCGAACGTGCTCGGCGTCGATCTCGTGGTGATCGGCAACGCCGTGGGACGCGGCAACCCCGAGGTCGAAGCGGTACTGGAGCAACGCCGGCCGTTCATGTCCTTGCCGGAGGCCCTCCGGCATTTCGTGCTGGCGGGGCGGGAGGTCATCGTGGTGGCTGGCACCCACGGCAAGACTACCACCACCTCGCTGGTCGCCTGGATGCTCGAATGCGCGGGGCGCGCCCCGGGTTTTCTCGTCGGGGGGCTTCCCCAAAACTTCGGCGTGGGGGCGCGACTGGGCAGTGGGCCACATCTGGTGCTCGAAGGCGACGAATACGACGCGGCTTTCTTTGACAAGGTCCCGAAATTCCTGCACTACTGGCCACAGCGCGCGATCGTCACCAACGTGGAGTTCGACCACGGCGACATTTACCGCGACATCAAGGACGTGCAGTGGGCTTTCCAGCGACTCTTCCGCATCATACCGCGCAATGGCTGCATCTACGCCGGCGCTGACAGCCCGTATCTGCGCGAGATCTTGCCGGACACGTTCTGTCCGGTGCGCACATTCGGTGCAGGCGACAGTGTCGATGCGCGCGTGACCGACATCGACAGCACACCTGAGGGCGTCGGGTTCCGGTTGCTGAGAGCGGCAGGCGGCGCTTGGGGTTCCTTCTTCCTGCCGCTCAGCGGTGCCCACAACGCCTTCAACGCCTCCGCCGTCGCACTGCTTGGCATCGATCTGGGCATCGAGCTTGAGGCCATTCACCACGCCTTTTCCACGTTCCGCGGAGTAGCGCGGCGACAACAAGCTCGCGGCATCTTTCGCGGAGCGCCCATCGTTGATGATTATGGGCACCACCCGACAGCGGTCGCGGCGACGCTGGCGGCGATCCGCAAGCGATTCCCGGGGCGACGGGTGCTCGCCGCGTTCGAGTTCCGGTCAAACACCTCGCTTTCGGACGCTTTTCGCGCTCTGTACCCGCGAGCCTTTCAAGACGCCGACGAGGTCCTGTTCGGCCCGCTGCTGAAGAAACGGTATTCGCAAGGAAACGTGGCCACGGGCGACGTGTCACCGGCGGATGTCGCCCGGGAGACGCGAGCGGCCGGGATCGCGGCGCGGGCGTGCGAGGACCTGGATGAGCTGATCGCGCACCTGCACCGTTCTGCTGGGCCGGACGCGGTGATCGTGGTGCTTTCGAGCGGCAGCTTTGGTGGGCTGATCGAGCGGCTGCTGGCGGCGGACAGCGCGGGAGGTGGCAAATGACGCGGGGGGGAAACGGCCGCCGCGGGCGGGGACGCGCGGTTATTGGCACCGCGCTGCTGTGGGCCTGCGTGGCGTGCGGCGGCGCGCCGGTCATTCCCGTGGCGCGGGAGCCATGGCCGCAGGCGCCCGTTGTGCTGGCTTGGGTCGGAGACGCGCAGGCCTATCGCTACCGCGATGGCGAGTGGGAGCGCGCTCCGGCGCACGACTACACCTTCAGCGTCGTGCAGCGCCGATATCCTGGAAAGTGGCTTGCCGTCAAGGACTTGCACCGGAGGCATCCGGACTTTCCGGGCGGCCTCTCCGGCCGCCGGGACAGCACGCTCTATTTTGAGCTGTCGTACCGCGAGGCCGAACCAGGTCACGTGACATTCGCCGTGTCGTCGTCCCTCGGGGAGGGACAGGGGAGCACGGAAGACGGCTTTCAGACCTCGACCGTGGAGATTCAGACGCCTGGGCGTTTCGCTCCGTTCAACGTGCTCCGCTTGAGGCAGCGATTCGATTGGCCACGAGGCGCGCTCGCGGAGACCGTGGAGCTCGTAAAGCGCGCGAAGGCGGGCGAGGAGACGCCCTTCATGAAGTTCGAGGAGACGGCGCGGCTGCTGGAGCCGGCGACCAGGGAGCGGCCGCCGGAGCAACCGTAGTTAGGCCCCGTAACGAAATAACTGTTGCATTCGGCCGGCTGCGAAGGCCGCCGGCTTCGTCTCTCCTCCTCACCGTATCGCTCCATTGATACGCTTCGTCGTCGTTCCTCGAAAGCGGCCTTCTCGCTCGGCCTCGGTGCTTGACACGCGGCCTTCTCGCTCGGCCTCGGTGCTTGACACAGTTCTTTCGTTACGGGTCCTTTAGCCGCGGAGGCTCTCCGGAGCCTGGTGTGATCACCCGTGCACACCGTGTGCGCACGTGATCACTGCGCCGTGCGGTGGCGGGTGGCGTAGTAATCATGCGGGGCGCTGGTCATCGCGGTGCGAGGTCCGTAGCATGCGGTTTACACACAGCGGCGTGCCGGCGCCGAACCGCGGCGCGGCGACGGGGCGCTAAAGCGCTCCACAGCGATCTCGAGCGCGCTGACGACATGTTCGAGCAAGATCGGCACGATCGTTGCAACAACTGGGGACCGCCGGCGTTTCCACGCAGGACCCGGACAAAAAGTGCTCAGGTAATGGCGATCGGAGGTTTGCGATGAGAAGGATTTGGACTGTTGCGATGGCGCTTGTGGTTGGCGCCGCGTTGGTAACTTCGGCCGCGGCGGAGTTCGATACGAGCAAGGTGCTGGTCAAGGTCAAGAATGGAGTGGATCTCTTTGACCTGTCGGATCAGCTTGCGGCGCGCGGCTTCTACATGGAGTCGGTAACGGCGCTCGGCGGCGGCCGACTTGATGTCGACGAGTTTGCTCTGACCGCTCGTGAAAGCGCTCCGGCCTTCGTCAGCGTGCGCGTGCCTCAGGGCGCCGACGTCCGCCAAGCCGTCCGCACCATCGGCGGGATCCAGGGCGTCGAGCACGTCGCGCTCAATCAGATCTTTCGCGCCTTCGCCACGCCGAATGACTACAACGCCACGGAACAATGGAACTTCGCCAAGATCGGCATGCCCGCGGCGTGGGATGTGAGCTTCGGCGGTTCCTCGAGCACCATCGTGTCCGTTGTCGATACGGGCCTCTATCGCGGCTACAATGACGGGCCCGCCAACATTCTGCCGGGATACGACGCGGTGGACAACGACAACGACCCGAGCGATGGTAACGGCCACGGCACGCACGTTTCGGGCACGGTTGCGCAGGCGACGGGCAATGGCACCGGCGTCACGGGCATCGTCTTCAATGCCTCGATGCTGCCGGTCAAGGTCCTCAGCGACAAGGGTGAGGGCACGCTCGAGCAAGTTGCGAACGGCATTCGCTGGGCGGCGGACAACGGCGCGCACGTCATTAACATGAGCCTCGGATGTGAAGCCACCGAAGAGGGCTGCGACGACCCGATCCTGCACGAGTCGGTCCAGTACGCCGCGGGCAAGGGCGTATTCATCGCCGCGGCCTCCGGCAACGCGAGCGCCTCGGTGGTCGGCTTCCCGGCGGCCTACGAGGAGTGCATGGCGGTCGGCGCGACGGGTTCCAGTGATACGCGCGCCAGCTTCTCGAACTACGGCACGGCTCTGGACATTGCCGCTCCCGGCGATGGAATCAAGCAGCAGACCCACCTGTTCACCTGCTTTGGCTTCGCGGTCGTCGGCACGCCGAACATCGAGTCCTGCAGCGGGACGTCGATGGCAAGTCCGCACGTGGCCGGTCTGGCGGGCCTGATCCACTCCGCGGCTTCCTCGACCGTCAATATCCGCGACGTCATCGAGAGCACCGCAACCGACCTCGGCACCAGCGGCTGGGATCAGTACTATGGGTGGGGCCGCATCAACGCGGCGGCCGCTCTGCAAGCGGTGTCCGGAAACTGATTGACCTCCAAGGCGGGGCATTTTCCGCTCGCCCCTCCTGAGAACACATGGCCGAACGGCAACGACCGCCGTTCGGTGTCGCGGCCATCCCGAGGGATGGCCGCTTTTTTGTTTTCGCGCCATTGACGGCGACCGGCCAATTGAGCGCCGCACTCTCCGGTGCTATCGTGATGTACGGGTGGCGATGAACCGCCCGAGGCGATTCGCAATCTTCATCAGGACAGCCCGATGAGCAACATCTTCATGGCCCGCCAGCCGATTTTCGACAAACAGGAGGAAGTTTACGCCTACGAGCTGCTCTTTCGCAGCAGCTTGGAAAACTTCTTCAGTCACGTCGATCCAGACGCGGCGTGCTCCACGGTCATCGCCGACAGCTCACTGATTTTCGGCATGGACAAGCTCGTCGGCGGGCGTAAGGCCTTCGTCAACATCACCCGCCAGGCGCTGGTCAACGAGTATCCGACGTTGCTCCCCAAGGACATCTGCGTCATCGAGCTGTTGGAGACCATCGAGCCAGACGAAGAGGTCGTTGAAAAGGTCATCAAGCTCAAGGAGCTCGGCTACCTCATCGCCCTGGACGACTTCGAATACTCGCCGGCCTACGATCATCTGCTCCGCTATTCGGACTTCGTCAAGGTGGATTTCATTCTCAGCAGCCCCGAGCGGCGCTGGGAGATTCCGCAGTTGGTACCCCCGGGCGTGCGGCTGCTCGCGGAAAAGGTCGAAACCCGGGAAGATGTCGAGCAGGCGAAGGAGATGGGGTACGAGCTCTTCCAGGGATACTACTTCAGCAAGCCCGTGGTGCTCACCAAACAGACCCTGACCGGGAATCGCCTCAACTATATGCGCATGCTTCGCGAGATCAATCTGCCGGGTATCGATCTCAAGAGCATGGAGGACATCATCAAGCCTGACGTTGCGCTGTCATACAAGCTGCTCCGTTATATCAACTCGGCGTTCTTTAGTTTTCGGAGCGAGATTCGCTCGATCAAGCACGCGCTTGTGCTGATGGGAAACAACGAGATCCGGAAGTGGGCGACGCTGGTCGCGCTCGCCACGGTCGGCGAGGACAAGCCGCGCGAGCTTCTCCTCAATACCGTTATTCGCGCGCGCTTCTGCGAGGAGCTCGGAAACCATGCCGGCTTCAAGAAACAGGAGCAAGACTTCTTCATGATGGGGATGTTCTCGCTGATTGACGCGATCATGGACCGCAATCTCGCGGACATTTTGGCGGAGCTGCCGATCGCCCAGGAGATCAAGGGGGCGCTGCTCGGGGAGCTCACCAACGCGTATCGACAGGTGCTCGACGTGCTGCTCGCCTATGAGCGCGCGGACTGGGAGACCGTCTCCGGCGTCGCGGCACAGCTCAACGTCGCCGAAGCCGTCATCCCGCCAGCGTACATGGAGGCGGTAACCTGGTCTCAGGAGCGGCTGGAAGGACTCTGACGATGGCCACCATCGCGGCGCCGCAGCGTTGGAGCGCGGACGGTCCTACCCAACAGGTCGTCGTTGCCATCGCCGGCCGCGATCGCCCGGGAATCACGGCGGCGGCGTGGGTTGGGCTTCTTTTCGCCGCGATTGTGCCGCCATGCGTGCCGGCGCCAGCGGCGGTGGCGGCGGCGCCAGCGCTCACTTCCTGGGGATACCAGCTCAACGGTCTCGGCGGCTCGGCTCTGGCACAGCTCGACGCCTCGCTCTACGGCCTGCTGGTCATCGACTACTCCACGGAAGGGGACGCGGCCAGCGAGCTAACGCCCGCGCAAGTGGCGATGCTCACCGACAGCGCGTGCGGCCGGCGCCAGGTGCTGGCGTACATGAGCATTGGCGAGGCTGAAGACTATCGGTTCTATTGGGATCCGGCGTGGGTGGATCAGGGAAACGGTGATCCGGACCGGCCTGCCTGGCTGACCGCGGCGAACCCGGACTGGCCTGGCAATTACAAGGTGCGGTACTGGATGCCGGAATGGCAGCAGATTATCATGGGCGATCCCGGGACCTACGGCCCGTCCTACCTGTCTCGCCTGCTCGGGCAAGGGTTCGACGGCGTTTATCTCGACATCATCGACGCCTACGAGTATTTCGGACCCGACGGCAATGGAGAGAACCCGAACGCGGCGGCGGACATGGTGGCTTTGGTGCACGCGATCGCGGCAGCGGGTCGTGCCGCGCACCCGGGGTTTCTGGTCTTCCCGCAGAACGGCGCTGGGCTCGGGGCGCTCTTTCCCGACTACGTGCAGATGGTCGACGGGATCGGCGTCGAGGACACCTTCTTTGATGGAGACGTCGCCCAGCCGCCAGAGGTGGTCGCGGCGGCGACGGAGAACCTCAACGCGTTTCGCGATGCAGGCCGCCTCGTGCTGTCGATCGACTATCCGACCCTAGCAGCGAATGTCGACGCATTCTACGCCCAGGCCGCCGGCGAGGGATACGTCCCCTACGTCGGGCCACGCGAGCTCGACAGCCTGCTGATTCACCCCGGCCACGAGCCGCAGTGCGAGACCGAACCGACCGCCACGCCCACGGCGACGCCACTCGCGACCGCGACGGCGTCCGCCACCCTGACTCCCGCGGCCGGGCCGCGGCAACTGACCGAAGTCGGCGCCCCGGCGTCCGCGCAAAACCCCTGCTGGATCGGGACGGACTCGTTGCTGTACACCGTCTGGCCGGCCGGCTACAACCAGGGGCTGGCCGAGCTCTGGCTGGTGCCGCTGACGGGCGGAAACGGCACGCGGCTGCTGGGTGGCGACGGCACGACCAACGTCAACCTGCCGGGAGCTTGCTATTCTCCCCGGCGCGACCGCATCGTGTTCAGCCGGGAGGAGGGTGATGGCGACGAAATATGGACTCTGCCTTCCGCGGGTGGCGCTCCGGCGCGGCTCCTGGCGGAGCCCGGCATGAACCTGATCGAACCGAGCTGGTCACCGGACGGTGAGTGGGTCGCGTACGAGCGGAACGACCCGGGCATCGACCGATCCGCCATCTGGAAAGTCCGATTCGACGGCACCCAGGCCACCGCGCTTACGGACGGCAGTGGCGACGACCGCGAGCCCAACTGGTCACCGGGCGGCGATCGCCTCGTTTTCCAGTCGCAGCGCACCGGCGACTGGGAGATCTGGACGATGACGGCGGCTGGCGGTGCGCTGGTAAACATCAGCAGCGAGGCCGTGGCGGAAGACACGGACCCCGCGTACTCCCCAAGCGGCGCGAGCATCGTCTTTTCGTCCGACCGCGGCGGTCTGGACCAGGCGAAGCTGTTCGCGGTGGGTGCGCTCGGGGGAGCTCCCGAACGCGTTACGGACGCCTCGGGCACCGAATACGAGGGAGCGCCGGCGTGGTCGCCGGAAAGTGGCGCCTGGATCGCGTACGAGTCGGCCGCGGGGGATCCGGACGCGGGGCGGACGCAGCTTTGGGTGGCCCCGGCGCCAGGCTCGGCGCCCGTGCCCGCAGCCGGGTGGCTGGCACTCGGCGCCGCTGCCGTGCCGGTGCTGGTCAAGCGCAGAGTCGGTCCGCGACCCCGGTCGTGAGCCTTGACCGAGCTCATGGACACCGATATGCTCGCGTCGGCAGTCTGGCCCAAGAGCCCCGAAATTACGGTCTTCGTGGAGCTTCGGGCGGCAAGCTCAGAGGAGTGGAAACATGGGTGTTCGCCTTTATAACACTGAAACCGGTTCCATGATCGGCACTGCATCAGACGAAGACATGCAGTTTCTCGTAGACAACCTCGAGGAGGAATCCTCATCCGACACCGATTACTTCATTGATTCCGATACAGTCGACATGCTGGAGGAGTCGGGAGCCAGCGCCTCGCTCGTCGGCATTCTGCGGGCGGAAGTCGCAACGTCGGAGGGTTTCGAGATGCGGTGGGAGACCTATAGATAGGGCGGAGCGCGTGCGCGAGCTCGAAAGCGCCTCCGGCCAAGGAGACAAACACGTGAAAATAGCGGTCATTGGCACCGGGAATGTCGGGAAGGCCCTGGGTCTCGCGTGGGCCGGTGCTGGACACGAAGTGGTTTTCGGCTCGCGCGAGCCCCATGCGGATGGCGACGCGGGTGGCAACTTGGGCGGGCAGCCGGTGCGCTCCCAGCGTGACGCTGCGGCCGCTGCGGAGGTAGTTGTGCTCGCCACCCCGTGGGCCGCGACGCGCTCGATCCTGGCTGGCATCGGCGAGCTTTCGGGGAAGATCGTCGTCGACTGCACCAATCCGCTCCTGCCGGGCTTCAACGGCCTGGACAGCGGTGGCGGTAAGTCGGGCGCCGAGCGCGTGGCCACGTGGGCCACGGGAGCCCACGTGGTGAAGGCATTCAACACGACCGGCGCGAGCAACATGGCGAAGGCGCGTGCGCTTGCGGGTCCTGCACTGTGGATGCCGATCTGCGGCGACGATCAGAGCGCCAAGGACAAGGTCGCGGCGCTGGCGCGGGAGCTCGGATTCGAGCCGATGGACGTCGGTCCGCTGGCGAACGCGGGGCTGCTCGAGAGCCTGGCCATGTTGTGGATCACCATCGCGTACAAGCAAGGAGTGGGACCCGGGTTCAGTTTTTCCGTGGTCCGCACGTGACCGGGAGAGCGACATGAGCAGTAGCGGCGTCGTCTTGTATCAGTATCCGCGCGCCGGGCGGCTTGAATCCGTTTCGCCGTTTTGCGTGAAGGTGCACCTGGCGCTCAAGTACAAGCGCCTGCCCTATGAGGTCGTGGACGTGCACAACCGCTTTCTGCTCGGGCGAATCACGCCGCGCGGGCGGCTGCCGGCCGCGGACGTCGGCGGCGAGCGCGTCGTGGACTCGAGCGACATCGTGGCGGCGCTGGAACGGCTCGCTCCCGATCCGCCGCTGTATCCCGCCGAGAGTTTGCTGCGCGCGCGCGCCCAGGTCTACGAAGATTGGGCCGATGAGGTTCTCTACCCATACGTGCTGTATTGGCGCTGGCTGATCGAGCCGCCTCACCCGACGCGGGCCTTCGCATTCCTTCCGATCTTTCTTCGGCCGGCGGCGATCGCGTATTATCGGCACACCGTTCAGCAACGCCTGCGCTACCAGGGAACGGGAACGAAGCCGGAGAGCGTCGTGCGGAACGAAATAGCGGCGGAGCTGGCGGCGCTTTCAGCGCTGCTCGCGGGCGCCGGGGGGCCGTTCCTGCTGGGCACGGCAGAGCCTACGATTGCCGACATCGCGGTCTTTGCGCAGATCGACGGCCTGTACTGGAAGCCGCTGCCGCAGGCCATGGCGCTGCTCGAGCGGCACGAGTCGATCATGACGTGGTATCGGGCCGTCGATGAGCGGACGCGTGGCCGCGAAGGTCTCAATTCCCCCCGAGACACGCCATGAGACGCGACACGTCGCCGCGCCGCACGGACTGAAACTTCGTCCAGAACAGCTCGTCGATTTGGCGGAGCGAGGGCTTTTCCTCCGGATCGCGATAGCGCCGCAGGTGTCCCGGGCCACCGTTGTAAACGGCGTACGTGGCACGCGCCAGGTTATCGTTGTTGCCGGTAGTGGTGTGCTCGCCTTTCTTGATGGCGTAGTCGCGCAAGTACAGGAGCAGAATCTCGGCTCCGGCGCCCGCGTTATAGCCGGCGTCGCGCGCCAGAGCGTCGAGATCGTACAGCCCTCGCCATACCCTCTTGTTGATCTGCATGAGCCCGACCGCACCCGCCGCCGATTCGATCGGCACCGGGCGGCCTTTCAGCGCGACAAACTGGCGCCAGCAGCTCTCTTGCCAGGCCGTGGCGAGAACCATGTGGTGGTAGAGATCCGCGTAGGCGGCGTCGAGCCGCTCGCGAGCAGCGGCGGTGCGGCCGGACAGCGTCGCCTTGCCGGTGTCGGTGAGCAGGGTTCGCACGGTGCCCACGTACTCGCGAAGCTCCTTTCGGACCGGGAGCCACCCGGCAAGTCGGCGCGCGGCGAGCGTGCGCGGGGAGTCGGGTGATGCCCACGCCGTGCCCACGAACAGCTCCAGCAGCGCCAGGGGCGTCGGTTCGCTCGCCGGCGGCGTGATTTCGGGCTCGGGCCCCAGCCCGAAGAGCTCGCGCAGACGCGCATCGACGCCGAGGTCATAGGCGAGCGGGTCGGCGGTTTCGTCCGGCGCGATCATGAGCGCCAGCCGCCGCAGCCCGTCCACCGACAGGTCCAACGGGATCTCCGGCCCCGCCTCGTCCAGTGCCCGAAGCGCGTCGGCCGAGCTCACGAACGCCAGATAATGGAGGGCAGCTTCTCCGGGCAGTGAGGGCACCAGTTGGCGTAGTATCGGCGCCAGGCGATCCCACGTTCGCACGAAGATGCCCCGCACCGGGTCGGGACCGCCCGCACGCGTGGAGGTGAGAGCCGCGAGCAGCTCGTGGCGCGCCTCGAGCAGAACCGCGGCGAGATCCGCTTGCAGTGCCTCCTCCGTGCTGTCCGGCGTCGCCGCAAACGCGGCATGCTCGATAACAAACGTCAGGAACGGGTCAAAGCGCCGCCAGGCATTCTCCCAGGCCGCCAGATCCTGTGGGGACAGCTCCGGCTGGCGATCCGCCGGCACCACCGCCGCGTTGGCACCAGGGGTCGCGGGTAGAGCGGACCGACCGGCGGCGAGCTTGAAGCTCAGCGTTGCCGCAACTCCATCGGGCACGGCCTGCACCTTGCCAAGGGCCAGGGACGCGAGCAATCGCTCGACGTCGGCGACCTCCTCGCGCGACAGCACTTCCGGCAGCAGCGCGCGCAGCTCGGCCAGGGCCGGCCCGAGATCGACGGTCACGCGCTCCAGGTACTCCTGCGTTGCCGGTTTGGCGAGGTTCCAGAGCTCGCCGGCAATCCCGGGCTCGCCGTCTGCGCCGAGCAAATTCGAGTCGACCACGCGGAAATGCACCAGCGGTCGAGCCGGATCGAGCACAATGTCCTCGTAGATTTCAGCCGTCCCCGACCACTCCACGGGCGTGACGCAGTAGTCGCCGACCGCACCTCCAGCCATTCCCTGGGCGCGAGCACGCACCCGGAGCCGGCCGAGGTTGTGGTCCAGCCGCGGCTCGGACAGATCGAGGTAGCTACACTCCTGACCGTCGTCCCAGACGCGCGCAGTCGCGCCGGGACCGGTGAACACCTGCTCGACGAGGGCGCGGCGCAGGAAGGCGTGGTCGAGGAGGATGGGAACCTCGATGACTTTGGCCTGTGCAGGGGCCAGCAGCAGCAGGACGATCGTCAAGGTCGGAAGCGAGCGCGTGGCGAAGCGGCGAATCATGAGCAGCGATCCCCTTGGGGTTGGCTTGCAGGGCAACGTGTCGTTACAGGTAGTGGAAGCTATCCGTGTTGTCAAGCCGCAGCGGGGCGGCAATCGTCGGGCGCCGGCCGGTGTTTGCGAGCTGGCGCGCGGCGGCAGGCAACGTGACGCGCGCGGCCGAGCTCCTGGGCGTGAGCCGGCACCAGGTCCACAAGCTGGCGGCCAGACACGGGATCGACACCACCGCCGTCCGCACCCAATCGCGGGACGCTGGCAGGGCCCTGGGCGGCGACCGCGGCGAGGGATAGGGAGATCTCGACGGCGAGCCACAAGGCGCCGCGGTGCCGGACAGTGTTGCCTCGAAGGCAACACTGTCGCCTCGCTGGAAACAGCGGCATAAATGTGAAAATGAAGCGCTTCCGGGCGCGGGCGCGGGCGCGGGCGCGGGGAGAGTGTTGCCTCCGGGGCAACACTCGTGGCGCCTGTCGCTGGCGGGAGTGGTGGCCGAAACCGCTTCGGAGTCGCATCGCACCGAAGCGCCCGAGGTTGGCATGGCGCATGCACCGCGCGTCGCCGGTTGGGCGCACCGCAGCGCCCCAGGGTCCGCGCGGCACCCACACAACGCACCATCTACAGGAGGTGAAGCGAGATGAAGAAGCAAGCGGCGAAGGTCCGACCCGAGCAGGTCAAGACCGTGAAGGCAGGGCCGACTCAGGCTCACTGGATCATAGCCGCCTGACGAGCCGAGCCATCGACCGGCTGACGCCGAGGCGCGACCCGCGACTTGTCGCGGGTCGCGCCATCGACGGAGGGGATTGCACGCCTCCAGCGGTGCATGGCACAAGGGATCCGGTGAGACCGCAACGGTTCAATGAAGGCCCGCACGATGGCACAGCCCTCGCCTCCATTTTTCGATCCCAAGGCGGTTTCTGACGATCGTGCTCGTGGAAGTGCCAAAGTTCTCCAAGCCCCCCGAGGAGGCGGCGGATCTCGGGGAGCGCTGGATCAGTTTTCTCAGGGAGGGCAATCGCATGTCATCGGTCGTACTGGAGGAATGGGCGACGCCCGAGCTCAAGAAGGCGATCGAAGAGCTCGAGCGCCTGCGCGGCGACGAGAAAATGCACCGTCTGTATGAACGACGCCTACTTGCCGTACAGCTTCTTGCCACCGAGCTACAGGACTCATATCAGCAAGGTCGCGAGAAAGGCCTCGAGGAAGGACCTGAGAAAGGACTCGAGAAAGGACGCGAGGCAGGGCACCGAGCGGGGTTTGTCGAGTCGGTGCTGTTCGACTTGGAGATCCGCTTCGGAGAAGCAGCTTTGGGCTTGAAGGCGCGACTCGAGGCCATGGAGGATCTGGCGTCGTTGCGAGCCATCGAGAAGGCGCTTGCCGCAGGGAAAGACCTCGAGACGATTGGCGCGATGCTCGACGGTGAAGCCGGCACATCCAAGCTCTGAGATGCGTGACCGCCTCGGCGCGGGACCCAACAGACCCGTGCCTCGAAACAGACCGTTCGCTCGGTAAAGGGTCGGGTGACTGCGGCACAGCATCTCGGTGCACGCCGCGCACGGTTGCCACTTCCGGCGAAAGTACCGACGACTCATTTTTCGGGCTTTTTGCTCGGTGGTGCCAGGTTTGAAAGACTATGGGGAGTAACAGCGACGCGATTGAAAAATGGCGTACGACCAGCCCGGAGGAAGAAAAAGCATGGCTGGCCGAGTTTGAGGCGGCGGCGCGACACCCGCTCAGACTACGCTTCCGCCGTCACGAGGTCGATAGCGATGTGGAGTCGGCAATCGGTCCCTTGGCGCCGGGGGCCTGAACGGTTGTGGCATCGACGACTACGATGCGAGAGCTCCGCAGCTCTTCAGCTTGGGACAGCGTTTTTGCTTCCGACATTTCCGCTACCATCGCCCGCAACAGGCCCATGCGCGATCTCCATGCCAACGCTACGCGGTAAGTGGATTGCAGGAGTCCGTGCGGCCAAATGGGCGACTGGAGAATCCAGGCGGTTTCTTGCATGGTGCTCGTACGCAAGTAACCTGGCTGCGTCGCCGCAAGCGGGCTTGCGGTCGGCCGGTGAGCAGGTAATACTCTTACAAATCGGAGTACGACCAGGAGGTAGGCAGATGCGAGTCACCGAAAAAGGGCAAGTCACAATTCCGATTGAGATCCGACAGCAACTCGGCATTGTGCCGGAAACAGAGGTCGAGTTCTACGTCATCGGAAACGAAATTAGGGTGCGTAAGGTCGAAGGACAACAGCGCCGTGGGCGCGACCTGATCAGCCGGCTACGAGGACGGGGTGCCGTCAAAATGACCACTGAAGAGATCATGGCCTTGACCCGAGATGAAGATGAGCCGCGTACTAGTTGACAGCAACGTCATTCTTGATGTTCTGACAGAGTCTGAGGAGTGGTTCGACTGGTCTGCCGCAGCTCTCGCGCGTTGTGCCGACGAAGGCGAGCTGGCGATCAACCCGATTATCTACGCCGAAGTCTCGATTCGCTTCGAACGAATCGAGGCGCTCGATGACGCTCTGGCGCCAAGTCAGTTCGTACGCCTGGCGTTACCTTGGGAGGCGGCGTTTCTGGCCGGGAAGTGCTTTCTGGCCTATCGCCGCAAGGGCGGCGTTCGGCGCTCGCCGCTGCCGGATTTCTACATCGGCGCCCACGCTGCAGTCGGCAGCCTGACGCTGCTTACGCGTGACGGCAGCAGGTACCGAACTTTTTTCCCCAATCTCGAGATTATTTCACCATAGACTCAATAAGCAGCCAAAGTAGCCACTCCTCCTTCGTCTACAATCGGACAGAGCGGCTGGAGGCCTGAGGGTGTGTTGCGTTGCATGCCCACACACCGACCCCGTTGCAGGCTGGACCGATCATGATGAGCCTCGACTGCGGCCCATGGATCTCCCGGGTGATTCCCTCTTGCTCCGATCTCCTCATGGATTATCCGTGTTCAATCCGTGAAAACGCGCTGTTTCCCGGGATCCTCGGCTACCGCTCGCGCTTCATGCTGCGGGACGACACGACGTCCGTGGTCTTCTCGGTGTGACTGAGGTGCCGATAATCGCGGCACCGGTCGCGGGCACAAACGAAACGGGGCGAGCCACCACGAGAGCTCGCCCCTTTTTGGACTACGAGGAGTCAGGTCAGGAGAAACACCCGACTACCGATGGACATCGTTGAGCTTGGTGGCCGTTGCGGCCGCCGCGCCGGCCTTGATCTGGCCGTTCTTCTCGAGAGTCACGGCGGTGGCGGAATACATCATGCCGCCGCCCTTACCGCTGCTGTTGACGGCGAGCCGGATGTAACCGACGGTGCCGGCCTTGAGCGTGTGAGGGGTATTGGCCGCCTCGTACAGGAAGCCCTTGCCACCGAGCAGGAAGATCAGGTACTCGCTTCCGGCCTGGACCGACTGGGCGGCGTTGACCTGGAAGGTCTGCTTGCCGATGGTAACGGAACCGCAATTCAGCTTGGCAAGGGCATCGGCAAACGCCTTCGGATCGCCCTGCGCAGCCTGCAGCGTCGCGAGGTCTTCTTCGGTGATGTATTTGGTGATGTTCATGTTGACGAGAGTGCCGGCGGTCACGGTTCCGCCGACGCCACTGGCACCGCCACCGCCTGCGCCGATGACCGCACCGCCGCCGGTTGCCCCGGTGGCGCCCATGACGGCCTGGTAGGCCCCGGTAGGCGCCTGCGCGGCCAGGGCCAGGCTCGTGGCCGCGGAAAAGGCCAGCGCCATGGCGAGAGCGGCAAGCTTTGTAGAACGTAGAGTGAGCGTCATTCTTCGAACTCCTTGCTAACAACCCATCGATTCTCGAGTCGGACAGTCCGGCTCGCTGCCGCCTCTCATAGAGCAAGTCGCGTGCCACTGCAATCCATGGCAATCCTGGGCGCCGAGGGTGGGAGAGGCCGCAGTGGGAAGAGCAGGGCGGGGGCGGTGGAGCGGAAGAAAAGGTGATTGGAAGCGGAGAGGGGCGGGCCGCGCAAATCCATGGTGCCGTAAAGACGCCACGAGTCGCCGCCGCCCGGCGGACCGGCTCACCGGGAAGGCGCGATCTTGACCGATTGTTGTCTACTACTTGCCGTCCCGGCCCCGCGCCCCCGATACCTCCGGCACCGCCGTTGCCGGCGGTTCGCTTGCCGCGCCACCCACTCGGCTCTCGCGCCCCTGCCGCACGACCACGAGCACCAGCCCCAATAACCCGAAGTCGACGAGCAGCAGGCCAGCGAGCACCAGCCTCCGAAGCAACGACAGCAGCGGGTCCGCCGCGGGATAGTAGGCGGCAGATTCGGCCCAAAGCATCTGCCCCAGCCACCAGGAGACGCGCAGCCACAGACCGGCAACCGCGGCCAGGATCGCCGGCCGCGCCCGCCGGGAAACCCAGGCGCCAGCCGACCCCGCTGCCACCGCCGCCGCTGCCGCCTCAACCGCCAGGCTCATCGGACTTCCTGGGAAAGCTCAAGTAGACCCCGGGCTTGAACGTCGTCGGATAAACCAGTGGCTCCACGCCCGGAATGCGATATTGCAGCCGCACCCGGTGAATCTCGGGACCCGCCGCTACCGGCCACTTCAGCAACGGGCTCTCGCCCAGCGGAACGTCATCCACAAACACGTCGCACGCGGCAGAGCAACTGACATTCAGATATCCATACTGGGGCTCGGGAACCGTCACCGGCACCGGGGTGCCCGCCCGCACCTCGATCGTCTTGCGAAAGAGGTAATACGGCCGCACCGAAACGAGCACGACTTTGTGGACGCCGGCCTCGAGCCGCACCATGCGGCCGCCGCCGCCCACCTTTCCGTACCCCTTGTCGTCGACGGACAGCTCCATGTCCACCGGACTGGTCACCTGGATCGCGGCGTCGGTGCTGGCCGCAAGCTCGACCGCCAGCTCCGCGCTTGCGGGCAGATCTCTCACCGCAGCCTTGTAGCCGTCAAGCTCGAGCTTGAGCTTGCCGCCGCCACACCCCGCGGGCGGCAGCATGGCAGTCAGCGGCGTCCTGCCGAGAGCGCGACCGGCAAGAGATACCGCGGCGTGCGCCGGCACGGAAGTCACACGCACCGCTCGCACCTCGGGTTCCAGCCGCAGCTCGAGGGCCTCCGGTGCCGCGGAATCCAGGGTGATGCGGCGCTGCGTGGCGACGTGACACGGAGTGGAAGCCGTGATGAGATGGTCCGAACCCGCGGCACCGCGGATCGTTATCGTTGCCGGTGCCCGCTGCGGTACGGTGCCGCCATCGACGGTGATCGCCGCTCCGGTCGGGTTCGTGGTGAGCGTCAGCTCGCGCTGCAGGATCACCGGTGCGCCGCCGCTGTCCGGCGCGGGCGTGGCTCCCGGCCTGGCCGTTGCCGCTCCCGGCAGGCTTGGCACCGCAACCACATCAAAGGTCGGCACCCCTGGCGGCGCTGTCGGCTCACCTGCCTCGCCATCGGCGGCCCGCGGCGTCGCTGGCACGAGCCCAAGCTGGCCGTCACCCGCGCTACCGCGCAGCAGCCCGAGAATGGCCGAATCCACGCGACGAAGATCGTACACGGCCGCGCCCAAAACCACGATCAGCGCCCCCATCAGGACCAGGAGCCACGCCGGAATCGCTCTGGCACCGCGAGGCGGCCCTGCAATGGCTGCTTCATGCGCCGAAACACCGGTCAACGACGCCAGGCTGCCAAGCGCCGTTTCCGACGACAACGGGGTCGCCGCCGGCGGCGGCACGGCCGTCGATCCTGTCGGTTGCGCCACCGGCGCGCCGGTCGACGCTTCCTTCACCTGGTCGCCGGTGACCGTCGCTACCGGTATGCTGAGACTTTCTACCGGTCGATCTTCGGGCGCTTCGATGATCTTGTTCTTGCGCAGGTAGGCCATGAAATGCGGGATGTCGCCCGCTCCCGGCGAATCCGCGGTAGCCCGCTGAATTTCCGCCAGCTCGCGGCGAAAGTGCTCGGCCTGCTGATAGCGCTCTTCAGGGTTTTTGGCCAGAAGCTTCATGACCACTCCGTCGAGAGCATCGGGAACTTTCGTGTTGCGTCCGCGGATCGACTCCGGCGCCTCCGACAGAATCTTGAACAGAATTTGGTAATCGCTGTCGCCGCCGAACGGCTGGATTCCCGTAAACATTTCGTAGGCGAGAATCCCGAGCGAAAACAGATCCGACCGGCCATCGAGCGGCTGGCCGCGGATCTGCTCGGGAGACAGATAGGCGATCTTTCCCTTGATGATGCCGCTCTTGGTGTTGTAGCTACGGCCCGTCGCCTTGGCGATGCCGAAGTCCATGAGCTTCACCGCGCCTTCGAAGGAAATGAGGACGTTCTTGCTCGACACGTCCCGATGCACGAGCCGCAATGGTTCGCCCTCGGGGGTCAGAGCGCGGTGCGCGTACCCCAGGCCGGAAGCGATTTCGCTGAGGATGGACAGCGACACGGGAAGCGGAAGGACGCGGGACTGCGCTGCAAACTTCTTCATCAGCTCGTGCAGCGACGGACCGGGAATATATTCCATCGCGATGTACCACGCGCCGTCGACGCACCCGAAGTCGTAGACCTGCACGATATTCTGGTGCATGAGCTGCGCGGAAATGCGCGCCTCGGTCCGGAATTGCTCGATGAACTCGGGATCTTCGGAGTTTCCCGGGAGAATCCGCTTGATCGCCACGAGCCGCTCGAAGCCGCCCTCGCGCGCGAGACGTGCCTTGAAAACCTCGGCCATGCCGCCGGCGCCGATTCGCGATATGAGCTCGTAGTTACCGAAGCGCACCATCTCTACCGCACTGAGGGGAGAAGTGCTCGCTAGTCTTGGTGATTCGCGCCAAGATTGCAAGCGGTGGCGCCCGCTGCACCCACCGCCTGTTCTCCGCCGGCGTGACGGCGCCCCCCACCGCATCTCCCCGCAAGCGGCGGGACAGAGGGCCGGCGGAGTGGGTCATGGCCGGTGCTTGACAGGTGACCGTCAATGGCGCTTTCCTCCACGTCTCAAGCAACGCGCGCGCCGCGCAACCGCGACCGCGCTCCACGCAAGAGGACACGCGATGGCCACCGACTTCACTCCGCCGAAAAACCCGTTTTCAAGCCCGCTCCAGAAGATGAAGGGTCGCCGCGAGGATGCGCTCGAGTATCACGCGCGCGACCGCAAGGGAAAGATCGAGGTCGTGCCCACCAAGCCGTGCGCCACAGCTCGCGATCTGGCGCTCGCTTACTCGCCGGGCGTGGCCGAGCCCTGCCTCGAGATCGCCAAGGACGAGGAGCAGTCGTATCTCTACACCGCCCGCGGTAACCTGGTGGCCGTCCTCTCCAACGGCACCGCGGTTCTGGGCCTGGGAAACATCGGCCCGGCTGCTGCCAAGCCGGTCATGGAGGGCAAGGGCGTGCTCTTCAAGAAGTTCGCCGACATCGACGTTTTCGACATCAACGTCGACGCCGCGGACATTGACAAGCTCTGCACCGTGGTCAAGGCACTGGAGCCTACCTTCGGCGGCATCAACCTCGAGGACATCAAGGCTCCTGAATGCTTCGTGGTCGAGGAACGGCTCAAGAGGGAGATGAACATCCCGGTGTTCCACGACGACCAGCACGGCACCGCCATCATTTCCGGCGCAGCGCTCCTCGGTGCGCTCGAGCTGGCGGGGAAAAACATCGCCGAGGTGCGCGTGGTGGTTTCCGGTGCCGGCGCCTCGGCCATCGCGTGCAGCAGATTCTACCTCGCTCTCGGCGTGAAGCGCGAAAACCTGATCATGGTGGATACCAAGGGCGTCATCTTCAAGGGGCGCGCCGAGGGGATGAATGAGTACAAAGCCCAGTTTGCAAGCGACACCGGGGCGCGTTCCCTGGCCGAGGCGGCACGAGGCGCCGACGTGCTGCTCGGTTGCTCGGTCAAGGGTCAGTTCACCCAGGACATGATCCGCAGCATGGCCAGCAACCCCATCGTCTTCGCGCTGGCCAACCCGGACCCGGAGATCAGCTACCCTGACGCCAAGGAAGCGCGCGAGGACGTCATCATGGCGACGGGGCGCAGCGATTACCCCAACCAGGTCAACAACGTCCTGGGCTTTCCCTACATTTTCCGGGGCGCTCTGGACGTGCGCGCTCGCCAGATCACCGAGGAGATGAAAATGGCGGCGGCGCACGCGCTGGCCGAGCTCGCCAGGCAGGATGTGCCCGAATCGGTCTCACGCGCCTATGGCGGCGAGGAGTTCCGCTTCAGCCGCACCTACATCATTCCCAAGCCGCTTGACCCCCGCGTCCTGCTGTGGGTGGCGCCGGCGGTGGCAAAAGCCGCCATGGACGGCGGCGTGGCGCGCGTCGCGGTCGATCTTGACGAGTACCGCGAGCGGTTGCGCAAGATGCAAAGCCGCTCCCACCAGGTCATGGGGAGTATTTTCTCCAAGGCCAGGAAGATGCCGACCAAGGTCGTCTTCCCCGAAGGAAACCACTCCAAGATTCTGCAGGCGGCCCGCATTCTCCGCGAGGAGGCCATCTGCGAGCCAATCCTGCTCGGGCCGGTCACGCCGATCGAGACGATGATCGCCGAGCTGCGGCTCGACAACCTCGAGGGGGCGCAGATCATCTCTCCTGAGGAAAGTCGGGAGTACGAGCGCTACGTCGATCGGTTGTGGGAGCTGCGCCGGCGCCGCGGCGTGACTCGCCAGGAGGCGCGGCGGCTGGTCCGCAGCCGCAACTATTACGGCTCTCTCATGGTGGAGACCGGTGATGCCGATGGCATGGTGACCGGCCTGACGACCGGCTACGCCGACGCCATTCGGCCGCCACTGGAAGTGGTGCGCACCCGGCCCGGCAAGATCGCCGCGGGCGTCTACATCGTGGTGACCAAGAATGATTTCAAGTTCTTCGCCGACACGACCGTCAACATCGACCCCTCGGCCGAGGCGCTGGCCGAGATCGCCATCGCCACCGCCGACCTGGCCCGCTATTTCGACGTGACGCCGCGAGTTGCCATGCTTTCCTACTCGTCCTTCGGCAGCGCGTCCGGCCCCGGCCCGCGGCGGATGCGCGAGGCCACCGAGCTGGTGCGGCGGCGCCTCCCTGACCTCGAGGTGGATGGGGAGCTTCAGGTCCACATCGCCACGTCGACCGAGGTTCGCGCCAGCGAGTTCCCGTTCTCGACCCTCAAGGAAGACGCCAACGTCTTCGTCTTCCCCAACCTGGATTCGGCCAACATCGCTTACCAGATGTTGGAGCGCGTCGGCGGTGCCGAGGTCATCGGACCGGTCCTGCTGGGCATGAACAAGCCGGTCAACGTGCTACAGATGGGCTGCTCGGTTCAGGCCATCGTCAATCTGGCGGCCATCACCGCGGCGCGGGCGCACGGCGGTCAGCTCACGTTCTAGGAGCCGCACAAGGAGCACCCCATGACCAACATCGCACAGTTGCCGTGCGGAACCACGACCGTCCCGGTCGAGCTCGACGACCACACCTTCCTCGTGGAGCAGGCGCCGAACCTGCCATTGCCGCCCCAGCCCGATCTCGCCGCCGCTGTCCGCAACGCGCTCGATCACCCGCTGGACCGCCCGCCCCTGGACACGCAGGTCGGCCCGCGATCACGCGTGACCATCGCGTTCGATGACCCTACAGTCCCCTGTTTCGCGCCGGTGTGGCAGGAGGGGCTCGGCCAGATTGTCGAGCAGCTTCTGCGCGGCGGGGCTCAGGAACAGAACCTCACCCTGTTATGCGCGAACGCGTTGCACCGCAAATTCCGCCGCGAGGAGCTCGCGCGCACCATCGGGCAGCGCCTGGTGGACCGCTTCGGCGACCGGCTGCGCTGTCACGACGCCGAGGATCCGGACAACCTGGTCCACGTCGGGGAGACGTCCGGCGGTTTCCCCGTCGAGCTGCACCGCGCCGCCGTGGACGCCGACCTGTGCATCTACCTCAACACCTCGTGCTGGAAGGCCTTCAACGGCGGTTGGAAGTCGATCTGCGTGGGGTTGTCGACCTATCGCTCGATCCGGTGCCACCACACGCCGGAGTCGATGTCCATGTCGCTCGAGCGAAACAGGATGCACGAAATCCTCGATGAAATGGGCGCACTCCTCGACGAGCGGCTCGGTACCGAGCATTTCTTCAAGGTCGAGACGGTGCTCGCAAACCCCTTCCAGGTGGGGAAAATGTGGTCCGGCAGCATCGCGGCGACGCGGGCCGAGGTGCTGAAGCTGCAGGCGGAGTCCGGCCAGAGCCGCAGGAGCCTGCTCCAGGAGAAGGCCGACATCGTCTGCTACGGCGTCCCGGCCTGGAGCCCCTACGCAGCCTTTGCGGGCATGAACCCCTTGCTGACCCTGGTTTCCACGGGGCTAGGGTACCTGGGCGGGGTGATCGAGGCTCTCGGGAAACCCGGCTGCTCCGTGATTCTCGCCACCCCCTGCCCGGACGAGTGGGACGACGCGCACCATCCGTCGTATCGCGAAGTGTGGAACAGGATCCTGCCGCAGACGAAGGATCCGGAGGATATCCGCGTGCGCTTCGAGGAGGAGCTCGCCGCACGACCCGACTACGTGGACAAGTACCGCAACGGGTTCGGGTTCCATCCCGCGCATGGCATCATGGCCACGTACCCATTGAAGCGCCTCCGACACGCCGCGCGGATCTTCGTGGCCCACGCACAGTCCCCCGAGCTGATCACGCATCTCGGCTTCACGCCCGTACCCACCGTCACCGGCGCCCTCGCCCAGGCGCGAGAACTCCACGGTCCCGGGGCAACCGTGGCGGTCGTCAAATATCCCATGGCGGTCAATCGGCACTAAGGACGCAACTCACAACAACCTGAACAAATCAGGGTTGGCCAGCCGAGAGAACCGCGGAGCTCGCCGAGGCCGCAGAGGTCCATGGTCGAACCAGCGGTGGATTTGGACCTCTACCGCGCCCGCGCCGAGAGCCCCAACGCCGGATACACATCTTGCCACGTGGCCTGCTTGAGCGACGTAGTATGGACGTACTCGAGCGCCGCGATCCCTTCCGCGGAGGTATTGATTGTCTCGACAGCGGTCCGCAGCGCGACGACCTCGCCTGCGCTCAGGTTTCCCGCGCCGACAAAGAGATTGATGGGGATCGGCTGAGATTCGTGGATGGACTCGATCACGCGCCACATCTGCGGAAATCGCTCCCGAAACAGCTCGAAAACGCGATTGGACACGAGCGCCGCATCCGCCTGCTTGAAGGCCATGCCGGTGAGGGCGCTAATCGATGACGACGCGGCCTCGAGCTTCGCGAAGTCGGTCAGCGATAGCTTGTTTTCAAAGACGACCTCTCGCGGTCGCTTCGAGGCCGGGTCCCAGAACTCTGGCGTCATCAGCACGCGGCCGCGCAGGTCCTCGAGCGACTTGATCCCGGATCCGCGCCTGACGACCACGCAGATAATCTGCGTGTCGCCTGTTGCCTCGACGACGGCTCGGGCAAACACCTGCAGCTCCCAGGCGTCCTTCTTTTCCAGCGCCAGTTCAGCGTGGAGCATGCCTCCCAGCGGAAACTGCCCAATGACACGCCCGCAATGGTCCATGAAAGTCTCGAGGTCGTGCCGTCGGGTGAAGTAGAAACCCTGGAGCTGTTTGCCAAAACGCGCCGAGAGTGGGCCGTGGATGACCGAGAGCACGCGCCGGGCGATCTCCCCGTGATCGCGACCAACCGTGTCGGGATAGTAGAAGACCAGGCTGCGCCGGCAGTCCTCCCGGGTGCGAGGCAAGCCGTCGCCGGCCGCGACATCAGACGCGATCGCGACGAGAACGGTCGACACGAGCCATGCAAGTAGATGTGAGCATACGGATGCAGTGCGCACTTGTCCTCCCTGAGTGATGCGGCAATGAGCGAGCGAAGGGGCGCTACCGTCCCCTGCTTGTGGCACCAGGCGCGCACGGGCGACCTGGCGAAAAAGGGGCGGTGAGGCGAGGAGACTGGGAAAGAAGGGTGATAAGGAGATACGGTACGCGGGTGTGCGCAATCTGTCAAGAAGAACATGGTCAGCCGACTTGCGTTGCGTGCTCGCTCGCTGCTACAGTGGTACCTGACCGGCCGGCCAGTCACCAACCTTCTCCCCGGCAAAGGGCCTCGCTCCATGACCATTGTTCGCGTCGCACCGCCGCGTTTCCCTCTCATCGCCGCCACCGTCGACACGGAAAACGAGTCCGTTCTGAGTATCCTTCGCGCCGCCGAATGCTGCTTCTACGGCAGCGGCTATGCCGCCGCCTCCATGCGCGAAATCGCCGAGACCGCCAACGTCTCCAAAAGCCTCCTTCACTACCATTTCAGCTCCAAGGAGCACCTCTTTCTCGAAATGCAGACGCTCGTCTACAACCGCCTGGCGGAGCGCATCCGCGCGGCAATGCAGCGCGACGCGCATTCCCCCGAAGAGGGGCTGCGCATGCTCGACACGTTCATTCAGATCCTGCGAGAGCACGTAGAGATGCCCGTTCACGTCGAGCTTTGGGCTCGCGCGCTCATGAATGACAAGCTGAAACGCCACGTGATCCTCTTGCGGGATTTCCTGACGGACGCTCTCGTCGCCACCGCGGAGCGTATCTTTTCCGCCAACCGTGAGGACCTCCCCATCAACGTGGGAGTGGCGGCCGACCTGCTCTGGGCTGCACTTACCGGAATGGCACTCATGGAGGCGTTCGATCCCAATCCGCAGCGCGTGGAGAACGCGTTCGCAGGGCTCAGAGAAATGGTCGTCCTGGCACTCAACTCGGGAGAATCGCATGGAAACTCATGATTTCGTGATTATCGGCGCCGGGCACAACGGACTGACACTCGGCTGCTATCTCGCCACGGCGGGAGAGGACGTGGTGGTGCTCGATCGGCGAGCGGAATTCGGGGGTGGATTGTGCACCGAGGAAGCGACCATCCCGGGTTTCTACCACAACCTGCACTCCAACTTTCACGGCGCCATGCCGTTTTTCCCGCCATACAAGGACTTTGACCTGGAAAGTCGTGGCCTCGCCTACTACCACCCGGACGCCAACATCGGCATGCCGCTGCGCGACGGGCGAGCGTTGATCCTCTACGCCGACGAGCTGCGCAGCCACGAGGAGATCGCCCGGTTCTCAAAGACGGATGCGGAAACCTGGTTGCAAGTTCGGGGAATGATCACGACGCATCTGGAGGAGATTGTCGCGGGCGGGTTCTCGCCGCCGTTTAAGGAGCCTGACGCGGAAGCATACGTGCGCGGCCACTTCGACGAATGGTTCGGCGAGGGGGTCAATCGCATGTCGGCGCTGGCTTATATCACGTCGCGGTTCGAGAACCCCCACGTGCAGGCGTTGCTCTTGTTTCACATGGCGGTAGGCGGCTGGGACATTCGAGAGCCGGGTCTGGCGCCGCTCGGGATCGCTTTTCTCGGCTATATTACCAACTGGCAGCTCTGCCGCGGCGGTTCACACCAGCTCGCGCATGTGCTCGGCGGGGTGCTGCTCTCTTCGGGCGGGGATCTGCGCGAGCACAGTCACGTGTCGCGGATCCTGGTCAAGGGCGGGCGCGCGGTGGGGGTGCGGCTGAAGGACGGCACGGAGATCGGCGCGCGCAAGGCAGTCGTCTCCACCGTAGACCCGCACCAGACGTTCCTGGAGATGCTGGGACCCGGCGAAGCACCCGCGGAGCTTGTCGCGGAGGTGCGGCAAGTGCGCTATGGCCACGGCGACGTGCTGCTCGGCGTCCACCTCGCGCTCAATGAGGCGCCGCGGTATGCGGCGGCGCGCTTCAACCCCGACCTCGACCAGACTTTGAACGTCAACATCGGCTACGAGACGCCCGCGGATCTGATCGAGCACTACGAGGAAATCGACCGGGGAGAAGTGCCGGCGAGACCGCGCCTGGAGGTCGGCTGCAACACCCTGTTCGACCCCAGCCAGGCGCCTCCGGGCAAACACACGGGTCTCGCCTGGCAGTTCGTTCCCTACCAGCCCGGCGGTCGCTCCCCGGCCGTGTGGGACGACATCAAGAAGGAGTACGGGGAGCGCTGCGTGGAGGCATGGCGAGAGTACGCTCCGAACATGACGCCGAAAAACATTCTGGGCATGTACGTCTATAGTCCGCACGACATCGCGCGAAAGATGCTCAACATGCGAAACGGGGGTTTCCATTGTACGGCGGTCCTGGAGAGGCAGGCCGGGTACAATCGCCCGGTCGCGTCGGCGGGCACGCTGCGCACGCCGATTGGCGGGCTCTATCTCGGGGGCGCCTCGGTTCACCCGCACGGGGGCATTCTCGCGGCGCCGGGCTACAACTGCTTCCAGGTGCTCGCGGAAGACTTCTCCTTTCGCGGCCGCGTGCTGATCGGGAACAAGTTCTGGGAGCCAGCGGCCAAGGAATGGCGACGCCGGCTGCGGGCCAAGGGATTCGCGGTATAGGCGCAGGACAGGAGAAGCAGACAGTGGCGAGACAAGCGCAATTCGATGTCGCGATTATCGGCGGTGGCCACAACGGCCTGATCTGCGGTGGCTACCTGGCCCGCGCCGGGCTCGACGTGGTGATCTTCGAGCGACGCCTCGAGGCCGGCGGCGGGCTCTCGACCGAGGAAGCAACCTTGCCGGGCTTCTATCACAACTTTCACTCCGTGTTCCACGACGCGGTCGAGCACATGCCCGCGATGAAAGACCTGGAGCTCGAGAAGCATGGGGCGCGCTACGTGCTGCCAGAGGTTCAGGTGGGGATAACCCTGAGCGACGGCCGTTGTGTGCTCATGCACGGCGAGCTCGGGCGCACGCTTGCGTCCCTGCGCCGCATCGATTCCAGAGACGCCACCGCCTGGCAGCAGATGGTCGACGATTACGGCGAGTTCATGCAGACGCTGGTCGTGCCAGCGCTCTATACGGCGCCTGCCGCGCCGTCCGAGCAGACAATGGTGTTTGAGGAATCCTCCGAGGGGCTCGATTACCTGCGCCTGTCGCGGTGCTCGCCCATCGATGTCGTGCGCGAAACGTTCGCATCCGAGGCGGCGCGGGCGCTGGTGCTCTTTCAGCTTGCGGTGCCGCGCGGCATCGTCCCTGACTACCACGGCCTCGGCATGCTCGTGCCCCTGGTCGTATCGCAGGTCGAGCGCTCGCACCTGGCGGTGGGCGGTTCTCACGTGCTGGCCCATGCCCTGTGGCGCTCGTTTCTGACCGCTGGCGGCAAGATGCGCGGCTGCAGCGAAGTGCGGCGGATCCTCATCGAAAAGGGCAAGGCGATCGGCGTGGAGCTGGAGACGGGCGAACGGGTGCTCGCGCGCAAGGCGGTGATCAGCGCGGTCGACCTCGAGCAGACCTTTTTCCGCTTCGTCGGCCGCCCGGCGCTAGACCCCGCTTTCGCGCGTCGCGTGGAGCGGTACCGGCTCGACGAGTTTTCGCTCTTCGGGGTGCATCTGGCCTTGCGGGAAGCCCCGAAGTATCGCGCCGCCGCGCACGACCCCGACATCGACAGAGCGTTCAAGGTGGCGATCGGTTTCGAGTCGGTAGCGGATTTCCAGGACTGTTGGCGACAGATCCGCGACGGGCTGGCGCCCCATCCGCCGCGCCTCTACGCGTGCACGCCGACGGTTTTCGACCCGCTGCAGGCGCCCGAGCACTGCCATACGGCGTTTTGCTGGGCGCCCGCGCCGTACGCCCTGGGCGAGGGCGGAGCCGAGCGCTGGGACGAGATTGCGGAGACCTATGCCGATCGCTGCCTCGAGGCGTGGCGGCAAGCGGCGCCCAACTTGACCCCGGACAACATCCTTGCCCGCCGCATTCTCTCGCCCCTGGATATCTTCCGAAAACTGAAGAGCATGCCGGGCGGCGGCGTGTTCCACGGCCGCACGTCGCTCGACCAGATCGAGCGCTTCCGGCCGCTGGCGGAGCTCGCCTACGCGCGCACGCCGATCGCCGGCTTGTATCTTGGCGGCGCAAGCCTTCACCCGGGAGGCGGAATCCTGGGAGCGTGTGGTTTCATCGCCGCGGGCACCGTCGCCGAGGATTTGGGCGTCAAGAAATGGTGGGAATGAAAAGAAGGGGGGATTGAGCTCATGCTAGCAATTGAAAACAGTTTCGTCGTCCGCGCTACGCTCGACCGCGCCTGGGACCTGTTCACGCGCTTTGAGGATCTGGCCATGCTGATCCCCACCGTCCAGGAGCTCAAGGCGGAGCCGGATGGGGAGTCCTTTCACGGGCGCGTCGGCGTGACGCTCGGCAAGCTGCCGGTAACCAGCCGCCTGTCGCTGCGAATCATCGAGACGAAGCCATACGCGTGTCTGAAGGCCGAAGGGGTGTCCTACTTGGGGGAAACCGTCCAGGATCAGCTCAAGAAAGGCACGGCAGGAGCCATCGACCGGAGCTCGATGGGTCGATTCCGCCTGCACCTCGACCTGCGTCCGGGCGAAACATGCGAGGAGGTTCTGATCAAGTACGAGGCCGAGGTGGAGGCCGACGGGCGGCTGCGTCGCATCTACCAATCGATCATCAAGAACAAGGCCCCCGCGATGATGGAGCAGTTCGCCGAGAACATCCGCCGCAATCTGGAAGCGCCCCTGGCTGCGCCCGGCGAGGCGTCGCAGGAAGTGGCGGTGGCCGCCGTCGATACGGCGGCTGTGCCGGCGCGGCGGAGGCCCTTCGGCGCGAACGCTGCCGCAGCCCTGGCGCGGCTGGTGATGGGCGTGTGGCGCTGGCTGTGCCTGAGACTGTTGCCCAGCAAGGGGATTGCAGCATGAGAATTGAAAGCAAGTTCCTGAAGGCGGATGTGCGCGTCACCACGGTGACGTTGGTCGCGGGGCGGATTGTCGCGGAGGGTACGATCAAGAACGCGATGCCCGTCAAAGTGACGATGGGTTTGGATGACTTGCGGGATCTGGTGCGGGCAGTGGCGGGGCCCTTCGCCGAGCGCCTCCGCGACGTCCTGCCGGAGCGCCTCGCGCGCTTCGTCGCCGCGCCGGAAACGGCGCACTAGCGCCCGCACGGCGCGCACGGGCGGGCGCGCGCCGGCGGCGCGAAGCGGCGCTCGCCAGGCAAGAGCACCTCGATGGCCTGAGCGGTCAGGAAGAGCAGCTATGGACCGAGGTCGACAGTCTCATTGCCGAAAAGCAGGCGAAGGCGTACGACCGGGCCATCGACATCCTCACCGACCTGCGCGATCTGGACGCCCGCGCCAGTGGCGGCAAATTCTCGGCGCGACTGGCGGCGTTACGCCAGGCCCATCCGGGGAAGAGGGCCCTGCTCCAGCGCCTGGAAAAGCTCAAGCGCTGCTGAGCGGCGCCCTACTCTTCGCTGGTGATCAGGGGAGTGAGCTGGGATCGCGAAGGAATCCGTAGCTTCTGGCACTTCGTTTGCAACTCTTGATCAGGCCATGATATCCGCGGCCGCGGCCAATCTCCCGGAGAGCTCCAAATGGCCTTCCCCACTCCGCCAACTGCGATCCCAATCGGCGGATCAAGCACGGTTGTCTCACGCCCGAGACGCCGGTTACCCGGTAGACTCCGAGTCCGCAGCCGCGCGCTCGTCGCGCTCGTCGTGGCGGCCTGCGCCACCGCGGTGGTGGCCGCGCCGGGCGGCGGCAACGCGGCAAGCCTCGCCCCCGCCATTCTGGCTCCCGAACCGCCGGCGCCGCCACGCGTCACCACGGCACGCGCGATCCTGCTGTCTCCTTTCGCCGCGACGACGGCGTGGTCGGCCCAGGCGAGCCAGCCCGACGTGCGCCTGGGCGCTGCCGTGGCTGGCGCGGGAGACGTCAATGGGGACGGATTCGCCGACCTGCTCGTTGGTGCGCCGGGATTCACCGGCACCTTGCGGGCACAGGGGCTGGCGCTGCTCTTCCTCGGCGGGCCGGACGGGCTCTCACGCGAACCCGCATGGAGCCTGCTGGGAGACGCGGAGCTCGCCCGTACCGGCGCCGCCGTCGCCGCCGCCGGAGACGTCAACGCCGACGGCTATGCCGACGTCATGATTGCAGCGCCCGGCTGGAACGAGGGCGCGCTGCCTCTCGGGAAAGTCAGTCTCTTCCTCGGTGGTCCGCAGGGTCTCCAGAAAACTGCGCAGTGGACCGCCTACGGGGACGAGGAGGGGGCGGGCTTCGGCACGGCCGCCGCGGGTGTAGGCGACCTGGACGGCGATGGTTACGGAGACGTGCTGGTCGCGGCACCGGGGCACGACGCCGAGAAGGTCGATGCGGGCCGCGTCTACGTCTTCTCCGGCGGGGCAGCGGGGCTGGCCGCGACGGCGTCGTCGTCGCTGGACGGTGACGCCCCGGGCGCGCAGCTCGGCGCGAGCCTCGCCGCCGCGCACGATGTCGACGGCGACGGCCGCGACGACATCGTCATCGGCGCCCCGGGGTACCCGCACGACGGCCACCTGGGGCGCGCCTACGTCTATTCCGGCGGCAGCCGCCGCCTCGGCGAGGCGCGCCTACTCGCGACCATTGCCTCCACCGAACCGCTCTCGAAGCTCGGATACGCGGTCGCCGGCCTTGGCGACGTCAACGCGGACGGCTATGCGGACATCGCCGTAGGGGAACCCGAGTATCGTTACATCGGCCAGCTCGCGGGACGCGTTCTCCTGTATCTCGGCGCCCCGGGCGGCCTGTCCGCGACGCCCGCGTGGACCGCTCACAGTCACTCGCAGAAGCACGCCGGCTTCGGCGCCGCACTGGCTGCGGCCGGCGACGTCAACGGCGACGGCTACGCGGATCTCGTGGTCGGCGCCCGCGAGTATGACAACCGCAATACCGACGAGGGCCGCCTTTGCCTGTACCTCGGCTCCGCGGCCGGCTTCGCGACCAATCCCGAGTGGATGGCCGACGGCGGCCGTCCCCTGGCCTATCTCGGGCATGCCATTGCCGGTGTCGGAGACACAGACGCGGACGGTCTGGACGACGTCGCCGTGGGCGCACCCGGAATGAACGCCACCAAACGCGGCGCCGGCGCGGTCTATTTGCTCCGCGGCGCCGCAACCGAGCTGTCTCATGAGCCGAGCTTCGTTCTGGACGGCCCGCCCCTGCCTCACCCGGGAGCCCCCGCCATTTCCGGCACCAGCGATCTGGACGGCGATGGCTACGCCGAAATCGCCGTCGGCAGCTCGCCCCCACCAGAGGACAGCGAGGACAGCGGCGTCGTGTACGTGTACGCGGCCGGAACCGCAGGATTCGACCCGCGGCCACGGTGGATCATCTCGGGGCCGCGGGCCGATGAGCGCTTCGGCGTCGCCGTGCATGCCGGCGCCGACCTCGACGGCGATGGTCGCGACGATCTCGCCGTGGGAGCGCCGCGGCGCGAGGGCCGCGCCAACCCAGGCCGGGTGTACGTGTTCCCGGGATCGGCTCTGGGGCCGGGCACTGCGCCGCTGGAGATCCGCGATGACGAGAGCGCTGGTTCCTTCGGTTCGTCGCTCGCAACGGGCGACTACAACTGCGACGGGCGCGCCGACCTGGCGGTCAGTGCGCCGGAGGATGACAGCGCCGGTGCAAAGCCGGGATCCGCCACCGTTTTTTGGGGTAGTCTGGGCGAAGAGGCGCCGGCTCGCTACTGGCGACACGTCGGCCCTGAACCCGGCGAGCACTTCGCGGCCGCGATGGCGGGGCCGGCGGATTTCAATGGTGACGGCTGCTCCGATCTCGCCGTATCCGCTCCGGCAGCCCAGGGTCAACCGGTCGGCAGCGGTCGCATCTACATTTTCGCGGGCTCCGCCGCCGGCCTGCCGGCGCGTGCCTCGCTCGTGCTCTCAGGACCTGACCGATGGGCGCGCTTCGGCGCCTTCGTCGCGGCAACCGACACCAACGGAGACGGGTTCGACGATCTCCTCGCCGTGGCTCCAGAGGCGGTTGCTGCCGGTCCGGGGCCCGGCTACGCCGCGGTCTACTTCGGGTCTCCGAGCGGTCTTGCGGGTGCGCCAGCGTGGCGCGCGCCGGACGATCTCATGCCGGCGGGTGTGGTCGCGGTGGCCGCGCTCGGCGACGCCAACGGTGATGGTACGGCAGAGCTCGTCGTGGCGGGAACCGACCAGACCGGAAACGAGACCGCGTTCGTCCTCTGGGGACGACCGCAGGGTCCAGCCGAGACCTGGCAACCGCTGGCGATTGCGAAGTGGCCCAGCGCCAGCGTCCCACTGTCATCCCATGTGAGTCTGGCGGCCGGCGACGTCAATGCAGACGGTTTCGCCGACCTCCTGGTGGCCACGAAGCCCCCCTGGACTCCTGACTCGCCTTCCCGCCTGAGCGTGTACGCTGGCAACCGCGGCGGCAAGCGGTTCGCGCCCAGCGCGCCCAGCGCCGACTGCACCTCTGCCGACGTCGCGGCGACCGCGCCTTGCCGCCGGCGGACCCGCGTGGTACAGAAACCTCGCACGAGGATTGAGGAATGAAGCATCTTTCGCGATCGGGTGGATGAATGCAGCTCGTACAGACAATACGCCGGCGCCTCGCGGCGATGGGCCACGTCGAAAAGTTTTCCGCTACGGCGCTCGTCGTGACGCTGGCTCTGGCCGCCGTCTTCGCCACGGTGACCGAATCGGTAGTCTATCGCATGGCCGAGCAGGCGGAAACCGAACGTACTGCGGCCATCATCCGCCATCGATACGAGCACACCTTGCGGCCGGAAATCTTTGCGCTTGGAGATCCGGTTAGCTCGGAGAGCCTGCGGGCCTCCCTGAACCGCGCCTTCATCCTCGATGACATCTTTCGGGTGAAGATTTACGCCGCGTCCGGCATGGTCACGTGGTCGGATGAGGCGCGACTGATCGGCAAGGACCTGTCCACCAACGAGCTCTTCCAGGTCGCCGTGCAGGGCCACCCCGTAAGCAAGATCGAAGCGCCCCATCGCCACGAGCACGAGTTCGAGAAGGGCACGCACGAGAAGGTCATGGAAACCTACGTGCCAATCTTCGCTCGCGGCAAGCTCCTTGGAGTCATAGAAACCTATCGCTATCCGGAGGATTTTTTCCGCAGATCCGCCACCGCCGGCTGGATCATCTGGGCCGGGATCCTGGTCGCTGGCGCGATTCTATACGGAATCATGGTTGGCGTCGTGCGGCGGATCAACACCTACCAGCGCGGGCTCGAAAAGGCCTTGCGGTATTCCCGGGATTCTCTGGCGCGAGAAAAGACCCGGCTCGAAAACATCGTCAACGCTATCGGCGCGGGATTGGTGCTCGTGGATCAGCGCGGAAACATCCTGTGGAGCAACGACATCGCGACCAGATGGTTCGGGCTGGCGGAGGATCGCGAAGGCACGTGTTATGGCCGCCTCTGGGGAGCCAGTGCCCCGTGCCCATCCTGCATCCGCGCCTGCGGCGACGCGCAGGACAAGCTCCGCTACTGCGAGCATCGCGTTGTCGATGAGAACGGCCGCGAACGCCACTACGAAGTCATCACGACGACCAATCCCGCGCTCGACCCAGCCGAGCCCATGCGCTTCCTCGAGCTGGTGCTCGACGTCACGGAGGCCAAGCAGGCGCAGAAGCGACTGCAGCTTGCGGACAAGTCGGCGCTGATCGCGCAGCTTCTCGGTGGCCTCACGGAGCAGATCAACACGCCTGTTTCCATTCTCTTGACCACCGTGACCCGGCATCTCGGAGAGCCCCTTCGCAGCCGTTACGAGAAGGACCTGCTGCACGATCTGGAGTTGATGGAGCGGCAGTGCCAGCGCATCGATTTCGCCTTGCGGAGCCTGCTCAGCTTTTCGCAGTCGGCCGCGGAAGCACGCGTGGCGGTAAGTCTGTCCGAGGTCGTGAGCAAGGCGGCGACTCTGCTATCCCCGCGCATCGCCAGGAACGCCGTCGAGCTCCAGACCAGCGCGTCGGCCCCGGCGGCCTTGGCGGAGGGAGCCCCCAACGATCTCCTCCAAGTCGTCCTCAATCTGCTGGATAATGCTCTCGATGTGACGCCATCCGGAGGCAAGATCGAGGTGGGGCTCGTCATCGAGCCCAAGCACAACGGGGCACCGGAGGAAATCGTGCTTACGGTGTCCGACACGGGCCCGGGGCTGGAACCGGAGGTTCTGCCGAAACTCTTCCAGCCGTTTTTCACTACCAAGGGTGACCGCGCCGGCAGCGGCCTCGGCCTGGCCGTATCGCAGCGGATCATCGAGTCCATGGGCGGCTCCATTCGGGCGTTCAACAAGGACACCCTGGGCGCTTGCTTTGAGGTCCGACTTCCTGTCTTTCGCGACGCTCCGACGAACTAGAGACACCCCTCGTGAAATCGATTCTCCTCGTCGGCAATGAACCCGACATGCACGATGTCTGCGCGGCCGTGCTCCGCCAGGAGCTGACGGCCGACTTTGGCGAGCCGGACATCGTCGCCGCGGATACTGCCGCGAATGCCCGCGAGTGGCTCCTCCGCAAAGGCTTCCACCTCATCGTCATGGAGCTGCAGATGCCAGGGGTGGCCGACACGGAGCTCCTGGATTTTGCGATTGCCCAGGCTCCAGGCGCCGCGGTAGTCGTCGTGGCCTCAATCCCCTCGCTTCAGCAGGCGGTGGCGGCGATCAAGAGAGGGGCGGCGGATTATCTCGACAAGCCCTTCAGCGCGCAGCGACTCGCGGAGACGGCGCGCAAGGCACTCAGCAGAGCGCCGCTCGCCACTGCGCCGCCGCGACCGGCGAGCACCCACGATCAGGCGCACCCCGCACTCGCCCGGGTCCTCGGAAACAGCGAGGAGACCCGCCGCCTTCGCGCCCTTGTCTCCAAGCTCAGAACCGTGCGGGAAAACGTCCTCATTCTGGGGGAAACGGGGGTCGGCAAGGGACTGGTCGCCGAGATCATTCACGAAACGGGGCCCACGAGCGGCGGACCTTTCATGGTATTGGATTGCGCTTCGATTCCGCCGGAGCTCATGGAATCCGAGATCTTCGGCCACGAGCGCGGCGCCTTTACCGGTGCAAACAGCCGGCACTGCGGCATCCTGGAGTCCGCCGGGCAGGGGACACTCTTTCTCGACGAGATCGGGGAGTTGCCACTGACGCTTCAGCCGAAGCTCTTGCGCGTGTTGCAGGAACGGCAGTACCGGCGCCTGGGTGGCACCGCCAAGTGCGTCTTCGAGGCGCGGCTCATTGCCGCTACCAACCGAGATCTGGCCGAGCAGATGCAAGAAAGGCGATTTCGGCAGGATCTCTACTATCGGTTGAACGTCATTCCGGTGCACGTGCCGCCGTTGCGGGAACGCAGAGCCGACGTTGAAATCCTGGCGCGGCACTTCGTCCAGGAGTTTAATCAGAATAATCCACACCACGGCCCGCGCGAATTGGGTGCGGACGCCATCGACGCCCTGTCCCGGTGCGACTGGCCGGGCAATGTGCGGCAGCTCGCAAACGTCGTTCGGCGCGTGTGCAGCCTGTCGCCCAATCGCGTTCTCAACTCCGGCGACATGCCGCCTGAGGTTCTTGTGGACCGCGGGGTATCCCCACCGCCGGCGGTTCTCGCAGACTCGGCCGCCGACTTTTTCGCGACGCGCGACCAGCACCTTCGCGATTTCGAGGAGCGATACTTCCAGCTCTTGCTCGGACAGACCGGAGGCAACGTTGTCGGTGCGTCCAACCTATCCGGAATTCCGCGGCCGACGCTGTATCGGTATCTTCGCAAGTACGGCCTGGAGCCGGATGACTACCGTTCCTGAGCGCTTGCTGGCGCACTGGCAGCCGGCGCCGCCGGGACCGCGTCCGCCCTGGCGGCGGTTGCGGCCACTTCGGGGGCCGCGGAAATAATCTGCACCGGGATTCGCGCGCGGAGCTCGCCCAGCCAGCGCTCGAGCAACGCCTGGCGCCGTTTCTCTAGCACGTGATTGCGAATCGACTCCTTCACCTCGGCGAACGCATACCGCCGCTCCTCCTTGCGGTCAACCAGCTTGATGATGTGGAACCCAAACGACGTCTCGACAACGTTGCTGAGCCGGCCGATCTCGAGCTCGTCGATGGCCTTCTCGAAGGGCTCCTCGACGCTGCCGGCAGCAAAATAGCCGAGATCGCCTCCGACCCACTTCGTCCGGTCGTCGGACTCGTAGTAGGCGACGTCGTGAAAGTCTTCGCCGGCGGTGACGCGGCCAAGGAGCTGCTCCGCGCGGCGACGCTTTTCCGCCTTTTGCTCGGCGGAATCCGTCGCCTTCAGCTCCACCAGGATGTGGCTCGCCCGAAAGCGCTTGGGTTCGACGTACCGTTCCTGATTCTCGGTAAAAAGCGCCTCCAGCTCCTCATCCTTCACCTCGGACTTCGCGTTCACCTCGGCGTCCATCGCCTGGTGTGCGAGAAGCTCGCGGCGCATCGAATTCTCGAAGTCCGCGAGGGGCTCCTTGCCGAGAGCGTCGCGAAAAGCCTGCTCGGTATCAAACTGTTGCTTGACCTCGGCCAACGTGGCCGCAAAATCCTCGGTGGAGACAGTAAGTCCGGCACGCCGCCCGTGCTCGGCCATGAGACTTCGGCGAATGAGGGATTGCAGCGCCTCCGCGCGGAGCTCGGTCTGGCGTTCCTGAGAGATCCCGCCGTGGTAACCCTTGGCGAAGGGGAGGAGCCGCTGGTACTCGCGCTGCACCTCGTGCTCGGAAATCTCGAAGGAGCCAACGCGAGCGACTGTCGCTGCCCGCGCCAGCGGCCATGAAGAAAACACGAAAAGCGCGGCGGTCGCCGCCAAACCGAGGCATGGAAGGGTCCTCACGATCTATCTCCACGAAGCTGACCGCGGGCTGCGGTCGATGTCCTTTTGGGCGGTGTGCTCGTCCGGTTCCGCGCGGTAGCCGCAGGTGACGGTGCTGGCGGCGGCGCGGTCGGGACGGCACTGGGTCGAGAGGGAGTCGGACCCGAGGCCGACCAGTGCCGGCAAGCAGGCGATGACCAGGAGAAGAACCAGGCTACCAGCGATGATCCCGACCTCTTCCATCCACCATTTTCGTCTTGGGGTGTCGCGCTGCAGCTCATCCTCGCCGATGACCCCAGTGAGGATGGCGATATTGGCGGTTGCCTCTTCCAACTTGGCAGACAGGAGCGCTCTCTCGCGCTCGTAGCGCGACGCCGAGAGCTCGTGGCGGTCGCGGTCGAGTGCCTCGATCAGCGCGGTCAACCGGCTGCGGCGACGGCGCTCCCCCGAGAGGCGGCCCGCGAGCTCCGGAGGCGCCTGCGAGGTGTCCGTGTCTGCCCGAGGCCGCGACAGCAAGAGCACTACAATGGACGCGACGATGGCCGTTGCCATGACGATGAGGTTTGCATGGAGTGGCGTCATCTTGCGATCTCCGTGGAGCCGCGAGCCAACACGGCGCGCGTGATAAGTTCGTGTCCCAGCGCTCACATCGAAAACCGGGCCGGCATTGCAACGCGAACGTACGCCGACCTCTTGAAGGAGCGCTACGAGCGGGTAGCTCCGCCGGCCCAGGTTGGAGTCAATCCGCAAGAAAGCATGCTTGCAATTGACGGGCCAACGTTCGAGCAGCCGTGAGCGGGACGGATCACCGGCTCGCCCGGGAGCGCGCGATTCGCTTCCCGCTGCACCTGTCTCACCGCTGAAACAGCTCCTGTATCACGAGTGATTCAGGGGCGCTCCGGGCGAAACGGGGGTTTCTCAATCCGCTGCCGGTTCGACGTCGACGCATCAGCACACCCTCCATCCCTCCCCACGCTTGCGGGGAAAATTGTCGTGTCCCGGCAGGTCGTCGTGGTCGTGCGTCCCTCCCCCCGCCTGCGGGAGAGGTGAGGTGGGGGGTCTTCGTGAGGCCGTTTCCGTGCTGCCGACTGGGCAGCAGCCCCGCTTCTGGCACGTTCCCTGCAAGACAGCTCGCTGTCCAAAGCCGACCTCTTGAAACCGGAGACCAGCAGATGCACCGCCAAGAATCCATAAAAGAACGCTCCCGGGTGACCGATCTCGCGTTCGGCGCTACCGCCGTCCTCCTCGCGCTCACCGCGATGGGCTGCCCGAGCACCCAACAAGCTCCCCCGAAAGCGGCCATCGACCTCGTGTGGCCACTGCCACCCGAGCAGCCGCGCATCCGCTACGTCGGCTCCCTGGCGTCGGGCGAGGATGTCGGCAAGGACAAGGGCGCCGCCGCCAAGCTCTCCGAGAAGCTGCTCGGTGTTCAGTCTTCGGACATGGCGGTGCTGGCCAAGCCGTACGCTGTCGCTTCGGATCGCGGTGAGCGGGTCTACGTCGCCGACTCCGCGCTCGGCACCGTGATCGTGTTTGACTACGACAAGAAGGACGTGCGAATCCTCGGCCAGGAGGGCGCCGGACAGCTCGGCAAGGCCATGGGTGTGTGCGTGGATTCGCAAGGCAACGTCTACGTCTCGGACTCGTCGTCACGCCGCGTGGTCGTCTTCGATCGGGACGGCAAGTATCTCCGCGCCCTGGGAGGGACCGAGATTCTCTATCGGCCGATCGGCGTGGCGCTGGACGAAGGACGTAAACTCCTCTACGTCGCCGATAGTGGCGCGCACCAAGTTGCCGTCCTCGAGCTCGAGACCGGCGAGCTCGTGCGCCGCATCGGCCGCGACGAGAACCCCGCGCAGGTGCCGACGGGCGCCGCCGACTACGCCTGGAACCGCGGCGGCAACGACGGCGAGTTTCGCTTCCCGACCTCCCTTGCCGTGGACGGCCAGGGACGCGTGCACGTCATGGACACGATGAATTTCCGCGTCCAGATCTTCTCACCCGAGGGCAAGTTTCTGCGCTCGATCGGCCAGAATGGCAAGAGCCTCGGCACCTTCGCACGCCCCAAGGGCGTCGCCGTGGACTCGGCGGGAAACGTCTATGCGGTGGACGCCGCGTTCAACAATGTGCAGATCTTCAGCGCCGATGGACAGCTCCTCATGTTCTTCGGTTCGATCGGGACAAAGAAAGGGGAGTTCTGGCTCCCGGCGGGAATTTGCATAGACAAAACAGACAAGATCTTCGTTGTCGATCAGTACAATAAGAGAATACAGATTTTTCAGCCACTGAATCAGGAGGTGGACAACGCAAACAAGATGGGTTCCGTAGTAAGCAGCACAAACCAATCACCAGCTTACGTTGACACTGGGAACAAGAACAGGAGCTAGAAATGAAGTCCAAGCTTTCCGTCGTATGTCTTTCAGCCGTTGTCGCCCTCGCAACCGTTAGCATCGCCCGCGCCGAGGATGACGTTACGAGCACGAAACACAACATGAGAAACCTGTCAAGTCTCGACGCTACTGCATACGGCAGCGCTACTGACCATGGCGAGGTATGTGTCTATTGCCATACCCCACACAACAAAAACACGAGCGTGGAAGCGCCTCTGTGGAACCGCCAGGTCAATACGAGTGGGTACACCGTATACTCGAGCACGACCATCGACATGACCATCGACAGCCAGCCCACTGGAGTATCCCTGGCCTGCCTGTCCTGCCACGACGGAACGATTGGACTCGACGTGATTGTAAACCAACCGGGCGACACCTACAGCGCGCCGAGCGGCACGACCATGCGCAGCGGCAACAAGGCCGGTGGAACCCCACCAGTCGGTGACGCCACCTTCCGGCCGATGCTGACCCAGGACCTGAGCGACGATCATCCGGTCTCGGTGACCTACGACCCCGCTATTGACGTGAAGTTCAACTCGGTCGCGAGCATTACCTCCGCCGGCCTGCGCCTCTTCAGCGGCAAGGTTCAGTGCGCGACCTGCCACAACCCCCACGAGTCCGACACCGCCAAGAAGCCGTTCCTGCGGATCGCCAACGGCAACAGCGCCTTGTGCAAGACCTGCCACATCAAATAGGCCGGCGCGCGCTCGGCGCCAGCCGAGCGCCGCGTCGAGGGATTTGACCGATGATGCGAAACCGCGAACAGAAGGAGAGGACATGGATCTTGCCCGCGCTGTTGGCGGTTTTGCTGTGCGGAGCGTGTAATCGCAAGACGCTGTCGATCTTTTTCGACGTGCCGCCTCCGCCGCCCACGCCCACGGCAACACCCGCGCCGCCGGAAACGGCCGCGGGTGGCGGCGCGCCGGGGATCGGCGGCGCTGCCTGGGCGCCGACGCCGACGCCCACCCCGCCCGCGATCGAGAAAACACTCGCGTGGAGCGAAGCGCGCCCGCAGCTCCCGCTCGATGCGCTGGGCGAAGTCGCCTGGGATACGGCCCTGCGCGAGGGAGTCATTCGACCGCGCAAGGATGTTGGCAAACCCGCCAGGGACGACGACTTTCTGTTTGGGTTCGATTTCTTTTTCCCGGGCCCAGACCCCTTGTTCGACGCCTTTTTCCCGCATTCGGTCCACACCCGGTGGCTCGCGTGCTCGAGTTGCCATCCGGCGATTTTCCCGGTACGCGGCACGCGATTTTCGATGGCCGACGTCGCCGCGGGTGAATACTGCGGGCGATGCCACGGAAAAGTGGCCTTTCCGCTGAGCTCGGGGTGCAGCAAGTGCCACACGAAAGTGCCTGCATTCAAGAGCCATACGCCGCGCAGCAAGGGGGTGTACGGCGACATCGAGTTCACGGCTCACGACCAGACGGCACCCGTTCCACCGGCATACTTTCCACATTGGCTACACCGGATTCGCTTTCGCTGTAGTGCCTGCCACCCCGACACCTTTGAAATGCGCAAGGGTGCCAATCCGATCAAGATGACCGAGATCCAAAAGGGGCGCTACTGCGGCAAGTGCCACAACGGATCGGTGGCCTTCGCGGTGGCCTTCGACACGTGCTACCGCTGTCACAAGCCCGCCCAGGAACGGGAGTAGGTGTCCTCTTGCGCCAGGGTTACTCGAGGAATCTCGGAAGAGCTCGCTCCCCAGGGTTGTTGCCGCTATTGGTGACCGCGCTGCTGGCGGCGGGCCGCCTCGTCCCGGGACCGGCACCCGCACAGGCGGCGATTTTCGCGCTTGGTCCCTGGTCGGGAGAGGTGCTGCTCGGGGTCGACGCGCTGCAGCGGCGGGGCGTGAGAGCCGGAGACACCCGCTCGCTCGGCTACCGCGGGCAGCTTTCGCTCGGCAAGAGCGTCTCCTTTCTGGATGCGGGAATCCTGTCGTGCAATGCGGGCGTGAGCGCGAAGCACGCGTCACGGTCCACCACTGTCGCCGGCGACGGCATCGACTTCGACAACGACTTTCTCGGTTACAACCTCTGGCTTGGCATCCTGCAGGCAAAACGCGTTTCGCTCGAGGCCACCGCAAATCGCGCGGCGACCGTCGGCGAGGAGTCTCTGGGGAGCCGGCGGCTCAGCGAAACACAGGACTGGAGCACCGCTCTCAGCTTTCGCTTTCGGCCGCTGCGGGCGACTCTGAGATACTCCAATGCCGCTCTGGACGAGACGATATCCGAGCGGACGCTCAATGGCGATCGCCGCCGCCGCGAGCGCGTGCGGCGCCTGGCCGTCGACGCCAGGAGCACCAAGCTCGGCCTGTTGGCGGAGCGCACGTGGTTCACTCAGCCAGATACCTCAGAGGAGTATCTCGTCGACACCCTTGCGGCCTCCCACGCCTTCAACTGGGGAAAGGGCAGCACCTTGCGCACGGCGATCGACGGGCTCGATCGCGGGGGTGTCAATCCCGTGCGCTCCCTGCGCTTCGGTGAATCCGCGCGGATACAGCACACGGAGTCACTGGCGAGCGTCTTGTCCATACGCCACACCACCGAGCGGCGCCAACAGTCGCTTGAGAGCCTGGGTGCTCAGCTCAGCATCCAACACAAGCTGTACAGCAACCTGACGTCCGCGGTCAGTCTGTCCGGCGCGCGCACGCGCTACGCGGCGAGTCGCGACGACACGCTCGGAACCGCGGTTTCGCTCTCCTATCGGAAGGGCTTGCCGCATGATGGTGCGATTCAGATCGGGCTCGGCACGGGGATGCAAGCATCGCGAAGCACCATGGCTGACGACGAAATTCGGGCGACGAGCGAAAATCATCGCATCGACGACAGCCGGCTGCTCGGTCTGCGCCAGCCAAACGCGCTCACCGGCACGATCGTCGTCACCAACGAGCGGGAACAGGAAATCTACGAGCTGGGCGTGGATTATACAATCCTGGAAGACGGTCCGCCGACCCAACTGTTGGTGCTCGAGGGAGGGCGAATAAAAGTCGGCCAGATTGTTGTCGTCTCGTATCAGTTCCGCGCTCCCGGAAAGAACCGCGATCGGTCGGAGAGTTACGAGCTCAATGCGGCAGTCGATTTTCAATGGATCAACCTGAGTCAGTCGGTATCGCTGTCACGCGAGGGGTCGCCGGCAAGCGCCGCCAGCGGGGAACGCGCTTCCACTCTGAACAGTGTTACGGGTGCGGATCTGAGCTGGGGCGAGGGCAACACCCGCGCGTCGGCGGGCGTGAGCTACCGCCACCTGCTCTCCTTTGGCGCGCGCACCACCTCCTACACGGTGCGCGGTGCACTCAGCTTTCAACCATCGGCGGCTTTCAGTCTCAATCTCTCCGCAAAGCAGGTGTACGCGAGCACAACGTCCCGAGCCTACCATCTGGCGGACCTCGACCTCGGTGCGAGCTGGCGGATCAGCCGGGCGCTGTGGGCGCAGGGGCAAGCGCTGGCCAGTTACCGGGCCGAATCCAATGGAGTCCGGGAGCAATTCGCCCGCGCCACGGTAACACTCGGTTTCGGACTGGGGATGATCGATCTGGAACTGGAGCACTCGTTGTCGATGGCGAGCGGCTTTGCCGGCAACAGCATTGAAAACCGCCTGACCACGCAAATCAGGAGGAAGCTCTGATGCCCAGGCCCGCGTGGATGGCGCTCGCATTGCTGCTCGGGACGTGGGTCGCCTGCGCCACAGTCCCGACTGTGCCGGTTTCGCCGGCGCTTGCCCCGGCATGGCCAGCGCCGCCCGAGAAAGCGCGCATCGCCTATGTCAGCACCATCCGCGGGCCCCGCGATCTCGGACTGAGAAAGCCTTTCTTTCAGCGGCTGCGCGAGCTCATTGTAGGATCTCTTCCCGGCGCTCTCGCCCAACCCGTAGCGGTCGCGGTTGCCGACGACCGCATGGCCATCGCCGATGCCGGCTGCGGATGTGTTCATGTCTTCGATCTGGCAAAGAAGACCTCCTACCTGGTGCGCAACGGCGGGGGTGCGGAGCTGCTATCGCCGGTAGGAGTGGCGCTCGGCTCTCGCGGTCTGTGGATCGCGGATTCGGCGCGGCGGGCCGTCTTTCTGATCGACCCGCACGGCAAGACCCTGCAGACCATCCCGGAGCTCGAACGGCCGACCGGTCTCGCCTGGGACGCTGCGGGGTCGCGGCTGTTCATTGCCGAAACCCTGGCGCACCGCGTCTGCGCCTTTACAGAACAAGGGGGCAGGCTGCTGTGCTTCGGCGCGCGCGGGCGAGAGCCGGGCGACTTCAACTACCCTACCCACCTGACGTTCGCCGAGGGCCCCGGTCTGCTTCTCGTCACCGATGCGATGAACTTCAGAGTCCAGGCGTTCCGGGCCAGCGGGGAGCTGGCCTTCGCCCTTGGGAAAGCCGGCAACGGCTCCGGTGACTTCTCCCATCCGAAAGGCGTGGCGGTCGATCCGGATGGCAACATCTACGTGGTCGACGCGCTCTTTGACCGCGTCCAGATTTTCGATCATTCCGGGCGGCTGCTGCTCGGGCTCGGCGGTGCCGGGGCGGGGCCCGGCCAGTTCTGGCTGCCCTCGGGAATCGCCTTTCACGGCAACCGTTTCTTTGTCGCCGACACCCACAACGGACGAGTGCAGGTGTTCAGATATGAACCGTAATGCTGCCCTGGCCTCGGCTCTCATGGCGCTATGCATCGCCGTGGTTCCCGCGGGTTCGCGCACCTTCGGGGCGCAAAATGTGGAAAACACGGTGCACAACCTGTCTGCCACCGGGACCGGCACCTTCACGGTGCCCGCGGTCGGCGAGATTTGCGTCTTTTGCCATACCCCCCACAACGCGACCCCCGCAACGCCCCTGTGGAACCGTTATGAGGGGGGTCAAACCTACGATCCGTACCAGAGCACGACACTGCAGGCCAGCCCCGGCCAGCCCACGGGCAAATCCCGCCTGTGCCTCTCCTGTCATGACGGGACAGTCGCACTGTCCGCCATCCGCAACCAACCGGGAGAAACCTACGCCGACTTCGGCTCGCTGTTCCTCTCAGGAAGAGCGCTCCTAGGCACCTACTTACGCGATGACCACCCCGTCTCCTTTACCTTCGATGCCAGCCTACGCGCCGCAGATGGGGAGCTCGCGGACCCTGCATCCATCGACCTTCCTCTGGAAAGCGGCCAGGTCCAGTGCACGAGCTGCCACGACCCACACGAGGCCGACATCAGGCCGTTCCTGCGCAAGTCGTCCATGAGCGGGGAGCTGTGCGTGACGTGCCACGACCGCGGAGGGACGAGCTGGAGCTGGACCGCCTGCTCCCACGCCACCTCGAGCGCGACGTGGAATGGCAGCGGAACCGATCCGTGGGGCGAGCGGAAGGCGGAGTGGAAAGCGACGACGGTGGCCACCAACGCCTGCTTCAACTGCCACACACCGCACACCGGCGGCGGCTCTAGCCGCCTCCAGAAGAAAGTCGAGGAGCAGACCTGCTTCCTCTGTCATACCGGCACGGTGGCATCCAAGAACATTCAGGCAGAATTCTCGAAGAGCTACCGCCATCCCGTTACGATCACTCCAAACGCCAGCCACGACGCCATGCTCAGCGAAAATCCCACGTCCATGTCCTTGCACGCGGAATGTATGGATTGCCATAACCCGCACGCTGCGAAATCAGATCCGTACATGATCAGTTTCAATCCGTCAAACCCGTCAAACACAAATCATTCCATTGCACCAGACGCCAATGGGAGAATAAAGGGTGTCGGTGGGATTGACATAAGCGGAAGTGTAATCTCCGAGATTTCCAGGCAGTACGAGCTTTGTTTGAAGTGCCATGGTGTTCCTGGAAGTAGCTCTTGCGGCACGCAAAGGTGCCCTACACCGCGCTCGTATCAAATGACGCGGCTTGACGGAGTGTACAATATCCGAGAGAAAGTAGACTTCGGTGATGCGTTGTTGTATTCCTATCATCCTCTCGCAGCAAATAATCCTTCTAACAATGATGAAGTGCCGAGTCTGAAAACGGGAATACAACTCGACAAGATCACGAGCATGGTATATTGCACCGATTGCCACAATAACAATGCCGGTCCAGCGGCGGGGAGCACCGGTCCTGCCGGGCCTCATGGCTCTACCCGAGAAGGCCTGCTCGCGTTGCGATACAACTTCAATCCCAATCCCGGATCATATCAATCGTCGGACGCCGAGATTTGCTACAAATGCCACAGCGAAGACAAATTGGTGAACCAGGAGGCATCAGGGTTTCTTCATGATCGACACGTAAAAAACAGAGAAAAAATGTGCGTCAATTGCCACGACCCGCACGGCTCTTATGCGGCCCCGCACCTTATCAACTTTCTCACAAACGCCTGGTACGGTGGAACTACATACTCTATTACTGGAGCAGGAAGCTATTCACAACCAACGTTCATAGACTACGGAAAGTACCGAGGAAAATGCTTCTTGAGATGTCACGGAGAAACCCACAACCCAAGATGTTACACAGAAACAGATTCAGGTAAAGATGCGAGCGAATGCGCCTCGCTGTTGCCGTAACCGCTACACAACCTACGCCACACGATCAGGATCACCTTGATATGAGCACTACGTCAAGAACGCGCTTGAGGAAAACGCGCCTCATCCTTTTCTTGTTGCTTCCCGCAACCATGCTTGTTCACGCACCGACTTTTGCCGAATACGGCGACGTCGTCATCAACAACTTCAGCGACGGCGCCGGCATTCGCCCCGTCGTATTTCCGCACTGGTTCCATCGCATTCGCTTCCGATGCAAGGTGTGTCACAGCGATCTTGGATTCAAGTTCCAGGCCGGTGGCAATCAGATCAACATGCTCAAGATCATCGATGGCGAGTATTGCGGTGGGTGCCACAACGGTGAGGTCGCCTGGTCGGTGGAAAACTGCCAGCTTTGCCATTCGGGAGCCACTGGCACCAGGACCCAGGTGCATCACAACACGCTCTCCAAGCTGGATCCCGCGTCGGCCGCCAAGGCGGCGACCACCGCAGCACCGCCGGAAGCTCCCGCGAATCAACCGCCGGCCGCCAACCAGGGGAGGCCGTAACATGAAGCACAGAACGCTCGCCGGCCGCTTCGTGGCCGCCGCCGCGACCGTTGTCATCTGCGCCGGCGCAGCAGCCACGGGCCTCGGCGCCGCCGATCCGAACTCCTTCAACCGCTTGTTGGCCTCTCCCTCCGAGCGCAACGCGCCACCGACGCTGGACGGAATTCACGACCCGCAAAACCCCGGCACCGCGCTCCTGCAATCCCCCAAGGCGGCCTTCGAGCTCTTGCCCAAGAGCCCTGGAGGAAATTACGTCAATTGGGTCAAGGCCGTGCAAGAGGACAAGATCCAGCCGCGGTACGACCGGCTCGATGCAAACGCCAAACCGATTCCGCTGGACATGAACATCGTGCGCGAGGTCAAGGGCTCGATGCCGGACGTGGTCTACCCCCACAAGCAGCATACCGAATGGCTCGACTGCGCAAACTGCCACCCTAGCCTTTTCGTGCCCAAGAAGGGTGCTAACCCCATCTCGATGGCGGAGATCCTTCTCGGCCAGAAATGCGGTGTCTGCCATGGCAAGGTGGCGTTTCCGGTCACCGAGTGCGCGCGGTGTCATTCACTGCCCAAACAGAAAAAGGACCAACAGGCCGTCGCACCGGCCGGAAAGTAGGAGTTGATGGACACGAGACGCACATTGCTTTGCCTTCTCGGGGCGGCGTGGGTGCTGTTCCCGCCGGCATTGCCGGCGCAGGAAGTCGACCGAGCGGCGCTGCTGCTACAGGTGGACTTCGTTCACAAGCTGATCGAGGAGTCGTCCGCCGCCAAGCAGGTAGAGGAAGCCGGGATTCCGGAAGCTGCGGAGCTTCGCGCGACGGCCCGGGAGCTCTACGAGCAGGCGCAGCAGGAGCTGAAGGCGGAGGCGCTGCCGGCGGCGAAAGCACTGCTCGACAGCGCGACGAAGAAGATGTTCGAGGCGGTTCGCGCCGCGGGAAAGGACGAAGTGGTTGCCGAGAAGCGCGGCGTCGACTTCGATAATCGGCTGGCCTCGCTCGACGCCCTCGTCAAGGCCCTGGGCGAGATCAGCAAGGAAAAGGGCAAGGATTCGGCAGCGCTGCTCGCGCAGCTCGCAGAGCAGCGGGCCTCGGCCGTGTCGCTGCGCACCTCCGGCGACCTCGGCAAGGCGCGCACGGTGCTCGACGGCGCGTACCAGCAGACGCGGCAGTCCATCGAGGAGCTGCGCCGCGGCGACACCCTGGTGCGGTCGCTCAACTTCGCCAGCAAGAAGGAAGAATACGCCTACGAGCTCGACCGCAACGACACCCACCGCATGCTGCTCGAGGTGCTGAGCAAGGAGCGCTCCGGAGAGGACAAGGGCCTCGAGGAGATGGTGCAGAAACTCGTCGCAACCGCGAACGAGAAGCGCTCACAGGCAGAGCACGAGGCGAGCATGCAACGGTTTGAGAACGGCATCGCCTTGCTGGAAGAGGCGACGACGCAGTTGATCCGAGCCCTGCGGCTGTCCGGCACGTACATACCGGGATAGCATCCGTGGGCAGGCGCGTCTCTTTCTGGACAGCGAGGGCCGGCCGGCATGCGGCGTGGGGTGCCCTCGTTCTGATTGCCGGCGTCGCCGTCGCGGCGCCCTGGGGCCGGCTCGAGGACGACGGCATTCACGACCGCAATAACCCTGGGCTACCCATGCTACAGCAACCTGCCGATGCGCTTTCGCCGTTGCCCCCGGCCAAGGGGGGCAACGGCGTCGACTGGCGTGTCGCTCTGGAGTCCGGCGCCATCTCACCGCGCCCGACGCTCGATGGCGCAGGGAGCGTCAAGACGCTGGATCTGGACATCCTCATGAAGCGCACCGGACAGATGCCGTGGGTGCGGTTTTCTCATGCCATTCACACGCCCTGGCTCGATTGCTCCAACTGCCACGAGCAGATCTTCGCCACCAAGGCGGGGGAAACGCCGGTGTCCATGGCGCAAATTCTCGAAGGCCGCTTTTGTGGCGTCTGTCACCGGTCGGTGGCCTTTCCCGTGACGGAGTGCGACCGCTGCCATCGCGAAGCGCAGACGGCTGCGGGCACGAAGTGAGGCTCGGCGTGGCGCCACGGAAGCCGTTCGCCGCACTGCCGCCGGGCGGAAAAAATGATGACCCAAGCTCACCTCCCCGCGCGTGCGCGGGGAGGCAGGGAGGGGGGCATGCTCGCATTGCCGCTGCCAGGCGGGCAATCGGGGTCGGGGTGCTCGCGTGCGTGTTGGGGCTAAGCAGCGCCGGCGCCGAGCACGGCGACGTCGTGAGAAGCCGGCGGGCGACCGCCGGCAACATGGCTCCCGTCGTCTTTCCGCACTGGTTTCACCGCATCCGGTTTCAGTGCCGAGTGTGCCACGCGGAGCTCGGCTTCCAGATGCGCGTCGGCGCGACGGAGCTCGGCATGGGCGATCTCGTCGCGGGCCGATACTGCGGTCGTTGTCACAATGGCGAGATCGCGTGGGGCCTGGCCAGTTGCGGGCTCTGCCACTCGGGCCGCGAAGGCTTGCCCGACGGCATCGCTTCGTGGGCATTCGGCCCATACTTCATCGAAGCGGTGCCGGAGCTGCCTTTCCGCGAAACGGGTCATCGCGAAGGCGGTGCAGCGGCCAGCAGCGAGCCGCCCGCGGGGACACCTTCGCCCACTGCAGTGGCAGCGCCGGCAAGCACCCCGCCGAGCGGGCCAGAGGCGGCAGCGCGCCCGGAAAATCCGGTGCCGGTCACGCCGACCCCGAAACCGTGAGCGCTCCCGGTATTGGCGCGCGATAGATCGCGCGCCTACGCTCTTCGCGAGGCCGTAGCGGCGCGTTTCATCGCGCCGAAATACGGGTGCGGGCAAGACCAAATGCATCACGCGTTTCGGGGCGGAGTTGCTGACCGGCTGACGAAGGGATCAGGGGAGAGTCCGCGGGTCGGCGCTCGCGCCGGCGTCTTCAGCAGCGAAGAAGGCGGCGACGCCGACGAGGTCGGCCAGGGCGCTCGAGACTTCCCGCCGGAGCGCCACGCCGGCATCCCGGGCAGCCGCCGGCGCCAGCGGCGTGGCGCTTGCAGTGCGCAGCCGCTCGCAGGCGCGTGTCGCGATGTCGAGCTGGACTTGGATGGCGGCTTGCGCCTCGCCTACGAGAGCGTCCCAGGGGGGCCGCAGCACGTGCGCCCGGCGCGGCGACTGGCCGCTCTGATCCAGGCCCGCGATCGCGTGCTCGAGCGCCTTCAACCGGGCCGTTGCCCGCGCGTTGAGCGCCACGAGCACGGCTGCCGCCAGGAGCACGGTGGCAATCGCGAATACGGCGTTGACCCGCGCAAATGGTTCCCAGACGAGGTCCCACACGCGATCGGTGGGAAGGTGCGTGCGATAGGTAAGATCTTCGAGCAGCCGCCTCAGGTTCGCCTGCAGAGCCAGCGATGCGGAGACGATCATGCTGGCGGCGAGCGCGCTCAAGGCGATGATGTACGCGAGCTGAAACCGGCGATCGACGAGAAACCGCCGCCGACTCCTCCGCCCCGTGGCGGGATTGGTAATAAATAGCTTGCCCATGCTTAGTCTCTCTCTTACTTCACGTGACAGGACAGGCAAAGGTCTGACGCGCGATTCGGCATCGTCAGAATGTGCGTTTCGGTTGAATAGGCCTCGTGGCACGTCAAACAGGTGATCATGCCATTGAACAGGCGAAGCCGGGAGTCGAGCTGCGCCAGGGGCCGGTAGCCGCGCGCCTCCTCCCCCACCGTGGGGTAGCGCACGCCGATGGGGTGGCTGAAGCCGACGCCGCGATGATCCCAGACGTCGCTGCCCTGGTCCGCGTCGCCCTGCGGCAGCACTCCGACCTGTTCGTCGTGGCAGGAGACGCACGCCATGCTCTCCTCGTCGATCGGCGCCGCGGCGCCGGGCGCCGCGAGCGGCGACATCGTCAGGTGTGATTGCGCCAGAAACCCCGAGTGGCGTCCGGCGGCCTGCTCGGCGCGGGGAGTGGCGTGGCACTGGATACAGAGGTCGCGGCCGAGCTTCTCGGCGCGCAGCATGTTCCCGGTCAGATCTGGCTTCCCCGCGCGGTGGGCGTAGTGACACGAGCTGCACGTGAGGCGCCCTGCCCAATCCAGAGGGAAAGCGTCGGGCAGTTTCCTCCCCGCCGCAAATCCCGAAGGATGCGTGAGCCGGGGTTCGAGCTCGTGGCAGCGGCGGCACAGCTTGTCGGCGTCGCCGACCAGCAACACGTCCTGCCCGCGCGCGACCGCCGCCTCCGGCGCGTTGAGATGGCAGGTCGCGCAGTCACCTCCCAGGTCGTGCGGGCTGCCGTTGGGGTTGGACAGAGAGGGCCAGGGAACAAGGACGAGGAGCAGCGCTGCGAGACCCACCGCGAGCGAGGTGAGGAATGATTCTGCCGGTCGTGGCGTGATCCAGGGGCGTAGCATTGCACTATTGCCTCGATGGCGTCGCAGCGGGAGCAGGAGCGAGGCAACCGCGGACGTCGGCGGCGATGTCCAGGAGGTCGCGCTGCAGGCGGCCAAGCTCGATCGCCGAAGGACCAGGCTGGAGGTCGTTCTCCGGAAGCTCGGAGGCAATGTCATGGAGTCGTTCGATCGCCGCGCGCAAGGTCGCCGCGCGCACGTCGGATCGCGCCGAAAGTGCCCGCAGGGCGGCGGCAACGTTGCCGTCCTCGTCGCCCGCGCGCAACCGCACGTCGCGCGGAAAGCACCCGCCGGGAATCTCCGACAGGATCCGCCTGATGCGCACGAGGGGACCCGCGATCCGGTGAGAGGCGAACAGCATGAGCAGGGAGGCGACGCCGACGGCGAGGAGAAGCTGGCCCGCGGCGGAAAGTAAGATGGCGCTCGACAGCGCGTCACCGGCTCGTGTGAGCAGGCCGAGGGCGTCGCCGTATCCGGTGGCACGCTCGCGCGGCAAGCGCAACGCCATGACGCCGAGCGACACGGACGGCAGGATTGCCAGCAGCAGCGTGATGCGAAAGAGCTGCTGGAGCTGGAATCGACGCGAAATAGCAACTGGCGAAGCGGCCATAGAAGCTCCCTGGCGAGAAATGTTGTCCCGCGGAATAGATGCAACCCGCATGCCAGAGGACCGAAGGACGCGCCGCGCGCAGCCCACCTGTCCGCCACCGCGATCCGGGCCGCCCGCCGGAAGCGCCATGTCTCTCGGGTGATACACCGCGCGCTGCCGGGCGCAAACCTGTGAAAACGCCGCGAATCGCCGCGGTGTTGAGGCGCCGGGCTGCTGGAGAATCGCGAAAAAGCGTCGACCGACGGACTTCGGCGGGCCGGAGTGGGGCTGTCAACGCAACCAGGCGCACATCGGCCGGCCGGAGTGGGGCTGTCGAAAGCGCAGACCCGACGAGGGCCGGGCCAGGTGAGTCGGATGTACGTTAGCGGTGAGCGCAGGGCCGGCGAAGTGTGTTTGTGGACAGGGAGGTCGCGCCGTTCCGCGCGGGTGTGATCGCAGATGGGTCTTCGCGGGGCAGACGGCGCGACGAGCTCGCTCGATGCAACTTGAATGGAGCCGACCGGCAGCCTAGACTCTGCCGGTATCAGCGGGTGAAATCAGGAGGGAACGGCGATGCGAATCGAGCTGTTTGGGAGTATGAGCGTTGGTTTCATCAGCAAGGGGGGGTAGCATTCCTCGCGCTGGCGTTGATCGCGTCGCCGGCTCCGGTCGCGGGCGCCATTACCGCCACGGCCGCGCCTGACGCGACGGGAGCTCCGTCCATGACGGCCACACCGGCGCCGAGCGCCAGCCCGACGCGCACGGCGACCGGCACTCCCACCGCCACCCGCACCCCAACCGGTACCCGCACGGCCACCATGACCCGGACGGCCACGGTAACCCCAACGCCGACCATCACGCGCACGCCGACTGCATCGCGCAGTCCGGCGCCGGCACGGTGGTCTACTCCTGGGTCGGCAAGGGGCCGGACCCGGCCGATCCAGCCAGCGGCGGCGATATCTCCGGGGCGATCGGCGATTTCGCCGCCTGCCGGCCGGTGCAGGAGGCGGAACCGGACCCGATCCAGGGGTCCGGGCCGTCGCCCGGCTTCGACACCGAGATCGAGACGCTGATCGCGCTGCTGGCGGAAAAAGGGATCGCCACCGCGTTTCTGGTGGACGCGACCGTGGATCCGCCGTACAAGTCGCCGTACCACGTGGTCCGGGAGCAGAAAGGAGTGCTCTACACCTACGGCCACCAGGACGGCCTCTTCTACGACATCAGCCGCGCGGGGAAGCCGTTGTTCGTGACCTTCGCGACGCAGCGGTTCGGGCTGGAACCTATCGTGCAGGCGATTCCGGCTTGCCCGACCGGAGTTGGTGGCGCTTGCGAGCACACCCTGGCCGCCGACGACCCCGCGAATCAGGCGTGGTGCCCGCACCTGGCGAAGCTGACCGGGCGCTTTCGCGCGCAGGTCACCGCGCATGCGGCGCCGCCGGAATATGTGCGCGACGGGGGATTCGCGGGACTCAATCACTACGCGCCGTTGCACGTAGGCCCGGACCCGCAGCTCGTCGGTCGCCCGTTCGATCGGGCCGACCAAACCTTTCGTAGCTTTCGCGAGGACTACGCGCCACCACCGCTCCTCTGGATCCCAACCTGTGCCACGGGTTTCGACAAGACGCGGGCGGCGAGCCACGACCGGACGAAGATCGAGCGCATCGGGCGCCACTACGACGCATCCGAAGCGCCGCCGTGGAACGACCCTTCCTGGGGCGTGGACGCCCCGGCCGACGCCCGTTATGTCCGCCCTTGCGGCGACGAGCATGCCTTCTTCGACGACTTCTTCGCGCTCGCGCTCAAGTACAATCCCGACTACGTGGGGATCACCGAATTCAACGAGTGGTACGAAGGTACCAACGTCGAGCCGGCCACACTGCCCCCGTTTGCCGCACCTGCGCCGTATCCCGCGGGTGGCTGCACGTATGAGGATGCGGAGGCAATCACGCCCGCAGCCGATATCTACGACTTCTTCTGGCGCGGCGTCGCTGACCCCGATCCCGGAGCGGCTGCCGCCTCGCAAACCGCCGAGATGTATCTCGACCACGTGTGCACCGCGCACCTCCCGGAGGTGGCGGCGTATGGCTGGTAGAAGCAAGGCCCGGTCTGTTATCGGCGCTCTCACAGCCGCAGGGATGACCGTTTCCTGGACCTGTGATGACGACCCGGAAGGTCGCGGGATTACGCTGAATGGGAGAGGGGATTATTCGACGATTCAGGCAGCGGTTGACGATGCCAGGACTGGGGATACGATCTTCATTCCGGCTGGGCGGTACGCTGAGGACGTAGATTCCACCCGGGTCTCAAACTTGACCTTCGTTGGCGAGTCAAACACCGGCACCATTATTGAGAGGATTAACATCTGGGCAGGATCTGGCTTGACCGCGAAGAACCTTGGGTTCGAGCGCGCAAGCATCACTGGACTTGTTTCCGTAGAGGTATACGGTTGCCGGTTTCACGGAGCTGGGGTAAGCGTCTCCATCTCCTGGATCCTCGAAGGCAACGTGTTTCAGTGTGACAATGGCGGAGGTGCTATCAAGAGGGGCCAGGGCTTCAGCCGGCTCGCGTATAATGATATCCTCGCTTGTCCCGGCGGCATCGGCGGTGCCGTCACCGCCTACTTCGGGATTAACGAAGTAGTGGCCAATCGGATCAATGACACGGACGGGCTGGCGATCGACTACTGGGTGGATGGCGGCGGGCTCGGCCTGGTCGAGGACAACGAGTTTCGCAACAACACCGCCGGGGCGCTGGCCGGCGGCCACCCGATGCGCTACAGCGGCCCCGGCGACCTCGGCGGCGGCACGCTCGGCAGCCGCGGCCGCAACATCTTCGTCGGCAACGGCATCCCTGTCATCCACGGCGTCACCGGATCCTATCCCGTGAAGACATTCGCCAGATACAATTACTGGGGCACCACCAACCCCCGCGGAGCTCGCGGCGATGGTGCGCGACTGCTCCGACACCCCGGATCTCGGCTGCATCGACACCTCCGAGCCGCTCGCCGAGGAGCCGCTCGTCCCACGCGGGGCGGACGCCTGGCCGGGCCGCCGGGCGCTCGATGAGGAAGTGGCGGCTCTGAAAGCCGCGTCCCTCACTGCCGGCGGCGGCATCACGCTGTTCACCCGGGACGAGGCGCCGTGAGCGACAAGGAGCGGTCCAAGCGCGGCCGCGCTTACTCGACGCCGAAGACGTAGTAGCCGAAGCCCATCGTGCCCCGGCCCCACCGCAGGTAGCCGTCGCGCCACTGCTTCCGGCGCTCACGCAGCGCCCGGAGCTCCTCATCGTCGCTGCCGCCGCCGCCCGGACAGGTGGCGACCGCGCGCCAGAACGCCCACTCGAAATCGTCCCATTCGTCCAACGTCGCGGTCCCGGCAAAGAGCGGCAGCAGCCCCGCACGTTCCGCGAGCCAGACGTTTTCCTCGTGAGCCCGCAGCTCGTCGCCTCCCCCCAGGAACGCAACGTATTCTGCGCTGGGCGGCCGGTGCCAGAACCCCTCGCCGACGAGCACGCGCCCCCCCGGAGCCGTGCAGCTCACCAGCGCCGCGAGCGCGGGCAGGTAGCCGCCGAACGCATGCGAGGCCCCGACACACAACGCGCGGTCGAAGCGGCGCCCGGCGCCGCGGCACACCTCGCTCGCCCCCTCGGCGCGCCACTCGATGCGGTTCTCCACGCCCCTGACGAGCGCGCGGCGGCGCGCTTCCGCCAGCGCCTGGTCATCGATGTCGACGCCGACGCCTCGGCATGCCGAGCCGGCGACGGCGCGAATCAACCACTCACCGGTTCCGCACCCCAGGTCGACAATACTCGCCGCCGCCGCCAGGTCGAGAAGCTCGAGCAGATGAGCGACGCGGGCGTCGCTTGCAGGCGCGTTGATGACCCGCAAGCGATGAGAAAACGCGCTGAGCTTGTTATGATTACCGTCCACGGCTTCCAATCCCGGAACAATGTGGTGTCCGCGTCGTTGGCATCGGACGTGACATGGTAGAACCGAATTCACGATTGCCGCGAGCCAGCCTCGGCACCTACCGGCTGCTCGAGCCTCTGGGTCAAGGAGGCATGGGCATCGTTTACCGCGCCGAACATGCCGAGACGGGCGGCGAGGCGGCCATCAAGACTGTCACCACGGTCGACGCCGCCATGCTTCAGGGTATCCGGCTGGAGATCCTCGCGCTGGCGGCACTCGCCCACCCCGGCATCGTGCGCATTCTCGACCACGGTGTGGAGGACGGCGTGCCCTGGTACGCCATGGAGCTCATTCGCGGCGTGTCCCTGGCCGGCGAGACCGACGCCGACTACTCCGCCGCCACCACCCAATATGCGCTCTCCGGAGCAAAGGCGGCGGGATCTCCTGGCGCGCCGGCGGAGGGCGACGTCTCGCATCGCTGGTGGACCACCGAGCTGACCCGCAGAACCGCCGACAGCACGCTCGCTCACCCGCGTACCGCGTACCGGCTGCCAGCGGCGCCTCCCCCCCACGCGGCGATTACGGCGCCCGCACTGGCGGCCGGATCCGTCGCGCGCACCTTGACGGTCGCCCGCCGCCTTTGCTGGACGCTTGCCTACCTGCACGGCGAAGGCGTCGTGCACCGCGATCTGAAACCGGCCAACGTCGTGCTGCGCCGCAACGGTACCCCCGTCATCGTGGATTTCGGGTTGACCACGCACTTCGCTGGACGCAGTGGACGTGAAGGCCCGCTGTTCCGCTCCGGAGCGGTGGGCTCCGCGTGCTACATGTCACCCGAGCAGGTGCGCGGGGAGCTCGTGGATGCGCGGGCAGACCTGTACAGCTTCGGCTGCTTGCTGTACTACCTGCTCGCCGGCCGGCCTCCCTTCGTCTCCGCGCACTCCCGCGAGGTGCTGAGGTCGCATCTCGCCGCCACGCCGCCGCGGCTTTCCGAGCTCGTGCGCGGCATTCCCAGCGCGCTCGACGAGATGGCGGCGGCGCTGCTCGCCAAGCAACCCCAGGACCGCATCGGTCATGCCAGCGACGTGGCCGCCATTCTCTCGGCCTTCATCGATGAGGAAGACCCGTGGATCGCCCAGACGCCGGCGCCCAGGCCATACCTGTATCGCTCCTCGCTGGTGGGCAGAACGTACGAGCTCATGCTTGGCCGCGAGGCTCTCGCGCGGGCGGCCGAGGGCGCCGGCAGCGTCTTCGCTCTTTTTGGCGAAAGCGGGGCGGGAAAGACGAGACTGCTCCTGGAGCTGGCGCGCGAGGCCGATGCCGGTGGCCTGATCGTCCTGTTCGGTGAATGCCTGGAGCTCAGCTCCGCGCCGCTGCAGGGCCTGCGCCGCCCGCTGCAGGCGATCGCGGACCACTGCCGTGCGGGCGGCATCGAGGCGACAGAGCGGTTGCTGGCGGGGCGCGCCAGAATTCTGGCGAGCTTCCAGCCCGCGCTCGCGGATCTCCCCGGGCAAGCGGCATGCCCGCCTCCCCCACCACTGACCGCAGAGGCGGCGCGGGAACGGCTGTTCGCGTGCCTGACGCAAACCATCCTGGCGCTGACCGCGGAAGGACCCGTCGTTCTCATCGTCGAGGACCTGCACTGGGCCGACGAGCTGACCCGCGCCTGGATCAGCTCCGCGGCCAAGAACCAGCAGTTGCGGGCCGCGGCCTGTCTGATCCTGGTCTCATTCCGCCAGGAAGAGGTAGATGATGCAGTCCTCGCACTGCTCGACGAGGGCGCCATTGCCGGGTGCTGCCTGCACCGGCTGGACGAGCGCGGAACGGCCCAAATCGTCGCGGACATGCTCGGCGTGCGTAAGCCACCCATGATCCTGACTCATTTCCTCATCACCCGCTGCGAGGGGAATCCGTTCTTCATCGCGGAATACCTGCGGGTAGCAGTCGCGGAGGGTTGCTTGTGGCGGGACGGCCTCGGCATCTGGCAGGTCGACGACGCCGGCGAGGCTCGCGGGGAGCGGAGCGAGGGGTTCGCCGTCTCGTTGCCGGCGGCGATCGAAGCGGTGATCGAGCGCCGTCTCTCGATGCTCACGCCCCCCGCGCGCGCGCTCGCCGAAGTGGCCGCAGTGCTCGGCCAGGAGATCGAGCTCACGCTGCTGGAGCTTCTGGCGGCGCGGGAACACCTGAATACGTCGGCCGGGCTCGCCGAGCTGCTGCGCCGCGACGTGCTCGAAGAAGATCGACCAGGCGTGCTGCGCTTTGGACACGATCGCATCCGGCACGCGGCCTACGGGCGTCTGGACGCGCCGCGGCGCTGGGCGCTGCACGCCGAGGTCGCGCGCTGTTTGCAAGCCTGCCGCCAGCCCGATCTGGATGGGCGTCACGGCTCGCCCGCCATGTACTGGGAGGGTGGCGGTGGACGGGCAGGACATCACGCCATCGCCGCCGCCAGGGCAGCGCGCAGCCAGTACGCTCACACTGATGCGGAGCGCCTGTTTCGAGACTTCCTGCGGCTCGCGCCGCGGCCGAGCCGGGAAACCGTTTCGGCCCGTCTCGATCTGGCCACTCAGGTGCTCATGGTTCAGGGGCGGACGGAGGAAGCGCTGACAACGATCGCGGAGGCTACTTCGGAGGCGCGGGCACTGGGCGATCCGGGGGCGGAGCTGGCGAGCTCGCTGGCGCTCGGCAACGCGCTGTGGCTGACGTGCCGGCCGGGCGAAGCACGGGCGCTGCTCACCGACCTCTTGCCGCTGGCGCGGAGCCAGGGGGATCGGCGGTCTGAGGTCACGATCTTGGGGCTGATGGGGAACATCGACCTGGAGCAGTGCCGCTGGTCGGCCGCGGAGGGCCGGTATGCGGAGGCCGCGCAACTCGCCGAGGCGCTGGCCGACGAGCGCGAGCAGGGCGTCATTGCGCTCAATCGCGGCGTCGTTCAAGCCAAGCTCGGCCGCCTGGCGGACGCGGTTCCCGCGCTGCAGCGCGCCGCGGAGCTGCACCGGCGGGGCGGTAACAAACGGCTGGAGGCGGCGGCACTGGGGAATCTCGGGCACGCCTACTTGATCGCGCGGGATCTGAGCACCGCCGAGGCGACGCTGCTGGCGGCGCTGGAGCGTGGCCGTGAGGCCGGCAGCCGGTCCTGGGAGGCCATCGCCGTCGGGCTACTAGGCGACGTGTCCGCCGGGCGGGGCGAGGTTGCCGAGGCGTGGCGGCGCTACGAAGAAAGCGAGCAGCTCGCGCAACAGTGCGGGGAGTCATGGTGGCGGGCACTGTGCCTGCTGGCGATGGCCAGGCTGTCGCGGCGGGGCGACGAGGATCCGGTCCGCGCCGCCGAGCTGCTGGACCGCGCACAATCCGAGTTGGCGGTGGGGGGATTCCCATTCGAGCTCGGCCTGTGCCAGGCTGAACGCGTCCACATCGAGCTCGCCGCAGGCACCGGTGGAGCGACAGCGGCGCTCGTGGCGGCCGAAAGCGCGGCGCTGGCGCTCGACGCACCGCAGGCGAGCGAGCTCGGTCAGGCGGTGGCGCGGGCCCGGCGAGCACACGATGCACGCGCGGCCCACGGCGCCGCCGCGCTGCTCCGCGGCGAGGTTCCCGCCGATCTTCCTGCAGCGCTTCGCAGCCAGGCGCGCGCGCCGACCTGCACGGTTCCCAATTGCACCCCGACCAAGGTAGAATCCTGAGGCCACGAGCCGACGCGCGGCGGCACGGTGCTCGCGCGTTTCACCGGACCGGCAACCTTTCAGCGAGAACCGAGGTGCACGGCATGTCGCCAATCCGCAGGAATAATCGTTGGCTTCCAGCAGCGCTGTGGCCGGTCGTGGCGGCAGTGATCACGGTGTCCTCCGTGCCGTCGTGCGCCGGCGATGCTGGTGACAAGCCGGCCGAGCAGCCGCCGGCAGGTCCCGCGCCCCTGCGCCTGGTAGTCGATCTTCCTGACGCCGTGGGCCTCTCGGGTCTCGACTTCGACGAGCGCGGGCTGCTGCTGGCCGTGCCTGAGCGCCGCCCGCTGCTCCTGCCACTGCGCTTCGACGGGAGCCGCGTCACGGCAGGAGGACCACCCGTGCCGCTGACGGGTGCGCCGCCGGACCTCGACCTCGAAGCAGTGGCCGCCATCGGCCCCGGGCGGATCGCGCTCGGGACGGAAAGTCAGGAACGCGACCGGGCCGAAGACACCATTCTGGTGGTCACCCTCCATGGTGACCGCGCTGCGGTAACCGAGACGCTGGCACTGCCCTATGCGCTTTGGGAGCTGCGGGGAGATGGCAATCGCGGTGTCGAAGGTCTGTGCGCCGCCGGTAACCTCCTGGTCGCGGCCGCCGAAATCGTGGGTACTGCCGGCAAGCGGCGCTTCGCCCCGGTGGCCCGCCGGCCGCTCACTGGCGGTAATTGGGTGCCGTACCGCCTCATGCTTGCGAGCGAGACCGGCAGGATCTCGGCGCTGGCGTGCCGCGAAACGGCGAGCGGCGCCGCGCTCGAGATGCTGGCGATCGAGCGTCATTACGGCGTCGTCCTCCTGCTCGGCTTCGAGCTCCCGACAGCGGGACCCGGCGGCGATCTCGAACCGCGCGTCCTCGCGGATCTCACGCGGCAGCTCGACAAGGCCCCGAACTTTGAGGGCGTCGCCTTCCTTCCCGACGGCAGCATTGCCCTGCTCGCCGACAATGACAATGGCGGCGTCATCCAGGGCCAGACGGAGCTCGCGATTCTCCGCCTGCCGGCGCCGGCCGCGGACACACCGGTGGCCGCGGCGCGCGAATCACGACAGCGGGAGCAGGTCGCCGTCCCGTAGCGCGACGGGTTCCTCGCCTCCCTTCAGGTACATGCCGTCAAGCCTGGTTCTCGCCGCGCGAAACGTAAGCCGGCGGCTACCGCCATCGTGCCGCGTGACCAGCGCGCAGGCGTTCGGGAGCCCCACATGCAGATAGTCCGGGAAAAGCTCCCCGAGAATCCGGAGATGGCACTCGAGGTAGTGGAACCTCCCGCCGAAGTGGGGGTTCCCCGTGATCCCGGGATTGAGCCGAAAACCTGCCGACTGTTCCATCCAGTGCCGCGCCGCCAGGAACGTGTCCTGCTCGGCGGTCAACGGCTCCTCCGCCTCGAGGCGCGCCCGCAAGGCGTCCAGGAATTCCTGTGCGTCGTCGCGCTTGAGCAGGCCCCGCATGGTGGCTTCGAGCTCATCGCGCGTGGGTTGCGCGAGCGAGATGTGATCCAACAGGTCCAACTGCAGGAGCAGGTCGCGTCCGGTAAACGGACGAAAATACCCTTCGCCGATGGCCAGAGTCCCCGCCGAGTATCCGACAAAGTGCTTGCCCGCGAGGTGGAGCTGGCGAAGCAGGTCCGGCGGCTGCTCCAGGCGCCGGATGACGTCGATGTATGGCTCCGGAAAGCCGGAACCGAGGACGATGAGGTCGGCCTCATGCAGCCACGCCAGGATCTCGGCGAGGTTGTCCGGGAGCTCGGGCGGCCGGAGCTGAGCACACCGGATCCAGCCAGGAATGCGCGCGCCATGGATGCGCGTGAACCGGGCCAGGTCACCCGAATCCGGGGGCATTGCGTGAAACGGAAAGAACAGAACGTTGCGCACCGCGGGCTCGAGCGCGGCGAGCAGCGCCGCCTCGAAAGCCGCGCTGCCATCCTCTCCCGGATGGCCTGAACCGAATTGAATGATCGTCCCCGGGTCTGTCGCCGGCATGCGTCCTCCTGTAGCTCGGCCGGAGCGCCGGCCGCGCGAGCACTATTTCATGAAGCGCGCCGCCATGGGGATGAGCACGCTCTTGGGTGAGAGCCGTGCCGCCGCGTAGCTGATCTTGTTGATCAGCCCCGGAGTGCACGAGCGCTTGCCCTTGAACATTGCCGCGAGCCCCGCAGCGGCCACGGTACGCGCGTCCATGCCAATCCAATCAATCATCGCGTTCGACTTGTGCGCGGCGACCTCGAGGAATTCGGTCTTTGTGACGCCGGGATTAAGTGTCGTAACGCTCACGCCGGACCCTTTTAGCTCGTGGTGGATTGCCTCGCCAAAGGACAATACATACGATTTTGTCGCTGAATAGGACGCATAAAGCTGGACCGGTTGAAAAGCACCGATGGACGCTACTTGCAGAATATATCCGCAGCCTCGCCGCCTCATATCTTCTCCATAAAGCCTTGTGAGGATTGTAAGCGTTGTCACGTTGAGATTCAACATCTCGTGAAGCCTCGATACGGATCCTTCCAAGAAATCTCCGTATATTCCGAAGCCCGCGTTGTTAACCAGGATGTCGACGGTATGGCCGGCCTGTTTTATCGCCTCGTAGAGCCGTTCGCCGGCAGCCTCAGCGGAAAGATCGAACGCGATCACTTCGACCGCCACTCCGTGGGCGTTGCGCAGCTCTCCGGCGAGCTCCTCGAGGCGCTCCCGGCGCCGCGCCACGACCACGAGATCGCATCCTTGCTCGGCCAGCAAGCGCGCGAGCTCGCGGCCCAGCCCGCTGCTGGCGCCGGTAACCAGTGCCTTTCCCAGTTTCGTCTCATTCATTGCCACGCTCCTTTGCAGCGCCGCCATTCCTGTGTAACCGCTCTCTCCCCCTGAAGCACCGCCTGCTCGACGTCGACGCGAAAGCATCGCCCTCCGTCCTTCCACGAGCGGGCGGGGCTTGCCACGCTCATGATATGCCGCGGCCAGAACATTTCAAGGACCGCGGGCAAAGAAAGGCGTCGGCCGAATGTCGGGTTTCGTCCTTTACATTTCTTCCTGGCAGAGCCTGCGATGAGCAGAGGCGCGATTCATCGCGCCCCAATGCCGGGCTGGGGATAATTCCGGCCGGCTGGAAGCCGGCCCCACTGGCAAGCTCCTCCAAACTGTCGAGCCGGCTTCCAGGCGGCGGTTGGCGGCGCAAGGTGTAAAGCAGATTCGGCCGACGCCCGAAAACTAAACTTGGCCACCGAGATCTCCGGGCTGCTCGCTTTTCCGCGCGAGCCGCGGCGCCGCTTCGACGTGGCGGTGCTGCTGGTGCACCACGCCGGCAAACGCGACCGGGCGCGACCCGGACAGTCGTTGCGCGGGTCGAGCGACTTACGCAGTTGGACCGACTCGGTGGCCTACCTGCGCCGCGGGGGAGAAACGCTGACGCTCCAGCTCGAGCATTCCTCGGCGTCCCCTGCCTGCGCCGAGCTTGGCGCGGCAGGCAGGTCCCGCCCGAGGTGCGCCTTCGCCTCGATGCCGCGACCGACGACAGCAGCAGCGGTCGTCCCGCTGCCGCGTGCCCGCGCGTGGTTTCTACCTCCTGCACGGCTGCCGCAATCGGCCGCGGCGATCCTGCCCGGGCCGACCGTCTGCTCGACGCGCTCCGTCGCATCGCGGAGCCGCGCACCCGCGAACAGTTGCGCGCGGACCTCCACGTCCGCAACGAACCACTCGGCGAGGTGCTGCAGACGCTCGAGAAGAGCACGCGCATCCACCGCGCCGGCGAGGGATGGTACCTCGCGACGGCGACCGCCAACGGTGGTCAGCCCGTGACCGGAAACCCCGAAGCCGACTGAGCCTCGTTCCCGATTCCGGGCTTCCGCCTACCAGGTGCAGCCCGGAACGGAACGCAGCGAGGCACATGGAAGGTTCCCGCACGGAACGAGGAATGCGCGACCGCCGGCGCCAATCACCCCGAGCAAGAGTCGAGCGGGGATTGTGAGCCGTAACACCCCACGCACTCCGACCCGGTCCGCAACCCGAACCGTTACGTGCACTCAGAACCGGATGACGCCTGCTACGAAGCCGGAAAGAAGGTGGCTGGCGAGGCCATGAATTCCCTGGCAATCGAGCGCTGCGAATTCCATCCGGACTGGGGCTACGGCATCACACCAAGTGGTGCGGCACCGCGTGGAATTTGGCGCCGCTACACGGAACGCGATGATCGTGGACCTGGTACCGCAGGACCGAGAGGCCGCAATGTGCGGGGGACAGGTGCCCGGTAGATATGCACGACGATGCAGGTTGCGGGAACTTCGGTTCACAAGAGCAAGGGCGCGTCACGAAGCGGATCGCAGTGGTGCAGAGTCGCGCAGCAGGACGGAAACGGGACAGGGCGGCGTGAGCCAGGCGGGCGCAGAAGCGGTACAAGACGCGTGGTAGAGCGATCGATTGTCTTGATGATGATGGCATGAGGATTGCTTGCTTGGGACGCGGCGGTTTGTGCGCCGCGCCGCGATTTCACCCACTCACGCCTCTCCCCGATCGCAGCCGACGGTGGGTGGCACCGCGGCGGGAGCGGCGATCCACGAATCCCTTCCTCCGCTCGCGGGGGGAGGGTTGGGTGAGGAGCGGTGGGTGCGGCGGCCAGGAGGCTACGAAATGACCTGCGGGTTTCTGTCCAGACCTCTTTCGACCGGGTTGTTCCTGGCCGTGGGGCTGGTGTGCGGCCTGTTGCTGCCCCCCCCCCTGCGGCCGCGCAATTCTGCGCCGAGGCGCCCGAATGCCGGCCGGGCCAGTGCGATTTCCCGGACGATAACGCCGCGGTGTCGCCGGTCGTCCTCAGCCCACTTGCCTCCGCGCCGACTGCCCTCTTCGCCCGGACCCGGCCGCGCCTCGCGGTGCTCGCCGCGGGGTATGACGGCGCCGTCCGCGCGCTGCTCGGGCGTTTCGGGCGCACGGCGCTGAGCGTTCCGCCGGGGACACCCGCGGGCGAGATCGCCGCGGCCGCCGAGCTGTTGGTCGTACCTTCCGGAGCGCTGGCGGGGCTCGATGGCTCACGGCTCCTCAGCGAGGCGCTCGCCGACTTCACGGCGGTGTACGGCGGCACGGTGCTCGTGTTTACCCAGCAGTACGGCCGCGATTACGCGGCGCTGCCGGCAGGGGACGGGATCGCCGTCGCCGCGGCCGGTTGGCGTCAGGACATGCGTTGCTTCCAGGAGTCCGCGGAGCTCGCGATCTTCCATCCGGCGCTCGCCGCGCAGACCCGGGCGCGGCCCTCGCTGTCTATCGACGGCTTCTTCGCCGGGCTGCCCGCCGGCGCGGCGAGCCTGCTGCGGCGCACCAAGAACGCTCAGCCGGTGCTGGCGGTCTATCCGCATGGGGCCGGGCGCGTGGTCGTGACGTCGCTGTACACGCCGACCGCGGTCGAGCTCGGGCAGGCGTCGGCGGAAGAAATCGCGCTGGTGCGCGATCTCGTCACGTGGGCGCTGCGACCGGCCGCGCTGCCGCGCGCGGGGGCGGGCCAGAGCATCGCGCTGTCGCTGTCGCTCGAAAACGGGTCCGGGATCACGGGAACGGGCGCGCGCGTGCGGGTGTGGGACCCGGACGGGGTCGTGGAAATCGCCGGCGCTACGCGCGACGCGATGGTTCCCGCCGGGGGGAGCGGGCGCGCGGCTATCGACGTGACGCTGCCGGCAGACGCGGTGCTGGGAATCTACCGCGCCGAGTACGAGATCCTCGACGCGAGCGGCAGGCCCATTTACGGGCCGGTGGAGGCACTCGACGGGCGGTTCTACGTGGCCCGGCCGCCTGATCTGGTGGCGCCCGAGGCCGAGCTGTCGCTGGTCGCCAGCGGGAGCGACGACTTCTTTGTCCGCGGCGCGAGCGCGGCATTCACGCTGCGCGTGGCCAGCCGCGGGAGTCGCTCCCGGCAGCTCAGATTGCGTTGGGACCTGCCGCACCACCGCTGGGAATCGCGTGACGAGGCGTCCTACCGCGGGGAGGTCGCGGTGGCGGTGCCGGCGGGCACGCCCGCCGCGCCGGGAGCTGCCGAAGCTTCGACACTCGGCAAAAAAAGGCCGGCCCTGGGCACCAGAATTGGGCAGCGGCACGGCTGCTCACCGGAAACAGGCCGCCTACAAGCTAGCCGACCGAAAGCTGGCTGAGGTATGCGGCCGACTGGCAGGGGCGCGCGGGAATGCGGCCGCCGGAGGGGAGCCGGCATTTTGCCCATTTGCGCTTCACCGCGGGCCGGTGTGGTCCGCAAAAGTTACGACGCACCCCTCGATTGCCAGGCCACTGCGTAG
>JACPHN010000124.1 GCA_016188575.1 Candidatus Schekmanbacteria bacterium
AGTCCTGAGTCCTGAGTCCTGCGTGAAGATGAAGAAGGACGCGCGGTTCCCTCTTGCTCTTGGTCTTTCTCAGCACTCAGCACTTCTGTTTTGGGACACATTTGGGAAGAGTAAGACGCGTTGACCTGCTCTCGACGAGAACCTCTGTGAGCTTTCGGCACGGGTGCGCAAGGAGCAGCAGCGCGGTAGAGCAGAGCGACCAGGACGACACAAGACCGCTATTTTCGGCGTCGGCCGAATGTGGTATACACCTGAGGCCGCCACGCAGGGGCGCGATTCATCGCGCCCGGTCGTCGCGCCCGGTAACCTGCGGCTTCCACTCTTCCCAGCCGGCCGTCTGGCCCCGGATCACGAAGAAGTCGGGCGTGTGGATGACGCCGATCTGCTTTCTCTTGTCGGTCTCGTAGCGCAGTTTGATGGGCGGCGGCTGGTCGTAGTATTCGAGCACGTCCTCGTCGTATTCGTACTCGTAGATGCCGGCGAGCTCGGCCTTGTGACTCTCGTCCTGGATGACGAAGCCCATCTTGCGGCTCGGGTAGCGAACGACGACATTGCCGGCACCGCCGCGGACTCGGCGAGATGGCGGGGAGGCTCGGATGGCCGCGATGAGCTCGCGCGCCGCTTCGGAGAGCTTCAGCTCCGCACCGTGACTTGCGAATTCGTCCTCGGAGAACATTGCCAGGACCTCAGGGATTGCGTCGCGGATTGAAGTCACGCCGCGTCCGCTTGCACGCGTTCTTTCTGCCACTTTATGGTTTACTCAGCGCGCTACGGAAGTCCATCCCGGCCCGTTCAAGATCACGTCCATCTGCTCATTGGCGCTGGAGCATAAGCTAACGCCATGACGGACCAGGGCCGGGTTAGCGCATGAAGTGGCAAAATGCGCCACTTTATGCTTTAGGTGACACGCTCACTGGCAAAGCGAACATGGCACGCACTGGGTCGCCGACGTCTTGCGGCAGGGCGCCTGAGGACCTCCCCTTCCCATAAGCGGTTGTCATCAGCACCCTACATACATCCAGGAGCGATCTCGGAGCCGATCCCACACTTGGCGGAGAAGCCCCGAGGCGCCGGAGGATTGCTCGCTCGCTTCGAAGGCAGACTCGGGCCTTCACACTGACACCTGTCGTGACGACTTCCGGCGAGGTCTGTTTGGTAGGGCAGCCAGTTCGCCAAGACGAGTCGAGGCGCGTACATCTGTCTCGTCACGGCCCGCTCTGTCCCGCGTCGCCGGCCTGCGTCTGGTCGCGCTTCAGCCATGACCGTGCGGCGCTGGTGCCGACGGAACCGCAGATTACCGCTCAGCCATCGCATCGACGGCTTTTGGGCCGGTGGCTCCAGGTCAAACCTTGCAGTAAGAGCCATGATGGTAGTTATTACCACTAAATCGCGCCGTCCGTGACTCCGCCCCCGACCAAACCCGCCTCGCCTCCGCCTCGCCCCCTCCTCACGGCGCTGGCACGGCTTGTGCATCTTCCTCCCCAAAATCCTCTCTTCACCACGGAGCCAAATCATGATCATGTCCTTCTCAAGAACCTCCGCCGCCAATCTGACCCGGCATCGGTTCGCTGTCGCTGCTGCGCTCACGGCCCTGCTCGTTGCGGCTGCCGTTCCCAGCTCACGCGCCGCCTATGCAACGGAGGACGGCGACTCCTCCGACTGGCAGCAGACCATCGACGAGCTTCAGGATTCGACCAGTGGCGCCACCTCGGGAACCAGCTCGGATGCCGACGCCGACACCGACGCGGACGGTGTCGCCGACAGCGCGGACTTCTGCGTCGGCGACAGCGAGGTCGACGCGCTGGGCACCCAGGGCGAAGCGTCGATCCTCCACTTCTACATGGGCGACGGCCCGGTCTTCACCATCGCCCAGGATCTCGGTACGAAGCTGGACAAGGCCATGGAAGACTACGACTACACCATTCTCCTCAAGGAAGAAAACAACCTCGGTGCGATCGAGCTGAGTGCCAGTGCAGAGAACGGCGCCGACGAATTTCTGAGCCCCTCGGAAAGCAACTTCTTTGCCGCACTCCGCTCGGTCGTGCGCAAGGGATACCTGGTCGACATCTGGATCTGGGCGCACGGCAGCGACAGCGGCGGCGATGGTTCGTTCAAGGCGAAGGGCAGTTGGATCACCGGTACCGATCTCTGGACCAACCTCAAACCGTCGGCAATCGGGTGCAACGGGAAGCTCGCGCCCATTCGCATGGTCCACTCCATCTCCTGCTACCACAGCTACATGGGCGATTACTGGACGAAGGTGGGTGCGCAGGTCGTCAGTGGCGCGCGCTACATCAACTTCCTGCCGAATCAGTTCGGGGGGTTCGCGAGCTCCTGGAACGACGGCAATACGATGAATCAGGCGCTGGACGACGCCAACACGTCGGCCTCGCGGACGCTCGTGCACGCCTACCTCGAAGCCGATGCCCAGCTCCGGACCGATGGCCGGCCGTGGTACTGCTACCCGGTTGCCAACGTGCTCGGGGAGAACAACTGCGCCGAATGGTACATCGGCGACTGGTGGGGGCTGGAGGACGAGCCGTACAGCAACTACGACACCAGCGAGAGCGGCCAGTGGAACGTCAACTACTCGTCGAGCAAGCTCGTTTACGGCGATGGTTCCATCAGCCGTAACGACACGTCCTTCGAGTGGCGGGCTCCTGTTGACCTGTCGATCTCCGACGTCGACGTTTCCACCGACTGGGCACTCTACCGGTCCGACGGCCAGCTCAAGCGCAGAGCGACCTTCAAGGTGACGATAACCAACAATAGCGATACCTACGTCTCGCCGTCCGTGACCGTTCGCGGCCCCTCGACGACAAGCGTCACGTCGACCTCGGCAACTGTCGATCCGATCGATCCCGGCCATTCGGCCGACGCCTACATCCAGGTCGTTACCAACTTTCTGCTCCCGTCGTCCCTTACCTTCACGCTCGACCCATCGTCCGAGGTCAACGACGACGATCGCTCGAACAACACCTTCGTCGCCGAGCTGAAGCCTGACTACGAAGCTGACATCTACGTATCCGCGCTCGACCGGACCTTGGGGACCGCCACCGTGTCCTGCCAGGCCCATAACTACGGCTACGTCAGCGCCACCGCGAGCTCCGTCGTTGCGGTCTACGCGAACGGCACCAAGAAGAGCGAGGCGACAATGTCCGCGTTGTCAGTCAACGGCTACTCCTCGATGGGCTTCTCTCTGAGCGGTCTGACCTGGCACACGATTATGGGTCTGACGCTCACGTGTGAGCTCGACGATACCGATGTCATCGCGGAAATCAGCGAGACGAACAATTCGGCCTCGGAAAACGACGGCGCCGTGGATCTCGACCAATTGACCTCGAACTGGGTCGCAGAGGCGATCGCGGCATACGGCGAGCGCCTGCGCGAAGCGGCCGAGATTGCCGCGCTCGTGGAAAAGACGATGACCGAGATGTGCGACGACATCCTGATTCTGCGCGATACCACGACCGGCCCGGTGCTCGCCAATTACTTCCTCGCCGACTACCTTGGCGGCACCAGTTTCGCGTCCCTGGTCGATAGCTATAGCCGGGGCACGATCACCGAGGCCACCTTTGTATTGACGCTGCAATCCAGACTGACGTATTACGCGGCCCTGAAATAGCAGGAGCGTACCTGTTGACCCCCTCCCCCCCGCTTGCGGGGGGGACACTGGGGGGGAGATCAGGAATGGCGCTACAACGCGCTCGCACTCGTTCTCGCCCGCTGAGAGCCGAGATGACCGACGCTGAACGACTTCTCTGGGCGATCGGGGTAGCGGTGCCACACGGTACCCCTGCCCCGCCGGGTTGACGCACGCTGGCCGCCTACGGTAGAGTTGCTGCAGGAAACCGAGAACACGGGAGGCGCGGCGGATGGGTAACGGCGAAAGCAAGTGGTTGATTGCAATCGTCTGCGTGCTCTGCGTGCTGTCGCTGTCTCAGCTCATGAACACCTGCGCGATCGATCGCCTCGAGCGTCAGGTCATCCGCGTCGCCCGCGCCCTCGAAGCGCAGTCGGGCGGCGGTGGCAGGATGCGCTCACCGGTAGCGACGGGCGCCGCCGGGGCTGCTGCCGCCAATCAGCCGGGAGCCTCCACCGGCATCGAAGTCACCGGCTGGGGCGGGCGCAAGGCCGAGATCCTCCACGTCGAAGGCGCGGTCCCCAATCCACCGTTCCTCTTGGCCGACAAGCCCAAGCCCCAAAACGACACCTACGTCAACCGTCGCATCAGCCCCCCCGGTTCGCTCAACACCTACGCCACAAACGAGAGCGATACCGACCAGATCGCAAAAAATGTGCTTGGAGGTCTGGTGATGAGCGACCCGGACCGCCCCTCCGAGGTTCAACCGGCGCTGGCAACCCGTTGGGAAGTCTCCGAGGACAAGCTCAAATACACGTATCACCTGCGCAAGGGCGCCCAATTCGCGGACGGACGGCCGTTCACCGCCGCCGACGTGCTCTTCTCGTTTGCCGTGGTGCGCGACCCCGAGGTCAACGCCGAGCACCTGCGCAGCAAGTTTGACGACGTCGAGGAGATGCTCGCTCCTGACCCCCAAACCGTGGTCGTCAAATACCGCCGGCGCTACTGGAAAGGGCTCTATTCAGTTGGCTATAACCTGCGAATCCTGAACAAGGGCTGGTACGAAGAGCAGCTCCCGAAGTGGGCGGAACGCCTCGGGATCACCGAGCACGCCATTGAGCCCGGAAAGCCTGGTTTCGGGAAAGTCTTCAACAAGATCTCCGTCCCCTGCCCCGGGACGGGGCCCTACTACTTTGCGGCCGATCGCTACCTGCCGGAAACGTTCGTGGAGCTCGTGCAAAACCCATTTTACTACGGGATTCAGGTGAAGCCGGACTGGTACAACTTCTCCAGGCTTCGCTGGGTGTTCATCGCCGACGCCGTGGCCGCGTTCGAAGAGTTCCGCAAGCAGCGATTCGATATCACCGTCGTCGACAAGAATTCGTGGGATGACGAGTACAGCAAGGACCCGACGATCACCTCGATCGCCAATTACTACCAGTACGACCACACCGGTCTCGGCTACTCGTACATCCAGTGGAACTGCCGTCACGCGCCCTTCGACGACGCTCGGGTGCGGCGTGCGATGACGCACCTCACCAATCGGCAGTGGATTCTGGATGAGGTTGAGCGCGGTGGAGGCACGGTTGCGGCGTTTCCGTGGAAGCGCATTTATGCGACGTACTCGAACGATATTGCGCCGCTCGCCTTCGACATCGAGGCGGCGCGGGCGTTGCTGGCCGAGGCGGGTTGGAAGGACTCCGACGGTGACGGCGTGCTCGACCGCGACGGCAAGCGGTTCGAGCTCGAGCTCAAGGTGGGCTCGACGCGCCGCTTCTTCCAGCAGGTGGGGGCGGTCCTCAAGGACGCCTGCGACAAGGTGGGAATTCGCATGACGCTGCGCACTCTCGAGTGGTCGACCTTCATCCAGGACTTTTACGAACGGCGCTTCGACGCCGCCTGCCTGTACGCTTCCCCCGAGGACCCGTGGATGGACAACTACGACGAATACCACAGCTCCCAGGACGTCCCCCGGGGCGGGAACTCCGGCGGTTGGCACCACGGCCGGGCGGATGAGCTACTCGAAGCCATGCGCGTGGAGTTCGATGCGGACAAGCGTGCCGAAATGGCCCACGACTTCAACCGGATCTTCGCCGCCGAGCAGCCGCAGACGCTGCTTTTGCATACGCTCGTGAGCGTGCTCCAGCACAAGCGGATACGCGATGGCAAGGTGCGCCCGAGCGGCTTGCAGTTTTTCGACGTCTGGGTCGACCCGCAAGACGTTCTGTATAAGTAACCATGCTTTCCCACGCCATCCGCAGCATCCTGTCGATGATTCCCACACTGCTTGGAATTACCTTGGTGACTTTCCTGATTATCAGCTTGGCACCGGGGGATCCCGTGGCAACGAGTTTTGGCGCGGGCGCGGGAGAACCGGGTGCCGAGGCCGGGGCGGGGCAGAGCCGTGAGCGCCTGGCGGATGCCATCAAGGCAAAAAAGAAGCTGCTCGGAATGGTGCGAGAGGACCACGCCGTGCGGGTGTGGTCAGGCCCCGATGCGCCCGTCGCCGCGGTGGACGACCGCACCGGCGCCGCGGCGATGAGTGCGCTAGGCGCGTTCAGGGAGCTCCCCGGCTGGGCTTATGCGCTCGCGCCGCGGGCGAACGACCAGCTCGTCGTTGGGGGCGAGGCGGGCTATGTCCTGATCGCTGACCTCGTCACTGGCGCGGTGCAGCGGGAGCTCGCGGGCGGGCTGCAGCGGATCGCGAGCGTGGCGACCGCGTCCACCGGCGACCTCATCGCGGCCGCGGACATTGACGGTCGCATCGCCCTGTGGCGCGGCGAGGCCGTCAAGCCCGCGGCGGTGCTGGAACCCCTCGGCAAGCCGGTGCGGAGCCTCGCCTTCCTGCCGGACGGCAGCCGCTTGCTCAGCGCCTGTGACGATGGGCTTATCCGCCTGCATCAGGCGGACACCGGAGCCGTAATGAAGACGTATTCCGGGCACATCGCCGGCGTCTACTCCCTCGCGGTGAGCGCCGACGGGACGGGTTTCTACTCCGCGGGGTACGATCGCGTTCTCCGGCACTGGCGCTGGGTAGGCGTCGGCGGGGAAGCCGCGCCGCGGCCGCGATTCGTTCATGGGCAAGCGGTCAACGCCCTGGCGCTTTCCCCGGATGGCTCCCTGCTGGCCACGGGTAGCGACGACCGCGTGCTACGCGTCTTTGCCGTGCCGGACCTGGCCGGCGACGCCGCCGAGGTCGCGCCGGCGGCGGAGCTTGCCGGCCACTACCGCGAGATTACCGCCGTGGCTTTCGGCGCCGAGTCGCGGACGCTGTTCAGCGGCAGCCGCGACGAGACAGTCCGCTCCTGGGACCTCCGAGCGCGGCGGCAAGTCGGCCAGACCACCGTGGCCACCGGTGTCGTCCATGCGCTCATCGGCGACCCCGCCGACCCCGCAGCGGTCCGTTCCGCCGCCAGTGGATGGGTCAGCGTGCCCATCATCAGCCGCTATCTGAAATGGCTGAGGCGCGTCGTTACCTTCGACTTCGACCGCTCGTTCGTCGACGACCGCAAGGTCATGGAGAAGATCGGCGCGGCGCTCCCGGTGACCCTGGGCCTGAACGCGATCGCCCTGGTGCTCATCTATGCGGTGTCGATCCCGCTTGGCATCACCGCTGCGGTGCGCCGAGGCACGGCGTACGACCACGTTTCTTCGGTCGTGCTCTTTGTGCTCTATTCAATTCCGAACTTCTGGCTCGCCACGCTGCTGATCATGGGGTTATCGTCCAAGCAGACCCTGGACATCCTCCCGTCTGTTGGCCTGCACGATATCGGCGAGCAGGACTTGTCGTTCTTGCCGTGGCTGGCTGACTTCGGCTTGCACCTGGTGTTGCCGATCGCCTGCATGGTTTACGCCGGGTTTGCGAGCCTGTCCCGCTACGCCCGCACGACGATGCTCGAAACGATCGGGCAGGACTACATTCGCACGGCGCGGGCAAAGGGGCTGCCGGAAAGCCTGGTCCTTTACAAGCACGCCCTGCGCAACTCGCTCATCACGATCGTCACGTTGGCCGCCAATCTCCTGCCGGCGATGATCGGCGGGTCGGTGATCGTCGAGTACATTTTCAGTATCAACGGCATGGGCAAGCTCGGCTTCGACGCGATCCTGGCGCGCGATTACCCCGTCATCATGGCGATCACCACGTTCAGCGCGTTTCTCACGCTGCTCGGCATCCTGCTGTCGGACTTCCTGTACACCGTGGTCGATCCGAGGATCACGCACAAGTGAGAGACCAGGTCGCAAAGGAATCGCCGCACCCGAGGCGGCCGTCGCCGCAAGACTACTGGTCTATCGTGCGCGCCCAGTTGCGGCGAAACATCGGCGGCATGATCGGCTTCTGGATCATTGTGGTGCTGGTGCTCACGGCGCTTGCCGCTCCGCTGCTCGCTAATGACCGCCCCATTGTCGCCGTCTATCGAGGAGAAGTCGTCTTTCCTTCACTCAAGGCCTACGTTGACTTGTGGGTGCCGTGGAAGAGCTTGCGATACAGCTTGAAAAGCTGGCAGTGGAACGTCGACCCGCCATACTTTCCGTTCTCGGAGCACTATCCGCAGCTCGCCGGCAAGAGCTGGAAGGAAGTCGACGGCGGCGCGGAGCTGACGTTTGCCATCTGGCCGCCGCTGCGCTGGAATCCGAACCAGTTCGATGCCACCGCGCTGCGGCTCTTGCCATCGGCGAGCAGTGGGCACTATTTCGGCACCGACGACCAGGGGAGAGATATCCTCGCCCGACTCATCCATGGCACGGTCGTGGCCCTATCGGTGGGCGTGATTTCGGTGGGCATATCGGCCATTATCGGCATCGCGCTGGGGCTGCTTGCCGGCTATGTGGGCGGCGCCGTCGACGTGTTGCTTTCTCGGGTCACCGAGGTGGTCATGTGTTTTCCCACGTTCTTCTTGATCATCGCCGTCATCGCTTTTCTCGAGCCGTCGATGATCAACATCATGCTCGTCCTCGGCCTGGTTGGCTGGACCGGCAAGTTCCGCCTGATCCGCGGCGAGGTCTTGCGGTGCCGCGGTCTGGAGTACGTGGTTGCGGCCGAGGCGATGGGTGTGCCGGCGTGGCGGATCATGGTAAAGCAAATCCTGCCGAATGCCATCGCGCCTGTGTTTGTGTCGATTGCGTTCGGCATCGCGTCCGCAGTGTTGACCGAGACGAGCCTGTCGTTTCTGGGGTTCGGAGATCCGACGGTTCCGTCCTGGGGTGAAATCGTCAGTCAGGGTCGCGCGTACGTGTCGCAGGGGTTATGGCACCTGACGGTTTTTCCCGGGATCGCCATTTTCGTCACCCTCACCGCTTTCAATCTTTTTGGCCAGGGCATGCGCGACGCCATGGATCCCAAGCTGCGAGCGTAGAAGGCGGTGGCCATCTGGAATGCCATGCAAGTCTTGTGCACCCGGCTCGCAGCGAGTGGCCGTGGTGCGGTCACGCAACTCTCAAAGCTGTGGGTCGATAATTCTGCCAGCGTTTTTGGAACCTATTCAGACGCCAAACACGTCGGGCGCCGCCGGGAGGAGTAAAAGATGACAACGATAGGGAGCGAGCTGCGACCAACACCGGCTACCGTTACTCCGGACCTTGTGGGCACCGGGGTAGACGCTGCGGGAGGCACGGGGCCTGCCGTCGAAGTCGAGGGCGCCGCTGGCGCCGCGCCTGCGGCTGCGGCGGACGCCTACGAGGAGGCCCGCGCCGGTGCGACGGGGGCACTCGCCGCGGCGCCGGCAGAGGGGGCCACGGCAGCCGCAGCGGCCAGTCCGCTGGCGGGAAACGCCGAGTTTACTCAGGCGGGTCGCACTGTTGACCTGGACGATATTCGCGCCGGCCGCGCCACCATGGGCGTCGGTGCCCGCGGAGAGGCCGTCGAGCGCCTGCAGCGCGCACTTCGCGACAACGGCGCGGACATCGCGCCCGATGGTCAGTTTGGCTCCCGCCAAACCAAGCCGGCCCTGCAGGCGTATCAGCGCAGCCACGGTTTGCCGCCGACCGGAAGCCTGGACAGAGCGACTCTGGCTGCGCTCGACGGCACTCCCGCTCCGGACGAGCCCCCGCATGGGCTACAAAATGCCCGCTTTGCGACCGACCCGACGCTCCAGCAAGTCCTCGAGGGCACGAAGAAATTGCGCTCCGGTGCCAGTGGCCCGGCCGTCACCGCCGTTCAACAAGCGCTCTCCGATCTCGGTTTCGAGCTCCCCGCGTATGGTCCGGACGGTGGATTCGGCGGCGAGACGGTGACCGCTCTCCGGCGTTTCCAGCGGACCAATGGCCTGCCGCAGACCGGCCAAGTTGACAGTGAAACGCTGCGCAAGCTCGATGAGCTCGCGCCCCCCCCGGCCCAACGCGTCGATCGCTCTCCCGAATACGACCGACTTTTCGAAGATGGCACTCTGGACGTCGGCATCGCCATCGGCTACGACGAGAGCGGTTGGGGGCCTCATGCGCGACGCGACGTGCTTTCAGGATTGCGGCGGTTGGAGTATTCCGAAGTGCGGAGAGCCGACCATACCGACGAGCAGTTGCGCGACATGGGTATTGATCCGGGATCGTTTCAGGACGGCGTCCAGATCTTCCACCGTAAGCTCGAGCATAACGGGCAAGAAGTGAATTCCGTGGTGCGGTTGATGGACGAGGACACCCCAAACGCCGTCGATCGCTTCAGCGGCTCCCTGCAGAACGCGGACGTCGTGATGTACGGAGGCCATGCGCGGTACGGCACCGGGCCTGACTTCGACGAAAAGGACTCGACGGCCGGAAATTTCGTGCTCGGCGTCAACTCCTCGTTGCATCGGTCGGGCAAGCTCAAGCCCGGCTACGACGCGCACATGAACCAGATCTTGCGCGGGCAGCCGAATCGGCTCGAGGGGCTGGATCTCCCCGAGGATCGCTATCAGTTGTGGTACTTCAACGGCTGCACGACGCTCAACTACCTCGACGAAGTTCGCGGTCTAGCGCAGGGGAAGGACGATACCAATCTCGACGTCGTCGGCTCCAGGCGGCCGCTACTGTGGAATCACGTCGGCACCAATCTCGTGACCTTCCTGGAGGGGTTGCAGAACCGCAATACGATCGGCCAGATCACCTCGAGTCTGCAGACCAACGAGGAGGGTACGGCGGGCGCCTTCTACACGGACGGATTTGGGGACAACCGCTACGGAGCGCGCAACTGAGCGGATGCCAGGTGGCGGCGGAGGCAATCGATGGGGTGGGTCAAACGAGCGCTCGCACTGGTGCTCGTGGCGACCGTCCCGGGAGTCGAGGGGTTTGGGTTCTGGTGCCCGCGCGGTGTTGCGGCGGGCAGTGGAGATAAGAAGATGCAACAAGCAGTAAGAACGGCCGAAGATGATCGCGCCGCAGTCAAGGATCGAGTCGCCGCGATCGCGGCGCTCGGCGAGGTAGACGCGGCGGAATCCGTGCCTTTGTTGATGAAGCTGTTGACGTCGATGGAGCCGGACATTACCGCCGCGGCGGTGCAGGCGCTGGCGCGGCACGGGGCTCCGGCGATGCTGTCGGGGCGGCTCGCGACCGGCAGCGCCAGTGAGCGCCGCGCTGCGGCCTTTGCGCTGCGGTATTTTCCAACGGCGTCGACGGCAGGATCCCTGCGGCGCGCCCTGTCCGATGCCAATGCCGAGGTCCGGTTCACGGCGGCATGGTCAATCGGCGTGCTGGCGATCCGCTTGCAGGACGAGGCGCTGATTCGCGAGCTCGTGGAGGCACTGGCGGGGTTGCTGGTCGATGGCAGCGTGGACGTGCGCTTTTGGGCAGCCTGGGCCATCGGCACGGGCACGCAGCGCCTGGGGCGGGCGACCAGCGGACGCCTGGCGGAGGCTTCCGCGAACACCGTTTCCCGCGCCCGCCAGGCGCTCGAGCGACGCGTCGTCACCGAGACCGACCCCGACGTGAGGTCGGAGCTCGAGCGATCCCTGCGGAAGATCGGCCGCGTGAACTGAAACCGGCGGTGGCGGTGGGGGAGGAGCGGCTGCTCCTCTCACCCGCCCCGAACTGCGTTCGGGGATTTTCTTGCCGGGCATGCCGCTGCTCAGCCGCAGACCTCCGAGCAGTACTCCTCGTCTCCTTTGGCGCACACACGGTAGTCGCTGCCGCCGGCTTCCAGCTCGTATGTGTAGGGCGTGGCCCACGGATCTACGGGGACTTCCTTGGCTTTTCTGAGGTATGGCCCGCCCCAGTTGCCGATCCCGTCGTCCGCAGTTAGACCCGCAAGCGACTGAGGATAGCGCCCGGTGTCGAGGTGATACGCCTCGATGGCGTTTCCGATGGTGCCGATCTCCCCCTTTGCGGCGTTGCACCTGGCTTTGCGGGATTGCGAGCTCACCTTGATGGCGACCATGCTGCTCAGGAGGCCCATGATGGCCACCACGACCATGATTTCCATGAGGCTGAAGCCGGCCTGGGCGCGAGCTCGCGAGGTGTTCCGGCCGCCGGCGGCAGGTGATGTGGAAGTTGACGCGCACTGGATCGATGTCATGTCGCACTCCTTCGGATAGAGGCTTTCTGCGTGATCGCTGTTACACGAGAAGATGGACATCGTCCCCGGAATCATGTTCCCTGGGTTGCCTGACAGGCTCACGGACGACCGTCCCTCGGCGGCGCGAGGAGCGCGCGACTGCCAGCGCCGATGAGCAGAGCTGCGCGTGTCCGCGCTAGTCCTGCACGAGGCGATCGGAAAGTTCCCGCACGCGGCCCGCTCCGTATTCGAGTAGCGCCCATAGCAGACGGGTCGCGATCTCCGATTCGGCGCGGGTCAGAGACAGAAAATCGTCGCGGCGGATCGCCAGCAGCGTCGTCGCTTCTTGCGCGACGACGGCGGCGGATCGCGGCGCGTCGTCGATCAGCGCCAGCTCGCCGAAGTGTCCTCCCGGCCCGATCGTCGTCAGCACCACGCCGCGCAGCTCCACGCGCACCGCGCCGGCGATGACGATGTAGAGCTTGTCGGCGGCGTCGCCTGCGGCGAACACGGCCTGGCCGGCGCGAAAGCTCTCTGCATTCATGATTTTCCCGACGCGCAGTCGTTCCTGCTCGTTGAGCTCGCGAAACAGGAAAAGCGTTTCGAGACGTTCCAGCGTTTCGAGCCAGTCGCGCTCCTGAGGCGCAGCCGTGGGAGTCGGCTGAATCGCCACGAGGACCAGGCTCATGGTGCCGAATACCGGGCGCTCGCCGAGGGCCTCGAGCTTTTTCGCCAGCGCCGTCACGGCCTCGTCCGGGTCCTTGACGGCGGCAGCGGCGAGGAAGTCGGACTTCCCGAGGTAGCGTGTGAGGTTCGAGGATCCGATCACGAGCACATCGTGGTCCATGAGGTCCACGACCGCCGTGTCGACGCGGAGCGCCGGCGAAAGGCCGAATGCCGCGCACACTTCGGAGGCCACCATGAGCTGGATGCGGCCGGTGTCCGAAACGCGGCCTTGCTCGGCGAGATGCCGGTGGAGTGTGTGGGGTTCATTGAGCGCTCGCACGCGGTCGCCGCGGACGAGGAACAGGCGACAGGTACCGGCGTGAGCGATATACGCGCTCTGCTCAAAGCAGAAAACGCCGGCGGCGGAAGTTGCGGTGCCGCGTCTCCAGGGGGCGACGTGGGTGGAGTGAAGAAGATGAGCATTGGTTTCCGACAGGATGATCTCGATTGCCGCCAGGATCTGGCGCCGTAGGTCCGCCGCCGCGCTCGCGTCGACCCGGGAAAGCTGGTGTCGCAGCCGCTGTGCGCCCTGGTGAAGCTGGTCCAGGCACAGCAAGGACGCGTGCGCCCCTCGGGGGGGGTCGGCGAGGCCGTCGGCGACGGCAAAGAAGCCCAGATCTTCGTCCAGGATGAAGTGGTCGTTTCGCGGTTGCCGGGCTCCTCCCTGGGGCGGGAGCCGCAAGCTGGCAGCTACGGTCTGGACCATGTGGGGGTACTCCAACTGACAGTGCGGCGACTAGCACCCTAGCCGCGCTCGAAGCTCGCTCCAAAGCTGCTGAAACGCTTTCGCTGCGGCGCTTGTGCGGGCGAAAACGCAGAGCGGGTTCCGCTCTACTCCCATCCGCTCCACGCTGCTCGCGCACGGAATCGCGGAGGCGAGAAAGTCGTGCGCGCCATGTCGCCGCTGCCCGGCGATTTGCTTGTGGAGCGCCTTGCGATTGTCCACCATGGAAAAAAAAGGAAGCACCAAGGGCTTTCTTGTACTCAGCGCCGCCATGACCTCATCGAGCTGTGCCAGCGTGCGCAACGACAAGGTGGTTGGCACCACGGGCACCAGCAGCGCATCGGCCCGAGCGAAGACGCTTTCCGTCACGAGCGAGATGCTCGGAGGGCAATCGATAAAGAGCGCGTCGTACTCTGTGGCGAGCGGCTTCACAATGCGCGCGATCAGTCGGTCTGGCTTCTTCTCGCTGCTTAGCGTCAGCTCCATTTTGCGGTAGGAAAGATCCGCGGGCAGCATGTCGAGGTGCTCGAAATCGGTCGCCCGCACATGGTCCCCGGCTTCCTTGCCCTCGTGCACAAGGCGCTTGACGCCCCCTTTGATCTTGGGCTTGATGCGGAAGTAAAAGGTCGCCGCCGCCTGGGGATCGAGATCCCAAATCAGCGTCCGCAGGCCGTCACGGGCCGCCAGATAGGCGAGATTGACGGCCGCCGTCGTCTTGCCGACGCCGCCCTTGACGTTGTAGATGGCCACGATTTTCATCAGGGCTCTGCGGCCGTGACCGCGGCGCCACCGAAGTTGCGCCGATAGAGCTCGGATTGTTCAGCGCGGATGAACGCCTCGAATTTGCTTTGAAACTCCTCGCGGTCAGCCTGCTGGCGCTGTTCGAAGCTCGCGAAGAGCTGGCCCATCGCGAAGAACGTCCGTACCGGTGTCCCTCGCAGCGCCAGCATTTCCTCGGCGAGCTGCACCAGTTTGGCGCGCTGAACTTCCAGGTCCTGAAAGGAGCCGAGATTGTCTTGAAGCGCCTTCAGGGTCGTCACCAGCGCCTTCATGTCATCCTTCGGAAAGAGGCTCTGAAAGAACTCGAGGAGGTAGCGCAGCTTCTTGCAGGTGATGCGGAGCTCATGGAGCTGACATGCGGGGCTCTGCGCGCTGATCGCGATGCCTTCCTTGACGGCGCGACGGAATGTCCTCCAGATTCTGTTGCGGGCTATCTCCGCGACCGCGGTGGCGCCGAACGGGGTTTCCACGTGCTGCGGCACCGGCGTATTGAGGTAGGCGCGCCATTGCTGCACGAATCGCGCGTAGCGCTCGGACTTCAGAGCGGTGGCGAGATTTTGGTGTGCCGCTTGCTGTTTTTCGCGCAGAAAGGCGATGAGAGGGGCGAGGTAGCTTCTGACCTGCGCAGGCAGGCGTTGTATGTAGTCTTCCATAGTAATCAGGTAGACGTCGAGGTCGCGGGTCGGTCCGGTTACTTCGCCGAGCCATCGAAGCTCTTCGGAGAACTTGGCGGCGATGGCGCTGGGCAACACGCCCTTGATCTGGCTGAAAATCGACCGAGAGCGGCGCACGGCGACGCGGAAATCGTGCAGGAACTCGGGGTCGGTGTCGGCGATTGTTCCCGCCTCGTTCTGCTCCATGGTGTCGAGCAATTTGCTGAAAATGGCGTTGAGCGCCTGATCGGCGCGCATTTCCGGAGCCAGGGCGACGTCGAGCTTGGCAGAGTAGCCGCCGGGCGCGCGGCCAATGGCGCCGAAAGCTGCAGCGAGGAAGCCGTCCGCGGTTTCGACGGCGCCGAGCTTTTCCTGGATGGCCTTGGCGGCCTTTCTCGCCGCCTTGGGGTAGCCCCTGAGGGCGAGCAGGCTGAGCGTGACGCCCACTCGCGCTTCCTCGCCGGGGTGAGTGGGCGGCGCCGCCCAGGCCTCTTCGGCGACGATCCGCAGCACTGTCTTGGCCTCGTGGTCGCGCACGGCCATTTGTCGGGTGTCGTAGCGCACCTGCAGGACGGGCAGGAGAGCTCTGACATCCAGGATCGGAGTGAGCTGCTGACGGAGCGGAGATTCGGGGAGCTCGCGAGCAAACCGCGGTGCGCGCGGCGTTTCAAGGGTCTGCACCGTGGTGCCTGTCGCGCTCGCTGTGAGGGTCAAGGCCAGACTGCACGATCCGGCGACCGCTTCGCAGCTCAGGGCCAAGTCGTTATCGTGGCAGCGCCAATCGAACGTGTCCAGGAACGTGACGATGCGGCTGCTGGCGGAGATGGCGACGGCGCCAAGCTCTTGCACCAGCCATGAGACGATGCCGTCGAGAGGGGCCGTGGCATGGGATCCGAAGACGGCAAGGCGTCGCGTGGATTCGAACATAGGCTGGGCTCCGCAAGAGACAGCGCCGGGGCCCGGCACCTGCGCGTTCGCTCGCCACGTGTCAGACCTTGACGTGGACAGGCGGGCACGCCGGCCGGCATGTGTAGCGCCTGGCACGCCGCGCCTGACGCACGAGATGGCAGACTAGAGCAGCGGCGCGGTCTCGTCAAGTAGCGAAATGGTCCGGGATCAACCACCTACTTGACCTCGGAGCGACCGCGCCCCCTCTGTCCCTCCCCACGCAAGCGGCGGGAGGTGCGGTGGGGGGTCTTCGTGATGCGCTTTCCGAGCAGCATGCAGCCGCCTGGGCGGTGACTTCAGGTGGCCGCCTCAGAGCGCCGCGGCGCCCGCCGTCGCCGGGACCGGATCACAGGCAAAAAGCGTGGCCATGAAGCCCGTCATTTCGCTCATCCCAAGATCGCCACGCGTCGCGCTCACCTCGTCGAAGGCTGTGACCCCGTCCGCGGGAATGCCGGGTCCGGCCGCAAGCACCGGCACCGGCCCTGCGAGGTGGTCCCCCGTAATGCTGCTCGTGCCGTGATCCGAGGCGATGCCGATGCGCAACGCTTCTCCCGCGCGGTCGAGAAAGCAGCCCAGGGCGACATCGATGCGCTCGATGAACTGCGCCTTCTGCACCGCGCGCCGGTCGTGCGCGCTGATGTCACAGCCTTTGATGTGCAACACGATGAGGTCGAAATCGTGGCTGTACTTGAGAGCGAGCGCGAATTTCGCGTCGAGGTCGGTGTCTATGGTGCCGGTCATCGAGGCGTCGGAGAGCACGCGCATGCCGGCGAGCAGGCAGAGCCCGGCGACCGTTCGGTCGGCGCCAATTTCCAGTCCGCTTAGCGGTTTCCCGCATGCCGAGACCTGAGGCAGAGGTCGGTTCGTGCCGGCTCCCCGCGAGAGCAGGGCGTTGGCGGGGGGTAGGCCCCGGCGACGGCGCCATTCGTTCACGGGATGGCCGCGAAGCCGCTCGGCGGCCATGCGCTCGAAGCGGTCGATGACCTGTGCGGTGCGGCGTGCGGCAGGATCCTGTGGCGAGATCGGCCGCGGCGTAAGCCGCATCTCCTGGCTCCCGACTTGACGCGGGTCGCTGCCGAGCACGCGATCGGACAACCCCGGGCCGCGCAGCACCAGCGCCAGCCGATGGCCGGTGCACAGCGCGAGATCCACCGCGACATCGGGATCCGGCCGCAGGGTGCGAATGGCCTCCAGGAGCTCCTCTCTGCCCGTGTCAATGCGGCCCGCCCGACAATCCACGATCCGCCAATCATCGCTCACGCTGGCCCAGTTGCAGCGGAACGCGACATCGCCGGGGGCCATCGTCAGCCCCGCCCCGCGAGCCTCCATCGATCCGCGCCCGATGGGGTAGCGATCGGGATCGTATCCGAGTACGGAAAGTGTGCCCGCGGCCGTATTTGGAGCGCCGGCTCCACCTCCCGGGCGCGCCAGACCGTTCCGTCCGCGCCGCGCCAGGTCGTCCATCGCGGGCGTCCTGGCAACTTGCAGCGGAGTCCGATTTCCGAGCGTCGGGTTGGGATGGTCGCCGATCCCGTCGAGAATCAGCAGGACCGCCGCATGGAAACGTTTCCCAATCATCCCGTGTTACGTTTTACTTTTTCTTGTAAGCTGTGAATGACAGTATGTACGAGCTCGTTTATCGCCGTATCAAAATCATCGTTATTGATGATATCCATATTGAGCTGATCCGCGACAGCGACAAAGTAGTCGTTGATCAGACGAATCCGATGAAAATCGCTCAGCCCGCCAGGGTTCTGACGGACGCGGTGAGCCCGGGTTCGCCGCTGTAGTCGGGTGCGGTGCGTGACGCGGTCGGCCACGGACAGGACCACGGGAATGTGATAGGCCTTGTCTTTCAGGTCCGGCCAGGCGAGCAGGGCCGGCACCAGGTGCACGCCTTCGATGATGAGATTCATGTTTTCCGCGATGGCGCGCTCAACTACGGCGCGCACCCCGACACAGACCTTGGCGGCCTGATGAGTAAATCCGGCAAGAACGCGATCGGCCTCGCTGGAGCCGATGGTCGCGAACTCCTCCAGGCTCCCAGCATTGTACGAGGAGCTGTGCAGGGCCGGCAAGATCGCATCCGTAAACACGATGCGCATGATTTGGCGGATAATGTCCGTGCCGCTCACCTTCATGATCCCGAGCCGACTGGCGAGCTCGGTCGCGAGAGTAGACTTTCCAGTGCCCCCGGCGCCGCCGAGATAGATGATGACCGGCCGATCGAGGCGATCGATGCGCACGGCCAGATTGTAGTGCTCGGCCGCGTCCTTCCCGAACTGCTCGCGAATTCTCTCGAAGACCCGCTTGGAAAGCGTGTCAGCTTCGATCTCCAGAATCCCCTCCGCGCGCAGGGAAAGCTCGAAATCGCGCGCCATGGCGTATGCCTCGCTCGGGTCGATGCCTGCGCCGGTGATCGAGCGCGCCAGCAGGCCCTTGGAGAATGGCACGATAGCGCCCGCCGAGCGGATGCCGATCGTTTTTGGGGTGTCGGCGACGGTCTCGCGTAATCCTTGCAGCACGGGCGCGCCGTAGGCGGCGACGATCTCGTCGTCGACGATCTTGCGCAGCGCCGCGGTGGTGACCTTGTCGGTGTCGCGGAGGCGGTTGCGCACCGAGTTGGCGATCCGATGCGCTTGCTCGAAGCTCATCCCGCGGGTCAGGAGAGAATGCGTGAGAATGCCGCGCATGAACGGCAGCTTCTGGTTGGCGTCGCAGACGACTTTGAGGCGGGCTTTGCTCATCGGTGGGGAAGGGGGTGGAAATGTGCCGGGGAGAGCGGGGAGAGCGAGAGGCTAGTGTTCCTGAGGGACGTTGTCAATCACCGGTTGGTGCGGCCGCCGCGAACAGGCGGTGGCTCCAGGTGGGCGCGCCTCGTTGACACGGTGCAGACACACGGATAAGCTATTCTCGGTCGCTGCGCGCGATCGTGCAGTTTCTTTCAAGGAGACCAGTGGTGCACATTCAGCTCATTTTCTGCGCGGCCTGAAACTACGAGCCGCAGGCCGTCAGTTTGACGGAAAAGATCCTCAAGAAGCTCAAACGAAAAATCAGCTCTCTCACGCTGGTGCCGGATGCCGGTGGCAAGTTCGAGCTGAGCGTTGACGGGGAGTTGATCTATAGCAAGTTGGGCACCGGGAAATTTCCGGAGGAGAGCGCGATACTGGCGCAACTCGAGAAGAGAGTCTAGGGCGAAGCAGGAGCGCGGTTGGTGGACAAGAGAGCGCACGTCGTTATTTCGGGACGGGTGCAGGGGGTGTTCTTCCGCGCCAGCACCGTGGAGGAAGCGAGGCGGCTCGGGTTACGGGGCTGGGTCCGTAACTTGGTTGATGGCCGGGTCGAGGCGCTCATCGACGGCGACGCCGCGGCGGTTGACCGCATGATCGAGTGGTGCCGGCAAGGCCCCGCGCTCGCGCGGGTCGACGAAGTCCACGTGAGCTGGGAAAGTCCGGGTGCGGAGCTATCCGGGTTTCGCGTGTATTACTGAGGTGCGCGAGGCGAGCGGAGGGCGCGCGCGTGATCGGCCGCGCGACAAGCGGACCGGCCGCGACGCTCTCTTCCCAAGGAGCATTCCAATCATGGGTTCACAGGGCCACCTCGCCGTGGCTGTGGTCATGGCGATTCACGCCAGCGTCTTTGGCTGGCTCGCGGGGGCTCGCCGCAGGGACCTCAGAACGCTGATATTGGCCGTGGCGTTCGGGCTCTTGGCCGTATCGCAGCTTCTCCCGGTGATTTCGCCATCGGCGAGCATTTCGCACGTGGCTGCCGTCGTTGGCTGGCTGGGGCGCATCTTGCTCGGCATCAGCTTGACGATTCTCGGTGTGCGCCTCGTGCGTGCTCGTGCCGCTCGCAAACGGCCGGCGGAGCTTGCTCCCGGCGCTGTTGCCCCCGTTGCGTAGGCCCACCGCGACGCGGAGATCGGCGGGAACCTCCCCAGTTGCCGAGCAATCGCTCGGCGAGGGGGATGCGTGCTCCTTCGGAGAGCGTGCCACCTGCTCTTCACAGTTGTGAGGTGAGGTGCGAAATCCGTTGCGCATGCGCCAGCAAGAAATCGCTGGCCCATGCCACGTCTCTTCATGGCATGGAACTTGCATAGTAGTACGGCCGCGAGGACTGGTTGAAGGGTCAACAAGGAGTGTAGCCATGCGTCTACCGACGCGAATTCTCTCGGCCATCTGGCTGAACATCACGGCACTCGTCGCTTTTGTGTTTTTTCGTGTTCTCAATCACGTGGAAGTCCAGGGCCGGGAGCACATTCCATCGCGCAATAGAGTGATTGTGCTTGCCAACCACGTCAGCATGATCGACTCGTTCGCCATCGGCGTCGCTGCCTACTATCCCCGGGCCATGGTGCGCCCCTCCCTGTTCCCATGGCACCCGGCGGCGCTGGAGAACTTTTTTCAAGGCCGCCTGCTCGCGGTGCTGTCGACGCTTTGGCGCTGCATTCCCGTGCGCCGCGGCGAACGTGACTTTGGTGCTCTCACCGCCATGACCGAGCGGCTGCAGGAAGGGACCATGCTGCTTTTCCCCGAGGGGACGCGTACCCGCAGCGGGCGCCTTGGCATGGGGCGGCCGGGCGTGGGCAAGCTCCTTCACGACGTCCAGCCGATCGTCATCCCCGCGGCCCATACCGGCATGGAGGAGATACTTCCCGTCGGTGCGCGCTTCCCGCGGATCGGGAAGCGAGCGCGCATTGCTTTCGGAGCGCCGATCGACCTGTCCGAATACTACGAGCTGCCCGCCGGAAAAGACACTTCGCAGCTCATCGTCAACCGCGTAATGGCGGAAATCGCGGTGCTGCGCGGCGCACTCTTGACGCCGAGCGGTGCCGGCTCCGGTGCGACCGCACCTCATGCAGCGGCGAGCCCGGTGGCGACGTCCCTCACTGCCACGGTCCGCGGTGCCCGGCGCAACGCGCCCTTGACACTGCCGACTTCCCCGGCTAAGGAGTATCCCAATACGGAAAGTGCAGCCCCGAATCTGAGTGGCTCACCGAATCATGGGATCGCCGGTAGGAGCAGTGACCGCTAGTTGCACCAGATAACATGCCCCGGGTGCGGGTGGCGCGTGGACCCCGAGCTGCAGGACGCTACGCGGCGGCGGGGTTTGGTTGTCTGCCCGCAATGCCGAATTTCGATCGCCATCGCCGGCTTTTCGGCAGACGCCGCGCCGGAACCGCCCGACATCCCTCCCGCAACGACGGATGATTTCAAGCGCACACTTGAGATCCACGACCTGCGGCCGGAAGTGCGCCCAGCGGTGACTCCCGGTCGTCTGGGAAAGGAGCCGTATCTGGATGATTCGATTCGCGCTTCGCTCCGCTTTGCCCAGAAGGGGCGTGTTTCTCGAATCGTCCCCATGAAAGTGCCGCGCTTCGTGATCGGGCGCGAAGATTGTGATCTGGTGGTGCGGGACCCCGAGGTTTCGCGCCGCCATGCCGTGATCGAAGCGTACGGGCGAGACTTCGTGCTGGTTGACCTGGGCAGCACCAATGGCACCCACGTCAACGGCGCTCTCGTCGACTCCTGCCGGCTGCAAAACGGGGACTGTATCAGGGTAGGGGAGCTCGAGGCGGTGTTTCGCATCGCCAGCCGAGACGACGAGCACGAAGACGGCGCCACGGGAACCGCGCCCGCCCAACGGGACGAGGGGCGGTAGAGGTGCGCATCCTGGTCATCGACGACTCATCTTTCCAGCGCAAGCGTCTGGCGGATGAGCTCACCAAGGGCGGACACGAGCCTTTTCTTGCGGAGAGCGGCGAGCAGGGCTTGCAGATGATGCGCAGCCATGCGCCTGAGGTCATCATTCTCGACCTGACGATGCCGGACATGGACGGACGCGATGTGCTCAGGGCCAAAAAAGCTGACCTGCGCATCGCCCGAATTCCCACGGTGCTGATCAGCTCGGATCCCGTCGAAGTCCACGTCGAGCAGGCGCTTACCCTGGGTGCCAACCTGGCTCTGCGCAAGCCGCTGAAGCCCGGAGAGGTTACCACCGCGGCGGAGCAAGTGGCGGAGCTCCTTCGCGCGCAAAAAGGACATGGCCGCGGCGCGGAGCTCGGAGGCGCCAAGGACCCGATTCTGTCGCACGAGGTGGTGTGCGCGGGGTGCGGCTGCCGTGAAGTGCCGTTCTACCGTCTCATGCCGCGCAGCCAGCTCATCAAGACCGATCCTTTTCTGGTGCCCGAATACGAACCTACTGGCGGCTACGGACCGAGCAACTTTCTTTGTCTCAGCGTTGCCGTGTGTCCGGAGTGCCTGGTCGCCTCCGAGCTCGAGGAGCATTTCGGCAAGCTGGATCAGGCCGTGCCACCCGATGTCGACCGCCTCGGGGATCGTTACGTCGAAGCGCTGAAGAAGGGCCGCCAGGAGCGGGCCACCCTCGCTGAGGCGCACCTCGGAAACGTCGTAGGCGCAGCGCTTCGTGAGGTCATCAACCGCCCGCGCACCCTCATGGCGGGGCTACTCTCCTATCGGCTCGCGGTCACTACTGCCCACGCTCGTTCCAAGTTCTCGACGGAAGATCAGAACTTCCGATTGGGCTCGTTCTACCTGAGGTCGGCGCGCTTGCTACGGGAGCTTGAACGGCCTGAGGACGAAAGTGGAGCCCTGCGCTCCGCTCTGGAATTCTTCGAGCAATCCAACAGTCGCGTGCCGTCCGCCAAGACGAACTACGTGATGGCGCTCGTGCTCAGGCACTTTGGCGAGGAACGTCGCGCCCTGCACTTTCTCACGGAGCTTCGAACCGACCGCGTCGATTTCGCCGAGAAGGCGACTCCGGAGGGCGTGAAGACGCTTCGACACTTCCAACGCCTGGCGACGAAGATGTTCGAGGAGATCCGCTACGGATAAAAAAACACCGCGTCCCTCAGAACGCGGTGTCGCGATGCCGAAGGGGAGACTTGAACTCCCACGAGCTTGCGCCCACTAGACCCTGAACCTAGCGCGTCTGCCAGTTCCGCCACTTCGGCCAAAACTGCTAGCAAGCATACTACCGAGATGCTTGCTCGTCAAGACCCTCTCCCGACTTGGGTGCGAACCACGTCGCCGCATAAATGCTGAGCTCATACAGCCCAATCAAGGGGACAGCCAGAGCAATCTGCGTCACCACGTCCGGTGGTGTCAAGATCGCGCCCACGATGAACGCTACCAGCACGAAATAGCGGCGAAATCTCTTGAGCGCCTCGGGCGTTACGATTTCCAGCCGTGTCAGCAGCACGAGCAGCACGGGGAGGTCGAAAACAAGCCCAAATGCAAGAAGCAACTTCAGAAGAAATGAAAGCGTGCTGTCCATCGACAGCATGGGCGTGATCGGACCTTCCGCCAGCGATACAAAAAAGCGGATTCCCAGTGGAAAGACGAGGAAATAGCAGAACAGGCCGCCAAGAATGAAGAAACCGGCGGACGCGCCGACGAAAGGAAGCGCCAGGCGCCGCTCATTCTTGTAAAGACCCGGCGCTATGAAGAGCCACAGTTGGTAGAAGATCCACGGACACGCCAGGAAAATGCCCGCCACCAACCCGGTCTTCAAATACGTCACGAACGGCTCGATCGGACTAATGTACACGAGCCCGCTTTTTTGCGGATCGATCCCCGTGGCCTGCAGTTGCTCCACGACGGGAATCAGGACCAGCCGAAACAGCTCCTTCGAAAACAAGATTGTGATCGAAGAGGCGATTGCGGTACCCGCCAGCGATCGAAGCAGACATCGCCTGAGCTCCTCGAGATGCTGCAAGAAGGACATCCGCCCCCCGAGGTCATCGTCAGCAGGCGGCTGTGTCGACGGAATCCGCTGCCTGGCTACCACCTCGTCTATCGGCGGCATGAGCGGTGGGGAATCGGATCCGCCGTCGCTCATGCCTTCTTGTCCACATCAGGTGCGCCGGGTTCGGACAGCGCCGACTTGGCCTCGCCCGCGGTCCGCTCGACCTCTCGCACTTCCGCCTCCAGGCTGGAGCGGACCTGAGCCGCCGCTCGCCGGAATTCGGCCAACGATTTTCCAACCGTGCGCGCCACGTCAGGCAGCTTGCGTGGGCCGACGACCACCAGCGCCACGATCAGAATGACTACGATTTCCCAGATCCCAAGTCCGGGGAACATACCCTCACCCGGCCTGTCGAGGCCGATCCTTCCGCTTCGCGCGCGATCACTTCGGGTTGATGCAGAGAATCGCCCGCGACAGATTCAAGATGTTGACCTTCTCCACGCGCCGCGGCACCAGCTCCGCATCGCGAAGCAGCTTTTCCCAACACACGTCGGTCTCGAAGCCCAGAAACGTCGCTCCCGTGGCGATGAGCTCTTCGACCCTGCCGACTACCTTGTGCTCGCTCTTGAAGTGGTTGGTGATCACAATTTTCCCACCCGGCTTGCACACGCGCTTGAACTCCCGGATGGCGGCCACGGGGTCAGGGACTACGCTGATCGCGTACAGCGACACCACGGCATCTACCGAATTGTCCGCGAGGGCGAGATGCTGCATGTCCATCAACCCAAAGTCGACCTGCTCAAGGCCTTCCTGCTGGGCGCGATCCTTGGCGCGCCGAATCATTGGAGCGCACAAGTCAATCCCGACGACCTTGCAATAGGACGGAAACAACGGCAGGTTCAAACCGGTTCCAACGCCGGCGTCGAGCACCACGTCGCCGGGCTTCGGATCCAGCAGCTCGAGGCTGACATGCCTGCCGGATTCGAACACTTTGCCAAAAATGAGATCGTACACCGGTGAGTACGCCTGGTACGTCTTGTTGATGCGTTCTGTCGTGGGGAGCACCTTCTGGCGGAGCGTGTGGCCCAAACGGTGCTTGCCGTTTCCGTTCGCCAGCCCCTCGAGCCCGACCGGCCGATCGCCAAAAAACCTGCCAACGCCCGCTTCGCTCTCTCGAGCTGTTCTCTGCTGTTCCATCTTGATCTCTTGATTCTCTGGACAGTATGCTCCCCAACACGGATAGACGCTGCAGTTGTAACATGACGGGCTGGTGGTGTCAAGGACAGTTTGGGCATCGTTGGTGGCGGTGGCGCTCCTTTCGGGAGCGACAGCCGGAGGTTGGTGGGCCGCGGCGCGCGCGGCGGGAGGCGCAGCGCCCGCGCAAGCGGGCATGTTCGCGCTGGGGCTTCTCGCGGTATTTCTGGTGTTCGGCGGCCTCATGCGCCATACGTGCGCCGATGCCTTGCTCCTGGGGGCCGCATGGGCGGCGCTGCTTCCGCGATTCGCCTTGAGCTGGCTGGCGTTTACGCCGGATTCCGCGAAACTGCTTCTTGGCGCCATGTGCCTGGGAGGCCTCCTCACCGTGGCGGCGATGTCCGTGCAGCGACCGGCCCTGAGCTTGCCGCAAAGCGTTCCCAGGGGACTTGCCCAATGCGCAGCCGCGATGGCTGTAGCGGCGGCGGTTTTCGGCTCCTTTTTTGGCTTCGATCGCGACTCCGTGGCCGCGGCCGCTGGCTATGTGAGCGGCACGGACTGTGCGCCGCTTTACGTCTCGGGCCAGCTCGAGGCAGCGTTAGCACTGGCGTGGCTGGTGGTGCTCGCCGGCGCGGCGGCGGCGTGCGGTGTTCCTTGGTCGCCAGGCGCGTGCTGCGCGCGGCGCCGTCCGGCCCTGACCGCACTGCTCCTGCTCGCCGCGCTACTCGTCGGAATGGCGCGCCACATGCCTGAGCTTGCGGGCGACTCCGCCGCCCACCAGGCGGCGCGGGCGTTCGCGTGGCTCCCGGTCGCGGCATGTTTCGGCCTCGGCGCGCACGCGCTCGCGGCCCACCTCGGCAAGAGGCTCGCGAGTCTCGCAGGGGAATCGGCGATGGCGCCGCTCAGACGACTCGGAGTAGCGTACTGTGTGGCGGCGCTGGCAATCGCAGGCCTGACGGGCGCTGCAAAGCTGGCCAACCCGACGCGCGATCTCGGCGAGCAGCGCGCGCTCCTGGGAATAGCCGAGCCGATTGTTGTCGCGTTTTCGCCGGCCGACGAGGGGCGGTACGGCCTTTCAGGGTTCGGGCCGCTCCAGCGGACTCCCGTGCAAGGAGAGCCGTATCGCTGGTCGATAGACCCGGCGCCGTCGCTGTGGGTAGAGCTCGCGCGGCCGTACGACCGCACGGCGGTGCTCAAGATCCATCCGGCACCATGCTCTCGGTGCCGGCACAGAAGCATGGACGTCGAGCTCAATGGCGTTACAGTCGCTCGACTCCGTCTCTCCGACGGTTTTCACGAATATTCGGTGCCTCTGCCGCGCGATTTCCAGAAGGCCGGACCTAACCTGATCGCGTTTCGCTTTGACTTTGGAGCTCGGCAACCAAGCCCTGCGGGTGGCGCCGGCGGCTTTGACCGGCTCGCGGCCGCCTTCGCGAGCCTCGTGATCGAACCCCAGCGCCGCCTTTCCTAGTCCGGGAAAGAGAATGCGAGCGAGTGCCCAGCTCAATCACGAGAATCGCGACTGCCGCAGCCGCCGGACCGAAATCCCCTCGCCCCGGCTCCGCCGGCGGCACCCTCGCCCTCGTCGAACACTGCCCCCACCGCCGCGGTGTACGTCTGCACGAGGTGCTCCCAACTGTACCATTGCCGCACGAACTCCCGCCCCCTCTCGCCCAGCTCCCGCCGCTGCTCGGAATCGGCGCCCAGGCGCTTGAGACCACCAACGAGCTCCGCCCGCGACTGGTAGCTCAGGCCACCGCCGCTCGCCTCGACCTGTGACCGCAACACGTCGCACTGGCCGTTCACCAGCACAGGCACACCGTAGGACCAGCTCTCCAAGACGAGGATCGACAGGCTCTCGAAATAGCTCGGGTTGACGACGTATCGCGCGCCCGCAATGGCGGCGTTTTTCTCATCTTCGGAAAGGAATCCGAGATACCGGAGCCAGGGCGCCTCGGGAAGCGGCATTTCGAGCTTGCCGAGCAAGACCAGGCGAGGGAACGCTCCGGGTTCTGCGGCGTGGGCTTCCGCAAACCCTGCCAGCAGCTCGTCGCATCCCTTCGAGGCGCAGATGCGACCTGCAAACACCGCGTAGTCATGCCGTAGAGAATACCGGGCGCGGAACGACTCGATGTCGGGCCGGTGGGTGACTGCATCGATGCCGATACCGGCGATGTGCCAGGGCGTGCTCTCATTGTGCGCCAGGCGATGGCAGAAGGCGCGCTCTGCGTCGGTCATGTAGATGATTCTCTTTGGCATTCGTAGCAACGGCCCAAAGATTTGCAGATAGATCGGTGGCTCGTTATGAGCTGTTGGAACGAGGATGGACCGGTTGCGGACCATTTGGAGGCCAAAATACGTTGGATAATAGAGATAACAGTAGAATATGAACGCGTCGAACTGATGAGCGACATCGGAGATATGATCGAGCAGCCTTGGACAGCGCGGCCCTTGTGCACGCATCCACGCAAGCTCGTTTGCGAGCGGGCGCGTGGCGGCGCGGAAAAGACTCTGGCTGAGAATTTCGAAGTCTGCCGGGCGCCGCTCCTCGGGCACGGGGAAGCGGCGAACGGTCACTCCATTCACTTCGGAAAGTCCCGCGGCGTAGGCGTTGCTCCAGGTGTCGTAGTCGACCGCGCAGGTAGTGAGGATCTCCAGCTCGAAGACGTCGCGCAGTCGTTCGGCGGTGGTGCGACAAAGGAGCTCGGCGCCGCCGGCGACTTCGGTGCCGTAGCGCTGCACTACCATGGCGACGCGAAGTCGCCGGGGGGCGATTCGGCGCGGACGACTGCGGGCAGCTCCCGAAAACAGCGAGTCGAGGAGCTGCGACACAGAGTTGCAGCGCGCGAAGGCACCGGCGGAGGGGGACGGGTCACCGCAATCCCCGGGTACGAGGCGGCCGAGCCGCGCGGCGAGATGGCTCGCTGCCGCCGCGGCGGCGTTCTGCCACGACCCGAGAACGCGCGCGGCGCGGCTCACCAGAGCGCGCCATTGACCTGGCGATGACGGCCGGCGAACGGTAGACACCGGCTGGCCGTTCATGCTCTCCAGCACGTGCGCGCCGCCTGCAGAGGTCGCGGTGGGCGCGACGATCAGCGCACACTCGCCGCTCGCGCCGGCAAGCCCCGGCGGAGGCCCTTCAGGACCCAATACCAGGACGTAGGAGAGCGCCTGCAGGAGGTTGTCCCACTCCGGATCGGGGTCCACCTCCCCGAGCTCGACCTCGGCCCGAGCGGGAAGAAGCACCACCGGCGAGAAACCCATCGCGACCGCCTGCCAGGCCGCGGTGTCATCGTGCGCCACGAACGTGCAACCCCGCCGCCTCGACCCGCGCGCCGGCAAGCCGTGAAACACGACCGGGCCAATCCACGAGGAAACCATGGGGTCGCGGTCCGGCTCCTCGCTATCCACAATCCACAAGAGATCGTCCGGCGATTCTCCCAGGCTGCCAGCGCCGCTCTCGCAGACCTCGCCCCGAGCCTCACGCCAACTCGTCCGCACGCCCCACAACCGGAGAGCTTCGCGGACGGCGGCTGCCACGCGAGTCGCCGGCGAATAGGGCGACGCTTCGCCGACCACGAAGTGAACCCGGAGCGAAGTGGCGTGCCGTCGCTTCACGGAGCGTCAGTTTTCGCCGAGGCCGTCGCGCAGCGGTTGCCTGCCGGCAAACCCGGCGTCGACTTCGTGCCACCACTCAATGCGCGACTCGCCGAGCCGCCAGCAGAGGTACACGAGTCTGCCCTCGTGGACGCACGGGAAGTCGCACAACCCCGACTCGAGGTCCTTGACGAGCACGCCGAGGCCACTGATCTGGCGCACGGTGTCGCCCAGCGCCTCGATCGCCGCCAGATACCGTGGACCATCCGCGGAGCCGCCGTTCCACTGCGCATTCTTGCTGGCAAGCGTGACTTCCTCGCGGCTGCTCACGATTGTCCGCCAGCTCGAAAGCGCGCTGCGCAACCGCTGCCGCAACGTAGGGAGCAAAGCCTGGGCCTCGCCCACCGTGAAAACATGTGCGTGCACTGCCGTTCTCCCTGACCATCCCGTGCGTCCACGCGGTGTGAGCAGTGTACAAGGGCGCGGAAGCGAAGTCAAATAACAGGCGGCTCGCCCGTATCTGTGCCAGCAACAGGCAGGCAGTTGGGCAGCCGCCTGGAGCCTGCTGGCCGGCGTGGGCGCAAGCGCAATAGCTCCGGACGCCGCCGTTCCCGGGGGGACGCTTGGGGAAAGGTGGGAACGTGGCGACGTTGGCGGGCATGATCGACCTTGCCGGCGGTGCTGCCGTTGGGCTCATGAGGTGGCGCGAGCGCCTGGGCGAGAAGCCCTGACGGTCGCGGTGTGAGGTCGAGCGCATCGATGGGCTCCGCGAGCTCCGCGCAGCGGTCGGCGTCGGCCAGCGTCGACGTGACCCTTGCCTTCCGGTCGAGTGGCACGATCAGCTCGAGTGGCGAGCTGCCGTCGGGAAAGCGAAACTCGCGCGTGGCTTCGCCGGTGATCAGCTCGTCATCGAAGCGCTGCAAAGCCGAGGGCGGTTTCGAGTTACGGAACCGTCAGGGCCCCCGGCCATCCCGCCGTCTCCACCCGACACGCTCGCAACCACCTCACGCCGGGCCTGCCCGCCCTCCGCCCTCACCCACCCCACCCCCCGCCTCCTGGAAAATCGCTCCGCAGCCGGCTACGACCTGAATGATCGCGGCCTCTGCCCGCCCCGCGACCTCCGCACCCGCAAAGCGCCGAATCTCGTGTCCGCACCCGTATCGTTCGAGCAACATCGCGCTCTGCGGCGAATCTTCCGCTGGCGCTCGCTCTCTTGGCCGAGCTTCGCCGCGACGGTCCCCGCGGTGGATTCAGGTCGCAGCCGCCACCTGGCGAAGCGATCGACCCGTGGAGTCGTGGCGATACCGGTGGTGCCTTCGCTCTACTTGACGAGGCCCCTACCGCTCGTCATGATGAGAACCAGGTCGCCATGGTATCAAGCTCACATGGAAGCGCCAGGAGTCATCGCGTGTCGCTGACCGCCGGTTTGGCGGGCGGGGGCAGGCTCGTGCGGAGCGCAACCGGCGCTGTGGGCAAGATCACGGTGGCGTCCCGCGTGCTCGGCCGCGAAACGAGCGCCGCGCCGAGAGCCGGCGCGTGACGGAGAACGGTGCCGTCGAGAGCATCCCGGCGCCCGGAGCGCGGCCCGACCAGATGAATGCGCCGGCGTTCGAACGCGCCGTCCTGCAATATGTCATCGACAACGTTTGCGCGACGAGGCGGGCGAGGTCGAGGGCATCCTCGGTATCCTGATCGACATTACCGACCGCAAGCAGATGGAGCTCGAGCTCACGCGCGCCAAGGATGCTGCCGAGCAGGCGGCGCGGGCCCGCAGCCAGTTCATCACCAACGTCAGCCATGAGCTGAGAACGCCGCTAACCCTGATTCTCGGGCCGGTCAAGGACGCGCTGGAGGATGCCGGTTTGAACGCGGGGACGCGGGAGCTCCTCGCGCGCGTGCAGCGCAACGGCTTCCGACTCTACAACCTGGTCAACGATATCCTCGATTTCGCCAAACTCGAGGCGGGGCGCGTGTCCGTTCGCTACGAGCGCTTCGACGTGCTGCCGTGGCTTGCCTCGCTGATATCGGATCTGCAACCGCTGGCGCAGGCGCGCGGGCTCTCCCTGCGGTTTTCGCCGCGCGTCGAGAGCCTCGTCGCGGCTGTCGATCCAAGCCTGCTCGAACGGATCGTCCTCAACCTCCTGAGCAACGCGCTCAAGTTCACCAACGCCGGCGGTGGGGTAGAGGTGGTGCTCGCGGTCGCAGGTGAGAGCATGCGGCTGCAAATCTCCGACACCGGCATCGGGATCGCGAAGGAAGAGCTGGACCGGCTTTTTCGGCCGTTCGCGCAGGTAGACAGCTCGGCCACCCGCCGGTTTGGCGGCACGGGGCTCGGGCTGGTCGTCGTCCGGGGGGTGACCGAAGCGCTCGGCGGCTCGGTGACCGTGGAGAGCGAGCGTGGTCGGGGTTCGACGTTCACGGTGCAGTTGCCGGCTAATCCGGCCGGCGCCGCCGCCGTCACCGGCGCGCTGCCGGACGCCGAGGCGACGGTAACCGTCGAGCTTGGGAGCACGGCCTGGCAGCGGCGGATGGGCGAGTCGACGCTCGGCGGCGAGGCGGTGAAATCGGCATCGACCCCGGTCGCCCACGGGCGCCGGCCGAGCGTCCTGGTCGCCGATGATGATCCGGATATGCGCGCCTACGTCGCCGCCACGCTGCATGAGCTCTCGGTTACCGCGGTCGCGGACGGCGCCCGGGCCTGGGCGGCGTTGAACACCCTCGCCTTCGACGCGGTGGTGACCGACGTCATGATGCCCGAGCTCGACGGCATCGCACTCACCGCGCGCATCAAAGCGGACGCGCGACTGAAGCACCTGCCTGTGCTGATGCTCACGGCCTGGGGGGGCAGCGAATCGGCGGCCACGGGGCTCGATGCCGGCGCCGACGACTACGTGCACAAGCCATTCGTAGCGGAGGAGCTTCGGGCGCGCGTCCGGGCGGCGGTGCGCAACAGCCAGTTGCAACGGGCCTTGCGGGAAAAGTCGCGGGAGGCCGGCATGGCGGGGGTTGCGAGCGGCATCCTGCACAACGTCGGCAATGTGCTCTGCAGCATCAACCTGTCCATGGGATTGCTGCGCGACGGCTGCGAGCGGTCCAGTGTCGACCTGCTCGAAAAACTCGCGTCGCTGGTAGCGAACGAAGGCCGTGATCCGGCTACCCTCGCCGCGTTCCTCACCTCCGATCCCCGCGGCCGCCAAATTCCGCAGTCGCTGTCGGCGATCGCGGAACAGCTCCTCAAGGAGCGGTCCGGGATCCGCACGGAGCTCGCAGCGCTTCGGCAGCAGCTCGAGCACATCACGGCGATTGTCGGCGCGCAGCAAGCGTGGGCACGGCCCTCGGTAGAGCTCACGCTCGTCGAGCTGCCCAGGATCCTGAGCGAGGCCGTGCTCATGAGCCGCCTGGCGGCCGGGGGTCCGCACATCCGGATCGAACGAGATCTCGGCGCGGTGCCGGCGCTGACCACGGACGCCCACGCAGTCCTGCAAGTGCTGATCAACCTCCTCAACAATGCCAAACAGGCGCTGACCGAGAGCACCGTCGAGCCCAAGGTCCTGCGGATCCAGACGCGCCTCGATGGGCAGCACGCCGCCACCATCGCGATCTCCGACAATGGCGTGGGAATCGCGCCGGAGAGCTTGCCCCACATCTTCGAGCCGGGGTTTACGGCGTGGCCCGTGGGCCACGGCCTCGGCCTCGGCCTGCACACCAGTGCCATCGCCGCAGAGGAGATGGGGTGGGCGCTTGCGGCGCACAGCGACGGTCCTGGGAGGGGCGCCACGTTCTCCGTGACGCTGCCGCTCGGAGGACATGACCATGGCTAGCGGCTGCGCCAACCGCAGAATTCTCGTCATCGATGATGATCCCGTGGTCCGGCAGTACTTCCAGAAGGCGCTCGGTGACCCCGGTTTGGCGGCGCGGAGCGGCCTCGGCTGGGTCGAGCGAGAGGTCCTCGGCCAACCCCCCGGCGACTCGCAGGCGCCGATTTTCGCGGTCGACACCGCCGCTTACGGAGAAGCGGGGTGCCGGCAAGTCGAAATAGCAGTGGATGCTGGCGTGCCCTACGCGGTGGCATTCGTCGACATCCGTATGCCGCCCGGCTGGGACGGCGTCGAAACCGTCGAGCGCCTGTGGCGGATCGACCCCAATGTCCAGGTCGTGATCATCACCGCATACTCGGACTATTCATGGGCGGAAATTCATGGCCGGCTGGGCCTGAGGGACGGCCTGTTGATTCTCAAGAAGCCATTCGATCACGTCGAGCTCTTGCAAATGGCCCACGCGTTGACGCGAAAGTGGGGGCTCCAGGAGGCGGAGCGGCGACGCGCGGAGGAACTGGAAGCCGCCGTCAGCGCCCGCACCCGGGAGCTCGAGCAAGCCAACCAGCGGCTGATTGAAGAGGAAAAGCAGCGGCAGACGATCGAGGCAGAGCTCCGGCTGACGCAGCGGCTCGACGCAATCGGCCACCTCGCGGCGGGCATCGCGCACGAGATCAACACTCCGACCCAGTATGTCAGTGACAGCGTCCACTTTCTGCGCAGTGCGTTCGCCGACCTCGAGATTCTCCGGCTGAAGCTGCGGGAAATCTGCTCTCGTTCTTGCGACCAGGGGATCGGCGACCCGCTGGGGGCCGAGATCGCAGCGCTGGAGGGTGAGCTCGATGTCGACTACCTGACGGAGCGCGTGCCGAAAGCGTTCGAGTCGGCGCTGGATGGTCTCGGGCGCATCGCCAGGCTCGTTGCCGCCATCAAGGAGCTTGGGCATCAGGGTAGCGGCGAAATGCGCCCGGTGGACCTGAACCGAGCGTTGCTGACGACCCTGGAAGTAGCGCGAAATGAGTACAGATACGTTGCCGAGGTCGAGACGTGTCTCGGAGAGCTACCGTCCGTGATCTGCCTTGGCGGCGAGATGAATCAGGTGTTCCTGAACCTGATCGTCAACGCCGCCCACGCCATCGCCGACGTCGTGGGCGAGAGCGGGTCGAGGGGAACGATCCGCGTCCGCAGCACGGTCTGTGGCGGCGAGGCGGTGATTACCATCGGAGACACCGGATCCGGGATTCCAGAAGCGATCCGCAGTCGGATTTTCGATCCCTTCTTCACGACCAAGGCCGTCGGGCGGGGAACGGGCCAGGGACTCGCAATCGCCCGCTCGGTCGTCGTGGAAAAACATGGCGGGAGCCTGACGTTCGAGAGCGAGGTCGGGCAGGGCACGACGTTCACCGTGCGCATTCCCCTCGATGGTGGTGGAGCTGCTGAACCCGAGGGATCGGCATGACGAAGCGCCTCCTGTTTGTGGACGACGAGCCGCGGATCCTGGAAGGCCTGCGGATCCTGCTGCCACCGAGCGATTGCGCGAAGTGTGGCCGCTGCTGAGCTCGAGCGGGCGAGCTGGTTGCCCCGCCTTGTCGGGGCCAAGCAGCGGGGAGTCTCGCCAGAATTTGTACAAAGCGCCACGGGCTTGTACAAATCAACCTTGGCTTGTACAAGATCCGCGCAAAACGAACGGCGTCGGCCGAATGTGCTTTGTACCAGAGGCCGCCACGCAGGGGCGTGATTAATCGCGCCCGGTAACTGGGGCGGATCATTCTCGGCCCGATGATCCCTGACCCGGCATCGGGGCGCGATGATTCGCGCCCCGAAGAACTGCAAATGGCGAAACCGGACATTCGGCCGACGCCAGATTTCCGGCATGAGTATTGCTTTTCTATCGGAGGAACGGCGCGGCACGTCGCACGTTCCCTCTGCTACATTCCATGGACTATCGCGATCACACGGGAGAAAAGCAATGTTGTCGAAAACCCACGGCTATCCTTTGCCGGCAGCGGTGCGAGTAGAGCGCACGACGAAGCGGTTTGTATACCTGTTCGTGCTGGCCGCTATTACAGCAATCGGCTTGCTTTGGAGCGATTCTGCGCAAGCTGACCATGAGACTCATGTGTACGGCATCGCCGAGTACGGCGAATCTGGGCAATGCCGCAAAGTCAGCGCTCATTCCGAGCACACGGATACTGCCGCCGAATTTCTTGAGATCTTTGAGGAGCTCAAGGACGAGGGCGATTGGGACTCGACGATTACACGCAACAACGATGCTGCGCGCGGAAGCTTCTGGACGGATAAGAGCAAGGAGTCGACCTGCAAATGCCAGAGCTATCAAGATGATTGCTGGTGCACTGGACATGACACTGATAGCAATTTTGGCGCGGATGAAGCCGATGTCGTTTTTATCCATACACACGGCGGCTCGGGTTACAAAACGGATGGGAAGAAAGCAGACTACACGAAACTGTACATGGGAAACATCAAGAATGACTGCGAGGTCTCAACAAAAAACAATATGTTGTGGGGTGGCGACTCTGCCGGAGATCTCGATATAGCAGTTGTAAAAGCATGCCAATCTGCTCAATATGAGGTATTCGTTAATGGTGGTTTCTGGAGCATGATTGACAGCGATAGCACATTCCGCATGTGGAACGGCTTTCACGGCGATTCCTCCTGCTGGTGGGGAACCTCAGGATGGATCGGCGATTACGCAGAAGACTCCGTCTGGGAAGGCGTGGGCGAGAACTGGGTTGATGAAGCGTACGACGACTGGGGCGACGACGATTGCCCTGTTTCGATCGTATTCTGCAACAGTGAATCGAAGTGCGACACCATGTATGCGCACGGCGGCTGGCTCGACCGTAAGGATACCGGAGCCAAGACGCTTTCCAAGGCATATTTCATCGGCGGATGCAATCCAGATCCAGGTCAAACGCTTCCAGAAGAAAACTAGACAATGGGGCTAAATAGAAAGGGATAGCAATGACAACACGGATGCGATTTGTTGTAGAAACGCTCGTGGCGACTTCATGCTTCATCTTGATGGCCGGTGCGCCGGCGCGGGCGGGGCAAGAAGACGCAGCCTCTTCAAGTGCAATCGCCTTTGATCTCACTGATTTGAGCAAAACCCCGGCCAACATTGCCCCCGCCGCCATGCTGAAGAGAGCATCTTTTCAGGTGGCGAACCTGGCCCGCAACATGCTGAATATCCAGGCGCCGTTCACTACAGTTGGCAAGCTGCGAAGTCGCGAGCAGTCTGAGACGGCGGACTGGTGGGTAGAGGTGGATGCGCTCCAGGGCAGAGCGCTGCTGATTTCCAAACGGCCCGCGGGCGAGCCGGCGGCCACCCGCGCCACGGCGCCGACGCGGGCAGCTCTGAAAGAGGACTCCATGAGACTTCTGAAGAGCTTTGGCATTCCCTACGGAGAGCTTGGCGAGGTCGTGCAAACCGCTGCCATGGGCCAGGTAATAACCCGCGATAACCAGGTAGGCGCCCCGACGCTGCACGCCCACAAGACATTCGTCTTCCGCACCGTGAATGGCATTCGCGTGGATGGCCACCGCTCAGTGATCACGCACACGCCTGCTGGTGCTCTGAGCCGCGCGCTGATCAAGTGGCCACCGCTCGCCGCTTCCGGACACCGAATGACGAGTCGGTTCACTCCCGCCGAAATCCAGAACCTGGCACAGCAGGCGATTTCCGCGCGCGGTGATCATCCCGAGAAGGTGCGTTTGCGCTGGCGGTACGAGCCTGTTTCCACGCCGACAGGAGAGGTCGTCCTGAAGCTCCGGGCGCAAGCCGTGTACCACACGAGAGAGGGGAAGACAGAGGAGCACATCGGGGAGCCTACTGCGGTGAACCTCGACGTCAGCGGCGACAACTGATCGCGACCCACGCGCCGTTTGTCGGAGCGGCCCCGCGTCGCTCCGACTGCCCGGCCCGAGCTCTCAGCGCCGCCTACGGCCGGATGGCCGGGTTCTTTCCAAATCCACTTCCGGTTCGATGTCGACGCCGTCACGCCCCCCTCCGTCCCTTTCCCCGCTGCCACGGGGAGGCGAGGTGGGGGGTGTTGGTGATGCGCGTTCCGCGCAGCTTGCAGCCAAGCGGGGGGTGGAAGCGGGCGGCGCTTCTCCTTGAGCTCCTTCTCTTGCGCCGGTGGCAGCGTGCCATGGCCGAACGCAGCGGTTGACCGCAGCGTGCGCCGCCAGGCGTTGCGCACCCGGCGCAGGAGCGCATACAGTCTGGTGTGCTCGCGGCGTGGCACATATCCGCGGTCGCGAAAAGCCAGCACGAGTGAGAGACTTCCATGCGCCAAGCGAGCGCCATCATCGCCCTTGCCGCCTGCGCCGCCTGCGCCGCGTGCGACAGCGGCGGCAGCTCTGCCCCGGAGCTCGCCGACGGCGTCTACGAAGTCGAGCGCGTCATCGACGGCGACACCGTCGTGCTTGCCGGCGGCACGCACGTGCGCCTGATCGGCGTCGATACGCCCGAAGTCGGCGACTGCCTGGCCGCGGAGGCTACTGCCCTGACGCGTGCGCTCGTGGACCATCAGCACGTCTACGTGGATATCTGCGAGGATGAGCCCGAAGACCGCTACGGCCGCACGCTCGCATTTGTCTTCTCCGGCACCGCGCACGTCAACGCCCGCTTGCTCGAAAGCGGCCTGGCCGAGCTGCTCTACCTGTCTCCCTGCCAGAGTTACGTACAGGCTTTCGCCGCGCTGGAAGCGCAGGCGCGGGAGGCCGGTCTCGGCATCTGGGCGCAATGCCCCCCGCCCTGACCCGCGCGGGCGACTGCGGCGGCTACTCGCCCCGGCGGCGCGCCGCCTCCGCCCGGTCCCCCCGCCAGCCGCGCCACAGCAGCCGCGGCAAGCCGATCCCGAGGATGAGCCCAAATGCCACTCCCGCGGCCGGTACCGACACCGCCGAGCTCAAGGTCGCGGTATGCACCGCCATTGCCACCACGACCGGACCGCCGATGGCCGCCAGTGCGAGGTTCCGGATCCCCGCCGCGTGTCGCGCGGACCAGGCCACCGCGCCATCGAAGAGCGTATACACCACGGGAATGACGACCAGTGTCAGCGGCGTTGCTGTCAGCATGCCGGCGAAAACCGCCATGCCCATCGACGCCCGGCTCTCGCCGCCTTCCGAGAAGGACAGCGCCACCGGAATCATGCCGACCATGGTCGTCACGGCCGTCATCAGCACCGGGCGCAGCCGCACGGGGCCGGCCGCCTGCATCGCTGCGGCGCACGTCGCGCCCTGGTGGCGCATCAGGTTGGCGTAGTCCACCAGCAGAATACCGTTCTTGGTGACGATTCCCACCAGCATGACGATGCCGATGAAGGACAAGATGTCGAGCGAAAGCCCGCTCAGCGCGAGCCCCGCCGACACTCCGATCAAGGCCAGCGGCAGCGTCGCCATGATCGTCAGCGGGTGGATGAACGAATCGAACTGCGCCGCCAGCACCAGATACACGACGAGGATGGCCAGGATCAGCGCCTGCAGCAGATACCGGAACGAATCCTGAAAGGTCTTGGACGAACCGGCAACTTGCGCGGTATAGAGCCCGCCCGGCGGCAGGGTTTCGGCGATGATGGTCTCCACCTCTTTCAGCGCGTCGCCGAGGCCCTTGCCGGCAAGGTTGGCGAAGATCGTCGCCGAGCGCTGGCGGTTATAACGGTTGATGACGTTGGGGCCGACGGCCCGCTCGATGCGGACCACATTGGCGAGCTCCACGATGGTGCCGTCGCGGGAGCGAATCAGGATGCGGCCGAGGTCCGCGGGCTCCTGGCTGTGAAGCGGGTCGGCCTTGAGCCGGATCGGATAACGGTCTCCGCCTTCCTGGACGAAAGCGACGTCGGTGCCTCCCATGATCATGTTGATGGCGCCGACGATGTCGCGGGCGGGGACGCCCAGCGCCTTGGCGCGCTCGCGGTCGATGAGCACGCGCGCCTCGGGCCGCTCGAGATCCAGACTCGAGTCGACGTCCTTGAAGCCGCCGGCGGTGCGCATGCGGCGCACGATTTCGTCGGCGTAGCGGGCCAGGCCGTCCAGCTCCGGTCCCTGTATCACGTATTGCACGTCCGTGTTGCGTTGCCCGCCGCCCACCGGGGAGATCCGGTCGACGAACGCCATCAGGCCGGGAATGCCGTTGAGCTCGCGGCGGAGGCTATCCATCACCTGGTCCTGAGTGCGGCGGCGCTCGCCGGGTCGGGTGAGGTTGACGAAGGCGATGCCGACGTTCGGCTGCGGCGCGCCGCCACCACCGCCGAATCCCGTCGCGACGAAGGCGCCGTGCATCTCGGGTTGCGCCAGGACGATCTTCTCGACCGCCCTGGAGAGCTCGTTGGTCCGCGCCAGCGCCGTGCCGACGGGTGCCTGAAAGCGCACCAGAAAGCGCGATTCGTCGGACGGGCGGGAGAACGTCTTGGCGACCAGCGGCGAGGCGGCGAGCCCGGCGCCGGCGGCGAACAGCACCGTGGCGGCGACGAGCACCGTCTTGCGGTGCGCGAGCGCCCACGCCAGAAGCTTCGCGTAGCCGCGCTCGAGAAACACGAAGATGGATTCGAACGGCTTGCGCAGGATGCCGAACAACAGCAGCCCCGCCACGACCAGCAGCGCCGAGCTCGTCCCCTCCAGCGCGCGATACACGAACAGGCCCATCAGCGCCGTGATGACGAGCAGCAGCGGCCAGAACCAGCGCTCCGGCAGGTGCCGCGAGGCGTCGGCGCGGTCCAGAAAGCGCGAGGCCAGCATTGGCGTCAGCGTCAGGGCGATCACGAGCGAAATGGCGAGCGCAAACGACACGGTGATGCCGAACTGAAAAAAGAACCGGCCGATGACTCCCTTCATGTAGGCGATCGGCAGAAACACGGCGATGATCGAGGCGGTGGCCACGATGACGGCGAAGCCGATCTCCTTCATGGCGTCGCGCGCCGCGCTCAGCCGATCCTCGCCGTGCTCGAGGTGGCGATAGACGCATTCCACCACGACGATGGCGTCGTCCACGACCATCCCGACCGCCAGCGACAGGCCGAGCATCGTGAGGTTGTTCATCGTGAAGCCTGCCGCGTTCATCAGCGCGAACGTCGAGATCAGCGACGTCGGCAGGGCGAGCGCGATGATCGCCGTGGCGCGGGCGGATTCCAGGAAAAGGAACATGACCAGGGCCGTCAACAGCACGCCGAAAAGAATGTCGAACTGCACGCCGGTGATCGAGCCGCGAATGAAGCGTGAGCTGTCGAAGGCGACGTTGAGCGCGACGCCGGGCGGCGCGTCCTTCTGCAGCTCGGGAAGAAACGCCTTGACCCGTTCCGCCACCTCCACCGTGTTCGCGCCGGATTGCTTGCGCACGCCCATGCCGATGGTGGGGACGCCGTTGAAGCGAGCTATGGACTGCGCGTCCTGCAGGCCTTCCTCGACGCGCGCCACGTCGCGCAGTCGCACCGGCTGCTCACCACCGCGCAGCAGCATGCCGCCGAGCGCCGCGGCCGACGAGAACTCGCCGAACACGCGGATGGGGATGTCGCGCTCCGCGCTCTCGGCCTTGCCCGCCGGCAACTCGACGTGCTCGGCAACAATCTCCTGCGCCACGTCGAGCGGTCCCATACCGCGCGCCGCCAGCGCCTGCGGGTCGAGCCAGACGCGATAGGCGCGATTGCGGAAGGCGCCGAGCAGCACCGAACCGACGCCGTCGAGCTGCTGCATCCGCGGCTGCGCGACCTGATCGACCCAGCGCGCCAGCTCCCAGTAGTCGCCATGCGACGTCGCCGAAGCCCACATGATCGGCTGATCGGCGATGTTCAGCTTTTGGACGATGGGGGGATCGAGATCTTCGGGGAGAAACCGCGTGGCGATCCCGACGCGGTCGCGGATCTCCTGCACTGCGACGTCGATGTCTTTCTCCAGCGCGAACTCGACGATCACCACGCCGTTCCCGAAGGACGAGATCGACGAGATCGTCTCGATCTGGGCGAGCGTGGCGACCTGATCCTCGAGCACTCGGGTGACCGTCCCCTCGACCACTTCCGGGCTCGCGCCGGGGAGGCTCGCCGACACGGTGACCACGGGAAACTCGATCTCGGGGTAGAGGTCGATCCCCATGCCGAAGTAACCGATCAACCCGAAGACGATCGTCGAGATGGCGATGACGAGCGTCAGGACGGGGCGATGGATGGAGACGTCGGAGATGCTCACGGTTGGGCGTGCTCCGCGACCGGTGTGGGGGGAGCGGTAGGCGCCGGTGCCGTGGTGGGCTCCGCCGCCCCTGCGGTCTTGGGCGCTACTCGGGTGCCCGGCGCGATCGAGGCGGCGCCGAGCGTCACCACGGCCTCTCCCGCGTTGAGCCCGCGGCGTACCTCGACCCACCCGCCGGCCTCGAGGCCGGTCTCGACGGGGCGTTTTTCGAGGACCGTGGCATCGCCGGCACCGGTGCCGGTGACGGCGGCGAGCGCGTACGCCGAGCCGTCCGCCTCGCGGCGCATGGCGGTCACGGGAACCGCAAGCACGCCGTGCTGCTCCTGCAGCACGAACGTTACCCGCGCGAACATGCCCGGCAGCAGCCTTGGGTCGCCGCGGGCGACGTCGATCTCGATCTTGACGGTCCGTGACCGGGCGTCGACGCTTGGGGCCACGCGATACACCTCGCCGGTGGTGGACAGCGGCAGCGCTTCGACCTCAACCGAGACTTTCATGCCGCCGCGGATGTGCTGCGCGACCGACTCGGGGACGTGCACCTCCGCGCGCAGCGGATCGATATCCGAGAGCTCGATGATGGGCGCGCCGGGAGCCACCATCTCCCCTGGCTCGGCGTCTCGCATGGTGATGACGCCTTCGCTGGGCGCCGTGATCGTGTATTTCACGAGCACCGCTGCCGCCGTCGCCACCGCCGCGCGCGCCACCGCGACGTCGGCCTGCGCGAGCTCGGCGCGATCGCCGGCCTCCTCGAGGTCCTCCGCGGTGGCGGCCCCCTTGTCACGCAGGGTCACCATGCGCTCGAGTCCCCGCCTGGCGGCGGCAGCGGCGACCTCCGCCTGGCGGAGCCGCTCGCGCGCTTGGGCAAGCTGCGCATCGGGCACGGAAGCGTCGAGGACCACGATGGCCTCGCCCGCGCGCGCGTGGTCGCCTACGTCCGTGGGCAGCCGCAGGATCCTCCCCGCGACCTCGGCGGCGATGACCACGGTACGGGCCGCCTTGAGCGTCGACATCTCCTGGTATGAAAGGCGCACGTCGCGCGGTTCTACCGTCACGATCTCCACGGGCACCGGCGGTCGCTCGCGCGTGGCCGACGTCGGCGGCTCGCAGCCGGCAAGCGCCATCACGGCCAGCAACAAGACTCCACACGCGTATCGGTTGCCGCTCATGGCTGGGTTCCTTCCTGTATGACCGCATCTGTTCCGGTAGCGTGAGCGAGTCGCGCGAGCGCGAGCTGGTAGGCGTAGGCGACTTCTGCTTCGGCGTTGCGGGCGGTGGCGAGGGTGAGCGAGGCCTGGACGACGTCGAGCGAGGTGGCGCGGCCCACCGCGAACATCACCTGCGCGAGCCGCAGCGCCTCGGCCGCGGCCGCGGCGCCCTCCCGGCGCGCCGCGAGCGCTTCCTTGCCGGAGGAGAGCTCGCGATGAAGCTGGCGAACCTCGCGGATCGCGTCCAGACGCGCGCGCTCGCGCTCGGCCTGCAGACTTTGCGTGGTCGCGAGCTGCTGGCGAGCGGTTTCCCGCACCTTGAAACCGTCGAACAGCGGGAGCTGGACGGTGACGCCGGCGTATGCCGAGAGCGCTTCGTTGCCGGAAAAGAACGGCGACGCGGTGATGTAGTCGTGGTATGCATAGGAGCCGGACGCGACCGCGCCGATCAGCGGCCGGCCCTGGGCGTGGGCGAGACGGGTCAGGGCCTCTGACGAGCGAATCCGCCGCGCGAGCGCTGCGAGGCTGGGGCGGTGGCGCAGCGCCAGCTCTTCGGCGGCGGCCACGTCCACCGGCGTCCCGAGCGTGAACAAGTCTCCGGCGACGGCGACGTCTGTGCCCGGCTCCATGCCCATCGCGACCGCCAGCTCCTGGTGCGCATTCCCGACCGCGGCCGTCGCCGCCACATCGCGCGCCCGGGCCCCGGCCAGCTCGGCCGCGGCGCGCACGACGTCGAAGCGCGTGCCCACCCCGGTTTCCTCGCGCAGCCGCGCACGTTCCACGAGCGCTGCGCTGACCGACACCGCTTCGGCCGCGACCTGGTGATTCGCCTTGGCGAGCAGCACGCCCGCGAACGCCGCTGCGACCCGCAAGGTCACGGCAGCGCGCGCCTCGGTGATCGCGACCGCGGCGGCGGCTTCTTCCTCGGCGGCCGCGCTCAGCGCGTGCGTGAGGCGCCCGAACGAATAGAGCGTCTGCGTCACCGACAGCGTGGCTGCAAAGAGGTTTTCGTCGATGCCGAGCGAGGAGGTGGTCTTGAAGCTCTCGGCGCGGCGGATGTCGCCGCTGACGGCGATTTGCGGGAGCGCTCCCGAGCGCACGACCCCCGTGGCGGCGCGGACCCGGTCCGCGCCTGCGGCGGCCTGGCGCAGCTCGGGCGCCTGCTGGAGCCCGAGGGCGATGGCGTCCGCGAGCGTGAGCGGCGCGGGCGGGGTGAGCGAGCTCGCCGCCGCCGCGGGCTCCTCGGCGCCTGCGGTGACGACGGCACCGGCCGGCAGCAGCATCGCCGCCACCAGTGCCGCAGCGAACGCGCGCGTTATCTTGCTGAGGATTGTCATGGCTTGGGCGCCTGGTCTCGGGGGGCGTGACTGCTGGCGGGGAAGAAGAGGTCTTGCGGGCGGCGGGTTGGGCGCGCCCCCGAGTTGCGGGCGGCGCAGGTCGCGGCTGGTGCACTCTTAGCGCCGTCCGCGCCGTTCGTCAATGGGCTCGCGGACCCTGAATCCACCGCCTCTTCGATGTCGACGCGACCGCGCCCCCCTCGCCTCCTCCCGCTGGCGGGAGGTGAGGTCGGAGGTCTTCGTGATGCGTTTTCCGCGCGGTGCGGGCAATTCCCGAATACGTGAGAGCCCCATCCCGCGCGGTGCGGACAGTTCCGGAATGCGCGAGAGGCCCATCCCGCGCGGTGCGGGCAATCCCCGAATACGTGAGAGGCCCATACCGCGCGGTGCGGGCAACTCCCGAATGCGTGAGAGGCCCGTTCCGCGCGGTGCGAGCAACTTTCGAATTCGTAAGAGAACCGTCGTGAGCGCCGCCCGCGCTAGGGAACCTGCGGCGATTCCTCGGCAGCTCCGCTGCTTGCCGGCCTTTCGCCGCTCCGCTCTGCCGCGGCGAAGAAGAGACGTACGTACGACCGCTGCCGCGGGAAGCGCTCCAGTAGGCGTTTCTCCAGTTGGTAGAGTGCCAGGGAAGCGTCCGCGACCGCATGCACCAGCGCGCTGCGCAGCCCGGCCTCCGTCACCTCCCCCGCATCGCGCTCCGCCAGCGCGGCCTGCTGCCGTTCGGCGCGATCACGCAGATCCGCGAGCATCTCCGCCTTGCCGGGAAATTCCGGAACATCCGCGAAGCGGGCGACGGCCTCGAGCACCCGCGTAGGTTCCAGCCGGAGCTCACTGTGGATGAGCTCCGCGATCTGTTCGCCAAAGACGCGATCGGCGCCTTGCGGCAAAGCCGTTCGCTGGAGCTCCAGACGCATTCGCGCCTTCGCCGCGCGCACGCCGCGATCGAGCGCGCCATCCCCGACCGTCACGCGCGCCTGCAGACGCGCACCGTCGACCACGCGGAACCGCTCGAGCGCGGCCTCGGCCTGCGCTACCTTCTCCAGGTGCACCGCCAGCGCATCATGGTCAGCCCCCATGGCATCGCGCTGCTCCTGGCTCAGATCCTTGTCCATCGCGCGCGCCGCTTCGAGCGCGTGCATCGCGTGCGCCAGCGCCCGGGTCATCGTGGCGGAAGAGCTGTTCGGCGTTGCAATCATGACATTCTCTCCTCGTGATTCAGCCGGTTGTCGGCGCCAGCCGGAACCCCGCTGCGCGGGCGACGCCCTCCGGCGGCGCTGGTCGGGATTGTAGCCGGCACTGACGCTTGTGGCCATGGTCGCGCGCTTGGCTCCTCCCCGCGGCAGGCACGCCGCGCCGCGTTCGCGCTCAGCCGCCGCTGCCTGCGCCACGCCCGTCCGGGATGCCGGTGCCCAAAGCGGCGAATGAAGTCGAGATAGGGTTCCCCGAGAGGATGGCATCGGCTACCGCAACCGTAAGGACGGTGTCGTCGGTGAAGCGGCAGCGGGGATGAAAGAGCGGAAAGTCCTTGATCTTGATCCTTTGATGCTCGTAGACCGAGCCGATGATGTCTCCGGCGATCGCTCCAATCACGGGTGTTCCTTCCTTCAGCCGCCGGGCGGCTGGTTGCTGGGTGCTGGCGAGGGCTCCGGCGAGGGCTCCGGCGAGGGCTCCGGCGAGGGCGTTGGCGACGGCTCGAGCGCCGCCGCCGGCGCCGGTGACAGCGACTTCTCGGGCAGCGCCGACGTTTCGGGTAGCGGCGACGGCGTTGGCGGCGGTGAAGGTGAAGGCGCCGCGGACGGCTCCAGCGCCGCCGGCGGCGGCGGGGACGGTTTCGGCGCAGGCTCCGCGGTCTCCGGCGACGGTACCGGGACCACGAGCACGAGCTCGTCCGTCGTCGTCGCTGCGTGGCCCTGCTCAACCTCGCTGTCGACCGCGATGCGGAGGAAGTTATCGCCTGCGAGCAGATCGAGCCGCACCACCTCCGAGGTCCGCGGATACGGCCGGAACAGCCGCGTCACGTCCTTGTCGTTCAGCCCGACCCGTAGCGTCTCGGGGCGGATCTTGACGCCATAGTAGATGACCACGTCATACGTCTCATCGCCGGCCGCGAGCGTCGTCAACTTCGCCATGGGCGCCGCGTACGCGAGGGGGATCGCCGGGTCGTGCGCCGACACTTGGTCGCCGTCGAAGAGCAGGTGCACAATCGCCGCGCCTTTTTCGCCAACGGCGGCGTCCACGTCGAGCAGATAGGTATTCTTCGCGAGCGCCGAAGTGGACCCGGCCAACCGGACCGTCGCTGTCTTGGCCGGTCTGCCAAGCTCAACAAGGAGATCGTAGCTTGCCGGCACCATGCCGTACACGGACAGCTCGTAGGTGCCACCCCCCTGCGGATAGACTTCCAGGATCCGGCTGCCCCCGGTGCCCGCTTCCGTCGCGCGCCCCGAGTGCACGTGGCTGCGGATGTTCTCGCGGTAGTAGCCGACGGTGCACGGAATCTCGTCGGCGACCATGCGCGAGTGCTCGTGGAACCCCGAGATCGCGCCCGCGGGGTCGCGCAGGCCGAGCTGCACGAGCGGCAAGTGAGAATAGGCTTCGACGCGCAGGCGCGCGCGAGCCGTCCGGAGGCACGGCGGCGCCGCTCCCGCCGCGCCCGCCGCCTCCGCCGCGGGTCCTGGGTGGCCGCCGGCCAGGCTCACCGCAAGCACCACGGCGACCGCGACTCTGCACGACAACGCTCGCATCCCGATCACGCTGTGTGCACGAGCGCCGAAATAGCGCCTCGGCCGAATGCGGAAGGTGCTCCTCTACAAGTGTCCACGCGCATTGCGCTCGCCATGGCGTAAAGGACATTCGGCCGACGCTGGATTTCCTCGGCATGGGGCACCATCAAGTCGACCCCGCACGCGGCGCCGGGTCGTGAGGTCAAGCTCATGGCGAAACGCTCCTTTTTCGTGGTGGCGGCGTCGCCGCCGCCTTGCTTCTCATGTCGGCGATGAGCGCCGCGAGCTCTCCCCGCGGGGGCAGCGCCCGTGGCGCGATACAGTCGATCTCGCGGAGCTCGCGCGCCGGTGAGCTGCCGCGCCGCATCGCAAGTTGCCCCATCCAGCACCAACAGCTCATTTCGGTCTCCGGGGCGCCGACGGCGCGGCTTAGCTCGATGGCCCTCTCGAGCCAGCGACGTGTCGTCGCGGTCGCCCTCCCCGCCTGAATGTTGGCGGCCGCCATCTCGCACAGTGTCTCGGCGGCGTTGGCGAGGTCCCTGGCCGCGCGATGTCGCTCCCCGGCGCGGCGCCCGGCGTCGAGCGCGGCGCTGTAGTCGCCGCGAATCCGGTGCACCCACGCGGTGATCTGCAGCACCGCTCCGGCCAGGCGGTCGTCGCCCGCGCGTTCGTGCAGCGCCAACGCCTGGGCCGCGAGCTCCAGCGCCTCGTCATGGGCCCCGCTGGAGGCCCGCGCTTGCGCGAGATTGCCGAGCACCCAGCCTTCGTTGGGGAGGTCCCCCATGCGCCGAAACACCGCCAGAGCCCGCCGGTACTCCGCTTCCGCCGCCGCGACATTACCCACGAGCTCCATGCAATTCGCGCGGTTGGTGATCGTCATGCTCGCTTCCCGAGCCGCACCGGCGCGCTCGAGAATCGCGAGCGCTTCCTCGTACAGCTTCACGGCCAGCTCGATCCGGCCCTGGCTGCGGTGGATCGCCGCGAGGTTGTTCAGGGCGCTGGCTTCGGGAATCCGGTCTCCCGCCGCGCGGTGAATCGCCAGCGCGCGCTCGCACATCTGCATCGCCGGTTCCATGCGCCCCGTTTCAAAGTACAGGACCGCAACCTGGCGCAGGGCTTCGCCCACGATCCGCGGCTGCTGCCGGGAGCGCCCGGTGGCGGCGATCCGCAGCAGCTCGGTCTCGGCGCGATCGCGGTGGCCGCACAGCCGGTCCACGGTCGCGAGCGCCAGTGCGCAGCTCATCGCCGTCTGCGCGTCCTGTGCCGCCTCCGCGGCTCTGGCAGCCGCCTGCAGCCAGCGGGTCGCCTGACCATAGCGACCCGTGGGGATCAGCACGAGCCGCGCGAAGTCGAGGTCGGAGACGGCAAGCTCCGCCGGGACGCGCAGAATCTTTCCGAGCACGCGAAAGCAGCGTTCGGCGAAGTCGTATTGCCCGGCCGCGGCGCTGCGCTCGGCCGTGACCTTGTACGCCGCGATCGCGCGCGTCCGTTGCCCCGCTTCGAGCCGCAAGGCGCCGACGAGAACGCCATAGGATCGCTCGCGGATGGCGTCCGCGACGATCCAGTCGGCGCAGGCGGCATTCAGGCGCCGCCACCTGGCGCGCTCGGCGGTGCCGCGGGCGACCTCGCGGAGCCGGCGGTGGGCCAGTTTGAAGCGGTCGCCGTAGACCTCGTCCACCAGCGCCAGCGCCTCGATCTCCGCGAAGCTTTCCTCGAAGGCGCTTTCCGTCATGCCGCTGACCGCTCTCAAGGCGTCCATGCTGCCGATCTCCGCCGCCGCCGCCGCCGCCTGGGCCAGGTGCACCGCGGCTTCCGAAAGGACGCCCAGGCGTGCCTTCAGGGCGCCATCCAGATCGCGCGGCAAGGCCTCACGCAGGCCTTCGAGCGCGGCTGCCGCCGCACCGCCGCCACCCCCGCCGCGTCCGCCACCGCCACCGCCGCTACCCGCGCCCACACCGCGCAGCTCGAGCTGGCCGCGGTGGTTTCGCGCCAGGACGCCGATGGCGGCGGCTGAACGGACGAGCTCGGCAACCAGCATCGGATTGCCTCCCGAGGCTTCTCGAATCGCCGCCGTGAGCGCTTGCGGCGGCATCCGGGCTCCCAGCATGTCGCCGATCATGCGCTCGGTTTGCGCCGCGTCGAGATCACCCACGGTCACACTCGTGACCAGATCCCGGCCCATGAGCGGCGCGACCTCGCGCGGCACGCGGTCCGGCTCCGCCGTCAACAGCATGAGCATGGGCAGGCTGCCAAGCTCCTTCGCCTGCATGGCCGCGCTCACCAGCTCAAGCGTGAGCGCGTCGAGGTGCGGGAGGTTGTCGAGCACGAGCAATACCGGCCGCTCGCCCTCCGCCGTCGCTCCCCGCAACAGGTCCCACAACGCCGTGACGGCCCGCAGTCGCGCCGCGCGCGGCGGCAGCGTGCTCTCCGTAGAGGGCGCCAGCACGCATGCCAGGTCGCGCAGTGCGCGCTCGCGATCGGTCGCCGACCCATCGGCGCGGAAGTCGTCCAGTAGCTCCTCGATCACGCGCCGCAAGCTGTTGCCCGGCGCCTGGGCCTGCGGCGAGCCGGTTGCCGCGAGCAGGCGGAAGCCGTGCCGTTCCGCGAGCTGGCACGCCTCCAGCGCGAGCCGCGTCTTGCCGCAGCCGGCCTTGCCGAGAAGCAGACCGATGCACCCGCGCTTGTCCCGGGCGCTCGCGAGGAGCCGCCCGAGGGTGCTCACCGCCTCGCTCCGGCCGACCAGCCGCGGCCGGAATGGCAGCACCGAATGAACGCGCGCCGCCGATGGCGGCGGTGGCGGCGGCACCGGCACGCCCATGGTCTCCAGGCACGCGGCCACGGCGGCGGGGTGACTGAGGCGATGCGCCGGATCCTTCGCGAGGAGATCGAGCACCAGGCGGTCGAGCTCCGCAGACACGTCCGGCGCGTGCTTCGACGGCGGTTCGACGGGGCGCACCAGGTGCATCCCGGCCACGATAACGTCGCTTTCGCCCAGGAACGGCGGCCGTCCGGCGGCAATCTGGTACAGGATGCAACCGAGCGAATAGAGGTCCGCGCGCGCATCGACGACCTCCCCGCGGATCTGCTCGGGCGCCATGTAGCTGACCGTGCCCGTGGCGCCGACGTGGGCGCTGAGCTCGTCGGTGCTCAACAGGCCGGCGCCGCGCGCCGCGATTCCGAAATCGACGAGCACCGGCTGGCCATCGGCGCGGACGAACACGTTTTCCGGCTTCAGGTCGCGGTGGACGATGCCGAGGCCATGCAGGTAGGCCAGGACGTCGCAGAGCCGGGCGATGGTGGCGAGCGCGGGCAGCAGGCGGGGCGGCAGCTCGGGGGGGGTAGCGGCAGCGCCGGCCGCGCCGTCCTGACCGCTCGCGTCACCCGCTTCGGGGAAGGCTGCGGTTTCTTCTATCGCCGGCAGCTCCAGGTCGGTCGGCTCGCCTGTCAACGCCGGCGCTACCAGCGTGTTCTCGAAGCACGCCGGCTGCGCGGAGTCGACCAGCGCGAGCAGTGTCGGGCCATCGAGATGCTCCATGGCATACCACGGCACCTCGCTCCACATCCCCTCGGCGACGATGCGGACGATGCCGGGATGGCGGAGGCGGGCGAGCGACCGGATCTCGCGGCGGATGCCCTTGAGGACGCTCGGGTGCAGGCCGCGCACCGTCTTCACGGCGACGACAGCTCCGGTCGCTTCCTCGACGCCGCGGTAAACGACCCCCATGCCGCCGCGCCCGAGGATTCCCTGGATGCGATAGGGGCCGATGTAGCGCGGCAGCTCGGTGGTCATCGGGGGGAGGCTCCGCCGTCCGCCTGCAGGCGATACTTGTGGCGCCGCGGGTCGCCGAGGGGTCCTTGCAGCGGGGTGTCGTCGTCAGCCCAAAGCGCGGCGGCGGCGATCGCGCGCCGAATCAGATCCTTGCCGTCGGGCGGAACGATGACGCGCACCGCGGGCGCGGCCAGCTCCGCGAGCCGCCACCAGCGCGCCTCGCTCCCCGCCATGTCGTCGCCCGGAACGATGGCGCCGCCGGCATACGCCGCGACCACGCACAGGCTGAGCATCAGCGGTACGCTCGCGTCATACGCGAAGCTCTCCGCGTGAAATACGGCGATCGGCCGCATAAGGACGTCCGCGCCGGCTTCCTCACGAGTCTCGCGACAGGCTGCGTCGAGCACCGTCTCACCGGCCTCCATGGCGCCGTTGATGACTTCCCACGCGCCCTTGCGCTCGGGATGCGCCAGCAGCAGAATGCGCTGTGCGGCGTCGATGAGATAAACGGAGACCGCCGCCGGGAAACACGCAAAGGCGCGCTTTCCCGCCACGTCACGAACGGTCGGCTGTGCGCGCTGTATCATGGCCGCTCCCGATGTCGTAAATCCCTGGAAGAAGCAACTGCGATCATGACCTTAGAGTCCCAGGAGGCGCCGGCGCAAGCGCCGGGAGCCGCGCGGCGAGGTGGCCTGGCCAGCCGGCTGTCGGCAGCAGCGGGGCGCCTTCGCGAGGCCGCCCGACTGCTCGTCCTCGCCGGAACCCTGCGCGTGCCGGCGCCCGTTTCACCGCTGCCCTTCACCTACCACGACCGCGCCGGCGAGCGCATGCCGGAGTCGTTGCTGCCACGGCCGGCGCGCGGCGATCCGCTGTTTGTGTTCCTGCCCGGGAAGGACGATCGCGCTCGCGATTTTGTCGACCGCGGGCTGGTAGGATCGCTGTTGGAGGCGCTACCAGGGAGTGCCTGCGTGGCCGCTGACGCTCACCTCGGCTACTACCTGTCGCACGAGATCGTCGACCGCCTGCGCGATGACGTGGTGCTGCCGGCGCGCGCCGCGGGGTACACCAACGTCTGGCTGGTCGGGCTCTCCATCGGCGGCCTGGGGGCGGCCGGCTACGCCATGGACCATCCCGATCACGTCCGCGGCCTGATCCTGCTGGCACCGTATCTGGGCCCGAACGCGCTCTTGCGCGCCGCCGCCGGCGGTGGCGACCTGAGCTCATGGCGCGGCGACGGGGACTTTCGAATTTTCGTGGACGTCGTCGAGTGGTTGACGCGAGCTGCCCGGTCCGCCGCCGCCATGCCGATTCTTCTCGGATACGGCCGCCACGACCGGCGCCGGGCCGGCGCCGAGCTGCTCGCGCGCCTGCTGCCGCCGGAGCGCGTCAGCGTGGTTGCCGGCGGACATCGCTGGCCGGTCTGGCAACGCCTGTGGCGGCTCATGCTGCCGGGCCTGCCTGAAGTCACCGCCGGTTCGCCTGCGAGCCGCGCGGAAAGCGCATCACAAAGACCCCTCACCTCACCTCCCCTCGCTTGCGGAGGGAGGGGCGGGGAAGAACCGCCCCCCGGAAGCGGGGTACGGGGCGGAGGGGGCCAGCATCCGAGGGACGAACATGAAGAACGATTCTTTCCACGCTCTGAGTGAGTACGCGTTGGAGCTAGTGCGCGGTGCGGAGCCGCCGCTGCTTGCGGCGCTGGCCGAGGAGACCCGGCGGGCGACCTCGCGTCCGGGGATGATGATCGGGCCGGTCGAGGGCGCGCTCTTGCGTTTGCTCGTGCAGCTTGCGCCGGCGCGGCGCGTGCTCGAGATCGGCACGTTCACCGGATACAGCGCGCTGTGGATGGCTTCCGGCCTGCCGCCGGACGGGCGGGTCGTGTCCTGCGACGTCAGTGAGGAATGGACGAGCATCGCGCGGCGGTACTGGGAGCAGAGCCCCGATGGCGGGAAAATCGAGCTCCGGCTCGGGCCGGCGGCGGCGACGCTCGCCGCTCTGGTAGGCCCGTTCGACTTGGCCTTCATCGACGCGGACAAGGAGAGCTACCCGGCATATTGGGAGCGCTGCCTGGAGCTGGTGCGGCCCGGCGGTCTCATCGTCCTGGACAACGCGCTCTGGGGTGGGACCGTGCTCGCGCCGGACGATGAGGCGTCACGGACTCTCGCCGCGCTCAACCGCCGCATCGCCGCCGACTCGCGCGTCGCTGCCGTGCTGCTCACGGTCCGGGACGGGATGATGGTCACGAGAAAGCGGTGAGGCGGCGTGCTTCGCCACCGCGTGCTTCGCCACCGCGCACCGCGGGCGGCACGGGAAGGGAGGTTTGCATGCGCGTCGTCACGGTTACCCCGCCGTCGTTTCCGAGCGTCGAGAGAGATTGCCCGTTGCTTCCGCAGGCGGGGCGGGAATGGCAAGTCCTCTGCGGCGATGCGGACCACTGGCGCGCTGGCGTGTTCTCGCCGCAGCCGGCGCGGGCGGAGGAGATCGGGGAGCTGGAGCGGCACACGTGCCCGGAGCTATTCTTGCTCATGCACGGCCGCGTGACTCTGGTTCTCGCCGACGGCGCGGAGGGCAGGCGCGAGCTGCCGCTGGAGCTTGGCCGACCCGTGCTGGTGACCTCTGCACACGCCGGGTATTGCCCGGACGGGGCGCACACCGGCGCCGCGCTGGTCATCGAGCGCGATCGCTTCAGTACCGAGTATCGCGCGCCGGAGGCGTGGTAGGGGCCGCGCGGCGCGCGGCGGCAGGCGCCGGTAACGCGCTTACTGGACCCGGTCCAACGCCCGCGACAAGATGTACCGCAACACCGCGGCCGACGTCATCCTCCGGCCGGGATTGTCGCTCTGGAGCCGGGAGCGCATCGCCTCCAGACCTTCCGCGAGCTGAGCGGCGCGCCCTTCCTCCGACCCATCGGGCGCGTCGCTGGCAAGCAAGCGGACGAGGTTGATGCGAAACTCGAGGTCGCCGGTGACCAGACACGTCGATCCCTGCAACCGCCCGCCGGACACTCGCTTCATCTCGTCTTCGCGCCGCGCCATCTCCATCAGCAAGAACGGAATGTCGACGCGAATGGGCGCGCCCGAGTCCCATGCACCGTCCGCAATGAGCCCTTCGTCGAAGGAAAAGGCCCCCGCGTCGCGGTGGCGGATAGCCCCAAAGACAATGTCCTCCAGGCACGCCCGGCGCGCCTCTGCCGCCTTTTCCCAGGTGAGGCAACCGTTGGCCACGAGGATCTCGACAAAGCCCTTCGCCGCGTGGCGCGCTTCGCGCTTGGCCTGCTCCAGGCTTCTGGCGTCGCAGATGCCCCGCCGCAGGAGGACCTTGGCCAGTCGCTCCGCCTTGTTTGTGCTTTCCGCATGGACGAGCTTGCCCCGCTGCAGAAACAACCGGCGCTCCACTCCGCCTTGCTCCAGCTTGAGCACCCCCGATTTTTCATCGCGCGCCAGGCTATCGATGACGCTGGCAAAGGAAATGGTTTCCAGGTCCCCTTGCAGTCCCATTCGTTTCGTCCCAAATGGCGCGCGGTGCACCCGGCGCCGTCGTGATCCGCATTCGTGGTGATTGGGGCAGTATATACACGGCACCGAATCGGCCTGCCAGTCCGCGGCTGTCAATCGCAGCGCGAGAACCCAGATCGCCCGCCTACGGAGCGGGATCGGAGCGAAGTATCTGTTGTTGCTCTCTGACCCACTGCTCGTACTTGGGTCGCTGGTAACGCCGGGGATCGCAATACCAGGCTTCCTCGCGGATTCCCGGAAAGTCCCTGAGCTGGCGCTCACATACCTTTTGGTGACTCGTCGCCGCTTTCCGATCTCTGGCTTCCCACGACGCGGGGCTCCGCTCGGCCGCGATGATCGCGTCGGCATCCGGGGGGCGGTAGCCGTGCAGCTCCTGGTAGAGGCGGGCGATGCGCTGTGCGGGAGGCGGGTCGCCGTCAATGTCGATAGCGGTCATGTGGTCCTCCGGCGCTGCCCTTGCCAGACTCGCCCATGCTTGAGCGACAAGCTCGCGTGCGCGGTCGAGCTCGCCGAGCCCCTGGGCCACCCAGGCACCTCTCTCGGCGAAGCTCCAGGCGTCGGGCGCCGCTTCCAACACCGCCGGCAAGGCGGCGAGCGCACGCGCCTTCCAGATCACGTCCTGAGGATCGTCGAGGCCCTCCTGTCGCGCCCTCATGGCGGCGTTGAAGCGCCGCGCCCGAGCTTCCTTGAACGCCTCGGGAGTGCCGGGGGGCTCCAGCCAGAAACAACCGTCCATCGTTTGTTGGTCGAAACCGAATCGGCTCAGTGCCTCCGTCGGGGCTTCGACCCGAAAGCTGTATAGCCCTGGGGCGGCGCCCTCCGTGAAGATCGCGAAGTGGGGAACCCAGGCACCGGCGCCGTACGCCGACGGTTGCTGGTTCGCGTAACGTTCATGCAGGCGAAAGGTCTCGATGCTGAGGTCCGGCGATGGGCCGCTCGCAATGGCGACGCGGACGCTATCCCAGGGGAAAGTGCGCGCCGCGGCCACGCCGGGGAGGGGCCGCTTCTGGGCTGGTACGCCGTGCAAGTCATAGTACCATGCCGGCTTTTCCACAGGGCTGAATTCGTAGCACGTCTTGAAGTCGTGCCCCCGACACAACCAGCTGACTGCCACCACAATCCGGTCGCCGGCGATGAACTGTCGGCAATCCTCGGGGTCGCGCTCCGGCAGGAACGTTCCCAGGTGGCTGTCGGATTCGAGGGGGCCGTTGCGCCTGGGGTGCACGCATACATGCCATTCGTCGAGGCAATACGACGGCGACCCTACTATGAGGACCAGCTCAGCCTGCTCCGCGCGGGCCATGCCAGCAGACATTGCAACCACGTGCGCTACAAGCGAACAGAGCACGAGAGATCTAATCGTCATAGTCGAACCTCACCTGTTCCTTGTCCTTCTGGTCGGGCAAGAGGGAGATCACGTTTCCCCAGGCCGGGTCGTAGGTGTTCTCGGTCCGGGAGAGGTAATTGCCGATCATCGCCGTCAGCCGCGTGTCGCGGTACGCGCAGGCGCGGTCCTCTGGGTCCGGTGTGCCCGGCAGGCAATAGTGGTCGACGCTGACCGCGTGCCCGACCTCGTGAGCGGTGACGTAGCGGAGAGTGACGAAATCCAGATCGTCTTCGAGGACGCCCTCACGGTTGCGAGGCGGCGAAGCACAGGAAATCGCCATGGGGAAGACGTGAATGCGCTCGACACGGTCGGGCGTGGCCTCCTCTCCCGGGATGCGGGTTGCTCCCAGAACGCTCGCCGTGTCACAGTCCTGATCCCGGAAGTAATCCCATCGGTACTCGATGCGGACGCCGCTCTGAAGATGCGTTCCGGGAATCGCCCCGCTGTTCTTGTTCACGACGGTGTAGCGTTTCGCTTCTTCCTTGGCATACTCGAGCGGCGAATACTCGACTGGGCGCTCCGTCTTACCGTCGTGGTCGAAACGCAGGACGTGGACGCTCAGACCCCACATCGGACTCAGGAGCTCGGCGAGCAATGTCCTTGTGGGAAGATCCAGCACAGGCAGGTCAGGCGTCTCGACAGCGGGTACCACGAAGAGGTCTTTTGTGCTCGGGTCCGTGCGGTGAGGCATGCGATCGACGACGAACCCGCGAAATTCCTCGTACGCCGTAAAACCATCGCCGACTAACCCTGCGGCGGGGGAGCCGGAGACAGGCGGCGCCGCGTCCGTGTCCTCGAGCGTCGTCCACGTGTCCCTGATCGTCTCATTCACGCCGTGAGCCTTCCAGCCGTCGTCCGGAAGGCCCGTCTTGTCGTTGTCAAGCGGGAGCTGTAAGAGCTCTTTCGCCGGTGCGCCCCCGCCCGCGGGGAGCCCGACGTAGGTCTTCTCGCCCTCGACATCCACCTGCACCGCGAAGTGCCCGTGCGCGCCGAAGTCGGTGGTGCCCGCGTCGATGCGCACGGTTTCGAGTGTCTCGCGGCGCTCTTCCAGCGGACCGCCGAGCTGGTAGCGCATCGGCACCGCGACGCTCGGATCCCAGAAGAGCTTGGCGACGTGGTTTTCGAGAAGCTCCGCGTACGCGAATCCACCAGTCGAGCCGAGCGCGACCTCCGCGGGCGCTCCACCTCGCTGGTATGTCACCCGATACTGGACGTCGTCCTCGGAGCCCGGATTGTCCGCCGGGTAATTGTTCGCGATGCCCGGGAAGGCCGTGCTCGCCGTGGCGAAGGTGAGCTTGGCGCGGTCGGCGGCGAATTTCGGGACCGACTCGAGGCGGTAGGTCACCGTGGCGGCGGGCTTGCCGGGGTCGGCGACGTCCCCGAGTGGCACGAAGCTCCGCGGCGTGTCGTTGCGATACCGGAATTTCCAGCGCGTCTCCCCTTCGGTGGCGTCCTGGGCCGTCTCGCCATCGTCGTTGGTCGCAGTGCCGTCGCCCTCCCAGTCCACGCTTCCCGGTCCGCCGCGCCGCGCGCCGCCGGACGGCGTCACCGGAATCTCGAAGAAGGCGCCGTTACCCGCCAGCCAATCAGGAATACGCAAGCCTCCCAGGTATTCCTCCTCTCCTTCCTCACACCCGTACAAGTCGCCGTGGTTGCCGCAGGCGAAGGTGCGCGCCACCGTGGCACCGCTCGCAAAACCACCCTCGTAGCTGCCATTGACCCAGATGTACTCCACGTCGATCGCCTCCGACCGTGACCGGTGCAGGCCCACCCGCGCCTCGCGATTGTCCACGGGCCGATCGAGCACCTTGTAGGTGTCCGTCACGTGGCTCCAGCCGTCTCCCTGCTCCTCGACCAGGCACTGTCCGCGGGTGCTCGCCAGCGACACCGACACCGGCAGCGGGTCCTTTTCGTACCACACCCACTCTTCGGGTTCCGTGCCGTGCCGGCAGTAAGACAGCGCCGAATTGAGGCAGTCGTAGAGCACCCAGCTCAGTTTCACCGTCGCCGTGAGCTGCGCCGTCATCGGCACCGCCGTGGCCGCGCCGGCCGGGCAACGCAGGTCGTCCCGAATTTCGTCGCGCCATTCGAAGGTGAGATCCCAACGTTCCAGGAGCTCCTCGGCGCGCGCGGGCACGACATTGCTCGAACGCTCGACCTGGATGCTACCGCGCCCCTCGCGAACCTCCCATTCCCGGGTGATCACCTTGAGCACGTATTCGTAGTGCGACCCGGGAACCACCTGGTTGTCGGTGTGCTCGGTCGTGCCGACATCGTCGATGTAGGCGATGACGGCGTTATCGAGCGACGTGGCCGGAGCGTTGATGGCCGTGGCGACCAGCGCGAGAACGACCGCGGCGCTGCCGCCGGCGGCGAGGGCGAGGGCCCGGCGGCGGCGGCGCGCTGACCGCCGCCCCACGAAGAGCAGCGGGAACGCGGCCAGGGGCAGGAGCAGGCTTACATCGGAGCTCGGCACGATACGCGCGATCCGGTACATCAGGACGTAAGCGACAAACTCCTGGTTACTGCGGTCGGGCGTCCACTGGTTCCATCCGAGGCCGATGGCGCGCAGCGAGCTGTCGATGAGATGCAGGAAGGGAGCGCCCGCGGTCGCGTTGGTGTTGCCGAACGGCGGCGTGATCACGGGGAACGGCGTGTGGGTCGGGGTCGGAGTGGGGCTCGGGCCGAGCGCCGGCGTGGAGGTGACGGTGGCCGTGGAGGATGGAGTCGCTGTCGGCGTGCGGGTGGGCGTCGGGGTGCGGTTCGGACTGGCGGTGCGCGTCGGGGTCGGGGTGCGCGTGGAGCTCGGCGTCCGGGTTGCGGTGCGCGTCGGAGTCGGCGTACGCGTCGAGGTCGCTGTCCCGCTCGCCGTCGGCGTTGCGGGCAGCGCGTACGCCGGCAGGTCGATCTCGTCGATCCAGACGGCGTCGCTGCCGGCCGCGCCCGCGATCTTGTTCTCGAGGCCCAGCGGAACGTCCAGGTGCCGGCCGCCACCCACACGGAGACCTCGGTCCATGGCGTGTCCCCGCTCCAGGTTCCCTTGGTGGCGGCGGCTCCGGAGCTGCCGACCTGATACAGCACCAGATTATCGCCGGCTTGCGTCGAGGTCCTGGCAAAGAACCGCAGCGTTCCGCCGGGGGCAAGGACGGTTACCGTCAGCTCGAGCCGCGCCTCGTTCCCGTCTGCAACGCCGGACGCCGAGCACGACATGCTGCCGCCGGCCGCTTCGCCGTTGACGACCGCCCAGCTCCCCGCCGGCTCGGTCACCCAGGGATTATGGGTCAGGCCGCCGGTTTCGAAGTCCTCATCCACCTGGCACGCCGCGCCCGACGCCGCCAGCACGAGCCATGCCCCGAACCCGAACGCCGCCAAGGCTGCGACGCTCCCCCCCTGGGCCTAGGGCTCATCAAACCCTCCTCGTTGCTGGACCGAGTCGATGAGCCCAGTCTACGCGCGCCAGGCAGCGGCCGTCAATGGCACCGCGAGAACCCAGATCGCCCGCCTACGGACCGGGATCGGCCGGAGCGTTGATGGCCGCGGCGACCAGCGCGAGTACGACCGCGGCGCTGTCGCCCGTGCCCGCGAGGGTGGCGGTCGGCAACCCGCCGTGCGCCGGAATCACGATGACTTGGGCCTCGACCTATCGAGAGGTGCAATCAGGGAGATTCCGCCGCGGCTGGCCGGCTTCCGCAGGGCGGAAAGTTGACAGAGCGGATCCGATGTAACTACGATGCTGGATCGTGGGACGGAGGAGGCGACGGTGAACTTCTTTGACGAAAACGACCTGGAGATCTTGCGCAACGCTAACGAAGAGCGCGTGCTCGATGACGTCGAGCTGGTGCTCCGCGAGCGCACGGACCTGTGCCCGTGCCGGGATTGTCGGCTGGACATGGTGGCGCTGGCGCTCAACAATCTCCCTGCGCGCTACCGGATCTCCGCCGGTCACGGCATCCACCGAACCGACATCAGCTTCTCCCAGGTGCGGGCGGCCGTGATCAAGGCCTGTGCGATCGTCAAGCGATATCCGCACCATCGCTGATGCGCGGCGCTGTGGGCGAGCGGCTTTGGACCCTGTTTACCGGCCGGTGCCGCGCGGCCATAGGCGCGTCTCTACGCCAGGCGGATTCGGCGGACCGAGTAGCAGGGGGCCTGGCGATCGGCGTGTTTTTCGCCGCAAGCCCGTTCGTCGGCTTGCAGGCGCTTCTTGCTATTGGCGTTGCGACACTGGTCGGTGCCAACCGGTTGGCGGCGGTAGCCGGAACGCTGGCAAGCACGCCTGTGACAGCGCCCCTTATCTACCTGGCGGCTTTTGCCATCGGCACCTTCGCCGCAGGCCCCGCGGCTCCTCTTCCGGCTGAAGCTCTGCCGGCGCTGCTGCTCGAGATGGAGCGGTTCGCGGCGTCCTTGTGGCATCTCGACCTTGCGGGCGCGCACCACCACTTGGTTTCTGTCGTCTCCATGCCGGTTCTCTACGTGCCGTTGATGCGCCTGATGCTCGGAGCCGCGATTCTGGGGGCACTGGCAGCCCTCGTTACGTATCCCGTAGCCCGGCGCGTGCTGGCGATTCACCAAGAAGCCGCGAGCTCAAACCCGAATCCCGCGTCCGCCGCTGGCCCGAGCTCCGCAGTCAAACGCGCCTGAACGTCAGCGCCGCCGGGTCGACGCGGAGCTTGGCAATCGAGAGTGGGATCTGCTCGGACGGAATCGCGAAGAGATAGCCCTGCCCATAGTGCGCTCCGGTCGCCTGTACAATGTCGAGTTGCTCGGGCGTTTCGATGCCTTCCGCGACGATTGCGATGCCCACGCTCTTGGCGAAAGAGACGAGTGAGGTCACCAGATTCAGCTTGATCGTGTTTTCGCCAATGCCGCGAATGAGCGACTTGTCGATCTTCAGGAAGTCGGGCTCCAGCTCCGCAATCGTTTCGAATGAGGCGTAGCCTGCGCCTACATCGTCCAAGGCGATGCGAATGCCGAGCTCGCGCAGGAACACGCGGAGCTCTCGGAGCAAGGCCAGGTCATTGATCGCGGCCCGCTCGGTGATCTCAATGACCAGCTTCGATGCCATGTGTCGATGTTCGCCGAGGAAGCTCAGAGAGCGAAACTCAGGGTCTGACAGCGAATCCGGATCGATGTTGAGAAACAGCGCTCCCTGGAAGGCTTGCGATTCGAACTGCAGAAGCGACCGCCGCACGCAGATCCGATCGAGCGTCCACACCTTGTTCGCGCTCGCGGCGAGCTCGAAGAGTACCTGGGGGTTTTCAAAAAGGCTTCCTTTGGGGCCTCGGCTGAGCGCCTCGACGGCGGCGATTTCAAACGTGTCCAGGTTGACGATCGGGTGCAGGACCGTGCGTATGCGATCTTCCCTGATGATCTGCTCGAGCTCCGTGATCTTCGCCTGCACGTCGCGCTCGCTATGCCGTAGCGCGCCTTGTGTCGCCCGCGCGATCGCGTCGTAGATGGTCCGCTCGAGCCGCACCTGGGGTAGGTGCTCGATTGAGGTCCAGCCGAAGTGAAAGGTGATATACCGGCCAAATTCGTCACCGAACTCCGACATGAGCGATTGCTCGAGGAGCTCGCCAAGCTCGGAGACAATCTGATCGATGCGCTCTCGCCGGCTTCCGGGATGCCTGATTAGGGCGGCCTTCTGGTCATCGCTGCTCTGGCAGATAAACAGGAGGAAGTCGCCGCCGCCAGGTGTGCTGACAACCGGGATCACCTCTTCGGGGATGGACGTCTGGCAGTAATCGCTCATGCGCACCGCGAGGAAATTCATGACGCGATCAATGAACTGCCAGCCGTGAATTTCCTCCATGCGGTAGTATCGGCCGACATCGATGACGAGCAGGTCGACGCGGTCGCCTTGCGTGAGGTGCTCGGTCAAAGGTTCAATACAGAGCGGCAGGGTGGGGAAGAGCGTGACCTTATCGTAAAGCGGATGCGTGCTCAGCGTCTTTTCTCCATCGAGACGACGCCGTTCGAGCTCGGCGCGGAGTCGTTGCGCTTCCTGCTCGGCCACGCCGAGGCGGGTTTCGAGCTCGTCAAGAGCCTCGTGATGTCGCACGCGGTCCTTGACCACGGCAACCAGATTGCGCGGGTCGCAGGGAGCGTACAGCACCGTGTCCGCATCTGGCACCGGTGCCACTTTTCCGGAGCCATTCTCCGGCAGGGTCAGCAGAATGCGAACGCAGCTCCTTCCGAGCTCCGCTACTCGAAGCTTCGCCAGGAGCTCGTAGGCATCCATGCCGGCGAGGCCATCCTCGACCAGTACGGCCTGCGGCCGTTCCTTTTCGGCGACGTACATTGCGCCCACGCCGTCGGTGGCATGCAGCACTCGCAGGTCGTACTCCGGGCCGAGCCGCCGCACTTTGCGGACGAGCGCGGGATCATCGGACACCACGAGAAATGTGCTCGCCACGGTTGCCTACTCTCAGGCGTTCATCACCGCATTCACATTGCCGGCGGCCCGATCGCGATTCGAGGAGACGTCGCCAGGGCCGCCAGCGCTTTACCCGCGTCTCGGCGTGGCGCGCCGCGCGCCCCACCTGGCGGGTGATTCTTACCAGGCGCGACTGCCGTTTTCCTAATGGTGGGCAGCGCTGGTTTCCGTAGCTTCGGCGGCCTCGGCGCCTCCGGCCGCGGGGGCGGCGGCGGGTTCTTCAGTCGCCTGCGGCGCCTGTGCCGCCTCGCTCTTCGCGGGGCCGGCGGCTGCGTTATTTAGCGCGGCTGCCAATCCTGTCAGGCTCAGGCGGGCCGTGCTCAGACTCGACAGTGCGCTTTCCGGGAGACTCTTCTGATCCAGGGAGTTGAGCGAGGCCAGCGACTGTTCGATCGCGGCGATCTCCCTACCGTAATCGACGCGGTTGAGCTGCGTGTTCAGCTTTGCAAGGTCGGCCTCATTCTGGGCCAGCCGGTTTTCCATCTCGGTCAGTTGCGTAAACAGCTCGTCGTTGAGTTGCTGTTGAGGCAGAAATACCTTGTACGCCAAGACGACGAAGCACAGAATTGACAGAATGAGCGCCACGCCAGCGATGGTCGGGACTTTGGATTGGGAAGCGGTTGCTTCGGCAGCCACGTTTACCTCCTGGGACCATGGTCCTCCGGTCGAGGGGACCGTTGACGAGAGAAAAAACTTGCCCGTATCTTACGCGCGCCCCTGGTGCGTGTCAAGTCGATATTGCCTCCTGAATCCACCACCTCTTTGACGTCGGCGTGACTATGCCCCCCTCCGTCCCTTTCCCCGTTGGCAGGAGGAGGCGAGGTGGCAGCCTTCGTGATGCGCTTTCCGCGCAGCTTGCAGGCGAAGGGGCGGTGATTACACTACCTCCGCGACCTCCGTAACTGGCGCGCAAGGCCGGGCAGCAACGGTTGCCCCTGGGCGGCGGCGACAAGCTCTTGTCGCACGGTTTGCGCGGCCATAAAATCCCACTCATGTCTGACCAACCTGCGATTCTCGTCGTCGACGACGAGAAAAACATTCTCACCGCCTTGGCGCGAGCCTTGTCTTTGGACGGCTACGCCGTAGTTACCGCCGCCAGCGGGGAAGAGGCCCTAAGAGTCGTCGAAGAGCGGTCCGTGGACCTCGTGATGCTCGACGTCAAGCTCCCCGGGATGGACGGCCTGGAGGTCCTCGGCCTGCTGCGCTCGCGCAGCCCCGACACTCCGGTAGTGATGATGAGCGGCCATGGCACCATTGAAACAGCCGTCCGCGCTACGAGACTGGGGGCGTTTGACTTCATCGAGAAGCCGATCAATGTCGAACGCATATTGGTGGCGGTCAGTAACGCCCTGCAGCTCGGCCGTCTGAGACGGGAAAACGTCGATCTGCGAAGACAAATCGAGGCGCGCTATCACCTCGTGGGCGACTCCCGCCCGATGCGCGAGCTGCGGGACCGCATCGCCACCACGGCCCAAACCAATGGGCGCGTCCTCATCCGGGGCGAGAACGGCACCGGCAAAGAGCTCGTCGCGCGGCAGATTCATCAGCTCAGCAAGCGTCGCACTGGGCCATTCGTCCGCATGAACTGCGCCGCGGTTCCAAACGAGCTCATCGAGAGTGTCCTCTTCGGGCACGAGAAAGGGTCCTTTACGGGAGCCACGGAAACCCGTCGCGGAAAGTTCGAGCAGGCTAATAAGGGAACGCTGTTTCTCGACGAAATTGGCGATATGGGCGTGCAGATGCAGTCCAAACTGCTGCGCGTGCTCCAGGAAGGCGAGCTCGAGCGGGTTGGGGGGAGCGAGATGATATCGGTGGACGTCCGCGTGATCTCCGCTACCAACAAGAACCTGGAAGACGAGATTCGCCACGGCCGCTTCCGCGAGGACCTCTACTATCGGATCAACGTGATTCCGCTTACGGTCCCGCCGCTGCGCGACCGGCGCGATGACATTTCACTGCTTTGCGACCACTTTCTCCGTAGCGCCTCCGACGAGCACGGGCGAAAGATGCCGCGCCTCGCCGTCGATGGCGCACAGGCATTGTGCGCGTACTCCTGGCCGGGAAACGTGCGCGAGCTGGCCAACATCATCGATCGCCTGGTCATTCTGGGCCCATCGGACGTGATCGATGCGGCCGCGGTTGCGCAAGTTCTGCCGCTGCAGGCTCTCGAGCCCGCATGCGCGGAAATGCCGGACACTGCCGGCGGCGATGAGCTGCCGCTACGCGAGCGAGTCCGGATGCTCGAGCGCGAGCTCATCGAGCGCGAGCTGGGGCGCCATAGCTGGAATATCAGCAGCGCCGCGCGGTCGCTCGGACTGGAGCGGAGCCATCTGTACAAGAAAATGGCGAACCTCGGCATAGGCAGAAACGACTGATCCTGCGGCGCCGAGCTCCAGAGGTGACGCCGAGCCCTGGCGTCAATCGGCGAGATCCACCGATACCACGGTGATGAGGGCGTCGGAATCTTCCGCCGGCCGGGATTTCCCAAGGATGGCGGTCTTCCCGAGTCCAACCGTAACGCTCGTCTTCAGCAAGCGCTCTCCGCTGCTGGTCTCGACGACGAATCCCTGCAAGGCCACCCCGGTCTCCTCCCCGCCACCGTTGCTGAACCGCGACGTGAAGCGGACGACGTAGTCGCCATCCGCCATGCGCATCTCGACCTCCTCCCCTTCGGTGGCCCGCACCGTCGCCTCGTCAAGCACCTTGTATCCTGCGAACTTGAAGACCTTGGAGAGCTTGCCGTGCAGCCCCATGAGGGCGTCGTGCGCCTCTCTCAGTCCGGGCAGCGCCGGAGGCTCCGGCGGCTGCGGCAGCCGAGAATACGCGAGCAAAAACTTCACGTGGAATTCGAGCACGTGAAAAGGAACGTCAACGGTGCGCAGCAACTCCTCCACGTCGTCAATTACGGAACGATAATCGCGAATCGTGATGCTGCCGCTGCGGCCGAGCGAGAGCTCGCCCTCCTCGCTCAGGACGCCTCGAACCTGGGAGAGAACCTGTTCTGGATCACGGTGACGCAGGCGGAAAGTGCGCGATTCGAGACCGGGGTGTGCCTCGGGAATCGCCTCGCCGCGCACCAGTCCTTCTCGGACGTCCGCACTGTTTTCCCCATCCTCTCGGTCCGCCGGGTCCGCAAACGCGATTTCGAGCGCGACCAACAGCGTCGCCGTCGAAAGCACCGCAACCAGAGCGGCTAGCCGAAGTCCTCGCTTCATCTCCCCTCATCTCCCGCGGAAAACATCATCTGCACCTGGCTTGCCTTCGAAAACCCACACAATGATCGTCCCCTCGTCGTCCGGGCGGTAGACCACGACGGCGTCCTCCGGCGTCTCCTCCGCTGTGCCGACGGCGGCGCGCGTGGCCAAATCGGGCTGCCTCGTGCGCGGGGCGGAAGTCGGTGAGTAGGTGCCGAGGCGCACGGCAGCGGCGACTGACAGCAGCAGCGCGACCGCGGCAGGCCGCCAGTAATACCGGCCGGGGCGCAGCACCATACGCACAGCGCGGAAAACGCGCATGCCCGATCCGGGGACTGGGGCAGCCAGGCGCTGGGCTTCGCTTGCCAGGGCCGCGCTCAGCCTGACCGAGAAGGACGCCATCACGGATTCCGGGACGGCGCGCGCCAGCGCCGCCGGCGCCAGGTCGCGGAGGAACGTGAGCTCATGCTGCTCGTTTCGACAGGTCGCACACGCACGCAAGTGGTCCGCCACTCGGCTGTTGCTTTGGGGGTCAAGATCTCCTCCCGCGAACAGCGGCAAGCAGTCACGCACTTCGGAGCATCTCATGATCCACCTCCTGTCACGAGCTCTGGGTGGCGAGCCTTGAGCTCGTCGCGCAGCTTCTTGCGCGCGAAATGCAAGTGGGTTCGGACCGTGCCCATTCCGCAGCCCATGATCGTCGCCACTTCGGCTCCCTCCAAGCCCTCCACGTCGCGCAGGATGAAGGCAGCTTTCTGCTGCGGCGTGAGCAGTTCCATGACCTCGGCGAGGTGGGCGCGGATCTGTGTCTGCTGGACGACGTCGAGGGGATCTGGAGAGGGATCACGGTCCGCTCCGGAGGAGATTTCGGCCAGCTCATCCAGGGATCGTTCGGCGGACCGCCGCCGCTTCTTCCCGATATGGTCGAGCGAGGCGTTGACGACGAGGCGATATAACCACGTGAAGAACCGGTAGTTTGGGTCGTACTTGTCGAGAAATCGATACAGGCGGATACATACCTCCTGGCAAACATCTTGCGCGTCGTCGTAGTTACCGACGAGCTGGAAGGACAGCCAGAGGATACGGCGCTGGTATGCGGCAATGAGGCTCTCAAAGGCCGTGACATCTCCTTGCTGCGCGCGGAGGATGAGTGCGGTGTCCTGTGCGCCGCGGTGGTCGTGCTCTTGGTGGCCATCGGGAGAGAGCTCGCTTGCGGACTCGGTCATTGTCGGGCTGCCGAAAAGGATATACCAGGGCTGGCGCCCATGCGTTTAGGCGAACGGTCGAACGGCAGCGGTGTTACGCCGGTCGGCTGGGAGCTATCGCTTGGGCGCGGCGACTGCCGGCGATTGACCTTCTTCGGTCGCGACGGAAAAAGGCCGCTCGGGCGTGGCCTCCTGGCCCCCAGGGCGATCCTCGGGGGGGACGGGCCGGGGCGGCTTTTTCGGGGCGATATCGCGGAGCTCGTCCGCGGCGCGGCGGAGCTTCTGTTCTCCGGTGGCGCGGGGGGCGCTGCTCGGCGCGGGCGTTGGCGCGGGTGAGGTCTTGGGGCTTTTCCGCTCCTCGGTGCCGCTCCCCTCTCCGCCGGCAGGACGGGTGCGTCGCGTGCGGATCCACCCTTGATATGCCGCGCCATGGGCAATAACGATCCGCGGCGTGTCGACATCGCCGCTGAGCTCGCCTTGCGGAGCTATTTCCAGTCGTTCCCGAGCGATGACCGACCCCCGCACGGAACCTGCGATCGCGATGCGATCGGCGACGATATCCGCTTCCAGTCGACCGCTCCGCTCAACCTCGACGTTGCTCTGCACGTCGATGTTGCCCCGTACCTCGCCGGCGACCAGAATATCCTCGGCACCGCTGATGGTTCCAGTGACGGTAATTTCACGACCGATCCGCGTGACAAACTTGTTCGCCTGGAGTGCGGCTGCCGCGGGTGCGCTCGGCGCGGCCGCGGCGCGGGCGACTTCAGGTGGCGGGGATGCGATCGGCGGCGCCTGCGGTGGGCTGACTTGTTGCGGTGCGGCGGCTGCAGTCACGGGTGCGGCGATGTGGGCTGGCGACGCCGGTGCGGGTTTTCCTCCGGCTGGTGTTTGCGCTGGTCCCGCGGGTGCCGCCTCAGCCACTGGTAGTGCCCGCCGACGCTCGGCCTCTGCCATCTTGGCGGACACTTCCGCCAGGAGCTGCTCATCCTTGGTCGGGAGCGCTTCTGGTTTTGGGGACTCCGAGCTCGTCTCTCGGTCCCCCGTTCGCGATCGGCCCCATAAAGCCACGCCCACCCCTCCTCAGACTCATCTACCGCCGCGGCTCGCTCGAGAGCGGGCGACGGGACTCGAACCCGCGACAGCCAGCTTGGGAAGCTGGAACTCTACCAACTGAGCTACGCCCGCCTTATGATCAGTCACTCTGAACACCCTAACCCGCCAGATGAACAAAAGTCAACCCCTTCGCCTGAAAGGCCGCACCGCATGTTTCGACGCCACCGCCCCGACGGAGCACTGGTCACCGATCTGTCGCCCATTCGCCGCATGATCCCGTTCATCATGCCGACGCGCACCGAATCGGTCGTCTACTACGAGCAACTGCTCGATCTCACCAACACGCTGGCGTTTCTCGAGGGTTGGAACCGGGCACATCCGCACGCGCCCGCGACCGTCTTTCATCTCATACTCGCCGCCCTGGGACGAGTCCTGGAGCACCGCTCGGGTCTCAACCGCTTCGTCTCCGGCGGCCGCATCTACCAGCGACATCTCACCGAGGCCTCGTTCGCAGTAAAGATGGCGTTTGCGGATCGCGCGCCGCTGAAGACGGTGAAAATCGCCTTGCGTGCAGACGAACCACTCGACCAGCTCGTGGAGCGGCTGCGGGACGCGGTCGGAGAATCGCGGTCGGGGCGGGACAGCCGCACCGACCAGGAGACCAAGCTTCTGCTACGCGCCCCGGCGCCACTGCTGCGGGGGCTGATCCGCGTCGCACGCTGGCTCGACGCGCACAACCTGCTGCCCGCCGCGCTCATCAGGGACGATCCGATGTTCGCAAGCATCTTTGTCGCCAACCTCGGCAGCGTCGGGATCGATCGCGCCTGGCACCATCTCTACGAGTACGGGACCATCAGCTTGTTCTGCGTCATCGGCGCGATCGGCCCACAGCTCTTTCCGCAGGCGGATGGACAAGTCCAGGTCAGGACCGGCGTGCGCCTGCGCTTTTCCTTCGACGAGCGCATCAATGACGGCTTCTATTGCGCTTCTTCTCTGGAGCTGCTCCGGCGCGACGTTGAGGATCCGGCGCTTTGGGCTCCAGCCCAGCTTCGCCCAGAGCCTCCGGCAGAGTAGCCGCAAGAATCGGCGGTCCGTAAATCCACCGGCGGCTCGGCGCGAACCCGCCAGCATCATTGTGCCGGCGAAAGCCGGCATCAAGCATGGGTGCAGGTGGGTCTGGACCCCGGCTTTCGCCGGGGTGACGAAGCAACGCGCATCGCGCGCCGGTGGGCAGTCGGCCATCACCGACCATCCGGGCGCCAGAGATCGCGAAGCATCCTCTGCGTCACTCGCCACCCGCCGCGGCCGGCGGTGCCACACCGCCGTCCGGCGCGGCCGTTCCGGCCTCGCCGCCGAGGGCTTTCAGGCCCTGCGCCATGCCCTTGGTGATCTCGACCATCATCGCCATGGCCATCTCAAGATCGCTCTCGGCGCCCCCCTGGACGACGCCATAGACGACCCAGTGCCCCTCTTCCTTCTTTAGCAGCAGCGATTCTCCCACCTCGGCGCCCTCCATGGCGACTACCGCCTTGTCGCCTTCGATTTTTTCCGCCGTGGGCTTGCAGTTGAACTTTTCGTACTCGATCGCGGTCGTCCCCGCCTTGCCGGTCCGGTCCAGCTTTTCGATTTCCGCCATGCTATCGCGGATGACCTTTGAAAACCGCCGCCAGAACTCCGCTTCGTTCTTGTCGCGCGCGGCGGCACACACCGCCGTCGCCACCGCGGACGGGCTCTCTTTACCGCCGAGGTTGCAGCCCGCTGCCAGCAGCAGCGCCGCGACCAAACCGGAAATCAGTACCAGTGTGCGCACGTTCGTTCTCCTTCGGTTACGCGGTTGCGCTACGCCGTCTAGCAGTCCTCGGGCGCCGATGGCCCGAGTTGTTCTTATGGCCAGTGGGCGGTGCGGCGCAACGCCGGCCGCGCGTCTGGCAAGCGACCGGGCGGCCCGCATATACTAGCCATGCTGGCCCCGATGCGGGGCAACCCGCGGAGGAAATGCGAGATGACATCTGCCTGTTCTGCCCCGAGGATCGAAATCCTGCTCGTCGTCGTCATGCTTCTGGTGCACGGCGGCACCGCTGCCCGGGCGCGCGCGCAAACCCCTGAGCAGCAGGCGGCGGAGTCTCCTCCCGAAGCCATATCCGTGGTTGTCAACACGACGTTTGTGGAAGTCCCGGTAAGCGTCTTCGACCGTGGCGGTGAACCTGTGCCAGGGCTCGGCGCCGCGGACTTCATCATCACCGACGATGGGGTCGAGCAGCGCATTGTCGCTGCCGAAGCGGTCGACCTCGCCGCGCCGGAGACCAGGGAAGTCTTGCGGCGGGTGCCCGCCGCCCGCAGGAATGTGCTCTTCCTGTTCGACTTCGCCTTCACGACGTTGCAAGGGGTCGAAAAGGCCCGCGAAGCCGCGCTCAGCGCGCTCGACCAGCTCGCGGATACCGATCACGCCGGTGTGGCGACGTACGCGAGCACGACCGGGCTGCGCATCGTCCTGTCTTTCACGCGCGACCGCGTGCAGCTCCGGCGCGCCCTGGTATCGCTCGGCACCACCATCGAGCAGCGGCGAAGCGACAACCTGGGCCTGTTCAGCGACCTGATTTTCGGCAGTGGGCAGGATTTCCAGAGATCCAGTCTGTCGGCGCAAAATCCCGAGATATCCGATGAAGTGTCCGCGCATCTCGCGGATGTCGTCAACGAGGGGCAGAAGGCGCTTCGCGACGGGTACTATTCGGAAGTCAGCAGCATGCTTCGGGCCATGGACAACCTCGGCGAGCTCCTCGATACGCTCAAAGGCAGAAAGCACGTGCTGCTGTTTTCCAAGGGGTTCGACGACACGATCTTGGTCGGAACCGAGTCGACGCGCGAAATGCATGAGCTGACAGAAAACCAGATTCGACCCGGGTCGTGGACGCGTTGGGGGGATGCGGATCGGATGTTTGGCTCGAGCAGCATCAAGACCAATCTCAAGGAAGCATTGTCGCGGCTGCGGCGCGCCGACGTGGTTGTGCATACGGTGGATACGAGCCGCCTCGTTGCCGGCAGGGAGTTGCAGGATCGCGATGCGGCAAGCAGCCAGGCGGTGCTGTTCATGATGGCCGAGAATACCGGCGGCACGTTCAGCCGCAACTCCAACGATCTGGCACACTCCCTGGATCGCGTCATGAGTCGCTCGCGGCGTTTCTACGTGCTCGGCTACAACGCCAGCGAGAGCCGGGGCGCCGGAGCCTACCACCGGCTGGAGGTGCGGCTGGCGGCGAGCCGGCGAGGCGCCAAGCTCCTCTTTCGGCCGGGGTATACGGAGGCCAGGCCCTTTTCGGAGCTCAGCGGGGCCCAGCGCCAGCTCGACACGGCTGCCGAGATCGTCGGCGGCGTGGCACGGCAGAGCTTCGAGCTGAACATCCTCACCACGCTCTTGCCAGGCAGCGAGGAGCGCGCGCTGTGCGCCGTCGTCCTGGAGCTCCCGACCATCTTTGCTGGCCGAGCGGCGGATGCATCGGTACGCCTTGAAGTGTACGGCTACGCGATGACTGAGGCCGGTCAGGTGTTGGATTTTTTCAGCGAGAACGTCGGCATGTCGATGCGCGACATCCCGGCCGAGCTCACTCCCGGCGGCTTGCGGTATTATGCGGCGCTGCAACTGCCGCCCGGACCCGCCACCGTGATCGCCATGGTGCGGGACTTCAGGACGGGGGCGTCCACGCTGCAGACAGTAGCGCTCGAGGTGCCGCGCATCGCCGCGAAAGGTGGCTACGCGGCCGCCGTTGTCGCGGCAGACAACTTGCGCTTTGTGGTCAAGAGCAACCAGGAGGCCGTAGGTCCGCGGCGGTTTCCGTTCATTGTTTTGGGAGCGCCATTCGTCCCGGTGGCGAACGCTCGCATCGGGGAGACGCCGCTACGCGTGTGCATTCTGACGTACGGAATGGCGGAGGCGGCGGCGAACGGGAGTCTGTCCGTGCGCGCGTCCGTCACCCCGGCGGCCACCACCAGCGCAACCGCCGAGCTGCCCACGGTCGAGATCCGCGGCCGGACGGCGGACCCCGCGGATGCACGGCGGATGAACTTGCTACTCGCGGTCAACCGCGGCAAGGCGCCGCCGGGCGACTACGAGCTGCACGTCGAGCTCAAGGCTGCTGACCAACCGGCGCAGACGACCGGGACACGCTTTTCCGTCGCCGCGCTCGACGCGACAGCGCCCCCCTCCGTCCCTCCTCTCGCTGGCGGCGGGAGTTGAGGTGGGGGGCCTTGACACCCTAAGGGCGAGAGCCTATTATTCCGATAAGGGATTAGTGCTCTTAGGATGTCCGACGACAAGGAGGTCGTCATGCCTCTTCGCATCAACAACACCAATTTCGGCCCCCTCAACAACCTCAACCGGACAGACGCGCGCCTCAAGGAAGTCACGGAGCGCCTCTCAACCGGCCAGCGGGTCAACAAGGCAAAGGATGATGCCGCGGCGCTTGCCATCAGTGAAGCGTTGCGCGCCGACATCCGCCTCATGGACCAGGGCGTGCGCAATGCCAGCGACGCCGTAAGCCTGCTGCAAACCGCCGAGGGCGGTCTCGGCCAATCCACCGATATTCTGGCGCGCATGGATGAGCTGGCCATGGCGTCGGGTGGAGTGGCGCTTTCTGACGACGAGCGGCAGGCATTGGACGAGGAATATCAGCAGCTTCAATCCGAGCTGGACCGCCTGGCTGAAGGTACGACGTTCAATGGCCAGAAGTTGCTCGATGGCTCCTTCGCCGGCAAGGAGACGGTCATTGGCATCCAGGGAACGGATGCCGACAAGGTCACCATCAGCATTCAGAGCAACCCGGGACCTGGTGATCAGAGCTTCTCCTCCACGGGGCTGGGGGTCGCCGGAACCTCGATCGCCACGGCGAGTGGCGCGGAGAGCGCCCGCTCCTCGCTCGAAAGCGCTCGCAGTACCGTCCTGACGGCGGTGGGTGGCCTAGGGGCGCTGCAAAACCGCTTCGAAACCGCGGTTAACGGCCTCGAGACGGCCCGGGAGAATATCATGGCGTCCGAATCCCAGATTCGCGATGCGGACGTGGCTCTGGAAGTCACCAACCTCGTCCGTGAGCGACTGCTCAGCGAGTCGGGACGCGCTTCCCTGATTCACTCCAATCTTTCCAACGAGCGCGTACTGGATCTGCTGTGATACCCCCCGCCATTTTCGGACGTGCAGAGCGATCTCGAAGTCGTCATCGATAACGCTCTGCGCGTCGAGTTTTCGCGGCTTCCCGAACCCCTGCGCAGGAAGCTGCTGGCGGCGCTTACCATCGACAACCCCGCCTTCCTTCGCGCGCGCAAGTTCGGGCGCTACTGGCAGCACGTTCCGCAGGTGCTGCGCTACTACCGCCGCGAGGGTGATTCTCTCGTTCTTCCCCGAGGCTTCTACCGGGAGCTCCGCATTGCGGCCCATCGCGATGGCTTGCGGCTGAAACCGCGCGACCTGCGCACGACGTTCCCACCGCTAGAGTTCCCCGAGCTGAGCGGCGCGGTGACGCTTCGCCCCTACCAGGAGAGCGTCGTCAGCCTGGCATTGCTGCGCGAGCAAGGGATGATCGTCGCGCCGACGGGTAGCGGCAAAACGGTGATGGGCCTGGAAATCGTCCGGCGTGCCCGGCAGCCGGCACTCTGGATCACGCACACGGTGGAGCTGGCCAAACAAGCGTTACAAAAGGCGGCCACCCTGCTGTCGCTCGCCGCGCCGGATACCGGGCTGATCGGCGATGGAGCGTGCGCGCTCGGCGACAAGCTCACGGTCGCGCTCGTCCAGTCCCTGCGGCGGCGCGACCTGGACGCACTGGTGCACCGCTTTGGGGTGGTCGTGTGCGACGAAGCACACCATGCGCCGGCATACACATTCAGCGACGTCATCTCCCGCTTTCCGGCCCGCTACCGCTACGGGCTCACGGCGACACCCCAGAGGTCTGATGGGCTGGGACCGGTGATGTTCTGGATCGTCGGCCCCCCTCCGGGTGACGAGAAAATCGCTCCCGAACGCCTCTATCGCCAAAAGGACCTGATTCGGCCCCGCGTCATCCCCCTGCTGTCCGCATTCACGCCACCTCCGCAGGACGACTTTCACACGATTCTGTCGGCCCTGGTGGCGGACTGCGCGCGCAACGACCTGCTCGTCGAGCGCATCACCTCCGAGGCGGCACAAGGGCGAAAGGTGCTGGTGCTATCCGAGCGCATCAGCCACTGCGAGTCGCTGGCCAGGAGCCTCGTGGAGCGCGGCGTGCCCGCGGGACTGCTCCTCGGCCGGTGCACGGCGCGCGAACGCGCGGCGACGCTGGCCGCCTTTGAGCGCGCCGAGCTCAGCATTCTCGTCGCGACCAGCCGCCTCGTCGGCGAAGGGTGGGATCAGCCGCTGCTCGACTGCCTCGTGCTGACCTGTCCAATGCGTTCACCCGTGAAGGTCAAACAGGCCGTCGGGCGCGTCATGCGACCGCACCCGCAGAAGAAGGATGCGCTGGTAATCGACATCGTCGACGGCCGCGCTCCCCTCCTGTCTCATCAGTTCTCCGCGCGCTGCCGCGAGGTCTACTTGCCCATGGGGCTGGCGATCGACCGCCTACCGTAGCCGCCGCATCACTCGCCGAGCGCCCGTTGCACGAGCCGCAGGAGCGCGCGAATACCGAACATCAGCGACGACACCGGCAAGCGCTCGTCGTGGCCGTGAAACATGCGGGCGAAGTTGAGGTCGTCCGGGAGTTTCATCGGCGCGAATCCGTAGCAGTCGACACCGAGCTGCGCAATATGTTTGGCATCGGTGAAGCCGACGACCAGGTTGGGAAGCGGTACGGCCGCTTCGTCCTCCGCTTGCAGCGTCGCTACCATGAGATCATACAGTCGCGTCGTCGTCGGGGCGCTCGTCGGCTGAGCCGAGTGAATCACCTCGTATTCGGCGTCGTCCCCGAATACGCGCCGCAGTTGGCGGAGAAAGGAGTCCGTCGTCGTGCCCGGTAGCGTGCGGCCGTCAAGAACGACGCTGGCGGTCGAGGGAATGAGATTCGGCTTGCCGCGCCCAGTTTCGGGATTGCCCCCGACGCCGGCGTTCAGAACCGTCGGGGTAGCCGTATCGTGCAGGGCGGCGTGAAGGGCGCGCGCGCGTCCCGGGTCGGGAATCACGTGGCGCAACACCGCCCGCGCCAGTCGGCGATGCTTCAGCAGGCCAAGCACCCAGCCGCTCGGCCGCGGCTGGACCGCCGCCATCTCGTCCAGAAACTGCCGCACCACGGGCGTCAGCCGGTATTCGAGGCCGCGCCTTTGCAAGCGGTCAACGCCGGCTGCCAACCGCGCCACCGCGTTTTGGCGCGCGTGCAACTGCGGCATGGACCCGTGGCCAGGCTCGCCCGATACGGTGACCTTTACCCATGCGAGTCCCTTTTCGGCTACTCCGATCGGATACGCCCGGCGCCCGCCCGGTAGCGCCATGCTGAAGCCCCCCACCTCGCCGATAGCGTACCGCGCATGCAAGACGTCTGGCCGGTTCGCCGCGATCCACGCCATGCCGCAACCCCCGCCCTCCTCTTCATCGGCGGTCCAGGCGAGCTTGAGAGGCCGCTTCAGCGTGATCGCGCCGCGATGCACGAGCAAGGCCACCATGAGCTGCATGGCGACGATCCCCTTCATGTCGACCGCGCCGCGGCCCCAGACACATCCGTCTGCAAGCTCGCCCGAAAACGGTGGAAACCTCCATTGCTTGGGCTCGGCGGGCACCACGTCGAGGTGGCCGTGCATCAGCAGCGCCTCCTCGAGGTCATTGCCACCGCCTGGCCCGACTCGGGTCACGAGGGAGCCTCGCCCGGGAAACGGTTCGAATACCTCGCAGGCAATGCCCGCGCGTGCCAGCACCCCGGCAACATGCCGAACGGCCTTGATCTCATCGCCGGGTGGATTCGTCGTGTCGATTCGCAGGAGGTCCTGCAGGAGTGCTACGGCCTCTTCCTCTACGCTCTTCCAATCAATATCGCTCACGGCCTCTCCCCTACTTGCTCTTGGCTTCAGTTCGCTGTCCCGTTTCCGTGGGCAGGCCAGCGGCCATCCAGGCATCCATGCCGCCGCGCAGGACGTAAATTCGCGTGAGTCCTTGCTCCAGCAAGACCGTTGCGGCTTTTTTCGCCGTCGCTTCGCCGGAGCCATAGATGGCCGCGCTCGCGCCGCCGGCCTCGCGCCACCGGAGTCTGCTCAGGCTTCCGAGCGTCACGCTACGGGCTCCCGGGATGTGTCCCGCGCGGTACTCCGCTGCCGGCCGCACGTCCGCCAGCAAGGACGGTGGCCGGTTCTTGAGAGCTTGGTCCAGCTCCTGGGCCGTCACCACGGCGGGCACGGAGGCCTTGCCGACGAGCAGCTCCGCGCTGCCAGATGCCTCACTGCTAGCGGCAACCTCTTCAAGATGCGCGAGCCGGAAGCGTTGCCTCAGCGCGTCCAGCGTCGCATCCCCCGCTGACGCCGCCGCGCGCCACAGGATCAGACGGCCGCCGGGCCGGAGCCGGTTCGCGGCGGCTTGCAAGAAGCTGACCGCGGACTCCGCCCGCTCAGGTGGCACGGCGACGATGAGGTCCATTCCCATGGCTGGCAAGCCGAGTGCCGCGAAGTCGAGCTTGCGGTAGAAATAGCCGAGCTTCTCTGCGCCAGGCAGCGGCACGCGTAATCCCTCCTCAGGCCCGGCCGCCGACAAGAAGTAGGCCATTCCCGGCTCGACACCTTCCGCCGTTTGCCGCAGACAGGTTTCGATGATCCCCTCGGCCGTGTCGCGCGCAAGCTCCCCGACCACGGCTACCCAATCGCCCGCTGCTCCCCGCCGGAGCTCTTCGAGCAGCGCTACGGGAAGCTGCGCAGGTGGGTCGGCGGCCGGCTCGAGCGCCGCAGCAGGGGGCCGCGGCTCCAAGAACAGCAACGTAAGGAAGAGCACCAAAGCAAATCGACGGTCGCTCATCAGGATTGCCTCAGAGAATTACGCCTTCCGTGGCAGCGTTGCTTTCCGGGGTCTTCGCTCCCACCGAGCTCATCGCCTTACCGGCGGCCGCCGCCGGGGTCGACCCGGCGTGCTGCTCGCTGACCCAGCGCGCAAGCTCGTCGAGAAAACCGCGGATGACGATGGCGCCGGGGACCGCGAGAATGACGCCCCACATCCCCCACACCGAGCCAAAAACGAGGATGGAGATGACCACGGCGGCGGGATGGATACGACTGTAGTGGCCGACGACCCATGGCGAAACCACGTAGCCCTCGATTGTCTGCAGAATCAGATACGTGACGCCTACCTGGATCATCGCGGTAGTGCTCCCGTGCGAGTAGTACGCCACCAGCAGAACGGGGAAGAAAACGACGACCGCCCCAAAGTAGGGGACCACGGTCGCCAGCCCGGTCAAGACTCCCAGAAACAGAGACGATTCCAGCCCGAGAATACTGTAGGCCACGCTCGCTGCCGACGTAAGCAGGACAATCACGATGAGCTTGCCGCGCAGAAAATGCCCCATTTCGCGGTCCACCTCGCGCATTACCGCGGAGAAGCGGCTATCCGGGCGAGGCAGAAAGCGGGACAGCCAGCCGAGGATGAGCTTCTTGTCCCGCAGGAATTCGAACACGAGAAAGAGGACCACGACGCCGTTGAAGAGGTTTGCGAGAGTGCCCGTGATGCCGACCAACATGGTATTGACAAGCGAAGAACCAAGCCGCTCCACTTCGGATGCGATGCGCGTCACAAGCTGCTCGCCGTAGGTCGTCGAGATGAGCTGCGCGTACTGCTGTTGCAGGTGCTGAATGCGCGCGGTCACCAGGCCGGCGATAGCGGGCACGTCGGCGACAATGTTGCTCAGTTGAGAGACGAGGCGGGGAAGAAGCCACACCAGCGTCAGGAGGGCAACGCCGAGGCCAAGAATCAGGACGAGCAAGACGCCGACGACGCGCGGAACGCGGTGTCGTTCGAGCCTGGTGATCAGGTCGTCGAGAATGTAGGCGATGACGGCTGAACCGAACACCGTCTTGAGGGCGTCCAGGGTCAAGGAGACGAGATAGAGACCCAGGCCTGTTGCCATCAGGATCACCCAGAATCGGGGCTGAGACACCAGAGCCGTCAGGCGATTGATGGCGGCCGTTCCCAGGTGCGCGGCAGTGGGGTCCGGGTCGACTACCGGGAAAGGCTCATCCTGGGTGTCGATCTCCCGGGAGGACCTCGCGTCACGACTTCTCACGATCCCAGTTCCATCCGCCGCTTGTTCCGCGCCACGGTGCCGCCGGTGGCCGCGCTCGCGATGGCCGCCGCCACGATGGCAACGCCTTGTCCGTCAGTGTATAAAGGCCCACCTGGATCCACCGCCTGCACGACGCCGGTGCGACAGCGCCCTCCTCCGTCCCTCCCCCGCTTGCGGGAGGCGGTGAGGTGGGGGTTTTCGTGATGCGCTTTCCGCACAGCTTGCAGTCGAGCTGGCGGTGGACTCAGGCCGACCCCGCCCCTTGACGGGGCTCACGTAGCATAGCACACGCGCTTGGTCGATTCGAGAGGGAAACTGCGATGTCTGCATCTGAGCTTGCTCCGGGACCGCTAACCAGCCTTTCAGAAGAGGAGGAGCTTCTCCGCAACACGGTCCGGGAGTTTGCCCAGACGGTGATTGCGCCGCGGGCTGCCGACATGGACCGGGTCGCCAAGATGGATCCGGAGATCATCGAACAGTGTTTTGAGCTTGGGTTGATGGGCATCGAGGTTCCCGAAGAGCTCGGTGGCGCCGGCTCTTCCTTCTTCATGGCGATTCTCGTCATCGAGGAGCTTGCGGCCGTCGACCCCTCGGTGGCCGTTCTCGTCGATGTCCAGAATACCCTGGTCAACAACGCTCTTTTGAGGTGGGGAACGGCGAGCCAGCAGGCGGCGTATCTCCGGAAACTGACTGCAGATACTGTCGGCGCCTACTGCCTGAGCGAGGCCGCGAGTGGTTCGGACGCTTTCGCGCTGCAAACGCGCGCCCTCGAAGATGGCGCTGGGTACCGCCTCAACGGCCGAAAGCTGTGGATCACCAACGGCAATGAGGCCGGCGTCTATCTCATCTTCGCAACCGTCGACCCGGCGCTCGGCTACAGAGGGATCACGGGTTTCATTGTCGAGCGGGGGTTTTCTGGATTCTCGGTGGGAAAGAAAGAGGACAAGCTGGGCATTCGGGCGTCGTCGACAGTGGAGCTTGTCCTGGACGATTGCTGGGTGCCGCGGGAGAACGTGCTCGGTGAAGTCGGCAAGGGGTACAAGATCGCGATCGAGACCCTCAACGAAGGGCGCATCGGCATCGGAGCGCAGATGATCGGTTTGGCCCGCGGCGCGCTCAATCACGCCAAGGGTCACGTCCTGGAGCGGAAGCAGTTCGGGAAGGCGCTCAGCGAGTTCCAGGGGGTGCAGTTCCAGCTTGCTCAGTGCGCGACCGAGGTCGAGGCGGCGCGGCTCCTCGTGTACAACGCCTCACGCTTGAAGGACGCTGGCCTGCCGTTTCTGACACAGGCGGCGATGGCCAAGCTGTTCGCGTCGCAGACCGCTGAACGATGCGCTTCACAAGCGGTAGAGTTTCTCGGCGGCACCGGATTCACCAAGGATTTTCCCGTGGAGAAGCTGTACCGCGACGCCAAGATCGGGGCGATTTACGAAGGGACTTCGAACATGCAGCTCGTAACGATTGCCAAGCAGCTTCTCGCGCGCGACGTCGTGATCTAGTCGGGGTGGCGCGGTGGCGCGGCGGCGGTCGCTGCCCCGTCAAGCTGGCGCCGCAGCGCCTCTTCAAAGCTCGCAGCCCGGCCGCGCAAGGCAGGAAAATACGAGCACTCCGGCAGCACCTCGGGCTTGTCGAAATAGCTTACGCGAGGATAGCGGCGGCAGATCCATGGCCGCAGACGATAGTCCCCGCAGCTACCATCCGGCAGGAAGAGGTCGCAGGTAAAGAGAAAATACCCGCTGTGCGTGACTTCATGCTTGAAACGCAGATCGGTGAGCAGGTGGGTAAAGGACACGATCAGTCCGAGCAGCGGGCGGTAGCGCACGGCCCAGTCCGGCATCTTGAGCAGCACGGTGTGGCAGCACACGCCACACCGGCTGCATGAACCGCGGATTTCCCAGCGCGGCGGTCTGATGCGGGAAGCGGCGAGCTCTCCAGCGTTGGCAAACGTCGAAACCACGAGCACGGCCAGACGCCGCGCGCGCTGCAGCGGATGCCACGGGTCGAAAAGCGACCGCAATAACGCCTCGGTGATCTACGTCACTTGATGTTGTCGCGGTTTTTTGCCGCGAACGAACGCCATTCCGTGGGCAGCTCATCTTCCGGAAAGATGGCGTCGACCGGACATTCCGGCTCACACGCGCCGCAATCGATGCACTCTTCGGGATCGATGAAATACTGATCGGCACCGTCGTGAATGCAGTCGACCGGACATACCTCGACGCAGGCTGCGTCCTTGACGTTGATGCACGGTTCAGCGATGACGAAGGCCACGGCAGGACTCCTCGGAGAATGGCGGGGCAGAATGGAACTGAGCGCGCACAATAGTGGCGACAAAGTACTACAGGGCCTAGACTATTGCCGTACGGCGGGCGAGACAAGACGGTGTCGCGGGAACGTGCCGCGACCTGTCACGGGCGCCGAGGAAGGCGGCTACAGGTGCGGAACGGTTCATGCAAGGTGGAAAAGCGAGGCTGCGCGCGGTTGGTGCTCCTGGCATGCGTGGGGGTGGTCTGCTGTTGGTGGGCCCCGCGAGCGGGCGCGGCGCCCGCTGACTGGTGGCACGACGGCTGGCCGTACCGCATCCGCGTTGAAGGTGCCGCGAGCGCGGTCATGTCGGCCAGCATCGACTTCGGCGCGGCGCTCGAGCGGGTCGGACGCGCCCAGTCCCTGCTCGATCTGCGCTCGCTGCGCGTCGTTCCGTATCGCGGCGAGGCGGTGTTGTCGGGACCGTTGGCGTTTGCAGAGACCTACTCAACCGTGCTGGAGGACGGTGAGCTCCCGCGCATCGGCGACGCTGGTGGGCCGATCAACTGGACGGTCAACGACGGTGAGGCGGCAGCCGACGCGACCCGCGCTGCGGCCGGGAACAGCTCGTTGCGCGTCTTCATCGAAAACGTGGCGGGCGGATACGGCTATCCCGGAGTCGAGCTTCACATCGATGAGGCGGACTCCCGAGCGGACTGGAGTCGGTACGAGTCGCTCATCTATGACGTGTGGCCCGAAGTCAATGAGTCGGCGCGGGACCAGGCGCCCGACCTGTACTGGCTGAAGGTTTATGGCGCATGCGCCGGCAGCTCCGTGACTCAGGGCGGGCCGCCGCTGGCGCTGGACCAGTGGAATCCGGCGAGCGTTTCACTGCGACCGCTGGACCGGTGTTGGCCGGATGACGGCCTCGACCTGTCCTCCGTTACCCGCGTCGAGCTGCATACCCGTGACAACGATACCGTCGACGGCAATGGCGGCCTGTGGGACGACGGCGACACCCTGACGCTGTGGCTCGATGAGGTCCGCCTCGTCGATCAGAATGAAGGTACCATGCGCTGGAAATCGCTGGCGGGGGCAGATTGTTACTACGTGTATTTCGACGTCCTGGAGCACGAAGGACACGCGGCGCCCGAGCTCGATCGCGGTCTCCAGGCGGCCGACGGCTTCGCCGCGGCCGCGGAGCCCGAGGTCGGGGGCTACTTCCACGTGATCTCAAATGCCACCGCAGATGCCGGCCTGGCGATCTGGACCGCTCCCTCAACCGAGAAGATCTTGCCCGCCATGGCGGCACCGGTCGCGTCCGCACCCTTGCGCATCGCCGCCGCGCGCGGCGAGTTCGAACCATTCCAACTGGTGCTTCGCTCCGCGCTGGGCGGAGATGTGATCGTCTCGGCGAGCGCTTTTGCCGGAGCCTCCGGCACCATCCCGGCGCCGCGAATCGCCCGCGTCGACTACGTCCCGATCAGCTCCGTGGGCGATCAATACGATCGCCTCGGCCTCTGGCCCGATCCCTTGTGGCCGCTCGACGACAACGCCGTGGTCACGCTGCCTGCCGGAAGCAACCAGCCGTTGTGGTTTACCTTGCGCGTTCCCTGGGACGCGCCGGCGGGCGAATACGCGGCGACAGTCACCATCGGGGCGGCCGTCGTTCCCGTCACTTTGGAAGTATGGGACTTTGCCCTACCGCGTCAAATCCACCTCGCCTCCGAGTGGGGGTTCGATTGGAGCCAGGTAGTCGAGCTCTATCGCGGCACCATCTCGGACTCCGTGGAGCCGTGTTACTGGGACGTCGTCGACGCGCTCAAGCAGCAGCTCATCGACCATCGCCTCATTCCGAAAGGAGTGGCCTGGCCTGCCGGCTTGAACTATCCCGGAGGCGTCGAGTACGACTGCGCGGGTCACCTCGAGCCAGACGCCTGGGGTGCATGGGACTTCGCGACCCTGGCCGGTCGCTACGTCAACGGCCTGGACAACTTCAACGGCGGCGTGGGCTTTCCTACTTTTCTCGCCCTCGGCCCGACGTCCAACTGGCCACCCGACAGCCTGCCCTACGCCTTCTGCGGAGAGGCTCGCGGCGGCGTCCTCGGTTCCGACTCGTACCAGGCGGCGCTCGCCTCGTACCTGGTGGCGCTCAACGCCTACCTGGAGCAGAGCGGATATGCGGCCGGAGCGTACTACCACATTGTGAACGAGCCGCAGACCGACGATGACTACGCCACCACCGGCATGATCTCGGCATTTGTGCGCGCGCGGGCGCCCCAGCTTCGGCAGATGGTGAGCGAGCAAGTCGAAGCGTCGATCTACCAATACCCCGGAGCGAAGATCGACATCTGGATGCCGACCATTTCGAGCTACGAGGTCACAAAAAGCCAGGACCGGCAACGCGATTACAACGAACAAGTTTGGTGGTATTATTTGTATGGCGATGACCCGCCATTGCCGAATCCGATTCTCATGGGCCATCCGGGCATGGAGGCGCGGATTACGCCCTGGCTCGCCTGGCGTGAACGGGTCGATGGCTTGCTCCACTACAGCACCACGGATTGGAGCAAGAATCCGTGGGTGACGCCAAACGTCACGGGGCAAGACAACGGAGATGGATTCTTGTTCTATCCGCCGCGCAAGGATGGCGGTGGCGTCGAGGCGTGTGGAGAGAATGGCAACAGACTGGTTCCTTCGCTCCGCTGGGAACAGCTCCGAGACGGGATGGAGGACTACGAGTACTTGTGGCTGCTGGCAGGAGGCAAGCCTCAGGTGGGTGTGGTGAACGACGCGGACAGCTTCGTCTCGCGCCTGGTCGGCTCGCGAACCCGGTTCAGTCATGTGCCGACAGACCTCGCCGAGACGAGGTCGGCGCTGGCAGCAGCGCTCGCCTCGCCCAGCCCGGCGGTTCCGGCAGCCCCATGGCCGCTCGTCGCAGTCGCCGCCGCCATTGCCCTCGCGCTGGCACCGGCGCGCTTGCATCCGGGACCGGCATCGCGCATAATGCGGATTTTCCGCAAGGATGACCAATAGGGATGCCGGCCTTCAGGCCGGCGACATGTTTGGGCGGGGTTTGGACCCCGCCCAAACCACCGCTGAGACCCCGGCCTTCAGGCCGGGGTTCCGCGGCGATTCCGCCCTGAAGGGCGGGGTTTCGGACCGGCTGACGAATGGACGACATAGATTGATTGGAGGAAGGGCTACAGGATGGCGACGTTCATGACGAGGAAAGCCTATCAGCACCTGAAAAAACGCATGGACGAGATTGCCCGGCTCACGGGCAAAGGCGGCGAGCTGACCAAGGAGATCGGCAAGGCGGCCTCCTTCGGCGATCTGTCAGAAAACGCGGAGTGGGTCATGGCTCGCGAGCACCGCGACCGGCTGCTGACCGAGGCGGAGAGCATCCGCGGGCGATTGTCGGCCGTCGAATTCATCGATGATTGGAAAGTCGATACCGACAAGGTACGTGTCGGGACGCGAGTGACCTTGCTCGATCTCAACACCAGCGAGGAGCGCGTCTTCCAGATCCTGGGCAGCGACGATACGCCGTTCTATGACGGGGCGATCTCGGCGAGCTCGCCAATAGCCCGCGGGCTTCTTGGCAAGGCCGAAGGCGACGAGGTAGAAGTGGAAGTTCCAGCAGGGACACGAAACTTCGAGATTCTGTCGATCGAGTGGTTCAGCGAGTCCCCGGCCGGCTCCAAACAGCGCTGACGATTCGACCACCAGGATCGGTGATCCGGGTCACGCGGCACGGCGCGGCGGCGGCGTCGCTCAGGGCGCCGAGAACCCAGAGGCCGAGGCCGGCCGCGCGAGCGGCGTCGTCGAAGTCGCACCCGGTGATCGTGCCCCTCGCGTCCCGGAGCAGGCGTGCTCGCGACGTGCGGCCCGCACGAGCGAGCGCCGCGACCTCGGCGCCGCTGAGAAAGAGCGCACCCGGTAGCTTGGCGAGCGCGGCGAGGGCGGCCTGAGCGTCGGTCCAGGCGCGCCTGCCGGCCAGCGTACCCGGGTGCCAGAGCCACACGGCAAGTTGCCCGCCATGAGCACCCAGATCCGCGAATTGCGCGGACCGCTCGACCACATAGCGGAAATAGTCGACGTTCGAAATGTCGGCGGCGTCGCCCGGATCGGCGGCGGGTGCCGGGATGAACGCCAGGGCTTGGGCCGTAACGCCGGTGAGCCTCAGGTCGTCCCGCCGGGTCCGCGCCGCGACCTCCAGCCGGGTCCACTGCACGCGGGTGCGCAACCCTGATTGCTGCGTTTGCATGGCTTCGGCCGGGGACTCCAGCGGTGCATCCAGCACCACCTCGAAGCCCGCGCTCGCCAGGCTGCTCACGGCGCCGCACCGGGTCTCGTCGGCTCCCCAACTCTCGGTGCGCAATGATCGACTCCCCACTTCGGAAGGCGGCTCGGCGATGCCGAGAAGCTGATCCGCCAGGGCGAGGTCAGCGCGGACGAGCCCGGCGCCGCAGATCATGTCGGCGGCGTAGAGCTGCCCTTTTGCGGAATGCGGTGACACTTCGTGACCGGCGGCGCGCAAGCGCGCCACGAGCTCGGGATTTGCCGCGGCCACCAAGCCGACAAAATAGAAGGAACCCCGTGCCGTGAGCGCCTGCAGCAGCGCCGCGAGGTCTGCGGCCGCCAGTGCCTGAAAGTTGCGGTCCTCATCGTGCACGTCGCCACTCACCATCACGGCGAGACGCCCGGGCGCGCCGTCGCGGACGGGCACCGACCAGCGGCTCGCCACTTGCAATCCGCGAACCTCATAGAGTGCCCCGCGTACCAGCGCCGCCATGAGCTGCCTCGCGGCCGCTGCCGCGCGCCCATCGGTGATCGGCGCCGCCGCGGATTCGCGAGACACGGGCCGAGACGCAACTCCGTACGCGCACGCGTTTCCCAGGCTCCACGGCAAGCCGACCACCAACCCCCGTCCGACCCGGTGCTCGTAGATCGTCGGCAGCGGCACCGCTCGGGGCGGCGACCCGGCCGCATCTGGCTGGTACGCTTCCGCGACAATCCGCGCACCGCGCCGCGCCAGGGGCCGCGTCAGCGTTGAGGTCCCGATCCCCGCGGGCAGCCAAAGCCCGTCATTTCGCATCAGGGGACCGAGCAGCGTGCCGGGGGCGGTAACCCGCGGGTATGCTTGCGCGAACCGGCGCGAGCGCACCGCACCGCCGGCGGTGCGGCGCACCAACGCATACCCGGTCAGCTCGGCGGGCAAACCGCAGCCGTCGAAACAGCTCAAGATGAGGATGCCGCCGCCGCGGACATAGCGCCCCAGCAGCGCGTGGCTGACTGTCGGCGGGACCACGGAGTCGATAATCACCAGATCAGGAGCGCCGCGGCCGATCTCGCCCATACGATCGACCGCGAGCGCCGTCACCTCGGCATCGGTCGCAGAGAAGGCCGCTGACCAGTCCCAATAGACGGGGTCGCGGGCGTAGGCTTCCGGCGTCGCGGGGATTGCTCCCGCGGCGGAGACGGCTCCCGATGTGACAATGGCGATCCGTGCCGAGCTGCCTTCCACACTCGCAGCAGGCTGTGCTGCCGCTGCCGGCATAGCGGTGACGCCCGCCCCGAGCACAAGCGCTGCCAGCAGCGTCCGCGCCCGCAGGAAGACGCATGCTCCACTTCCCGCCGCCCGCCGCCGCAACCGGCCACGGGCACCTCCGCACCATTCGCTTGACATCGCTCTCCGCCTCGCTGTACACGGCATATTCTACGGAATCTGGAGGGCGAGCTCAACAGGATGTCTGACAGCAATATCGTCGCATCGTGTCCCGAGGGGGCAACGGTCTTGATCCGGCTGCGCCCCAAGGCAGGGCGTTTTGCGGTGTGCGGGATCCTGGACGGCGCGCTGGAGATCGCCGTGCCGGCGCCGCCCGTCGACGGCCAAGCCAACGCGGCCTGCCGGCGTTACCTGTCAAAGCTGCTAGGGGTGCCCCAGTCCCGCGTCCTGCTCAGGACCGGAGAGCGCTCCCGCCACAAGTTATTTCTAATTCAGGGCGTTCGTGCCGACGAAGCACAGAAGAGACTCGAGGAGAATATGGAATGAGACTGCCCGCGGCAATCGCCGGCTCCGTTTTCGCTGCATTCGCCACCGCCTTTGTCCTGACGACGAGCGCCGACGCGTGGCCGGAGGCGATCCATCTGCAGATCGTTGTGGACGCCTCACTGCTTACGCCGCCCGCGCTCAAGGGGATTCTTCAGGACCACTTCGACAAGCTCCGCGAGGGATCCATCGACCCCGACCGGAAGCTGAAGGATTTCAAGAATCACTACTTCTATCCGGGGGGCGAAAAAGGCGAGGGACCTCGCGAGATCGGAAAACTCGCTCAGGAAGCGAAGACGGCGCTGGACAAGCACCAGCCTATGGCGGACGTCGTGTATCGGCTCGGCCTGCTCGGCCACTACATCGCGGACCTGTACAATCCGCTCGCAACGGGCGAAGCCGACCCGAACGAGGCCAAGTATTACGGCGAGTTTCTTAAATTCACGGCCGCCAACCTGCGTAACTTCCGCATCCGCTTTCAGGGCTACGAACGCGACACCGACCTGCAGCCTGCGGTGACCGCCCGAGCAGTAGCCAGTGCGCAGTTCTCGAACCGCTTCTACGGCAACGTCAAGGAGTCGTTCACCAGGCGCGAAGGCGGTTTCTATACCGCGGACTACTTCGGACCCCAATCCGTGCCCTTCGGGGTGGCCTCGATCTGCTACTCGCGCGCCGTGAGCGACGTCGCCAAGGCGTGGTACAGCATCTGGTCGCACGCCGGAGGAGACATGACGGGTGCGCCGCTCGCCGCGGCGCCGCTGACGACCAAGACCGTGAGCAATACGCGATGATCGAAGCGAACGACACGGACGAAGAGGACGACGAGGAAGAAGGCGTAGAAGAAATCGAGGTCGCCCGCGACATCGACATTCCGGAAGTCTTGCCGGTATTGCCGGTGCGCGACGTGGTGATCTTCCCGGTGATGATCTTCCCGCTTTACGTTGGCCGGCCCATGAGCATTGCGGCGGTCCACGGCGCCGTCGATTCAAACCGGATGCTGGTTCTGGTCACCCAGAAGTCGCCCGACGTCGACGTGCCCGAGGAAAAGGACCTCTACACGACGGGATGCGTGGCGCTGATCATGCGCCTGCTGCAGCAGTCTGATGGGCGGCTCAAGCTCCTCGTGCACGGTCTGAGACGTGCCCAGATCCTCCATTACCTGGGCAAGGAGCCCATGCTCAGCGCCCGCGTCCGTCCGATCGACGACCAGGAGGACGAAAACGAGCCGCTGGCGCCGGAGACGGAGGCGCTTGTCCGCGCCGTGAAGGACTCGCTCCTCAAGGCCGTCGCGCTCGGCAAGCTCATTCACCCCGATATCGTCAAGATCGCCGCGAACATCAACACACCGGGGAGCCTGGCCGACCTGGTAGCGGCGAACCTGCAGCTCGAGGTTGCGGAAGCTCAGGCGATCCTGGAATCCGTGGACGGTGTCGGCCGCCTGCAAAAGGTCAATGCGTACCTGATGAAGGAGCTCGAGGTCCTCACCGTTCAGCACGAGATCCAGTCCAAGACGCAAGAGGGTATCGAGCGAACCCAACGGGAGTATTTCCTGCGGCAACAGCTCAAGGCGATCCAGGAGCAGCTCGGAGAAGGCGACGATCGCCGTGAGGAGATCGGCGAGTATCGGACAAAGATCAACGCGGCGCCGCTGACCGAGGAGGCCAAGGATGTAGCGGACAAACAGCTCGGGCGTTTGGAGCGAATGCACCCGGATTCGGCGGAGGCCGGCATCGTCCGAACGTATCTCGACTGGATCATCGAGCTTCCGTGGACGCGATTTTCTGAGGACCAGCTCGACCTCGACGCCGTGCTGAAGGTGCTCAACGAGGATCACTACGATCTCACCGAAGTCAAGGAACGAATCATGGAGCAGCTTGCCGTGCGCAAGCTCAATCCCACGGGCAAGGCGCCCATCCTGTGCTTCGTCGGGCCTCCCGGCGTGGGCAAGACCAGCCTCGGGCGATCGATCGCGCGCGCCATGAACCGGAAGTTCGTGCGCATGAGCCTCGGTGGTATCCGCGACGAAGCGGAGATCCGCGGACATCGGCGCACCTACGTGGGCGCACTGCCGGGCCGAATTATCCAGGGAATTCGCCAGTCCGGCACGGGCAATCCCGTGTTCATGCTCGACGAGGTGGACAAGATCGGCGCGGATTTCCGCGGTGATCCGAGCAGCGCGCTGCTCGAGGCTCTCGATCCCGAGCAAAACAGCGAATTTCGCGATCACTACCTCGAGGTCCCGTTCGATCTCTCCAAGGTCATGTTCATCACCACCGCGAACCTGCTCGACCCCATTCAGCCGGCGTTTCGCGATCGCATGGAGACCATTCGCCTGAGTGGTTACACGGAAGAGGAGAAGCTACACATCGCGCGGCGTCACCTCCTGCCCAAGCAACTGGGTGAAAAGGGGCTTTCAGAGAAGCTGCTGTCCATCAGCGACGCGGCAATCGAGAAGATCACGCGGGAATACACGCGCGAAGCAGGCTTACGCAATCTCGAGCGGCAACTGGCGACCGTGTGCCGGCGCGTCGCCATGCGCGTGGCCAAGGGCTACCAGCGGCGCACGAACGTGACGGCGTCGGCGGTGAGCACGTATCTCAAGGCGCCGCCGTACGTCGAGCCGGAGGTGGATGAGGTCGACGAGGTGGGAGTGGCGACGGGGCTCGCCTACACCGAGGCCGGCGGGACTTCGATGACCATCGAAGCGACCGCCATGAAGGGAACCGGGAAACTGACGTTGACGGGGCAGCTCGGCGACGTCATGAAGGAATCGGCGCAAGCAGCACTGAGCTGGGTGCGTTCGCGGGCCGAGGTGCTCGGCATCGACGCGAACTTTGACGGGATGGATATCCACGTTCACGTGCCCGAGGGGGCGGTGCCCAAGGACGGCCCCAGCGCGGGTGTCACGCTTTGCACGGCGCTGGTGAGCTTGTTGACCGGGGTGCCGGTCAAGAAGAAAGTGGCGATGACGGGCGAGGTTACGCTGCGCGGCAGGGTACTGCGAATCGGCGGCGTAAAAGAAAAGGTGCTCGCGGCACGGCGCGCGGACTGCCGAACCGTGCTGTTGCCGCTGTCGAACAAGACGGACGTGGAGGATTTGCCCCAGTTCGTCACCAAGCAGATGACCTTTCAGTATGTGAATCGCGTCGACGAGGTGCTGGCGGCAGCGCTCGCGGCGCCGCTCGCGGATCGGAAGAAGCGCGGTGAAACCCCACCCGCCCGCCGGACCTCACGGCGAGCAGGCGTTTCTTGAAAGCCTCTATGTAGCACTCGGCACCGCGACCGGGGGTGCAGCGGCGCCGGGCGCCGGGGAGCTGCTCCGCCGTGGCGTGGGCGACGATGCCGCTGTGTTCGCCGGGCCGCGTGCGGATGAAGCATACGTGGTCTCGACGGATTCCATGAATGAGGGCGTGCACTTTCGCCTGGCGTGGGCGCCGCCCCGCCAAGTTGGCGCGAAACTCATCGCCGTAAGCGTGAGCGACGTGATCGCGATGGGTGCCGTGCCGCGCTTCGGCCTGCTGAACCTGGCGGCACCGCGCGTGAGCGGCGCGGACGGTGGGCGTGGCCCGACTGATCTGCTCTGGGAGATCTTCCTCGGGGCGTCGGCCGCCGCGGCGCGCTACGGCGTGACGCTCATCGGTGGGGATACGACGGCGACCGCCGCGGGCCTCGCGCTCGCCAGCACAGTCATCGGCGTTGGACCGTCCGACCGGCTACTCTTTCGATCAGGTGCCCGCCCCGGCGACGCGCTCTTCGTGTCGGGCGAGCTGGGAGCGGCGGCGACCGGATTGTGGCTGCTGGAGATGGACCTGGATCGGCGGATGCGGCTCCTCGACCGGGCGCCAGAGCTCAAGGACGCGATCGATAGACAGCTCTGCCCGGACCTCAGCGATGAGCTCGAGCTCGGGCCGGCGCTCGCCCGCGACCGCCTCGCCACCGCCATGATGGACATTTCCGACGGCCTGGCGACGGATCTTCGGAGCCTCTGCGCCGCCTCCCGGGTGGGGGCGCTGGTTGACGTTGGCGCTCTGCCCCGGTCGCCGGCCGCGGTCAGCGCGGGGCGGTTGGGCTGCCCAATCGAAGCGTCGGCTCTCTGTGGCGGCGAAGACTATCGGCTCCTTTTTAGTGCGCGCCCGGCCGCGACGGCGGCGCTCGCCCTACTACCCCGGCCGCCGGTGCGAATCGGCGTCATGACCAGCCCGGAGGACGGCATCGTGTTCGCACGCGAGGGCAAGCCGCTGAACGGCGATCTCTTCGGCTACGACGCGTTTCCGTGCGCCGTGCACCCGGAGAGCTGACCGCGCCGCCGCACGGAGATCGGGCCAGGCTCCCTCCCATCGATTGAAGGGGAGGTGAGGTGGAGGGCGCCGTCGCGTCGACGTAAAACCGGCGCTGGATTTGGGAAGATGCCCGCAGTGACGGGACGACACGCGGAGCACCGCCGGCTGGCCGGAGGGGACGGACGCGAGGTCCCCTCGCCCGAAACCGATGGGCTCAGCTTTCCGGGCCATCCAGGGCCTCCTCCACCGAGCCCGCGGAGATCGCCCGTCGATGCCAGCAATCGAGCCTCTCGGGATCGCGGCACGAGCGGATCCGCTCGCGCTGCTCGTCGCTGACGGGCAGGCCGCGGACCTCGAACACGGCAAGCACATCCTCGGCCATGCCTTTGGCCATGCCTTTGGCCATGCCTTTGGCCATGCCCTCCGCCTCTCCCTCTTCGAGCCAGCGGCGGATGTACTTGTGGTAGAGCTCACTCTGGGGTTGGTATTCCTTCAGGTCGAGCATGTTTTCGAGCACCTTCCTCGCGGCTTCTCCCAAGTGCTGCCAGATGAGATCAGTATAAGGCAGGGCGCGCTCGGGCTCAAGCTCGGCGGCGGCCTGAAGCGCCGGCACTGCCACAGCCAGGCCGTTGTCCTCGCCGCCATGGGCAATTGCCGAGATCAGGGCAAGCTCGGGGTTGCGGCGGGCCTGCTCGGAGTCGATGAGCCGCGGGATTGCTGCGCGGGAGAGCACCGTGGGGAGGAGGTCGAAGCCGGGGTGGCCGGTGCGGATCGGCCGGGCCGCCCAGCGGGCGACCGCGTCGTCGGGTGCGAGCACCATGAGCCAGACGTCGCAATCGTAACGCGCCGCCGCCGCGGTCACATAGTTGGGCCAGGAGCGGCGCTTGGCGTCGTCTCTTGCGAGCTGGACCTCGAGGATCACGGCGAGCGTCGCCGCGCCTGCCTGCTCGAAAACGACGAGGAGGTCGGCGCGCCAGGGAACGGGGAGGATCGCGACGGCATCGGGGTCGTCGGTGCGGGCGCGGTTGTGGGCCGGAACCGGTGCATGGCGCACGCCGGGCAACAGCTCGAGCAGCAGCTCGGGGCGGCGGCGAAACGCATCGACGAGGACTTCGTGGAGCTCTGACAGCATGGCGGGACAACCTACCATCCGGGACCGTGACGTGCAATCGCCGCACGTCGCTACGACCGGTTTCCTCGCCCTGCAACTGCCGCCGTCGCAATCTCGTCCAGAAGAGTCGTTCAGCGTCGGTCATCTCGGTTCTCGGAGAGCGGGCGCGAGCGCGTTGTTGCGCCATTCCTGATCTCCCGTCTGTCCCCCAGCAAGCGGGGGGGGGAGGCGAACAGTTACGACCCAACGGATTGGTTGCCCCGGTGAGTCTTCTATTTCAGAGACTAATATCCATAATATCCGGATAACATCCTGCACCTGATGACGCGCTGCGCCTTGACACGCTCGTCGTAATCCGGTAACCAGATGTTCGCAGGAAAATCGGCGAAAGGTGACATGCATGCTTTGTGAGTCAATGCGACTATTTACAGACCGTCAAAGCGTTGACTTGTCGAGTGCGCCTCACCTGGAGACGATCCTTCGCCTCGCGAATGCTCGCACCAGCTCTCCCCTTTCTTCCGCCGATCCCCGTCTTTCTCCAGCCCAGACTGCCCCCCCCCCGTCCACTGAAGGAGTCGCACATGGTAGCTCTCCCGTATGGTCTCCGCCTCCGCGCGCCGCTGTTTCTCGCGCTCGCCGTATTCCTGCTCGGATCGACCCCTGCCCTGTCACCTGCCCAGGCGCTGCGCCTGAATGGCGCGACCACGGTGCAAAAGCGTATCGTGGAACCGAACCAGGCCGCGCTCCAAACCGCGCTGGGCGTATCTCTGAGCGTCGCCGGCAATGGTACGGGCCCGGGCCTCATCGATCTCCTCGAGGGGCGGGCGGATGTCGCCATGGCCTCGGAGTCGCTGGAGATGGCCGTGGAGTCCGCCAAAGCCGTGGCCGCGAAGAAGGGGACCACGCTCCCCGATACCTCGGACCTCCGAGCTCACCCGCTGGTGGAAGACGTCATCGTTCCGATCGTCCACAAGGCAAACCCGGTGGCCGCGCTGAGCTTCGAGCAGCTCGCGGGTCTGTGCACAGGGAAGATTACCGACTGGAAGGAAGTCGGAGGCGAGGCGTTGCCGGTGGCGGTGGTCACGGCGCAGGTCGGCGAGGCGACCAGGCACGCCTTTCAGGTCTTGGTGATGGCGGGTGCCGACTACGCCGCCGGCGCCCGCGCGGTGAGCACCGTCCGCGAGGAGGTTGACCTGATAGCGAAGCTCAAGGGCGCGATCGGCGCGGTCAGTGAGAGCTTCGTCGATGCCAGCCGTGTCAAGGCCGTGCGCACCGACAAGATCAGCCGCCCGCTGATCCTGGTGACGCGCGGGGAGCCGACGGAGAAGATCAAGGAGCTCGTGGACTTTCTCATTTCGAAGGCAGGCAAGTAGGAGGACAGGGCAGATGGCAAAGGGGATCGGCGGGGCGCTGGGTCGGCGTCTGTTTGGGAGCATCCGGGCCAGGCTGGTGGTGGTTCCGGGCGCTGTCGTCCTGCTCGTCTTCGCAGCGCTCTTCGCCACGTTGGGTGGGATGATGAGGGCGACACTGGATTCGGCGGAGCGGGAAGAACGCGAAGACCACCTCGACATGGCGAGGCGCACGGTCGACAACCGGCTCGCGCAGCTACGGACCACGATGATGCTCGTCGCCGGCCAGCGCGGCCTGGCGGATGGCTACTTCGGGGCCGGAGCGGGCGACAGGAGCCTGCTCGAGACCTTTGTCGGAGAGCTCCTGCGGGTCGGCGAATACTCGCGAGTGGCGGCGCTCGACGCCAAGGGGGCCGTGCTCGCTTCGGCCGCCACCGCAGGGACCGAGTCGGTGCCGGAGAGCGTCGCGCGGGCGCCGAGGGTGGCCGCCGTGTTGACCGCGAAGACTGTGGGATCGGGCGGCACGGCGCTCAGCGAGCTGGTCTCGGCCGAGGTGGCGGCGGCAGGTGACGCATTGGTGATCCGCGCCGTCGCGCCCGCCCTCGATGTGGAGACCGTGGTGGGCACCGTCGTCGGAGAGGTGATGCTGGACGACTCGTTTCTTGCCAGCGTCAAGGCGCTGCTCGGCAGCGGCACCGAGTTTGCTTTGTTGGTGCGCGGCCGCCTGCAGGCATCCACGCTGCAAGCGGCCGAGGTCCAACGCTACCTGGAGGTCGCTGCCGCACAGAGCGCAGAGGGGTTCGTGGGCACAGACGACACCGCACTCGGCTATCTGGCGAAGCCCCTGGGTGGCAAGGACCTGGAGGCGTTTCTCATCGTCGGTCACTGGCGGACATTTACCGAGGGCATGTTGAGCCGCCTGAGCTGGGGTCTCTTGCTCGGTGCCGGTGTGGCGTCCCTGCTCCTGATCGTGACCAACACCGTGATGGGAGCCCGGATCGGCAAGGCGCTGGGGGGGATTACGAGGGTCGCGGAACGGCTGGCCGCAGGGCAGATCAAGAGCACGGTTGTCGAGCAGGATCGGCAGGACGAGCTCGGGTCGTTGCAGGCCAGCTTCGCGCGCATGGTCGCCCATCTTGCCGCGCTCGTGGAGCGAGCGAAGCGAATCGCCGCGGGGGAGCTGGGCTCGGAGGCGGTGGAGAAGCGCCTGCGCGAGGGAGCGACGGCGTCCGAGGTGGCGCGAGCAGCAGAGTCCGAGGGAGATCTCGCCTCCGCGTTTGCCGCCATGGAGGTTCAGCTACGGATCCTGACGGTTCAGGCGCGCCTCATCGCGCGCGAGGAGCTCAGTCATCCGCTGCTGGCCGAATGCCAGGGTGGCGAGCTCGGCGAAGCTTTCTCGGCGATGGTGCGCAACCTGCGGCACGCGGCCGAACAGGCTGCGGCCATTGCCGAGGGCGACCTCGTCTCCGCCACCGTCGACCAGGCAACGAAGGGCGAGCTCAGCGAAGCCTTCACCCACATGGTCCTCAGCCTACGGGCGCTGGTTGCCGAAATCACCGAGGTGTCAGGGTCCTTCCTCGTGGCGGCAGAGGAGCTCGTGGCGACCAACCAACAAGTGGCGCAGGGGGCAAAGGATCAGGCCGACCAGGTGGGAAGCGCCTCGACGGCGATGAACGAGCTCGCTACTTCCATCCAGCAGGTCGCCACGTCGACGCGCGACAGCGTGGCGCTTGCGGAAAAGAGCAACGAGACCGTCAGCCGGGGCCGTGAAGCCGTGGCGCGGACGGTAAGCTCCATGGGGCAGATCCACGAGACCGTGTCGGTCGCGGCGCAGGACGTCCGGCGCCTGGGCGAGCGCAGCCGGGAAATCGGCAAGATCGTGGACGTCATCAGCGACATCGCCCGGCAGACCAACCTGCTGGCGCTCAATGCCGCGATCGAGGCGGCGCGTGCGGGCGAGCAGGGGAAGGGGTTCGCCGTAGTGGCCGATCAGGTAGCCAAGCTGGCGGAACGTTCGGGCCGCTCCGCCAAGGAGATCGCGGAGCTGATCGAGGAGATTCAGCGCAGCACGCAGGAAGTCGTGCAGGCCATGATCGCCGGGACGACGAGCGTCGAGGCAGGGGTACGCCTGGCCGACGGGGCCGGGGCCGCGCTCGCGGACATCGAGCAGGTGATGCATCGCATGATCGCGGCCGTGACCGAGATCGGCGGGGTAACCCGACAGCAGGCCTCGACGGGGGATCACGTCTCCAGCTCGCTCGACCAGATCGTCGCCGTCTCTCGCGAATCGGCGGCGGCGACCAGCCAGACGCTCCAGCGCGTCGAAAGCCTGCGGGAAATGGCCGAGAACCTCAGGGAGGCGGTGTCCAGGTTTCGCGTGGAGGAAGGCCAGGGAGCCGGCGGCCACGGTCGAGCCGGCCGGAGTGACGGCGCTCAGGCACGGCGAGGAGCTGGCGGCGACGGTACCAGGGTCACGCTGTCCAACGTCGCGGCGGGCAGCCGGGGGAGCGTTCGCGTGAGACTGCGCGATGCCTGACCCCCGGGCAACTGCGGTGGGCTCACTTCGCCAGCTCGTGACCTTCCACCTCGCCGGTGAGCGCTACGCGCTCGACATCGCCGGCGTCCGCGAGATCCTGGATCTGCCCACGATCACCCCCATTCCGCTGACGCCGCCCTTCGTCCAGGGCGTCGTCAACGTCAGGGGTGAGATCATTGCGTGCATCGACCCTGCCGGCATCCTGGGACTCCAGCGAACCGCGTCCACCGAGTCGCCGGCGCTGCTCGTGGCCATGTGCGGCAAGCGCTGCCTGGCACTGGTGGTCGATGCGGTGACCGGTGTTCGCCACGTCCCGGAATGCGACCTCGAAGCGCCCTCGCCGACTCTGTCGAGCGCGGCGACGGACTTTCTGCAGGCGATCGCCCAGCGAGGCGAGGAGCCCCTGATGATCCTCGACCTGGACAAGTTCCTGGCGGCGGATGCGCTGCGGGCGCTCTACGGGTGACGCCGATGGACGTGGAGATCAGTCGCGGCGAGTATGAGGCAGTCGTGGAGGTCGTCCGGCGCGCGAGCGGTATGGACTGTGGCGCACGCCGCCCGGACTTTCTGCTGCGGCGCCTGAGCGAGCGCATGACGAGCTTGGGCGTCGACTCGCTCGCCGGCTACCTTCCCATGCTCGCGGCCGCCGATGCCGCGCGCGGGGAGCTCGGCGAGCTCATTAACCTGCTGTGCATCCCCGAGACCTTCTTCTTCCGGGATGAGGAGCTGTTCGAAGCGCTACGACTCCGCGTCGTGCCCGAGCTGGTGCGCCGGGCCGCCGCCCGCGGCGGTGCGCGACGACTGCTCGTCTGGAGCGCCGCGTGCGCCACTGGTGAGGAGGCCTATTCCCTGGCGATGGTCCTCGAGGAGGCGCTTTCCGCCGTGCTCGGCTGGTCCGGCAGCGTGCTCGCCACGGACATCTCGGCGCAGTCGCTGGCGGTTGCGCGCACCGCCGCCTACCGCGGCGGCAGTTTTCGCCAAGTCCTCCCGAGCTGGGCGGCCCGCTGGTTCACCACTGCTCCCGGCGGCCAGCGAAAGGTAGTCGACTCGATCCGCAACCTCGTCGAGCTGCGCCGTCACAACCTGGTTTCGGACCTCTACCCGGTGGGCGTCGATCTGGTCCTGTGCCGCAACGTGTTGATGTACTTCCGAAATGCGACCGCACTGGGGGTGCTGGAACGTCTCCGGGACGCGCTGGTCCCCGGCGGCTGCCTGGTGATTGGCGAGGCCGAGCAGATGCGGGGGGAAGTCGTGGGCATGGAGCGGTGGCACATCGCCGGCCGAACCATTTGGAGGAAGGCGTAGCAGCATGGCGAACGCGGGAGTATCCGGTGCCGGCGAGCCGGCGGGCGAGCTCAGGCAGCTCTTGCTTGCGGCCGAGGCCTCGCCGGGGCAGGGCAGCGCCTTCAGCCGCGGTCAGCGTCTGGCCAGTGAGGTGGGCCGGGTATTTGCCCAAGCCGGTGCCCGCGATCTCGCCGACCTCGCCGAACAGGTCGCCGCCGTCCTCGGAATGGTCACAATGGAGCTTCTGGCCCCGCGCAAGGAAGTGTTCCATCTGCTCTTCGATGCGGTCGCCTGTTTTGTCGGAGAGAGCGACGGACCGGCGCGGGCGCAGGCGCTCGCGAGCCGTCTCCGGGGGCTCATCGAGGCGGACATCACGGGCGGCGTCCTGCCCCGGGACGAGCAGGCGGCTCCCAATCCCGGGGACCCGCCTCCCGCCGTCGACGCTCGCGACGAGACGCTCGCCCCTGAGCTCCTTGCCGAGCTCATGACCGAAGCGGACGAGATCCTCGTTCAGCTCGATCGCGACCTGATGCTGCTCGAAGAGGACCCGGAAAACGGCGATCTCGTCAACCGTATCTTTCGTGGGGTGCACACGATCAAGGGTGCGAGCGGCTTCGTGGGGCAGCGGGCAATCTACGAAGTCTCCAATGTCATTGAGGAGATCCTGGATGGCCTGCGCAAAAAACGCATAGCCCCCAGCCCCGAGCTGATAGATGCGATCCTGGAAGGCACCCGGGTTCTCGCCGGCGTGGTGCGAGCCACACCGACTGGTGCCGGCGAGCCGGCGTCCGTGGACGAGACGATGCGGATGCTGCGCGGTCAGCTCGAACGAGCTGTCGGGGGCACAGCGGCCCAGGCGGGGCCAACCCAGCCGGCGGCCGGTGGCGCGGCCGACGTGACCAAGACCGCCGCTGTGTCGGTCGGGATCGAGCTGGAGCGGACGGTGCGCGTGGACGTGACCAAGCTCGACTTGCTGATGAACCGCGTGGGCGAGCTGCTGGTGCAGCGGATTCGCCTGGATCAGCTCGCCCGTCGGTTTGAAACGCTCACCGAGGAGGCCGAGACCCGCGCTCGCCGCTCGGCCGCGAATGGCCGCGGTGGGAGGGCGGATACCGAGTTTGAGCGCCACGCTGCACTGCTGCGCTCCGCGTGCGACGAGCTACTGGCGGCGGGCGAGCACCTCGGCCGCCTCACGGCCGGGCTGCAGGACTCGGCCATCTCCACTCGCATGGTTCCGGTGTCGTTCGTGCTCGACCGCTTTCCCCGTCTCGTCCGCAGCATCGCCCACGGACTGGGACGCGAGGTGCGGCTGGTGGTGGTGGGCGGCGCGACGGAGTGCGATCGGACCGTGATCGAGCACCTGGCGGATCCTCTGCTGCACCTGGTGCGCAACGCGATCGACCACGGCATCGAGCCGCCGGAGCGCCGCGCCGAGCGAGGCAAGCCGCGACAGGGTCTCATTCGCCTCGCGGCCTACCATCGCGGCAGCGATCTCGTCCTCGAGGTCGAAGACGACGGCGCCGGAATCGATACCGCGGCGCTGATCCGGCAGGCGCTCGCGCGTGGCATCCTGTCGGCCGCCGAGGCAGCGACGATGCCGGCTGACGAAGCTTTGCGGCTGATCTTCGCACCCGGTCTGTCCACGGCGACGCAGATAAGCGACATCTCCGGTCGAGGCGTGGGCATGGACGTCGTGGCGGCCAATATCGCCAAGCTCAAGGGGCGCGTGGTCGTGGAGAGCGAGCTGGGTGTAGGCACGCTGCTCACCATCCGCCTGCCCATCACCCTGGCCATCCTGGAGGCGCTGCTGGTGACGAGCGGCGGGCAGACGTTCGCGCTCCCGCTGGCGGCGGTGGAGCAGGCGCTGGAGGTGGCCGAGGCGGCCATCCGGCGCGTGGGGGGCCGCGAGGTCGTGCAGGTTCACGATCGCACGATTACCCTGCTTCGCCTGCGCGAGCTGCTCCGCCTCACGGGCCAGGCCGCCGCCAGCGCCGACGGGCTTCCCGTCGTCCTGCTGGGCGCCGCCGAACGCCGGATCGCAGTCGCGGTAGATACTCTCGCCGGCAAGCAGGAAGTCGTCGTCCGCACTCTGGGCACCGTGCTCGAACACGTGCCTTTCCTCGCCGGCGGCACCATCATGGGCGACGGCGGCGTGGTTCCCATCCTCGACGTGGCGCAGATGGTGGAAGCGGCGTCCTCGGTCGACGGCGCCCCCGCGCAACCCAGCCGGGGCGCGCCCGCCCCGGCCCGCGTCAGCGGCTCGGGGCAGCCAGCCAAGGCCTGATCATGCTGTTTTTCACCCCGGACGATCTGGCCATCCTCACCAACCACAACAAGGCGGCGGTGCTCGATGCCGTGGAGCGCTTCCTGGCCGGCGACGAGGCCACCTGTACGTGCCGCGAATGCCGCCTGGACATCGCCGCCATCACCCTCAACCGCGTGCCCCCGCGCTACCTGGCGAGCGAGGAACACGCGCGCAGCCACGGAAGGACGGTGGCCGACGCCGATCCGGACCTGGTGCGCCGCGTGGTGGGCGAGGCGGCGGCGATCGTCGCCCGGCGACCCCACCATGACTGAAACCCGAGGGCGGCGCTGAGGAGTGCCCAACGTCAATGATCCGCGTGTTGATCACTGAGGACTCGAGCTTCATGCGAAACAGCCTGCGGCGCATGCTCGAGACCGGCACGGCGTGTACAGTGTGCGGAATGGCCCGCACCGGAGCCGAGGCCGTCGCGCTGGTCGCGTCCCTCGCGCCCGACGTGGTTACCCTCGACGTGGAAATGCCGGGCATGGACGGCGTCGAGGCGCTTCGCCGGATCATGGCAGCCCGCCCGACGCCGGTGGTCATGGTGTCCGCCTTCACCGCGGCGGGAGCCGAGCTGACCCTGCGATGCCTCGAGCTCGGGGCGGTGGACTTCGTGCAGAAGCCTTCGGGCGCGGTGTCGCTGGATATGGCGCGGGTGCAGGAGGAGCTCGTGCGTAAGGTCGTCGCCGCCGCGCGCGCCCGCCCACGCGTGCTTCGAGACGGTCCTGCCCAGCGGGCCGGCGACCGGGTTCGCCTGCCTGATGGTTTACGCCCGGACGCGGGCGGCCTCGCGGCTTTCCCGGTGGTGGGCATCGGTGCTTCGACCGGCGGGCCGGGGACGTTGCAACGGCTCCTCCCCTGCCTGCCGTCCGAGCTGCCAGCGGCCGTTCTCGTCGTCCAGCACATGCCGGCGGCCTTCGTGCCCGCCTTCGTTCGACGGCTGAGCGAGTGCTGCGCCTTACCGGTGAGGTTGGCGGAGGACCGGACGCCGCTCGCCCCGGGCTGCATCCTGGTCGCCCCCGGAGACGCGCACCTGCTGGTCTCCTCCACCAGGCGGCTGCTGCTCGACGACGGGCCGCCGGTGAACGGCTTCCGGCCATCGATCGACGTGACCTTCAAATCGCTGGCACAGCACGTCCGGGAGCGTGCCGTCGGGACCGTGCTCACGGGCATGGCAGGGGATGGCGCCGACGGAGTCCGCGCCATCAAGGCCGCCGGCGGGGCGACCCTTGCCCAGGACGAGGACTCGTGCGTGGTGTTCGGGATGCCGGGCGCCGCGATCGCGACGGGGTGCGTCGAGCGGGTAGCGGCGGCGGGAGCGATTCCGACCGAAATCGTGCGCATGGTGCTGGCGGCGGCCCGTCGCGTGGAATGCTAGCGATGCAAACGGCTTCTTGCCCCACTCCCGGCGCCAAAGCGAGGAAGGAGTTACGATGAGCCAGACCAGGCAGCAGGACAGACCGGAGTCACGCCGGGCAGAGCTGCTCTCCGAGCGGCGTCGTGGCCACTTCAGGGCCGAGGGTGGAGACGTGCGGGCACCAGACAGCGGCGCCGACCGCAAGTTTGTGACCTTTGCGGTCGGACGCCACACGATGGCTGCCGATGTGGCCTTCGTCCGCGAGATCTCCGAGCTGCTGCCGGTGGCGCACGTGCCATCGGCGCCGAGCTTCGTCGAGGGCGTGGTGGACCTGCGAGGCACCGTCGTTCCTGTGCTCGACCTGGCGTCTCGGCTCGGTCTGCCGCGCAACGAGGTCGACGAAGACACGTGCATCCTTTTCGTGGAGCTTGGCGCGCGATTGCTCGGCCTGGTGGTCGACCGCGTCCATCACGTGGTGTCCCTGCCCGCGGTGGAGGTCACGCCGCCGCCGCCCGAGGCGGTGGGCGAGGGGGTGGGCTGGCTCACCGGCGTCGCTCGTATCGGCGGCGGTCTGGTGCTATTGCTCGACCTCCCGCGCGTGCTGTCGGCGCGGGAAAGCGCGGCGGCTCTGGGCTGTGCGGCCGCCGGGGCCGATTTGGATCGGGGTGCGGGCGCGCCGGCGGGAATCCGGCCGGCACCACATTTCCTGGGGGCGGACGGAAGCGAGGCCTACCTCGCCCCGGAAGCCAACACGAGCTCCGCCCAGCGGTCTCGTCGGCCCGCCGCCGCTCAGAGCGTCAGCCCTGACCAGGCGCTCGGCGCTTCGGACGAAATGGTGATCCCGGAGCGCGCGTAGGCGACCACGAAAGCGGCGAGCCGGCCGAGGGCACGCGGCGACGTGAAGCGACCCGCTGCCGGCGGATCTTCCCGCGGTGCCGCCAGCAACCCCGTGACGTGCTGCGTAGCACGAAAACGGGCGTCGGAAGATGCTGGATTACACGTGCCGAAACTTGAAAGCGGTGCGACGCCTGGGACCGCGGGCCGCCGGCCCGCATCTTTGGGCCGGATGGCGATGCGGGCCAGGGGTCCGCGCACCGAGGCAGAGCAGTTCCCGCCGTCCAGCTTGTGAAGGAGGACCTTCCGACTTTCTGCCGACGCTGAAATGAGGCTGAAGCTGTTAAGCCCAGTCTACGGCGGGCAACGCACAGAGCCGGCCGGTCGGGTTGGGAATCTCGCTTTGGGCGACGAATCACTATTGAAAATCAAACGGCATAGTTTATAATTTCAACTATGTTGCCTCGATCTGCTCACATTGCTCGCATTGCCGACCTGCTGCAAATGTTCCCCGTTGTGGGCATTATCGGCCCACGACAGGTCGGCAAGACCACACTCGCCCGCCAGGTTGCGGCGACGCACGCACAGGTGAGCTGGTATGACCTCGAGCATCCCCGCGACCTCGCGCGCCTGAGCGAGCCAGGACTCGCGCTCGAGCCCCTGCGTGGACTTGTTGTCATCGATGAGGTGCAGCGCCGACCGGATCTGTTTCCGCTGCTGCGATCACTCGCCGACCGGCCGGAGCAACCAGCCCGCTTCTTGGTGCTCGGCTCGGCATCGCCCAACCTTCTACGACAGGGCTCCGAGTCGCTCGCGGGCCGCGTCGTGTTTCACCGCCTTGATGGCCTGTCGCTCCACGAAGTGGGTAACGCCCGACTCGACGACCTTTGGGTGCGAGGAGGCTTCCCGCGTTCCTTTCTCGCCGCGTCCGCGGCAGCATCGGCTGAGTGGCGGGAGGCGTTTGTTGCCAGCTTCTTGGAGCGCGACCTCCCTCAGCTCGGCATCGGTGTGCCCGCCCCGGCCATGCGGCGGTTCTGGACCATGCTCGCGCACTACCACGGGCAGATCTGGAATGGCGCCGAGTTGGCGCGCGCCTTCGCGGTTTCCGCCCCCACCGTGAAACGCTACCTCGAGACGCTGGAGGCAACGTTCGTCGTGCGTACGCTTCGGCCGTGGCACGTGAACATCGCCAAACGTCAGGTGCGAGCACCAAAGGTATATCTCGCGGACACCGGCATTCTACACACGCTTCTGGGTCTCGCCGACCATGACGACCTTCTTGGCCATCCGAAGGTAGGTGCTTCTTGGGAAGGCTTTGCGCTTCATGAGGTTCTCATGCGACTGGGTGCCCGGTCGCATGAAGCATACTTCTGGGCTACCCACGCGGGAGCGGAGCTCGATCTTCTCGTGGTTCGTGGCACTCGCCGTCTGGGCTTCGAAGTCAAGCGGACCGACGCTCCCCGAGCCAGCCGTTCGATCCGGAACGCGATTGCGGACCTCCATCTCCAGCGCGTCGATATCATCCACGCGGGGCCCCAGACGTTTCCACTCGCGACAGACGTGCGTGCGGTAGCCCTTTCGTCCCTCGAGCAGGACCTCGAGCCGCTCACCTGAGACCGACCGCAGCCTCTGGAGCGCCTCCAGGCTAGCGTCGCAGCTCCTTGAGCGCCTCCAGCTCCGCGAACGTCCGCGGCCAGTCCTGCCGCAGCAGTTGCGACAGCGCCCGGTCGGCGAGCAACCGCCCCTCGGTCTGGCACCCTGGGCAGTAGTTTGCCTCGTTTTCTGCGTACACGATGCGCTGAATCGCGCCGCCACAGCGCGGGCACGCCGCCCCGTACCGCCCATGGACCGCCATCTCCGGCCGGAACGCCGTGACGTGCTCGGGAAAGCCGTCGCCGGCCTGCTCGCGCAAACGGGCGACCCATGTCTGGAGGATCTCGACCGCGGCGGCGTGCAGGCGGTCGATCTCATCCGGAGCGAGCTGACCCGTGCGGCGAAACGGTGACAGGCGCGCGGCGTGCAAGATCTCGTCGGAGTAGGCGTTGCCAATCCCGCTGAACAGCCGCGGATCCGTGAGGACGCGCTTGAGCGTCCGGTTTTCCCGTGCCACGGCGGCAGCAAACTCGGCTCGCGAAGCGCCGAGCACCTCGAGCCCGCCGCGCTCAAAAGCCCCGAGCGCATCGCGGCCCTCCACGATGTGCAGCGCCGCTCGCCGCTTGCTTCCAGCCTCCGTCAGCAGCAGCGTCCCCGCGGCGAAATCGAACGCCGCGAGCCCGACTTTTCGCGGCAGCGCCGCCCCCGGTTTGCGCCACGCCAGGCGTCCGGCGATCATCAGGTGCATGACGACAAACCGCTCTCCGTCGCAGCCAAACACGATGCGCTTGCCCATCCGGCGCACCTCGTGCACCGTCGCTCCCGCCAGCGATGCCACCGGTGGTGACACCGTGCGCAGCACAAACGGGCTGCCGATGCGGATGCCGGCGAGCTCGGCGCCGATGACGCGCCGGCCGATCGCCCCTACGTACGCTTCGATGTCGGGCAGCTCAGGCACGCACGCCCGGCGGTGTCGGCGCGCCGCCGCTCAGAAAGCCTACGAGCAGCGGTTTCGCGAGCTTTTCCGGACGGGCCGCATACCGCGGGGCCGCACGCAGGTCGTCGACGACCTCGTCGAGGTTGTCGACCCGCAAATACCCGAGCTCGTGCAAATACTCGACGTGTGCCGCGGTCTCGAACAGGGCGAGCAGCACGCCATATCCCTGCTGCGAGCCGAACAGCGCCCGCGAGATCTGGTCGATCGTGCTTGGGGTTTCATGGCACAGGCCGAGCACCCGGGCCAGCCGGTCGCGGTGATGCGTGATGGTCTCGTCGATGCGCCGGGCCACGTTCGGCATCGGCGCCTCGTGCGCTCCCAGCGCCAGCGCAAATGGGCCGCGGTCCCGCAGCTTGACCAGCGAATCGAGATAGTGGCTCAGCCCCATGAACGGCGTGATCGAATGGGGGCTTTGCAGCGGCGTGGTGCGCGCGAGCAGGTGGTCCCCCGTCAACACGACGTCATCCACGATAATGCAGATCAGGCCCGGGCAGTGTCCGGGCACGTGCACGACCGGCCACTTTCCCGCGATGAGGTCGCCCTCGCGCAGGTAGCGGTCGGGCTGAATCGGCGCGAAGGCATCCTTGGCGCCGAGGTGGATCGCCTTGAAGTGAGCGACGCGCTCGGCGCGCAGGCCCGCGCGGGACAGGAAGATCTCGATGTCCCGGGATACCAGCAGGAGCCGTTCGCGAAACGTCTCCAGCACGCGGCTGTCGAGCTCGTGGATGGCGATCGGCACGCCCAGCTCGCGGAGCGCATGTGCGTTGCTGAAATGGTCGAAATGAGCATGCGTGATGACCGCCTCGGTGAGCCCGCGGAGCGTCCGCTCGACGCCGAAGCGCTCCCCGACTTCTACAAGTCGTCCTTCTATGGCGCCCTGGCTCATGATCGTGCCGACATCGACGAGCACGCTCGCGGCGCCATCGTCGATGAGGTACACGTTATTGACGTGGTTTGGAAAGGTCTCCACGGGGAGCAAGAAGATGCGCGTGCCCGCGGACGTGGTGACCTCGGCGACCGACCGGGGGCTTCCCTTGGCGTCCGTCGCGAATTCGCTGATCTTGACCATGTTTTTCTACGAGCCTCCGCCGTGGGCGGCCGAAAGGGTGCGGATGCTGGCGGCGCGGTGTGCCGCGCGTTACGATTGTGAGCATTGCCGCGCACGCGACCAATTGTAAACCCCTTGCGTCAATCGTGGCAGCGATGGCCACGCCTTGGTGTGGCGCGCAACGTTCGACGGCGAGCTCGTGATGAACGAATCCGAACCCGAATCAGACCTGGTCATTACCGGTGGAACGATCGTGACGAACGCACCGGCACTGCCGCGGGCGGAAGCGCTGGCGGTCAGTGCGGGCAAAATTGCCGCCGTGGGGAAATGGCGTGAGGTCAGGCGAGTCGCCGCCGCGGGCTGTCGCGTTCTGGATCTCGCCGGCGGCATTGCGGTGCCGGGCCTGGTCGATGCACACGGGCATATCCTCGGCCTGGGCATGGCGCTGAGCGTGCTTGACGTCGGCTCGTGCCGCAGCGCGGCGGCGGTCGCCGGCGCGGTTGCCGGTGCGGCGGCGGAACGGAGCGACGGTTGGATTCTCGGCCGCGGATGGAACCACAACGCGTGGGATCCGCCTGTCTTTCCCGACGGTCGCGGCCTCGACGCGGCGGCCTCCGGCCGCGCCGTGTGGCTGCGCCGCGCCGATGGCCATGCGGGGCTCGCGAGCCCCGCGGCGCTGGCTCTGGCCGGGGTGTCGCGCGATACTCCGGACCCGCCGGCCGGCCGCATTGTTCGCGACGCCGCCGGTGCGCCGACCGGCGTGCTGATCGACAGCGCCATGAATCTGGTCGAACGCGTCATTCCCGCGGCTCCCGCGGCCGTGGAACGTCGTTGGCTCGAGGCAGCGCTGGCGTGTCTGGCCGATGCCGGCCTGACCGCCGTGCACGACATGGGGTCGCGCGCGGGCATCATCGCGCACCTGGCGGAGCTATCGCGAGAGGGCAACCTACCCGTGCGGGTGCGCCTCGCGATCGACGCCGGAGACGACCATCTCGACGAGCAGCTCGCGCGGGGACCGTGGTCGGAAGGCCACCTCGCCGTTGCCGCCGTCAAGCTCTTCGCCGACGGCGCGCTAGGTAGCCGGGGGGCGGCGCTGCTCGCGGGCTACGCCGACGAGCCGGGCAACCGGGGGCTGCTGCTCGCCACCTCCGCCGAGCTCGCCGGGATCCTCCGCCGCGCGACCGCCGGCGGGTTCCAGACCTGCATCCACGCGATCGGAGATGGCGCAAACCGCGCGGCCCTCGACGCGATCGCAGCCGCCATGACCCCACCCGAGCGCCACCGCCTGCGCCCGCGCATCGAGCACGCCCAGGTCGTCCACGATGCCGACTTCGCGCGCTTTCGCCTTATGGCCGTCGTTGCCTCCATGCAGCCCCAGCACGCCGCGAGCGATTTCCCCTGGGCGCCCAGAGTGCTCGGACCGGACCGATTCCGCGGTGCCTACGCGTGGCGGCGCATGCTGGACGAGGGCGTCGTCGTCGCCTTCGGCAGCGATTTCCCCGTCGAGCCTCCGGCGCCGCTGGAGGGCCTTCGCGCGGCGGTCACCTGCGCCGAGGACGACGGCGCCAGGCGCCTGACCCTCGGCGAGGCCCTGGCGGCCTACACGTCCGGGGCGGCGTTCGCTTCGCACTGCGAGGATCGCCGCGGCCGGCTCGCTCCCGGATTCGATGCGGACATTTCCCTCTTCACCGTCGATCCGGCGCCGCCGGAAAGCGGAGCCGGCGCGGCGGCGGAGCTGCTTGCGCCCCTCGTGCGCGCGGCCAGACCGCGCGCGACGGTGGTGGCAGGCCGGCTCCGCGAAGGGCGCGGCTGATGAACGGCGCGGCCGGGGCATTCCCTTCCCGGCCCCACCGGCCCTCCTGTGCTGCCGGGATCCCGCCGCTTTCGCCAGTGCCACGGTGGCAAATCGCTTGCTGAGGCGAGATGCTCGGAAAAGTCTGGACACCGGCGAGACACCTCGCGGCGCGGCACCTCGACCACGATCCGGCCGACCTCGTGCGCTTTTACCACGACGTCCCAAAGGTAGCAGCCTTCGATCTCATGTTTCAATGGTCGAATGGACGATTGCAAGAACGAAGGTCACCAACAGCCATCTGCATCCAGGCGATGTCCCTGTCTGCGCTCAGCGAGCATCGCGAACAGCCCTCGCGTCAGGCTAACGCGGCGCCTTCCTGGGGCATGCCGGCAACGACAGATGGGTCGGATGCCGCGCCACCCCCTACACGCTCCCTCGGCCGCCGACGACGGTCGGCGGCCGTCGCTTCGGAAGACGGGGCTATTGGCCCAGGCCATCCGCCGAGCCAAACCACGTCTGTCCTCGGTCAGTGCTCTTGAGGATACCGTCGTGGCTCACCGCTGCGTAGATGACATCGGCGTCGGTCGCGTCTTGCATGACCTCGTGGACGGCCCTGTTCGTCGCCGTCAGTTTCTCGAACGTCACGCCATTATTGTCGCTGCGAAGGAGCGCGCCCGTTTGCTGATCGATGTCTTGGTGCCATTCACCGTTGGCGACGAGGAGCTCGCTGCTATCCGATGTGAGCACTTCGAGGTCCCTCAGCCAAAGCCCGTCTCCGATGGGCGAGGAGTCGCTCCAGGTAGCGCCGGCATCTCGGGTCCGAAGGATCTGGGGGTCATCATGCGTGACGAAGAGCTCCGCGTTATCAGCGGGATTGACAGTAAGCGACGAGGCGTACCAGGTATCTCGGATCCTGCTGTTACGACCCGCGTAGTCTCCGGTCTTTTAGTCGCATTCGTCCTGGCTTTTTCCCGTGAATTCAGGCGAGAGTCCCCGGCGTGAATTCGGGACGGGGGCGGTTGCTCGGAGCAAGCACAGGCTCGGGTTGCGCCGGCGGGGTCCACGTTGTTGAAAGAGCGGGGTGGAAGCGTCATCCTATATCGATTTCAAACTCAGAGTCGATGGAGGAAGACGCAATGTCCGCACCCGCAGTGCCAGAGTATCTCAACGCCTCGTACAGCGGCAAGCCTTGCCAGCGAGGCGGCACCCTGATCGCCGAGGACGTCTGGGACGTCGAGGAGCACGACCGGCGGCTGGCCACGTGCGATGACTACCGCCCCGAGCAATGCAGCCATGCCGGCGGTCGTCTGCACGGCCTCGGCTGTCGTTGGCGCGTCGCGCGGGACGAGGTCGGTTCCCCTGGCTTTTGGATTCGCCGCTACTTGTGCTCCGTCTGCGGTGCCGTATGGCAGGTGCTTCCCGCTTTCCTCGCCCGGCATCTCCATCGACCCTGGAAGGCGATTCAGTCGCGACTGGAACAGGCCGGAGCGCTCTCTGCGGCCGCAGGGGCGGCGCCTCGACTGCGCCCCAAACCAAGCACGACCCGGCGGTGGCTCGCCCGCCTGTTGGCGACGGCGATCGTGCTTACCCAAGCGCTGTCCACAGGCGGAGCCGAGGTGGGCGCAGTCATCGCTCGCGCCGGCGCGGGGTGTTGCCGTGGGGACCTCGTCGAGGCGCTGGCCGCCGGCGGCCTGCTCGATTCCCAGCGCAAGCTGGCGCAGCTCGCCGCGTGGATCCACCGCCTCGTGCCGGGTGTTCGTCTCATGTAGAGCCCGCGTGTCCGACCGCCCCGCCCGCCATCTTCTGCGCGGTCGCGCGCCCTACCACTTATGGCTTTGCCGCCGGCGTAGCTTGTCTCCTGCGGGGTCGGTCAGCGGCCCCACGGGACGGCAGGACCGATCCTGCCTGGTCGAAGGAGACGGTTATGGACGAAGAGCATCGCGAAAAAGTTGCGCTCATTCGGGTGAGCGTGTTGGGGCCCTTGATCAGTGCTCGGCTGGAGCACGGAGACCGCGCGCGTTGGTTCCAGCAGGCCGCCGAAAAGACCTACGAGGGTCCGGACGGGCGTCCGCTGCGGGTTAGCCCGCGCACCATCGAGGATTGGTACGGTGCGTGGCGGCGCGGCGGCCTGCAGGCGCTGAAGCCAAAAAAACGCGCCGACGCCGGCAACAGTCGGGTAATCGCGCCCGAGATCGGCGAGCTCATCCTACAGATGAAGCGGGAACGACCGCGGCGCTCGATCCGCCGCATTATCCGCATGCTGGAACGGGCGGACAAGGTCGCCGCCGGGCGGTTGAAAAAAAGCAGCGTTCACCGCTTCTTGCAGAGTCGCGGGCAGTCGGCTCGACCCCGGCGGGGCGACGACGAGCGGCGCGCCTATCGCCATCCTTTTGCGGGCGATCTGTGGTTCGGCGACGTCATGCACGGCCCCGTGGTCATTTCGCCCGCGGGGACGCGGCGCAAGAGCTATCTGCACCTGTTCATCGACTCCGCGACTCGCTTCGTCGTGGGGTGTGCCTTCCGCCTGGGCGAGACCGCAACGGATCTCGAGGCGGTGCTCAGGGAGGCCATCGCCAAGCATGGCCTGCCGCGCAGTCTGTACCAGGACCGCGGCGCGGCCCAACAAGCGGATTCGTTGCGGGTGATCTGTGCCGAGCTCTCCATCCATTTTCTTCACTGTCGGGCCCGGGATCCGGCGGCAAAGGGGGGTGTGGAAAGAATTTTCCGCACCATCGATGACGAGGTGATCAATGAGCTCCCCGCCGAGCCCCTTCCCCTTGCCGAGCTCAATGGCCTGCTCTGGTCATGGCTGTCGGTGGAGTATCACCGCCGAGTGCACAGCGGCACCGGGCAGATGCCTCTGGAGCACTGGCTCGGTCAGACCGCACAACTGCGCCCGGCGCCGCGGGGCGAGCGCCTGGACGAGGTATTCCTGCACCGCGAGCGGCGCCACGTGCGCAAGGACTCGACGATTCACTTCCAGGGCTCCGTGCTCGAGGTCCGCCCCGAGCTTTGCGGCCAGACGGTGGATCTGCGTTTCGACCCTCATCACCCCGAGCGCCTACCACGAGTATTCGTCGAGGGCCGCTTCTACTGCGACACTATCCCACTGGATGTGGTCCGCAATGCGAGCCGGCCGCAACGCCGGATCGAGATCGCTGTCGATGACGACCACGAGCGTATGCCGACCGGCATCGATCCGCTGCGACAAATCCAGGCGGAACACGATCGCCGCACCCGCTCGCCGCAACCGCAACGACCCATCGCAGAGGAGGAATAGGCCATGGAATATCTACAGCGTTTCGGTCTTGCCCACGACGTGTTTCCCCGCCACGCCCAGGGGCGCACCTTCTTTGTGACCCCGAGCTATGAAAGGCTCGAGCGGCGCTTCGCAATGCTGGCTCGACAGCCAGGGATCGGGGTGCTGACCGGCGAGGTGGGGGTCGGCAAGACCGCGGCCATGCGCAATCTCGCGGCGGGACTTCCCCGTCCGGACTACCGCGTCATCTACTTGTGCGACGCCCCCGCAGAAGCTGCGGACCTTCACCGCGAGCTCGCCGCCGAGCTCGGGCTACGCCCCGCCCACCGCAAGGTGCAACTCGGGCGCGACCTCAAAAACGCTCTCATCCAGATGGTGGACGAACAAGGGGTGCAGCCGGTGTTGATCCTGGACGACGCAGAACAGTTGCCGGACGCCGTCTTGACCGAGCTGTGCCGGCTGGCCAACGTCGCCATGGACAGCCGGACCGTCCTGGTATTGTGGCTCGTGGGACAGCCACGGCTGCTCAGAACGCTGCGGATGAAGCACCATGCGGCGTTGGCGTCGCGGCTCGCCGCCCGCGTCGAGCTCGCGCCGATATCCGGACGCGGCGACTTCGAGGGCTTTGTGACCCATGGTCTCAAAGCCGCGGGCGCCACCACCAAGATCATCTCCGATCCGGCCGCGGAGCTGCTCTTCCGAGTCAGCCACGGGCTGCCTCGGGAGGCGGCGCGCCTGCTTCGGGAAGGGCTCATCCACGCCCATGAGCGGCAGTCCAGCATGCTCGACGAGATCATCCTGGAAGCGGTGCTCACCGCGGAGAAGCTCTGATGGAGGCGGTGCGCCCACGGAGCATCGGCGCCGCGGCAGCCGCCAAGTCGTCTGCGCCGGTGCAGGCGGCGCTACAGGACTATGCCCATGGGGTCTACTCGATCCCCATCCCCGCTGGGCGCAAAGGTCCGCGACAAAAGCAGTGGCAGCACCTGCGACACCCACCCGACGAGCTTGCTCATGCCTTTTCGCCCCGTGCCAACCGCGGTCGACTGCTCGGCATTGCACCACCGGAAGGCATGGTGGGAGGCTTCGTGGTCTGCGTGGATCTCGACACGCCACTGGCGTTGGCGTTGGCCGCCCGCTGGTTGCCCGAAACCGGCGAGATCGGAGGTCGGGCGGCGGCACCCACGAGCCACTGGTTCTACGAGTCGTGTCCGCCACCCGATACCACGCGCTACACGGATCCGGACGGCACGCGCCTGCTGGAAGCACTGAGCACCGGCACTCAGGTATTGGTGCCGCCAAGCATCCATCCTTCGGGGGAGTCCTACACCTGGGCGAGCTATGGTCATCGGCACCGCGTCGACGCCGGGGCCTTGCTGTCGTGCTGTAGCCGGCTGGCGGCGGCAACGCTGTTGGCGCGCCGGTGGCCGGAAAAAGGCTGCCGCCAGCAAGCGGCCCTGGCGGTGGCCGGGGCACTGCTCGAAAGTCAGTGGAGCCCACCGCAGGTCGAGCACCTGCTTCTCGGCGTGACCACCGCTGCCGGCGACGAGGAAACGAGCAAGCGAGTCCAAACCGTGGCCGCAACCCAGAAGCGTCGTCGCGCCGGTGGCACCGTCTGCGCCTGGCCCACCCTGGTGCGGATCTTCGGTGAGGCGGCAGTCGACCGCCTGCGGGCGTGGCTACATCTGCAGCCGGCACCACGGCGCGCGCCGACGCCTACCCCGGATCGCAATAAAGGCACGCCGGCGCTCTCCCGACACCATCCGCCCGCGCTCGGAGCGGCGGCGTATCACGGCCTGGCCGGCGACATCGTTGGCACCCTGGCGCCTCACACCGAAGCCGACCCCGCGGCCTTGCTCTTTCAATTCTTGACCGCCTTCGGCAATGCGGTCGGGCCTTTCCCCCACGTTGCCGTGGAGGCGACGCGTCACGGCACGACCTTGTTCTGTGTTCTGGTGGGAGCCTCCAGCAAGGCGCGGAAGGGCACGTCGTGGCAGCACATCCTGCGCCTGCTTCGCCTCGCCGGCACCGCTGCGGGTGGTGCCGATCACCCTGCCAGTCTGGCGCGGTGGCTCGACGAGAACATCAAGGACGGTCTCAGCTCGGGAGAAGGTCTGATCTGGCATGTCCGCGATCCCCAGCGGCAGTGGCAGGCCGATCGCAAAGGCGGCGGCCGAGAGATCATCGTCGATCGCGGTATTGACGACAAGCGTCTTCTCATCCAGGCCAGCGAGCTGATCGCCGCGATCCGCTGCATGGCTCGCACTGGAAATACCCTGTCAGCGGTATTGCGTTGCGCCTGGGACTCGGGCGATCTGCGCATTCTCACCCGCAACCAACCGGTGACGGCCTCTGGAGCTCATATCAGTATCGTCGGGCACATCACCACCGAGGAGCTGCGCCGGGGCCTGGGAGACATCGAAGTGGCCAATGGCTTTGCCAACCGCTTCCTCTGGGTCTTCGTCCGCCGCTCCAAGCTTCTTCCGGACGGCGGCGCACTCGGGGACGAAGCGCTCATGCCGTTGGCCGAAGCGCTCCGTCAGGCGCTCGGGCAAGCCGCCATCCGCGGTCTCGTGCCGCGGGACGAGGCCGCCGCCGAGCTCTGGCGAACGGTCTATGGGGAGCTCTCCGCCGCCTGGCCGGGCATCGCGGGCAGCATCACCGGGCGTGCCGAAGCGCAGGTGGTGCGGCTCTCGCTGATCTACGCCTTGCTCGACGGCAGCGCGACCATTGGCCAGTGTCACCTCGAAGCCGCTCTGGAATGCTGGCGCTACGCGTCCGACTCGGTAGCGTTCATCTTCGGGGACGCCACCGGAGACCCCATCGCCGACACCATCCTCCAGGCGTTGAAGGCGGCACCAGACGGGCTCACCCGCACCCAGATGCACGACTTGTTCGGGCGACACCGCGACAGGGAGGCGATCGACAGGGCGCTCGCGGCGTTGCATGAGACCGGGTCGGTGAACGTTCAGCAACTGCCTACGGAGGGCCGGCCGCGGCAGGTGTGGTCGGCAACCCACACGGCCGCAGCGGCGCAGGACCTTTCTTCGCCGACCTGAGCACCGGCTGAGGCCCAGGTCGAGCTTTCTTCGCTTTATCCCCTTCTTTCTCGCCTATCCTCGCCGGTGTAACAGCTCCCACCCCGCACCCGACAGCGCCGGGTGCGGGCTCACCTCGGCCCAAAGCCATCCCCTCGCGAAGCAAACCCGACTCGGCACCATCGCGCCGGGCGAGCTACTCACCAAATTCCGGAACAACAACACGGGGTCAAAGCGGGCTGTTACACCTGCTCCACGTAAGGCCGCCGTCTGCAGACCTGTAGATGTCACTGTAAGGGTGCGACGAATTGTGCTCGCCGATGGCGTAGAGGAAGGCACCCGGTGCCGTGGAACCAGCAAAAGCGGCCACTTCCCGATTTACGATGGGAAACCCATCCGATTCGGAACCTTTTCCAGCCTTCCACGAGAAGCCGCCGTCGGTGCTGACGTAGACACCAAAGTCGGCACCGACGAGCAGGGTCCCTGTCGGGTCGACGTGAATGGCTGCCGCTGCACTTCCCGGAAAGCTCTGCATCACGGACCAGGTGCCGCCGCTGTCGGTGGTCCTGACCAAGACGTCGGCCGGCTCGTCGAAATAGGGATGGTAGAAGCTGACATAAGCAGTCGCGGCGTCGAGCGGATCGGCGGCGATAGCATACAGGCTTGCCACGTCGCCGTTCTTTACAGGCGCGGGTGGGCTGGTAACCGTTGACCACGACCTGGCCTGATCCGTCGAGATGAAGACGGTGCCGGAGGCGCTTGCGGCATAGATCGCGTGGTGGCCGCCACTCGATTGGGTAAGGTGCACTATGGTTGTGGCCAGACTTTCTGCGCAACCCCTGGAGGTGATGGCGAAAGCGATGATGGCAACGACGGCGAGCATCGAGAGGCGTTTCTTGTGGCCAGACATGGCTGGGATCTCCTGTTGGTGATTGGATACGCTGGGCCGGTCCAATGCAGGAATCATGCCATGGAGCAACGCGCTCATGAAGGCACGGACGCGATTGGGCCAGGGAGCGCGCGTGAAATTACACACGTGCAAGGTGACCGCTGCGCCGGTAACGCCCACCCCGGACCCATCCGCTGCACGGCCGGTGCCGAGTCCCCTTGCGGCGCGGGGCCGCCGCTCCCCTCGCAACGCCGTAAGCGTACGATAGCGGTCTGAGCACGCCCTCGCCTCGCCCTCATGCAGAACAGTCCGGTCAGCGTGCGAGCAGCTTCGCGGTGATCATGCGATGGCCGCCTCAGCGCGCAGCCTGAGAATGGCACGCTCGAAGAATAGGAGGACAAGCATAGTCGCTAGTAGGGGACGACGATTGTCCGAAGAAGAAACCCACGTTGCGAGGTCGTCCGTTTCATCCGGCGCGGGTCGGCGGAGCCGGTGGAAAACTAATGAGAGCGCGTTGGCTGGACCGCAGCTCCCTGGCGTACCGCTCCCCCCAATCCAGCTCGCGCCGCCATCGGTGTTCATGAAAATGGCACCTTACGGATAGCGCTGGCGCAGGCGCGATTGGGATCACCAGGCTCAACGGCCACTGCGGTAACGGTTAGTGGGTAGAGCAGCAGTGAGACACCTGTTGAGGTCGCGAGCCAATGCTCGCCACCATCCGTGCTCTTGAAGGTGCCTCGCTCGAAAGTTCCCGCTTAGGCAATCAACGGCTCACTGACGCTGGCTGTAAGGGAATGGATGCGGGAGCTCGTCATGCCAGCAGAGGCTTGCGCCCAGGAATGGGCGCCGCCACACCGACCGCAATCGACTTCACTTCGCGATCAGTGGGAACTGAGGTGTGGAGTCGGCTGGGGAGCTTGTCGCCGCCCAGGTACGCGCGAGCGGGCGGAGTAAGACCGGACGAGGACATGGATGTCGGCGAGTCGACTGCGGCGTGCCCCCAGTGCGAACCGCCGTCCGTGGTTGTGAAGATACCGGCAAAGCGGGTTCCCGCAACACGGTAGACGGAGAATTCGGCACGACGGCAATCGCCAAGACGTCTGGGGTAGTAGGTCCGAAGGTCTCCCACCGCCCGGTTGGCGCCGAGTTGCGTCCCTCGGGGCCAAGCGCCATGACCGTCGCATAGACACTGGCAACGATGAGCCCGCAAAGATCGCCCAAGCCGGCGCTGGGGCGAACACCCGCCGCGGTTCGTCAAGATTGGATCTCTGTCGGATGCCCTTGCCCATCAAGTTTCTAGTACGGGCGGACTGACCTGCGGAAACGTCGCGCGCGACAAGGTCAGAAAAGTCCTGGCCATTGGCGCGTCGCGAGCGGTCGCACGTAGCCACCGCGTGCCACCGGCCGCGTCGTGTCGCTGACGCACCGCTTGAGTTCAAATCGAGATTCGCTTATTTTGGCAAGAACAGAAAGTGCTCGCTTTCCCTCTCCCCGAGGAACCATGATGAAACAGATGGTATTCGTGCGCGGGTTGCTCGGATCTCCGGCGAGGAATCAGAGATCCGGCTCGTCGCGGACGACACGGATCCGGGTGTCATCCATTCGTCAGCCGGTCCGAAACCCCGCCCTTCAACTCAACCATACGTTCCAATAGGACGATAATCTGTTGCGCACGGGTCGATGTGACAAGCGCAACCCGGGGAGGCATGAGTGGATAGCAGCGAGGTCGCCTTCTTGGCGATCGCCACGATCGGGTTTGTCCTGGTATTCAACTACACCAACGGGTTCCACGACGCCGCGAACATCATCGGCACGACGATCGCGTCACGGGCGATGACACCGATTCAGTCCATCATTATCGTCGGAATGTGCGAGCTCCTGGGCCCACTTCTGGGTGGCACGGCCGTCGCCAACACCATTGGCGGGGTTCTGACGATCGGTGATCTGCCGCCCTCCGTGTCGATTGGCGTCATTCTCTGCGGCATTGTTGGAGCCATTTCCTGGAACCTCTTGACCTGGTGGTTCGGGATCCCCTCCTCGTCCCTGCATGCGCTCGTCGGAGGTCTCTGCGGCGCAGTCATCGTCGCGGCGGGGTGGGATCACGTGGTTTGGGGTCTTCAGGAGTTGCGCGGCTACAAGCTTGTCGGCGTCATGAAGGTCCTTTTGGCATTGGTACTGTCGCCGCTTGTCGGGTTTTGGGTGGGATTCGCCATTCATCGCTTTCTGAGCTTCCTCCTCCGCGGCGCGCGGCCAAGCGTGAACAAGCCGCTGCGCGGCTTGCAGTTTATCACAGCAGCCGGTCTCGCCTTTTCCCATGGGGCAAACGACGCCCAGAAAAGCATGGGAATCATAACGCTGGTACTGCTGCTTTCCGGGCGCCAGTCCCGGTTCGAGGTCCCCACGTGGGTAATGCTGGCGTGCGCGTCAGCAATTACGCTCGGCGTTCTCTCCGGCGGCTGGCGTATCGTGCGGACGGTGGGCTTCGGGATTTACAAGGTTCGCCCCATCCACGCCCTCGGCGCCCAGCTCACGTCGGCGGCGGTCATCCTGTCCGCATCGGCTCTGGGCGCCCCCGTGTCGACGACCCACGTCGTCAGCGCTTCGATCATGGGCATAGGCGCCTCGGAACGTCCCAAAGCGGTGCGTTGGGCCAGGGCGAAGGATATTGCCAGCACCTGGGTGATCACCATGCCGGCAGCGGCCATCGTCGCCATCGCTACCTATTTTGCCGTGCTGCGCGCCGCGCTCGGCCTCTGATCCCAGGTGGGCGGCGCCCTGCACACATTCCTCAGCACTGGCGAAGCGCCTCCGCAGCGCGCACACGGTTCGCCATCCTTCACTCACGATGGGCGGTCAGCAGGCTGCCCTTGGTCAGGGGGAGCGCCTGGAGCTGACTGCGACCATCGGCACGTCCACCGCCGCCCTGGACGCCGATGCGTCGGACGCCCCCGCGTGCGCCGCACCCCGGAGGACCTCGAGGCCCACGTCACCAACGCCGTGGCGCTCTTCGAGCAAAACCCGGTGGCGGGGGAAGACGCGCTGGAGACCCCGTTCGACAGCGCCCGAGTGGCCAGTGGCCTGCGCGAGTGGCTCACGGAGCTACGGGGCGGCCTGGGCGCGACGGCACGGGAACGCCGGGAGCTCGAGTCGGCCATGACCGAGCGCGACCGCTCGCTGGTGGCATGGAACGATGTCTACCAGGAGGTGGCGACGGCGTGGAGCGCGCTGTTTCGGCTGGCGGGGGAAGTTGAGCTCGCCGAGCGCATGCGGCCGACCGTTCGCCGGGCCGCCCCGTGCGACCAAGGGAACCTGGATCCACCGTCACGGCGCCTGGAAGCTGTGCGGAAAGCGCATCACAAGGACCCCCCCCTCACCTCTGGGACGGAGGGGGGCACTGCCACGCTGACGGCGAACAGGCGGCGGATCCAGGCGGCGCAAGTCACGGCAACGTTGCCGTTCAGCCGCCGACGTAGCCTGTCGGCAGCACCGGGTTGCTAGCTGCCAGCCGGAGCCGCAAGACTTCGAAGCCTGTCGGATTGTCGATTTTCTGGTGCATGAGCTCAAAACCGATCTTTGCGTACAACGCTCTGCCCAGCAGGTTTCTCTCGAAAACCTCGAGCTCTAGCTCTCCTCTCAAGGCTCGCGCTTTTTCCATGAGCGCCCGCCCGATCCCGGATCGACGAAACTCTGGATCGACGAATATGCCACCGACCTCGCTCCCGAGGAGCGATATGAATCCGACGACGTGGCCCAAGTTTCCCAGACCCACGTGTCTGCTTTCGCCAGACACGCGCTGGAAATGTTTTGGCGCTCCAGTTCCAGGAAGTCCTTACTGAGAAAAGGATGCGCCAGGGTCGAAGCTCGGGCCCAGACGTTCAGAACATCTTCACAGTCTGCTGGCTGGTGCTTCCGAATCACTATTGCCTCCAAGGTATTCTGTGCAGCTAGGGCTGGTATGCAAGATGACCCGGTCTCGCGCCGCGAGCTTCGGCCTTCAGACCGGAGTGGGTGGTCTTTCTTCTCTTGTCTTTTCTTGGCCCGGAGTTTGCTGCTGTTCGACGTATTGGCGGATGATCGCGATTGGGGCGCCACCACAAGAGGCCGCGAAGAAAATCGGCGACCAAAGTACACGGCGCCAGTACCGAGCGTGCAGATCCTCGAATTCCTTGCGCAGCAGCCGCGAGGAAACCCCTTTGAGACTATTCACTAGCGACGAGTGAACAAGATATCGCGATTCAACGCGCGCGGCGAGAAACGATTTTCGCCGGCGAGCCTGCCGGCCTCCACAGCATCGCACTCGTCGATCAGGTTCAGGGCGCCACTCCGGTGGACGCCAGGGCGGGGAGCGCCGGGAAGCGTGAGCCTGGGTCGCGGAGCAGAGCGCGCGCCATGGACATGTGCAAGTGCACACGTGTCAGAGTCTTGCGGCGAGCGCCTGTTCCCCGGGACCGGGCACAAGGCCGCGGAGCCAGGCGCCCGTCCGCGCCGCGTCCGAGGCCACGGGAATTGAGCAGAGCCACGGCCCTTGCGCCGAAACAACCGAGTATCGACTCACTTCGAGCGGCGCCAACCACGTATTCCTGGCGAAGAGGGCATCTGTCCCCCCCGACTGCAGCAGGGAGCTCATTGCAGTCGCTGCGAGCAAGGACGGAGGTCGGACCTTTGGGGAGTTCATCGACACCGCCGCCTTGTTGCCCACTTCCGACTTCATCACCGATGTTGCCGTCGCCAGCGACGCGGACACGGGGGTGGTCATCGCCTGGCTCGACCACCAGTCTCGAAACGACCGCCGGGGGAATATCGGGCGCGTGTTCGTCACCCGCAGCACCGATACTGGCAAGACCTTCCAGGAGCCGATTCGCGTCGACGATCCCGGTAAAACGGCCGTGCATGACTCGTTTTCCGGGCTGACCATGGTGCGGCAAGGCTCTCGCGACCTGCTACTGAGCGGGACTGATAAGCGGCGCGGACCCGAGGAGGACATTCGGGACCTCTGGTGCGCCCGGTCGTCAGATGGCGGGGCGTCATTCTCCAGCGAGACACTCGTTGGCCCGCCTGCTGACGCGTCCACGCCCAAATATCTCCCCCTTGTCGCCGCGAATGCGCGAGGCGAAGTGCTCGCCGTTTGGAAGCAACCGAAGCAGCAGGACAGGACTGAGTGGTCATTTCATGGAGCCGTGTCGGTCGATGGCGGCAGGAGCTTCCGCTCGCTGGGGCCATTACTGGCTGATTCTGAGGACGTCGCTACGCTGAAGTTGCGGCAACACCCGAGGGGTGGGCAATAGCCTACGAAAGGTGGCCATCGTGCTTGGAGAGAGGATATGACAATACCGATGTCGTGCTGTCCACCGCCTCCGCCGCTCTCGATTTCGGCGCCGCCGTCGATGCTTCGCCGCTGGCGAAAATCAGGCCATCTGTGCCGGCCAGAAGTCGACCAGGGTGCGAATCCGAAATTTCAACTGGGTCGCGGTTTCACGGGAGCATCAGGCAATCAAGAGCGACGGGAAAGGGCCTTGGCAACGG
>JACPHN010000007.1 GCA_016188575.1 Candidatus Schekmanbacteria bacterium
GTACACGTCGGAGCGAACTGCCTGGTGGCGCCGGGCACTCCCGCGGAGGCGTTTCCCGAATGCTTGGCGGATGGCGCGGCCCTCTTTGCGGATGGGACGGTAGTCGAGCCGTAGGCCTGGATCCACGGCCTGCTCGGCGGCCGCTTCAGGTAGGGATCAGGCGAAAAAAAAGCCCCGGACGCGCTGGCCGTCGAGGCCAAGCCGTCCAGGGCCGGGGAAGGAGCGTCGCCGGGGGCGAACGCTATTTCATTTCGATCTGGTCACCGACGTACATTGGACCGGTGCTGTGCACGACGAGAGCAGTCGCGGTCTCGCCCTGAACCTTGAGCACCACGAGCTCACCTTTCTTGATCGGCGGCAGCTCGTCGTTGAAGGGGACAGCCTGGAATATCCGGAAGTAGTCGCCCGGTGTCACACTATCGTCGGCCCCGAGATCGATATAGACGGTGCTGTCCTTGCCGATGACCGCGGCGTCGCTGGCGCCGAAGATGGTCTCCTTGGCCTCGACAATGTAGCCGGCCACCTTGTCGGTGCGTGGTGGGCAAACCTCGACGGTGCTGGTTTCCAGCGAGGTCGGCACCGGCACAGGGGTGAATGGGGCAACCCGATCGCCGCGGCGAATGTTGGTATAGGCGCGGACGACGCGAGCCGTCGCCGTCTCCTCCTGGACGCACAGTACTTTGATGCGGCCCTTCTCGAGGATGAGGCGACCAAGGGAGTCGCCATTCACCGGATGCTTGACCTTGCGGTCGATGGAAAGAATGGAGAATTCGTCGCCCGGCTCAACGTCATTGTCGCTGCCGATATTGACGAATACGATGTCGCCCTCGGTGATTTCCACCATGCGGCCGTCGGCGGCGAGGATCGCCCCGACGCCGACTTCATCGTCATCATCGACGTCCGCGATGTAACCCGAGCTCTCCATGGCGCTGGACCACGCGACGGGGTGAGGAACGGGAGCCGCACCGGCCGCCTCACCGCCCGCACCCTCCTCACCCGTGCCGCCCTCGGAGGCGACGGCCGGAGCGGTCGCCTGACCCACCGGGAGCTTGATGACCTGATCGGGGAAAATGAGGTGGGGGTTGGCCACGGTTTCCAAGTTCACTTCCCAGATCAGCGGCCAGAGGAACGGATCCTTCAGGTAGGTTCCCGCGATGTCCCAGAGCGTGTCGCCGCGAACGACGGTGTGGGAGGCGGGGATATCAGCCGGGATCACTACGGTGTCGCGCTTGGGGAAGTAGTACGTGACGCCGCCGTAGGCCACGGAATCGTACCGCGACGCAATATCCGCGGCGACCGCGGCGGTGGCCACGGTTGCGACTGCCACCAAAAGAACCAACGCCAACCTGGCTTCCCTGGAAGGGATTCTCATCGGTTTGACCTCCTGCCCAACTCGCTGGTGAGCCGTCGACGCGGCTCGCTTACCGCTCACTCTCGATCAAGGCGAGTTTCTGTCTTGCCTTGTCAGCCGCAGCACTGTGCGGGAATTTTTCAATTACCTGCTGCAGCTCGGCAACGGCCTTCTCGTACTCCTGCAACTCGTAGTAGGAAAACCCAAGTTTTACGATCGCGTCCGGGACCTTATTGCCTCCGGGATAGTCCGATACCACAGACTGAAACTGGGGGACGGCATTCCGGAAGTCGCGTTGAGCGTAGTACGCTTCGCCGATCCAGTACCGCGCATTATCCGCATACGGATTTTGCGAAAACCGCGCCATGAACTCCTCGAACAGGAGAATCGCGTTGGGGTACTGGGCGGCGGTAAACGCCGCGTAGGCCTCGTGATAAAGCTCTTCGGGGCCGCCGCCGTGAGTCTTCGCGGGGAGCTCCGGGTCGGCGTTCTCGGCCGGCGGGGTCGCGGTCGCCGGCGGCGTCTCGGCTGTGGGTGGCATCGCCATCGACTCTTCGATGGCGGGCGGCGCGGTCACGGGCGGCGCTTCGTCGCGCGCTCTTTCCGTTGCCGGGCTGCGCCTGGCCGGCGCCGCGAGCTCGCCGCCGGCTGACAGATCGCTGACCTTTCCGAGCACCAGAGATACCCGTTCCTCGCTCTCCGTAACGCGCCTGGCGAGCAGCTCTACCTGAGTGGAAACCTGGTCCAGCTTGATGTTAACCTCGGTATCCGCCTTCTTCAGCGTGTACAAGTCACGCTCCAGGCGGTTCAGGCTGTCCTCTACGGCCGCGATGCGTTGCGTTGCGCATCCTGGTACCATCACCAAAGCGGCCAGTCCCAGGCTTGCTGCAATCAGTCCTGTCCTCTTCTTCATGGCCCCTGTCGACACACGGTTGACGTTTCGAACGCGTTACACGAGTACATCTGGCCTTCAGGCGCTTGGAGTGTATCGCACGTCCGGGGCGTTGTCAACGGCCGGAGCCACCATCCGAATCCACCGCCAGTTCGGCGAGAGGGCGCCATCCTCGTCATGCCGGCGAAGGCCCGGATCCAGTCCTGGTGAATGAGCGACTCGACCCCGGCTTTCGCCGGGGTAACGGAGAGGACTTGCAAGAGGACGGCGTCCAGACTGGCGATGGATTCAGGACCGCCGCGCGAGTTGCGTTCTGGCATACCGCTGACTATACTTTCGGTTGAAATTCAGGCTTCCGCCATCAGTCCCCGGGAAACGAGCCATGGCAGCGCTGTCTTTCGACTTTGTCACAAGAGTTGTCGGGGTCACCTATGAGAATCGACAGGACCTGTTGCGGGACCTATCTGCCGAAACTCCGACGCGACTGGTCCCCGAACCCGACAACCCGCACGACCCGACAGCCGTAGCGGTCTACGGGCAGTTCTCGGCCGAAAGCCAACTTGGCCGCAAGGAGTGGCAGCGGATCGGCTATATCCCGCGCTTCGCCAAGGGCTGCAATGCCTGCCTCTATATCGTGAGCAAGCACGAGTTCGCGTTTTGGTGCCCGCGGTGCGAGCTCGGCAAGATCGAGCCGATGCAGCTTGGCTTGCGAGTCTACAACCTGCTGCGCGCCGGCCAGCGCGTCGAGGTGACCATCGATCGTGTCATGCGCAGGCGGGCCGAAGACCACAGTCTCGGGCTCCTGGTGCGCGTTTGCGTGAACCCGACGACGCCAGTAAAGCGGTTCGAGGCAGACGAGATGCCCGACGACACGAGCTCGACGGACGCGCGTGAGCTCTGAAGGGCGCACCGCCGTGACCGCGAACGGGGAGCCCACGGCACATTCGAGTAGCGTAGCGCTGTGTGCTGCCTCCGATGCGGACGGCGCAGCCGGGGTCGTCCTTCCTCTGGAGGCTGTCGAGGAAAGCGCCGGCGACCTCGTCGGCTCCAAGGCACTTCACCTCGCCATGGTGTCCAGGTGCTGCGGCATCGTCCCTCGCGGAATCGTGGTCACCACCCGTGCGGTGCTCCGCTTCGTCGCCGCAAATAGCCTCGACAGCGCGCTCGGCAGCTTGTGCACAGGTGCCCACATGACTTCCGACCCTCGGCGCGCCGCCGAGGAGGCCCACCGCCTGTTTCGCGATGGGCGCTTTCCAGAGGCACTGCGCAGCGAGCTCCTGGCGCTCGTCACCCTGACTTTCGGCGACGGCAGCGTCGCCGTGCGCTCATCCTTCTCCTCGGAGGACAGCCACACTCAAAGTGGCGCCGGAAGCCATGAATCCTTCCTGCAAGTCCACGGTGAGCACCGCCTCATCGAGGCGATCAAGGACTGCTGGGCATCGCAGTTCAGCGAGCGCGCGCTCGCGTATCAGTCGCGCAATGGCGCCACCGCGCTCCCCCCTCCAGGCGCCGTCCTCATCCAGCGCATGGTGTGCTCGCGCGTTTCTGGTGTGCTCTTCACGCGCGATCCTTGCGATCCATCCAGCGCGAACCTGCTCGTTGACGCGACCTACGGCCTCGGCCTCGGTACCGTCTCGGGCAACTTTCCCGTCGACAGCTTCACCGTGAATCGCCGGTCCGGCAAGGTAATGGCCGCACGCATCCGCACCAAACATCACATGGTGTGCGCCGCCGAGGTAGGCACGGCGATTCGGCCGGTCCCACCGGAGCTTCAGAGCGTCGCCTCGCTTACGGAGTCCGAGCTCGGTCGGCTCGCGAAGATCGGCCTCGAGCTCGAGACGAGCCTCGGCTTCCCTCTGGACGTCGAGTGGGCAATCGAGGCTGACACAATCTACGTCCTGCAGGCGCGTCCTATTACCCCAGCGGCATCACACACCCGCACCGGCGGCGACACCTGGGTGCGCCGTCCGTTTCTCGAGATCTTTCCCGATCCGCTCACACCGCTGACCGGCTCCCTCCTCGAGCGCGAGCTCAACGCCATCACTTCGCGCTTCTGGCACGAGACGCTCGGCGTTCCCGATGCCGACCTCGGCGACGTCCTCCGCGCTTTTCATCACCGCGCGTACTTGAACCTGTCCTTCATGAAACGCCTCAGCCAGCGCTACTTTCCGGGAATGTATGAGCTTCTGCGCGAATTTCTGTCCGGTCTGAGCCGCGAGGATCAGAAGGCCTGGCGACTTGTCTGCGCGATTCGCCCGCGCATATCCATGATTCGCCCGACGCTCAAGGCACTCGCCGTGGTGCTTCGCGCCGGACGGCGCTGGGAGCGGGAGTCCGCGGAGTTTTTCGCGGCAATCGCGGCGTGGCGTGCCCGCGCCCTCAGCGAGCTGTCGGACGACGAGCTCAAGGCGGGGTTCAGCGAGGTTAGTGACCTGTCGTTTCACGTCTTCGGCGCCAACCTGACGACAGCCGTGGCGGCGGGCCTTCACTACCTCTGCCTTCAGCAGGTGCTGGCTTTTGCCGCCGCCGACCGGCAGGGGCATCTTTGCGAAAATCTCGTCGTGGGCCTTCCCGGCAACAAGACGCTCGAGGGGAATCTTGCCATCTGGACGCTCTATCAGCACGTGCACGCCAGCGCGACGCTGCGCCGGCTGTTCGCCAGCCCGGTCACCGCCGAGCGGGTGCTCGACGAGCTTGCAGGCTCGGCCGACGGCAGACGTTTCCGCGAGGCGCTCGATGGCTTTCTGGCGGCGTTCGGAGTCCGCGCTACCAGCGAACAGGAGCTATCCTTGCCGCGTATCCGGGAGAACCCGCAATACGTCGTGGAAACGATCCGCCGCTATCTGCTTGCGGAACCCCGTGACCTTCCCACAGTGCTCACGGAGCTGGAACGGAGAAAGGTCGAGTCGGATCGGCAAGTGCGCGCTCGCCTCACCTCGGGTTGGCTGCGATACCTCGTCAGCCCGCTGACAAGGACGCTCTATTGCCGGGCACGGAGAGGCGTGGAGAGGCTCATGCCCTTGCGCGAGAACACGCGATTCGCGTTCCTGCACGCACTGGACTGCTGGCGACGCCTCTCGTTGGAGATCGGTGACCGCCTGGTCGCACGTGCCGTTCTCGCCAGACGCGACGAGGTGTTCTTCCTGACGCTCGAAGAGGCTTTCCGGTTCTTGCGCCGAGGCCGCCCGGCAAACCTCGACGAGCTCTTGCGCGCGCGCAGGGAGCAGCTTCAGGCCGCGAGCGCGCAGGATCCGCCTGCCTCGGTAGGGCCGCCTCCGGATTTCGACACCCCCCACCGGACCTCGCGATCTTCGCGTGTTGTCGGTGTCGGCGTGTCCCCCGGGCGCGCGACCGGCGTGGCCCGCGTCCTCTACAGCCCCGCCGACATCGGCCGGCTCGGGCGCGGCGAAATAATTGTCGCGCCCTCGGTCTCGGCATCCTGGACCCCATTGTTTCCGCTGGCCGAGGCCGTGGTCACCGAGCTGGGAAACGCGCTGTCGCATGGCGCCATCCTCGCGCGCGAATACGGTATCCCCTTTGTGGCCAACATCCACGACGCCACCCGCGTCATCGCCGATGGCAGCCGCATCGTTGTGGACGGCGACGCCGGCACGATCGAAGCCGCGCCGTCACCACCGAGCTGACGCTACCGCCCACGAAAACCGCGCGACATCCGCCGAGCCCGTGCCGTGAGCCGCGCTCGCGGCCGCCGCGAAGAGTTGCACGAGGTCTCCCGGGAGCGGGCTGTACGCACCCACCCACCCGCCGGTCCGCGGATGTCTCAGGCGCAAGGTCTCCGCATGCAGTGCGCAGCCGCCAAGCTGCTCCACGGCGTTACGAACGGCCTGCGGAATCGCGGCACTCTTCCCACCCCGCAGCGATCTCCCGTACGTCTGATCACCGACTACGGGATGTCCGACCCACGACATGTGCACGCGGATCTGATGCGTTCGGCCGGTCTGCAGCTTCAGCGACACCACGGATACCGCACCCCAGTGCGCCAACACGCGATAGTCCGTATGCGCCGGTCTGCCATCTTCCCGAACTGCAAACCGCTTGCGATGATTGGGGTCGCGGCCGATGGCAGCCACGATGCTGCCGTGCGCGGGGTGCACGTCGCCTTTGACCAGGGCCACGTAGCCTCGGCTGGCGGTCCGCGCTGAAAGCTGGCTTGCCAGGTGGCGGTGACTGGCGTCGTTCTTGGCAATCACAAGCAACCCGGATGTTCCCCGATCGAGGCGATGAACGATTCCCGGCCGGATCACACCCCCAATCCCCGACAGGTCACGGCAACAGCTCATCAGCGCATTGACCAGCGTCCCATCAGGGTTACCGGGTGCCGGATGAGTCACCATGCCTCTGGGCTTGTCGACGATGGCGAGGTCCGCGTCCTGATAAACGACAGGTACCGCGAGCGCCTGCGGCTGCGGAGCGGACGTTGATTGCGGCACCGGAATCAGCACCGCGATCCGGTCGCCGGCCGCGACTCGGGTGGACGCCCTGCATGTCGGTGGCAGGGCGGCGGCCGCGCGCGGGGATGGCGCCGCCGCTGGTGTCACCTGCACCCGGCCCTCCGCCAGCAGCGCCTGGGCTCGCTGCCGCGACATCTCGGGCATCGCCGTGGCCAGGAAGCGGTCCAGCCGCTCACCTGCCGCCGCCGCCGGGACCACAGTGGTCCACTGCGTCTCCTTCACCACCAGTGCCTCCACAGCTCAGGTGCCGGAGCTCACGCCGGATTCCGCCGCGCCGCCGACGCCATCTACGCGCACCGGTTTGCGCAATACATCAATTATCAGCGCCGCCACTCCAACCGTGATCGCCGAATCCGCGACGTTGAACGCCGGCCAACGATAGTCCCGGTAGTAGAGCAGGATGAAATCCACGACCTCGCCCAGGCGGATGCGATCGATCAGATTGCCGATGGCCCCCGAAGCCAGCAACACGAGACTCGCGCGGTACAATGTCGCGCCGGCCGGGCTACTCGCGGCCAGATAGGCCAGCACCCCGAGCGCCAATGTGGAAACGATAAAGAAGAAAGGAACGCGAAGCGTTGCGGAGGAGTCCTTCAGAAAACCGAAAGCGGCCCCTGGATTGAGCGTGTAAGTCAGGTCGAAGCAGCCGGCGATTATTGGCCGATGCTCGCCGAGCACAAACGACTGCTGGACCAATAGTTTGGTGGCCTGATCGATGCCGACCAGCCCGAGCACGGCGAGCGCCATGAGCGCCAGCGCCCACAATCGCGCGCGCCCTGCTATTACCTCGTGAACGTTCTTTTCTTCCGATCCCACTCGTACCTCCTGTGCGCCCGCGTCAGTCCGCGCCGGCTGACCTGGGAAACGCCAGCGAAACCACTGTTCCCATTCCCACTTCGGAGCTCACACGCACGTGCCCGCGGTGCTGCTCCATCGTGCGGTGCACCTGCCACAAACCGGTGCCGGCGCGCCGCGCGTCGGTGGAGAAGAACGGCTCGAAGATCCTGTCCAGCAGCTCCGGCGCGATCCCAGGTCCGGTGTCGCGAACCTCGATCACGACGTCGGAGGCCTCGGCGGACTCGCTCGCGAGCTCCAGGCGCAGGATGCCGCCGCTGCTCATCGCCTGCAGGGCGTTCAGGACCACGTTGCGCAGCGCTGCCGACACCTGCTGCTCGTTCACGGAAACCGTGACAGCCTGAGCGGGAAGCGAAAGCTGTAGCGCCGCACCCGCGGCGACGATGTCCGCTTCCAGGTTCTGCAGCACGGCGCGGACGAGCGCGCGCAGGTCCAGATCGGACCGCACGAAAGCAGCGGTCCGCACCGGATGCAGCTCGCCCGAGACGTAGTCCTGCGCCTCCCTGACCACCGCCAGGACCCGTGCAATCGTTTCCGCCCCGTCTCCCGGAAAGTCGCTGAGCCGCTGCACGCCCTCCGCAAGGAGGCGAATGCCCGTGAGAAAGTTCTTCATACGATGCGCCACGTGAGCGGCGAACTCGCCCATTGCCTTGAGCCGCCGGCGCGATGCCATTTGCCGTTCCATCCGCCGCAGCTCGGTGATGTCCCGGAAAAATCCCATGGCGCCGAGAACTTCGCCCCCCGGGTCGCGCAGAAGCGCACTCGACACCGCCACGGTGCGCTCGGCACCGTCCTCCACCCCGCTGGCGGCGCAGGCCACCTCGACATGTCTCTTCTCCTGTTGCTTTCGCAGCGTTTCCGAGATGACCTCGCCGAGGCCGTCCCGGCCGGGCCACTGATCGGTGACCAGACGCCGCGACACGACCTCTTCCTTGACGCCCAGGATTTCCTCACCGCGGCGGTTGAGCGAAGTAACGCGAAACGTCTTGTCGACGGCCAGAATCCCGGCATCGAGGCTTTCCAGGATGCTGCGGTTACGCTCCCGCAACAGGCCGTTGTCCAGGGCCACCGCGGCCTGATTGGCCAGGAGCACGAGGAAGTCGAGGTCCCGTTCCGAGAAGCGCTGCTCGAGCAGCCGGCTGTCCAGGTAAATGGTGCCGAGCACCGCACCCTTGAGCTTCAGTGGAACGCAGAGAATGGAGCGGATCGCGAAGCTGGTGACGCTCGCATTGTTGCGCAAGCGTGGGTCGACGGCCGCATCGGAGGCGAGCAGGGCGAGTCCCTTCCGAAAAACCTCGTGCACGGCCCAACGGGAGATCGTGGAAAGGTCGATCGGCGCGCTGCCGTCGGCAGAACGCGAGACTCTCCCGCGAAAATCGCCGTCGCGCCCGGGGAGTATGAGCACCGCGCGTTCGGCGGGAAAGCAGCGATAGATGGTGTCCATGAGGCGATCCAGCATGTCGGGGACTTGCTGAGCCTCGGACAGGTCGCGCCCGAGCCGAAACAAGGTGCGGATACGCTCCTGGTCATCGTGCATGCGCCGGAAGGAGGGCAAAGCCTCTTCGCGAAGTCGGGAGAGACCGTCGACCGCTTCCTGGAAGAGCAGCGGCGCGTCAAGGGCGCGAAACACGTCGCGCGCCGCTTCGAATGGGGCGACGGCGGCCACGGTGTTGCCGCCGGCGACGAGCGCGTGGCCGAGCGCGAGGCGGCTCCGGGCCGCCATGAATGGAAACTGGGTCTCGTCGAGCAGCCGGATGGAATGTTCCAGATGGGCTCGCGCACCGGTGGCGTCGCCGATGGCCAGAAACGAGGCGCCGAGGAGGCGCAGTGAGGCGCCCAGCAGCTCGCGATCGCCGGAAACCTCGGCGGTGGCCGCGGAACGGCGCGCCGACTCCACCGCGGCCGCGGCGTCGCCACGTTCCAGCTCCACGGCTGCCCGCGTTTGCAAGAACTGGCTGTCGAGATCGCGGTCAGCGAATTCCGTCACGAGCGGTTCCGCGCGCGCCAGGAGCCCTCCCGCGCGCGTGTGGTCACCGAGCTGCAAGAGGATCTCCGCGGCCAGGATCAAGCCGGCGCAATAGCGGTGTCGCGGCAGGAAGTCGCGGTGCAGCTCGAGCGCGCGCTCGAGGTAGTGCAGCGGCTCGTTCTTGCTGCCGCGCGCGGCCAGTAGCCAACCGAGCCACATCAGCGTCGTCCCGATACCCGCGACGTCGCCGACGCGCTCGCGAATCCGCAAGCTTTCGGTGGCCAGGATAACGGCGCGGTCCCAGTCGGTCGTGTGCTCGGAGAGGATTACGGAGAGGTTGTACTTGACTGTCGCCAGCCCGAACAGGTAGCCATTGCGACTGAAAATTTCCTCCGCTCGCTGGCAGTGCTGGATTGCTTCTTCCGAGCGATACTGCGAGGAAAGCACCGAGCCGAGATTGGCGAGGCTGCGGCCGACGCCGAGCTCGTCATTGAGCTCGCGCCGAAGCTGCAGCGCTTCGTGGTGCATGCGCAACGCTTCATCCAGGTCGCCGCGCTGATAGGAGATATAGCCGAGCGTGTTGTATATCTCCGCGCGCTCGCGTTTTTCATCGAGGTCGCGCACGATCGCCATGCTCTCCTCGCAGTAGCGAGCACCGGCGGGCACTTCTCCCATCAGCGTGGCCAGGTTTGCCAGGTTGGTCAGCACGCGCGCCTTCACCTGGCGCAAGCGCGCCGCGTGCTCGCCCCCCACCGACGACAGGCTTTCCAGGAGTCCTTCGAGCTCCTGGCGGGCCTCACCCAGCCGTCCGAGCCGCTGCAGCGTCGTGCCGATGTGGCGGCGGACGTCGGCGGCCTCGAGCACACCGAGCTGCGGGCTTGTCAGGACGATGCGCAGGCTGTTCAAGCCTTCCTCGTAGCGGCCGACGATGCTGAGCAGCCGGGCAAGGCGGTGGTGGATGCGCACGTGCGGGGCGGCGCCAGGCAGCGTCTGCAGTGCGCTCTGCCCGTCCAGAAGCGTCGCGCCAACGCTCGCGTCGATCCGTTCGATCAACGCCAGCGCCCGTTCGTAGTGGTCGACAGCTTCCTCGTGAGCGAACACCTCTTCGGCGGCGTGGCCCGCGACAACCGAATGGCGAAACGCCTCCTCGATCTGCCCGGCGCGCAAGCTGTGGAAGGCCAGAACACCCGCGGCGGCCGTGTTGCCTCCCGACTCGAGCGTACCGAGCCAGGCGGCGATGGCCGCGTGCACGCTGCGGCGTTCCTCCGGCGACGCGCGACTCGACAGAATCTTGCAAAACTGATGATGCGTGACGCCGTAGAGCGGCTCGTCGCCGGCAACCAGCGCCACGATGTCATGCCGGAGAGTCTCGTCCAGGGCGGCGTGGACCTCGCTTCGCGAGCGCGCGCTGTTGCCGTCCCCGCCGCCGGTCGCCAGGAAGAAGGAAAACGGCGCCGGCGAACCATACAGCGCGAGCGGCAACAGCAGGCGCAGCGCCGCCGGGCTCAGACGCTCCAACCGCCGCTCAAACACCTGGCGTATGGTGCCGGGCAAGGAAACGCTCTCGATGTCGTCCGCTTCGATCATGCAGTCGCCATCCATGTGGAAGACGACGCCATCCTCGACAAGCAGCTTGACGACCTCCTCGACGAACAGGGGGATGCCGTCGGTCTCCTGAAAAACGCGGCTCGCCAGCCGTAGCGGCTGGTACTGCAGCCCCAGCATGCTCGCGATGAGCTCCGCGACCTCGGGGATCGTCAAACGCTCCAGCGCTAGCTCGGCGAACGACTCTCGCCCGCGCAACGAGGACAGTTTCCGGGAGAGGCTCTCACTCTCCTCCCAAAGCAGCGAAGAAGCCGCCGCCTCCTTCAGCGCAGTGGCAATGATGAGAACCGGGAGATCCGCGGAGCGCTCGAAGAAGTGGCCAATCGCTTCGATCGTCAGCTTGTCCGCCAGATGGAGGTCATCAAGCAGAATGACGAAAGGTCGATCCTTGGCGAAGCGCAACAGCAGCTCGCTGATCGCGTGCAGCAGGCTGAAACGGTCGTGCTGCCCGGCAGGCGGTGCGACTCCGGCACCGTCGCACAGCGCCCGTAGTGCCGGTGCGAACGGCGCGAGCAACGAGAGGTCGCCGAGCAGGTTGCGCAACTCCGGATCGTCGGGCTCCGCGCTGCTGGAAATGAGCAAGTTGGCGAGCCGCGCGAAGGGCGGGATGGGCTCGCCCCGTTGGCCTACGGTAGGCAGCAGGTAAACCGAGACGCCCTCAACCTGCAGGCGGTGCTGCACTTCTCTTAGCAAGCGGGACTTCCCGGCGCCCTCTTCGCCGACGATGACCGCGAGTCGCACGCCTTGCCGGCCTTTCAACAACCCGCGCGCGCTCTCCAGGAGCTGGGTGAGCTGCTGGCGGCGACCGATAATCTGGCTCGTAAGGATAAATGCCGGCTGCGACAGAAGCTGGGCGCGCGGTGCCAGTGCCTCGTCAAAAGCGACGAGCTCGGCGAGCACCGAGCGCGCGCTCGGGAAGCGATCCGTCGCCTCTCTTTCCAGGAGCTTGAGTATGATGCGACTCAGCTCGACGGGCAGAGCGGGACATAGATCGCGGGGCGAAGGCGGCCGCGAGTGCCATAGTCCCGTAAGATAGCGGTGCGGCTCCGAGACATCGTACGGTTGGCGCCCGGTGGCGAGCTCGTAGAGGACGACGCCGAGCGCATACAGGTCGGCGCGCTGGTCGATTTTCTGCCCCCGCAGCATCTCCGGGGCGATGTAGACCAGGGTTCCCGCGGGATGCGAGGCAATGTCGCCATGCAGCTCACGCGCGTGCCCGAAGTCGGTCAGTTTCAAGAGCCGCTCAGCAGGCTCACCGCGATTCTGCGACGGCACCGTCGCCGCCGCTTCTCCGGAAACCGCGCACACCCGCAGATTTTCCGGCTTGAGGTCGCCGTGCACGAGGCCCATCCCGTGAATGTACTCGAGCGCAGACAGTGCCTGTGCGATCAGCGGTAGCCATTCCTGTGACGTCTGGCTGCGGGTCGCTTCGACGATGTTTCGCCCGGCCAGATACTCCATCGTGAAATACGGGTGCGCTCCCTCCCAGCCGAAATCGTAAACGCTCACGACATTCTGGTGGCCAAGGCGCGACAGCGTGCGGAACTCACGCTCGAACGCGACGGAGTCGGCCTGCGAAATTACGCCACCGGCTTCGAGCAGGTCCTCGCGCAAGATTTTCAGCGCCGAGAACGCGTCGTGCAACAGATCGCGGACGAGGTAAACCGCCCCGGAGCCCCCCTTACCCAAGAAGGATTCGACACGGTATCGACGATCTATGAACTGGCCAGGTGCGCGCATGCCGCGGTATTATAGCGCCAGATGCGCCGCAGTCCGAGACTGCTGATCCGCGAAGCGGCGCCGGCGGTGACGCCGGCTGGACGACGTGGTCCTTGCTTTTCTTGGCGGCACAGAGATATATCACAGAAGAAGCGCGGCGCTTCACGCCGCCGCGAATCGACAACGCCTGGCAATAGGCTGCACGCTAACGCCAATGCGACTAACCAAGCGAGAGGCCATCGCCGAGCTCGCCGAGCGCTTTCAGCGTAACGGCCACGTTCGGCATCCTAGCGCGGAACGGCGCAAGGAGGCCGGCACTATTGTCTACAAGAAAGGCTACGAGGTTCGCCTGATCGCGCACTCAGAAAAGGAGTTGGCTCATATTCAAAAACTGCTCGACTTGCTCGGATTCAGATTCGGCGAACCGTACCCTCAGGCCGGGCACTTTCGCCAGCCGATTTACGGTCGCGAGCAAGTTGAGCGTTTTCTTTCGCTGATTGGGGAGACCATTGCCTGGACCGCTCCTCCTGATGCACCCTGAAAGCCGCGCCGGATAGCTCCGCCGCCCGCCTTCAGTCACGGCCAGACGTGCCGCGCCGCGTTGACGGCGCGGCGCCGATTCCGTACAATTTCCTCGCGATCCGCCTCCGCCTCCGATCGCTCGCGTCGCGATCACTCCCGCAAAGGAGATCATCGACCGTGCCCGTAAACGACTTCTCCATCCTCGTCGCCACCGTAAACGGCACCGGTAGCCAGACGGCCAACCTCGTGCTGCTGAGGTCCATCTTTCGCATGGGCGTCCCGGTTGGACCCAAGAACGTGTTCCCGTCGAACATCTCTGGTCTGCCAACGTGGTTCTTCATTCGCGTCTCCAAGGACGGGTATGTTGCGCGCAGCGGACAGGTCGACCTGTTGGTATGCCTCAACCCGCAGACGACCGCTCGCGATATCGCTGCCCTGCGTGCCGGGGCCGCCTGCTTTTTCGAGGAACGGTTGCGCGATGAGATTCCCGTGCGCGACGACGTGACCTTTTACCCTGTGCCGTTTACGGATCTCGTGGCGGCCTGCTGTCCCGTCTCGCGATTGCGGAAGCTGGTCGTAAACATGGTCTATGTGGGAGTCGTGGGGTGGCACATCGGCCTGGATCGCGACCTCGTTCGCGCTGAGGTGAAGAAAGCCTTTGCCGCCAAACCGCAGGCGCTCGACCTGAATCTCGCGGCGGTCGAAACGGGATGGGCCTACGCGGCAAGTAATCTCCCGCAGAGCCCGGAGCTGCGCATCGAACGTCTGGACGCCACGCGGGACATGATCATTATCGACGGTAATTCAGCAACGGCTTTGGGGTGCCTGTTCGGGGGATGCTCCGTCCTGACCTGGTACCCGATCACGCCATCGACGTCGCTTGGCGATGCCTTTGAAAGCTACGCGGAGCGCCTGCGCGTCGACCCGGAAAGCGGCGAACGCACCGTCGCCATCGTCCAGTCGGAGGATGAGCTTGCCGAGGCAGGCATGGCGATCGCCGCCGGCTGGGCGGGGGCCCGCGCCATGACCGCAACCTCCGGGCCTGGCCTTTCGCTCATGAGCGAGCTCGTGGGTTTCGCCTACTACGCGGAGATTCCGTGCGTCTTTGTCGATGTGCAGCGCCTTGGGCCGTCCACCGGCCTGCCTACTCGCACTGCTCAGGGCGACCTGCTGCAGGTCGTCACGCTCTCGCACGGCGATACTCAGCACGTCGTGCTCCTGCCCGCTACCATGGAGGAGTGCTTCGCCTTCGCCATCCGTGCCTTCGACCTCGCTGATCGCCTGCAGACGCCGATCTTCCTGCTGTTGGATCTGGACCTCGGGATGAACCCGTGGATGTCGGCGCAGCTCGAATATCCCGCGGACCCGATCGACCGCGGCAAGGTGCTGACCGCCGGTGACCTCGAGCGCTTGGGCGGCGACTGGTATCGCTACGCGGACCCCGATAGAGATGGCATCCCGTACCGCACCATTCCAGGCACGCCGCATCGGGCCGCCGCATACTTCACGCGCGGCTCGGGGCATAGCGAAGCAGCGCTATACACCGAAGATCCGCGGGCCTATCAGAAGGTCGTGGATCGCCTGACTCGCAAATACGAGACGGCCCGCGCGTTGCTTCCGCCGCCGGAAATCGATCGCGCTCCAGCGGCCAGAATCCTGATCGTCGCTTACGGTTCCAGCCACCCTGCGGTCGTGGAAGCACGCGACCGCTTGCGGAGCCGAAACCACCTGGAGTGCAGTTACTGCCGCATCCGGGCACTCCCTCTGAGCGATCGTCTTGCTGACCTCTGCGCCGCTCACGACGTCGTGTTCGTCGTCGACCAGAACCGCGACGGGCAGATGGCGCAGCTCCTTGCGATCGCCTTGGCGCCTTCCGGGTGCGCCGCACGCTTGCGGAGCATTCGCCAGTATGACGGCTGGCCGCTCACCGCCGATTTCGTGGCGGAGGCGATCGCCGGCGCCGCGGGATCGACAACCGGGCGGTCCGATCATTTGGTCGCCCGCAATCGCGAAGTGGAGGTGCAGGCATGAGCGCAGCGCGCGATCCAACATCGCCGGCCGCGCCGGGCGCCAATGCCGCCGGGTTGACCCGCGCAGACTATCGGGGCGCACCGTCAACCCTGTGTCCGGGTTGTGGCCACGATTCCATTACCAATCATCTGCAAACGGCACTATTCGAGGCCGACATCAGCCCTTTGCGGGCCGCAAAGTTCTCGGGTATCGGCTGCTCGTCGAAAACCACCAACTATTTCATGAACCAGTCGCACGGCCTCAACGCCGTCCATGGCCGCATGCCGGCAATCGCCACGGGCGCGCTCCTGGCCAACCACACGCTGCTCGGCATCGGCATTTCCGGCGACGGGGACACCGCGTCCATCGGCCTGGGTCACTTCGTTCACATCCTCCGGCGCAACGTGAAGCTCGTCTACATCATCGAGAACAACGGCGTCTATGGCTTGACCAAGGGACAGTTTTCCGCCACGGCCGACCTCGGAACGCTGTCGAAGGCCGGTGAGCGCAACGAGTTGCCGGCCATCGATTGCTGTGCGGTGTCGATCCTGATGGGGTGCGGCTTCGTGGCGCGCTCCTTCAGCGGTGACAGGAAGCAGCTCGTGCCGTTGCTCAAGGCGGCGATGCAGCACCGCGGCACCGCGGTCATCGATGTGATTTCTCCGTGCGTGACGTTCAACGACCACGCCGGCTCGACGCGCTCGTACGACTACGTCAAGGCACATGACGAGCCCCTCCATGAAGTCGGGTTCACACCTGGCTGCGCGGCGCACGCGGTCGCGGATGACGAGGGCGAGAGCCCGACCGAGGTAGAGCTTCCCGACGGCTCGGTGATCGCGCTGCGCAAGCTGGAGCGTGAGCACGACCCGCGGGACCGCGAGGCCGCGCTGCGGCTGCTCGAGCAAGCCCGCCAGCGTGGAGAGCTTGTGACCGGGCTTATCTACATCGACCCGGCGAGCCGGCCGTTCCACGAGTCGCTGCGACTCGGCGCCACACCGCTCGCGATGCTTCCTGATGAGAAACTGCGCCCCTCGCGCGAGGCGCTGCAGGCGATCATGGCGGAGCTGGCGTAGCGGCGCGACCCCGAAACGGGCCGTCTACAGCGACTGACCCGGCGACATGATCCCGGCAAGAGCATCCTCGATGCGCTTTTGCGGGATGCGCTCGGGGACGTAGCGGATCGTCAGCTCGCGACTGCTCGGATCGAGCGTCACCGCCTCGATATCCTGGTCCAGCGGCTTGAGGCGCTGCATCAGTGACTCGAACGTGGCATTGGAGTCGATCAGGACAAATCTCAACGTGGTCGGGTCGGAATCCGTCCGGCGCGCGCCCGCCGGCGAGTAGAATGCGAGCAGGATCATGAATGAAAAGAGCAGAAAACCGGAAAACGCCACGTTCTTGGCCGTACGCATCGTCGAGAGCCTTTCCGCGCAAAGCGATCGCGCTATGCAACTATCCTCATCGGTACCGCAGGTAGAGAGCTTTATGACGCGTTATCGTGGCGTGTAAGGTACCGCTTTCGGCCTGTCGTGTCAACCCCCAGGGTAACCCTGAAGGCTCTTTCTGGGTTTCCGGGAGCTGGCGAAAGGCATCGCCCTTGGTTTCGGCTGTGCCTGGGTCCGCGGCAAGGCTCAATCGTTCAGAGTGCCCGTAGGGGGGCAACGCCAAAGCATTCCTCCGACCCCGCGCACGAGCTTCGACAAGCTCCCCGAAACCCATAAGGAGCCACTGTCGATTTCCCGAGCAAGTCGGGTGGTACGGTTTCGGCGAGCAAACCCCTGCCGTTTTTCGTGAGCGTCGAAGCCCTGGCCGCGATCGCCGTCCCCGGCCTGCTCGCTCAGCGTGCTCCGGCGCAGCAATATCCCTTCGTCGTCGATCCGCTGCTGAGCCGCCGGCTGGACGCCCTGGCCGAGCTCCTCCAGCACGAGCCATGCGCCGAACCCGAACACCGCCAACGCTGCGACGCTCCCCCCCCCCTGGGCCGTGGGTTCATGAGACCCTCCTTGTTGCTGGATCGAGTCGATGAGCCCAGTCTACGCGCGCCAGGAAGCGGCTGTCAATGGCAGCGCGAGAACCCAGATCGCCCGCCTACGGACCGGGATCGGAGCGAAGTATCTGTTGTTGCTCACTGACCCACTGCTCGTACTTGGGTCGCTGGTAACGCCGGGGATCGCAATACCAGGCTTCCTCGCGGATTCCCGGAAAGTCCCTGATCTGGCGCTCACATACCTTTTGGTGACGCGTCTCCGCTTTCCGATCTCTGGCTTCCCACGACGCGGGGCTCCGTTCGGCCGCGATCATCGCGTCGGCATCCGGGGGGCGGTAGCCGTGCAGCTCCTGGTAGAGGCGGGCGATGCGCTGTGCGGGAGGCGGGTTGCCGTCAATGTCGATAGCGGTCATGTGGTCCTCCGGCGCTGCCCTTGCCAGACTCGCCCATGCTTGAGCGACAAGCTCGCGTGCGCGGTCGAGCTCACCGAGCCCCTGGGCCACCGAGGCACCTCTCTCGGCGAAGCTCCAGGCGTCGGGCGCCGCTTCCAACACCGCCGGCAAGGCGGCGAGCGCACGCGCCTTCCAGATCACGTCCTGAGGATCGTCGAGGCCTTCCTGTCGCGCCCTCATGGCGGCGTTGAAGCGCCGCGCCCGAGCTTCCTTGAACGCCTCGGGAGTGCCGGCGGGCTCCAGCCAGAAACAATCGCCCCCCCTCTTGGCGTCGAATCCGAATTGATTCAAGACCTCGTCCGGCGCTTCCGCATGCAGTCGGTAGAGCCCTGGGGCGGCGCCCTCCGTGAAGATCGCGAAGTGGGGAACCCAGGCACCGGCGCCGTACGCCGACGGTTGCTGGTTCGCGTAACGGTCATACAGGCGAAAGGTCTCGATGCTGAGATCCGGCGATGGGCCGCTCGCAATGGCGACGCGGACGCTATCCCAGGGGAAAGCGCGCGCCGCGGCCACGCCGGGGATGGGCCGCTTCTGGGCTGGCACACCGTGCAAGTCATAGTACCATGCCGGCTTTTCCACAGGGCTAAACTCGTAGCACGTCTTGAAGTCGTGCCCCCGACACAACCAGCCGACGTCCACAACGATTCGGTCGCCGGCGATGAACTGTCGGCAATCCTCGGGGTCGCGCTCCGGCAGGAACGTTCCCAGGTGGCTGTCGGATTCGAGGGGGCCGTTGCGCCTGGGGTGCACGCATACATGCCATTCGTCCAAGCAATACGACGGCGACCCGGCGGTGAGGATGAGCTCGCGTTCTTCCGCGCGGGCCGAATCGGTGCGCATGGCGCCGGCGCAGACCAGGAATGAACAAAGCACAAGACATTTAGTCGTCATAGTCGAACCTCACCTGCTCCTTGCCCTTCTGGTCGGGCAAGAGGGAGATCACGTTCCCCCAGGCCGGGTCGTCGGTGTTCTCGGTCCGGGAGAGGTAATTGCCGATCATCGCCGTCAGCCGCGTGTCGCGGTACGCGCAGGCTCGGTCCTCTGGGTCCGGTGTGCCGGGCAGGCAATAATGGTCGACGCTGACCGCGTGCCCGACCTCGTGAGCGGTGACGTAGCGGAGAGTGACGAAATCCAAATCGTCTTCGAGGACGCGCCCTCACGATTGCGGGGCGGTGACGCGCACGCAATCGCCATGGGGAATACGCGGCTGTACTCGACACGATCGGGAGTGGCCTCTTCGCCGCGCACGCCGGTTGCCCCGAGAACGCTCACCCTCTCGCACTCCTGCTGCTGGAAGTAATCCCACCGGTACTCGATGCGAAGGCCGCTCTGAAGATGCGTTCCGGGAATCGCCGCGCTGTTCTTGTTCACGACGGTGTAGCGTTTCGCTTCTTCCCTTATGTACTCCATTGGGTGTTCTTCATTTGCCTCCACGTCCACATCGAAACGCAGGACGTGGACGCTCAGCCCCCACATCGGACTCAGGAGCTCGGCGAGCAATGTCCTTGTGGGAAGATCCAGCACAGGTTGTCGGGGCCGGTCTACGGCAGGCACAACGAAAAGATCCTTGGCGCTCGGGTCCGTGCGGTGCAACACGCGATCGACGACGAACCCGCGAAACTCCTCGTACGCCGTAAAACCATCGCCGACTAACCCTGCGGCGGGGGAGCCGGAGACAGGCGGCGCCGCGTCCGTGTCCTCGAGCGTCGTCCACGTGTCCCTGATCGTCTCGTCGTCCGGAAGGCCCGTCTTGTCGTTGTCAAGCGGGAGCTGAAGGAGCTCCTTGGCCGGTACGCCCGCGCCCGCGGGCAGTCCCACGTAGCTCTTCTCCCCCTCGACGTCCACCTGCACCGCGAAGTGCCCGTGCGCGCCGAAGTCGGTGGCACTGGCGTCGATACGCACGGTTTCGAGCGTCTCGCGGCTCTCTTCCAGCGGACCGCCGCGCTGGTAGCGCATCGGCACCGCGACGCTCGGATCCCAGAAGAGCTTGGCGACGTGGTTTTCGAGAAGCTCCGCGTACGCGAATCCACTGGCCGAGCCGAGCGCGACCTCCGCGGGCGCTCCACCCCGCTTGTATGTCACCCGATACTGGACGTCGTCCTCGGAGCCCGGATTGTCCGCCGGGTAGTTGGTCGCGATGCCCGG
>JACPHN010000127.1 GCA_016188575.1 Candidatus Schekmanbacteria bacterium
CCATCCGGCACGCACTGAGGGCGAAGCGGTTCATGGGGTTCGCGACCGGGGACCTCGTGCGGGCGGTGATCCCTACGGGCAAGCACCGCGGCGTCCACCTCGGGCGGGTCGCGATCCGACACCGGCCGAGCTTCAAGCTCCACGGGTTCGATGTCCACCCGAAGTACCTGACGCTCCTTCAGAAGGCAGACGGGCATGAGTACGCGTAACGAAGGCAAGAGCGCCGCTTCCCCACCCCCCAACCGCGGCGCGGTATGGGGAGAGCACCCGCGGCGCGATCCGGTGGACAAAGCCCCGATCCCGGGGGCGAGGGCGATTCGCGCGTACCGCCACATTGACCTGCGACCTCGCCGGATGCTAGATGCTCAATGAGGTGACGGAGCTCCGACGATGATCCAGGCGCTTGCTGCGCAACAAGACACGATCCCGAAACGACTGGGCCGCTTCGCCGTCGCGGAGTTTCTCGGGCGTGGCGGTATGGGCGAGGTCTTCCTCGTCCAGGACGGGGATAGCGGCGCGACCTTTGCTCTCAAGTGGCTGCACCGCACCGAGGAGCGGCATGCGCTGCGCTTCCAGCGCGAGTTCCGCACGCTGCATCGGCTGCGGCACCCAGGCGTGATCCGCGTGTACGAATGGGGTCTCGTCGCCGACCGACCGTTCTTCACCATGGACTTCGTGCGCGGCCGCAACCTCGGGGAGGCGGTCGCCGTGGTCCGGGGCGGCACCGCGGTGCCCGGCACCGAAGCGATGGTTTGCGCCGTCGCGGCCCTGGTGGGCCGCATCCTGCAGCCGCTGGGCTACGTCCACGCCGAGGGCGTCGTACATCGCGACCTCAAGCCCTCCAACGTGCTGGTCGCGCCGTCCGGAGCGATCAGGCTCATGGATTTCGGCCTTGGCCTGGACATGTCCGCGGACACGCGCTTGACGACGACAGGATTCACCATGGGTACGCCGGCCTACATGGCTCCAGAGCAGGCCATGGGCGAGCGCGTCGACTACCGTGCGGACCTCTACGCCTTCGGTGTGGTGCTCTTCGAGGCCGTTACCGGTCAGCTGCCGTTCGACGGCCAAAACGCGGTGCAAATCGCGATGAAGCACGTCAACGAGCTCCCCGTGCCGGCGCGCCGGCGCAACCGCGTCGTGCCGCAGGCGCTGTCCGAGCTGATTGCGGCGCTGTTGGAGAAGCAGGCGCACAACCGCCCCGCGGACGCTCTGGATGTCCTCGCCACGCTTACCGGCATTGTTGGCGCGGACCTGCTCGCGACCCTGGCGCCCGTGGCGTCGTTGCCGCCGCTGACAGTGAGCTCGTCGGCGCTGCTCCCCGAGGCGGAGACCGCCGCGACTGCCGCCGCCTCACCGGCCCTGGTCACCTCCCCGCTGCGGCGGCCCGGTGCGACCGGCCCCGGCGCCGCTTCGCCCACCGGCGCTGCCGACCTCGAGCTACAAACGACGTCCCTGGCACCCACGCGGCTGCCGCTGGTCACCGACAGTCGCTTCGTCGGTCGCGACGCGGAGCTCGCCGTCGCTCAGGAGCACCTCGAGAGCCTCCTCGCGGGGCAGTCCGGGCTGCTCTTGTGGGGCGGCGAATCCGGCTCCGGAAAAAGCCGGCTGCTCGCCGAGATCCGCAAGCGCGCGCTGTTTCGGCCGCTGCGCGTCGACCTCGCCGTGGCCGCCGTCAGCGACGCCGCGCCGCTTTCCGTGTTCGACGGGCTGCTCCGCGACGAGGCCGAGCGCCTCGAGAAGCTGCTGCGCAAGGGGGTTACCGAGCTGCCCGACCCGTGGAAGCGTTTGCTCCCCATCCTGGCCAAGGCGCATTACCGGCTGTATGAGGCCGCGCGGGCCTACGGCCTGCCCGAGCCGGTGCCGCTCGAATCCGAGCAGGAGCGGTTCCGCCTGCTCGACGCGATCCGCGAGGCGATCATCGAGCTGGCCCGGGAACGGCCGCTACTGCTCTTGGTAGACGACCTGCAATGGGCGGACGAGCTGAGCGCCGGCGCCGTGGCCGTGATTTGCCGATCGATTCTTTCTGGTAGCGGGCGCGCGCGCTCCAATCAGGCCGGGTCGGCGGTCTTGGTCATCGGCTTCTACCGCCTCGGCGAGCTTCCGGAAGGCGGCGTCATCGAGTCGCTGCTGCAAGCGCTGCCGTCGCACTGCACCCGTGAGCTTTCCTGCCTGAGCGAGCCCGAGGGGCTGGCAATGCTCCGCTCCATGGTGCCGCGCATGGAGATCAGCGAACGGATGCTCGCGCGCATTCACCGCGCCGGGGGTGGTAACCCATTTTTTCTGGAGGAGATGTTGCGCGCCACCGTCAACGGGGAAAGCGACCTGGCGGCGTTCGGCGCCGAGCTGACGCCTCCGGTCATGGCGGCGGTGACCCCGCATTCGCGCGTGACGCCGCCCGAGCCGCCGGATGACGGCGCTGTTCCCGTTCCCCCCGCCGTCCGCCGCGCGCTGTCGGACCGCTTTCGGCGCCTTTCCCCTGGAATCCAGGAAATCGTGTCGCTCGCCTCGCTGCTCGGGCGCGAGCTTCAACTGTCGCTGCTGCTGGAGCTCGCCCGGCGCTCCAATGAACGTCTCCTCGATGACGTCGAGACCGCAATCCACCAGGGAATCTTCGCGGAGTCTCGGCGGGACGGCCGCATCTGGCTCAGCTTTCGGCACGACAAGCTGCGCGAGGTGGTCGCGGCCCAGATTCCGGGAAGCCAGCGCCGGGCGCTCCACGGAGCGATCGCCGAAGTCCTTGAGGCGCACTGGAACGAGGCCGAGCACGGCGGCGCCGACTGCCCGACTCCCGCCGAACACGTGTTCCTGCTCGCTCACCACTTCGAACAGGCCGACAATCCGCGGCAGGCCGTCAAATACCTGCGCCAGGCCTGCACCATTGCGAAGGGCGCAACCGCTCAGGAGGAAGCTCTGGCCTACGCGCGCCGCGCCTACGAGGCGCTGCCGGACGATGCCGCGGAGGCGGAACGCGCCGAAGTGCTGGTGGAGCTCCTTGATCTGCTCGGCCGCAGCGCCCGTTACCAGGAGGCGCTGAGTCTTAGCGAGCGCCTCCTGATCGGTGCCCGCCAGGGCGGTGACGAGGTCGCGCTGGCGCAGGCTCATCACGCCAGAGGCAAGCTGCTCATTCGCTCCGGGCGCCACGAAGAAGGGGTGAAGTCCTTCCTCGAAGGGATCGCCGTTCTCGGCGAGAGGCTGGCGCAGTCCCGCTCCGGGCTCGTGCTGCAGTTCGTCTCACGGCTGTTCACCGCGGCGATTCCGTTCGGCTACTACCGCCTCAGGAACCGCCTGCGCCGGCCCGAGCGCGTGCCGAGGTTGGCCGACCGGTCCGCCCCCTGCTGGCGGCGGACCGCCGTCCTGTTCGATCTCTACTACGAGATCTGCGAGAACTATTTCTTCTTCATGGTGCCGTATCACCTCCTCTTTTTCGGCATCGTGATCTGGCGCATGCTGTACCTCGGTGAAGCTCTCGGCAGCGCCTGGGAGCGCATCCTCGGCTATTCGAGCTTTGCGGTCGCGCTGCTGGCGGTGCCGCACCCGAAGCACTTTGCGGCGAAACGCAACTTCCGGCGCGCCACGGAGCTCGCCTATCGCGCGGGGCTCGAGCTCGGCATCGCGCGGATCGCGGCGCTGCAGTCGTTCAGCTCGCTGCTGATCTCCGAATTCGACGCCGGCCGGGCCTCGGGAGCGCGAGCGCAGCAGGCCTTCGAGAAGCACGGTGACGTGTATTGGAGCATCCTGTCGCAGTGGTTCGTGGGGGAGAACATCTTTTTCCTGGGCGACTACGCGACGGCGGAGGAGATCTGGGAAGAGATGCGGGAACGGTCGCTCGCGGTGGGCGACGAGTCCTGCGCCTCCTTTGCCACGGCCCTCCTCAGCTTTGCGGCGGCCCACCGGTTCGACTTTCAGCGCGCGGCGTCGCTGGCGCAAGAGGCCCGCTTTCTCGCGCGCAACACGAGCAAGCCCGCGCTCGACGATATCCTCGCGCGCGTCGACGCGATGGTGAAGGCGTCCAGCGGCGAGATCGAGGAGGCCATCGAGATCCTTCAGGCCGCTCACAAGCGCTCGTCGCCGTTACGCGTCTCCGCGTTTTTCGCCTCGGCGTTGCGCGCGGATCTGGCGGCGCTGTTGCTGGCCGACATGTTTCCCGCCGCGGCCCCACCCTGGGCCGACACCCGCGACCACGTGGCCCGGCGCTCGACGTGCCGGCTCACCGCTGCCGCGAGCGCTCCTGATTCCCAGGCGGGACCGCGCGGCAGCGTTGCCTTCGGCCGCGTCCTGATCGAGGCGTTCCACCTCGCCAGAGGAATCCCGTTTCAGCGAGCCGTGACGCTCCGCGTCGTCGCCCGCTACAACGCCGCCAAGATGCGCCCGCGCCGCGCCCGCCGGCACTACAACCAGGCTCTGAAGCTGTTTGCGCGCTGCGGAGCGACCGTCGAGTTGGCCTGGACGCGGCTCGAGCTCGGCCGCTTTCTCGCCGGCAGTGCGCTCGACGTCAGGAAGGGCAAGGAGCTGCAGGAGGAGGCGGAGGAGGTGCTGTCGCGCGTGGGGCTGCGAGGGACGAGACCAGCGTGCTGAGCGCCGGGAGCGGAGCGCGGGGCGGGCGCCCGACGATGCCCGCGAACCCCCACCGGCAGCGCCGAAAAACGCTGGAATCGTCGGCTCCCGGATCAAACAAAAAAGCCGCAACCAGCATGGTTACGGCTTTTCTGAAAATACGCCCGACAGGATTTGAACCTGTGACCCCCAGCTCCGGAGGCTGGTGCTCTATCCGCTGAGCTACGGGCGCGCGGTGTCGGGGCTGCGCCGCATGGGCGCCGCACACACTTGACGAGTATAGTCGTCCGCTGGCGGCCCCGCAAGTCCGCGGATGCCGCTAACGGCGCGGCTGATACCGATATGAAAGCCCGAGAAAGGCGCGAAACCCCTGTTGCAAGATCGCCGCGTTGTAGCCGACGCCATCGGCGCTCCGCGGCGCCGGGTCGTAGTAGTCGGTGTCGAGCAGGTTGAAAACACTCAACCGCGCATCCGCCCCCCTGAACAGGTCGAGCCACGACAGGGTCAGATCGCAGGTCGCATAGGACCCGACCGTCTTCTTGGAGTAGATGCTGTCCCTGTCCCACGTTACCGTGTCGCGCTCGGAGACGTAATGTCCCCGCAGCGATACCCCGATATGGTCGCCGAACAGCAGGTCGGTACCGGCATTCGCCTTGACCGGCGCGATATCGCCCGGCTCCCGATCACTCACGGTATCCAACGTGCGGGTAACCGTCACGTTCGCGTAGACGGACTTGGACTTCCCGAGAAAGAACCGGCTCTCGAGCTCCGCCCCGAGAATCCTGAGCGAGCCCAGGTTCGCGAACCTCGTCACGGTATCGCCGTTCTCATCCTCGTAGCTCTCCGTCCCGATCACGCCTTCTACCGTGGAATGATACGCACTCAGCGAGCCGTCCCAAAGATCGCTCGCCCTGGCCCCATACGTCACCTCGAACGTCCCGAGTCGTTCGGGGTCCAGGTCCGGTGATGGACTTGGGCGGACCGCCGCATCGGTTGAAAACTTGTGCCAACTGTCCGGCGCCTGAAAAGCCTGGCCGTAGATAAGCTTGACGTACTGACCGTCCGCCGGCGTGAGGATCCCCGCTACCCGCGCCGTGTAGAGGCTTCCGAAACCACCCGACTCCCCCTGCAAGTAGTTGTAATCGTAGCGCAGACCCGCCGTGAGCGAGAATGTCTCGAGGACTCTTGCCTGAGCGTTTCCAAAAACGGCCGCATTGCGTTCGTCGTGCCTCGGCGTCTCCTTCCAGGGCTGGGTTTCTGCCGCCCGCATGTTGTAGTCCTCGGAGTTTCGCAGCACGGTGTATTCGGCGCCCAGCACCGCGGCAAGCGCCTCCTTCACGTAGTTGAGCTGGTTACCGACACGCACCTCTTCGTTGTCGAGATAGTAATAGGTATCCGGTCTGAGCTGGTAGACGAGCAATTCCCGGGGATCGGCAACGTCGCCGGTGAAGTAGCTCTTGAAGCTGGCGTCGCGGCTCTGCTCGTCGATCCCGGACTGACGCCAGATCGCGTAGATGCGCGAATGCCCGTTCGCTCTGACGTCCATGTCGTGGGCTAGCGTGAGCGCGCTGCCGGTCGGTATCCAGACGCCGTTGATGCGCTTCTGTGGGGTGTACCACGGCCCTTCCGATTCTTCGCGATACCACGTGAAGGCGCGCAGGTTAAACCCCTTGTAGCCGACGCCGGCTTGCAAGAACCAGTCCTTGGTCTCCTGCTCCATGCGGCTGTTGAATCGCGTGCGCTTGCCGTTCGTCGTCCAGTAGAGCTGACCGTTCTCGACGTCCAGCGCGTAGCTCGGGTCCGATGCCCCGGCATACCCCGCCGGAAACGAGGCTGAGTAGTACCGCTTTCGCCCGACATTGTCGACCCAGTACTCGCCATTGAAGTCCATCTCATCGCTTTTGTAGAACCGGCCGTTGGCCATGAAGCGCCAGTTCTTGACTTCTTTACCGAAGTTGAGCTCGGTTCCAGAAGTATTATAGGACCCGTAAAACGCACTTACCTGAGCTCCATCAGTAACGCTTTCCGTTCTCAGAATCACATTGATAATTCCGGAGAATGCGTTCGCTCCATACAGCAGCGAGGACGGGCCGTACATGACCTCGATACGCTCCACGTTGGTCAATGGGTACTGACGCGAGAGCCAGTTGGACTGTTTCCAGGTGTCGTTTTGAATCACACCGTCCCAGATGAGCAGAAAGCGATCGGAGTTGTCGCTGCGGAATCCGCGCATGAAAATAGTGGACCAGTCGACGCCCATGCCTTTGTCGAAGTCGAAGCCAGCGAGGTCGTGGAGAATGCTTTCGAGATCGACGTAGCCGCGCAGGCGGATCTGTTCTGCGGTGATGACGGCGACCTTCGCCGGCGCATCTTCCTGGCGCTGCTCCTGTTTGCTTGCGGAGAGAACCCAGTTACCGAGGACGTCGCCGAGCATCTCCTTGCCGGTAAACATCTCCTGTTCGCCAAAGTAGACATCGCCTTTGTCGTCCGCGGTCGCCTGCCCGAACGCGGCCGGGGCGGCGACGACGGCACTGAGCAGGAAGGCGAGGAAGGCGGAGCCGCCAGCCCGCCACAGGCGCGCGAGAGCGCGCATTGGCAGCTCGGGGGCGTGCGAAGCCGGGAACAGGATCAGCAGTTCCGTCATGGTTGCAACATCTCCAGGGGTGAGGACGAGACAGGAGGAAACATGGCCGCCTGGTCGCCACTCGACTCGTTCCAGGTAGCCGCTTGCGCGGGCATGACCAGCTCGGGCGGTCGCGGCGCAAGCTCGGCGAGCGCCAGGTCGCGCCCGTGAAGAAACTGTGTAATGAGCTCCGGTGCGCCATCTACTCGCCATCTGTCGATGCCCATCTTTTCCAGCACGAGCCGCGTGGCGGCATCGCCGCTCATCCCCGCAAGCAATCGCCGCAGGGCGGCGATGCGATCGGCGCCGAGAGCTTCGACGCGCCCTACGAGCATCAGGTTCGGAGCCGGAATGGTGCGGGAGACCACGCGCACGCTGCCGTCGCTGATCAGTCTCTGAGCTTGAGGCAGGGAGGCGGGCACGAGCGCGGCCTGACTCAGTCGGTATTTCACCGCCAACACCGCTGACTGCGCGGAGGTCTGCAGGGCCAGCTCGCCAAAGTGATGGACCGGATCGATGACTCCCAGGAAGAGCAACCGGCCGGCGTCTTGTAGGCCGAGGTCGGCGGTCAGAGGGGTCGCCAGCGTGGCGCCGTGCAGGTCCGCAAGGTTGGCCGCCGCGGAGCTCGCATCGACGATGATGATCCAGGGGCCCGATGTCGCGCCGGCGACCTCGGCGACAGCAAGGACGGTATATGCGGCTCCCAACCCGTCCCAAAAGCCAGCGAAAGGGGATGTCAGGGCCAGCTCGGGCGAGCTTTCGGAAACCGCGCCGCGGAAATCGGAAAACCTCTTGAAGATGGAAGGGACAATCGCGATGGCGCCGCCACTCGTCTTCTCCACCGCCAGTGCGAGCTCCTCGAGCTCCTGAATGCTGTCGATGACGTCCTCATGGGGGCTTTCAGGCCAGAAGGCGGCCAGGCGCAGCGCCTCGCCCGCCGCGCGGCCGGGCGCAACGGCAAGCGCCGTCGCCAGCAGGAGGAAGGGGACAACGGCCGCCAGCCCGCGCGCAGTCATGAAGGCGCCCCGTCGAGAATGGCGCGCAGGGCTCTGACCCAGCTCTCGACCAGCGCGCGGTCCGCGCCACCGGCGGCCAGATACGCGGCGTAGGCATCCACCGCCTCGCGGGCGTTGCCGCGCTGACGTTCCAGTTGAATGCCGAGGTTTCGCAGCACGGCCGCGGGGAGCGGCACCAGGTTTTTGGCGACCTGGAGGTGGGCGTCGGCCAACTCCTGATGGTGGGACGCGATCGCAATGGCGGCCGCATTGTTGCGAATCGCAGCGTTGCTGGCCTCGAGCTGGACGGCGCGTTCGATGGCACGGGTGGCGGCGGTGAGGTCGCCGAGCTTGAAGCTCGCCAGAGCGACGAGCTCCAACAGCGCTGCGGACTCGCCGCCGAGCTCCATGGCGCGGTTGGCGGCCGCCAGTGCAGCGGGCGTCGATCCCGTGGCAAGCAGGCTCCGAGCGGTTTCGACCAGCAGCGCTTCGGCCTGCGGCGGTAGCGGCGTGGATAGCCGCGACAGCGCCGCCAGAGCCCGGTCAGGAGCGCCGGCCCCAAGATGCATGCGGGCCGCCTCGACCGCCAGGTCCGCGGCGCTCAACGGATCGCCGAGAGCGCACCGAGAAGCGGGGTTTCCCTCCGAATCACCGCCCGCCGGCGTCTCCGGCTCGCTCACCGCGGCCTCCAGCTCCGCCGCGCCCGCCGCCTTCTCGCCATTCGCCGCCAGCACGCGCGCCAGCGCCACCCGGGCGACGCGGCATCGGGGATCGGCTGCCAACATCCGGCGCAGGCGCTCCGCGGCGCCTTGCCAGTGCCCCTCACGCGCCTCATGGCGCGCCAGCGCATACTGGCACTGCGCGTTTCCGGCGGCCGTCTGCACGCAGCGCCGCAGCGTTTCCGCCGCACCTGCCGCATCTCCGGCGTGCTCCTGGGCAGCCGCCAGCGCCGCCGCGTACCACGGCCGCGCGCCCTGCTCATCGCTGTCGAGCGCTGCCCGGTAGGCCTCGATCGCCTTTTTCCTCTCTCCCTTACGTTCCAGCAGGCTGCCTCTCAACATCAGCAGGTCGCCGCCTACCACCGCTGACTCACCTGCCCTGGCGGGCGCACCGAGCGCGGCAAGACCCTCGTCGGCAAGCTCGAGCGCGCGCTTGTCCTGCCCGAGGCGCGCCACCACGAGCCCCCAGGAAAGCGCGTCAAGTGGCGCTTTCCCCTGGCGATAGGCCGCCGCAAGACTCTTGTCCGCCGCCGCCAAATCGCCGCGGCGCGCCTGCAGCGACCCGCGCAGGTGCCGCGTCTCACGGCGCTCAGGGTGCTCGGCAAGCAGTTTTTCGAGGATTTCCGCGGCCCTGTCCTCCTGGTGCAGCGCCAGGTGTGCCCGCGCGACCAGGCCGCGAATCGCCGGGTCATTCGCGCTGCGCGCCAGCGCGCTGTCCGCCAGGGGCAGAACCTGCGCCGCGTCGTTCCCGCTCACATAGAGCCCAAACAAGTGCCCATAGGCTGCGGCGTCGGCGTGCTCCGGATCGTCCTGGATCCCCTTTTCGTAGGCGGCGATCGCCGCGGCGGCGTCACCCTTGAGCCGGTAATAGTCGCCGAGTCGATACTGCGCGCGCGGAAAGTCTCCGCGCCGGGCAATGGCCTCGAGGTGCTCGCGCGCCTCCTCCAACTTTCCTTGCCCGAGCAGCGCGCTGGACAGGTTGAAGTGCGCCAGCGGCGAGCTGGCGTCGAAGCTCAGTGCCGTCCGATACGCGGCCTCGGCATCGGCGAGCTGCCCGCGCTGAAACAGGATGTTGCCGAGGCTTACGTAAGCGAGCTGATACTCGGGATCGAGCAGAATGGCGCGGCGAAAAGCGGCCACCGCGTCATCGGGAAGCCCGAGCCGAAACAGGCAGTTGCCGAGGTTGTAGAAGGCCGGCGCGTACTCCTTGGGTGCGGGCTTTCCCTTGTCGATGGCGCGGGCCACGCGTTCCAGACCTTTTTCGTAGTACTCACGCGCCAGGTCGTATTGCTGGCGATCGTAGTAGAGGCTGGCAAGATTACTCGCGGCCTGGACGATCTCCGCGTCGAGCGCCACGGCTTTGCGATACTCGGCGATCGCGCGGTCCGGATCACCGAGCGCCAGGTGCACGTTGCCAGCGATGTAATGGAGACGTCCATCGGCATCGTCGCGATCCACGTACGCGAAAAACGGCGCCGCGGCCGGGGCATTGGCAGGTATTTTCGCCTCCAGCAGCGCCATCCCGAGCAGGTAGGCCGCTTCCTTACGTTCCGGCGCCAAGGCCAGGCACGCACCCAGCGGCTCCAACGCGTCGGCGACCTTGCCGCTGAGGCGGTAGGCGGCGCCGAGGCTGAAGAGGATGCCCGGTTCATCCGGCAGTTGCGCACGCGCCTGCTCGAGAATCGGCACGGCCTCCGCGGGGCGTTCGAGCTTGAGGAGCACGAACCCGAGGTCCGACTTTGCGGTGGCCGCGGCAGGGTCCAGGGCCAGCGCTTGCTGCAGGAGCTGCGCCGCTTCCGGCAGGCGATCCTCCCGGATCAGCTCGCGCGCGCGCTGGTGAAGGCGCTCCGCGCCCGCGCTGTCGGAGGCCACCGCCGGGGTCGGCCCTGGGGGTGCCGCCGGCGCCGGGGTCGCCGCCTGCTCGGCATCCGCGGCCCCCCAGCCGAAAAGCGCCGCCAGGCACCACAGCGCGAGCACCGCGGCCATCTTTCTCGGGCTTGTGGTGCTGGTGCGGTGCGAAGCTAGCATGTTCATTGTCCGGCGGCAGTGGCGTCACGTCCTCTTCGAAGCAGGAAGGTTACACACACCGCACGGCTCTTTCAAGATGACCGGTGGGCGCAAGGGGAAGGAGGGTCCCTGAATCCACCGCCTGTTCGCCCGCACGCTGAGTGGAAAGCGCATCACAGGGACCCCCACACCTTACCTCCCCCGCACGCGGGAGGAGGGGAGGAAGTGACAGGCGGAGGAAGTGACAGGCGATGGAAACAATGCCCGTCGCCGTCGACATCGCGAAGTGGGATGGGTGGAACGTCGCCACACCCTCCCTCAGGTGCCTGAGGACCCCGGCGGCCTGCTGCTGGAGGCGTGACCACCGGGAGCCGCGGCTACAACCGCATGACGCGGATCGCCTTGCCCCGGTGCGCGATCTGTTGCGATGAACAGCGCTCCTCGATCGGTGGGGCGATCGAGCGCCGGTCGAACACCAATAGCGCCCCATGCCCGAGCCCGAGCCGCAGCAAATAGTCCGTAAGCTGCTCCAGCCCCTCCGCCAACGGATCGGCCTTTTTGTCGCGCCAGACCTTGATCTCGAACGCCTCGCGTTGCTCGCCGCTGGCAAGTCGCCATCGAACACAGAGGTCCATGCGCCCGGAGCCCACGGCATACTCCCGATCCACGGTCCCGCCGCCGTTGACGATGCGCTGCAGGAACCCGAAGAAGATCAGGTGTGGCGCCGCTTCCGGATACGCCTGCTGCCTCAGGAGCGGCTCAGCGTGCTGCAGCCAGAACGCCTGGAACTCGTCGAGCAGCTTGTCCGTCAGCAGTGAGCCATCCGTGCCTACGTACCAGACCGTGCGCTGCGGCAGCGACTCTTGCACGGCGAACGCGAGCGCGCGCGGGATCACTTCATGGTAGATCGGGTTGGCGATGCGCGGCGGCGCGCCCATTCGCCGCTCGATCAGTCCGAGGTCCTCGACGTAAGCGGCATCGTCGTCGTAGCGGTCAGCATCGGGCGAAACGCCCGCAAGAATCGGCTCGATGACACGGCGCACGCGTTCTTCGCGCAGCTTATCCGCAAGGGAGTCCAGATGCGTGTCGCGGCGCAGGATCAAGGTGTCCTTCGCCGCCTCGACGTGGGCGCGCGTCACAGCCACCGAGCGGTCCCGCACGTCTTTCTCGACGACCTGCCGCGCCAGCGCGTTCACCAGCCACGGCTGGCCGCGCGTCAGCTCCCAGGCCAGGGAGACCGCGTGAGGCTCGAAACGCTGCCCTGTCTCGGCGGTATGCTGCTCATACAACGCGGCAACCTCATCGGCCGTGAAGCTCGATAGAGTCAGGGAACGCACCTTGACGTTGAACGGCGAGGACGTTCCCAGCGACGCGCGTTCGGGCCGAATGCGCACCTTGTAGTCCCGGACATCCCGAAGGCCGATCAGACCGATCGACTGCGGAAGGCGATCCGGTCTTTCGCCGTATCCATCACGAAGTTGGCGCAAGACCGAAAGCAAGGTCTCGTCAAGCAGCGCGTCGATCTCGTCGAGGAACAAGACCACGGGCAGCGGCGCGGTCTCGGCCCAACGTGTCAGGTAAACCAACAGGCGGTTCTCGGGCGCCACCTGCGGCTTGTGCGCTTGACAATAACACAACGCGTGTCTAGCACCAAGGGAGAGCGCCAATGGCGTTTCGGCACTCAGCACTCAACAGCTTCTTGGCTTTGCTCCGCAGCTCTTTCCGACGTTCGGCACCAGCGGCCTTGAATGCGGCGCTCTTCAGGTAGAGTCCAGGCAGCAAGGCGCCACGCACGAGCTCCTCGCGGTCACCGCTGAGCTGGAGTCCAGCCAGAACGAGGCGCATCCTGAGGAAAAAGAGCTCAACGTGGCGATCAGCGAACCGATCTGGCGCCGAGCCTTGGCAATCCGCGCCAGGCTGGTCTCGCCGAGCTCGACGCGGATGGCGACTATCTCGATGTGGTCGAAGCGCCTCGTCAGCTCAACTTGGCGGTCTTCGAGCGTGCGGAGCTGCCCATCCTCGAGTCGCACCGGATGAAAGCAGGAGCCAATGGCCCGGGTGGCCTCCGCGCACCGCGATCGGCACTGTTCCGCCTGTTGCGCCGCGAGCACCGCCTGCTCCGCGACGACGCCATCGCCGCGCGGCACGGGCTGCTCCAGCGCTCCGTCGTGCTCCGAATGGTCCGGCAGCCGAGCCCGAACCGCTTCGAGCTGCTCCGCGGCCAGTCGGACGTGCCGTGCCAAGGGCCAAGCCTGTCGCTTGCACAAGCTCGTGCTGCACGTGGAAGAGATCCCGGGGTGTGATGCGCTCCGAGTCCTTCGCGCGCGTGCGCAAGCAACCCCTTGGCTTCGTCGCTGACGGCCTGCACGATGCTCACATCGAGGTCGCAGGTGTAGCCGCTCGCATCTTGTCGCTCCAGGTCACGGCGTCGCGCTTCTCCGATTAGCGCTCCAAAAGAATGAAGTCCGAGACGGGCTCGATGCTGGCCAGGCAAGGTTGAGGATGGGAGGTCTCATCCTGGGCCACCGTGATGAGCCGCCGAGGCATGGTCGACGCCAGCCGTTTGCGTTCGGCACTGTGGAGAGTCGATCCCATCGCGGTCGTCTCTCGGAGGGTTTCCACGTAGCACGATCTCCATCGAACAGGGCTCGGCTCCGGCGCTGGAGGATGTTCCAACAATTCCGCATGCCCGTCCGGGCCGTTTCTTGTCGAGTGCTCCCCGTGTCGCTGCTTCTCTCCTCGCCATCTGCAGACGCGCTGTCACCAAGTCACGTAACCCGGAACCCTTGCCCCGTTGTGAGGCAAGTGGTCCAAACGATGAACGAGGCTCGTATCAGGCTCGTGCTCCTGTCCATCCTCATCCTCCTACGTGGCGGTGCACAGTCATTCCTGCCCGGACTGCGGCGGCGCTGATTGGGGCTCGGGTCAGGGGAAGAAATCGCTGCGGCTTTTCGGCAAGCGCTCCGCCGGTCGGCACGCGACGGCGGCGGAAAGACGCTCAGATGAGAAGAGGCCACCGGACGCGCGCAACGCCTGCACGGGAGCCCGTGGCGGACCGTTGCCTTGCATGCGTGCGCAGAGGCTCAGCTCAGGCCGTCGGCGGCGGATCGGCGCTTACGCGCCGTATCGTCACGCGGGACCAGGCAATGAAGGCAAAGCCAAGGAAGGAAGGAAGGAAGGAAGGAAGGAAGGAAGGAAGGAAGGAAGGAAGCAAAACCCATGCCTCCGCTAAACGGCCGCGCGTCGTGCCGCTCAAGCAGCCACCGGCTCGCCCTACCCAACACCCGATGGCGTGCTCAACGACCAGCACCGACGGCGCCCGCTCGAGGCAAGCCGACGCATCGCCAAGGGCGCCCATCGCGCGCTGCATTCTCGCCATCCCCTCATGTCATCACATAGGTGAGACGAGATCTTGCAGGCAGCGCACAAGATTGTCAATGGCGTCCCCCGACCCACGCGAGGCCCCTGAAAACCTACCGCGATTGATTCGATTGTCGCCCCAAACAGGCCTGTGTCCTTCCGCGGTGCGCGTCTAGGCTCAGGCCTCCAGCGCCAGTGAGCGCCGATGGCGTCGTCATGCGATCCAACTCAAGCGGGACGACTTCTTGGATCGATTGCCAGGACCGTCATGATCACAGGCGCAAAACGCGGATCGATTTGCCCCGGTGCTCGATCTGTTGCGACGAACAGCGCTCCGCGAGCGGCGGGGCGGTCGAGCGCCGGTCGAACAGCAGCAGGGCGCCATGCTCGAGCCCGAGCCGCACCAGGTAGTCCGCGAGCTGATCCAGCCCCTCGGGCTGAGGGTCGGCCCGCTTGTCGCGCCAGACCTTGATCTCGAACGCCTCCCGCTGCTCACCGCCGGGGTGTCGCCAGCGGACGCACAGGTCCATACGCCCCGAGCCGACGGCATACTCCCGATCCACGGTCCCGCCGCCGTTGACGATGCGCTGCAGGAACCCGAAGAAGATCAGATGCGGCGCCGCTTCGGGGTACGGCTGCTGCCTGAGCAGCGGTTCGGCGTGTTGCCGCCAGAAGGCCTGGAATTCGTCGAGCAGCTTGGTCGTCAGCAACAAACCGTCCGCGCCCACGTACCAGACCGAACGCTGGGGCAGCGACTCCTGCACCGCGAACGCGAGCGCACGCGGGATGACCTCATGGTAGATGGGGTTGGCGATGCGCGGCGGCGCACCCGTGCGGCGCTCGATCAAGCCGAGGTCCTCGACGTAGGCGGCATCGTCGTCATAGCGGTCGAGGTCGGGCAGGTCGCCCGCAAGCACCGGCTCGATGACCCGGCGGACGCGCTCCTCGCGCAGCTTGTCCGCCAGGGAATCCAGGTGGGTGTCGCGGCGCAGGATCAAGGTGTCCTTGGCGGCCTCGACGTGGGCGCGCGTCACGGCCACCGAGCGGTCCCGCACGTCATCCTCCACGACCTGCCGCGCCAGCGCGTTCACCAGCCACGGCTGGCCGCGCGTCAGCTCCCAGGCCAGGGAAAGCGCGTCGGGTTCGAACCGCTGTCCGGTCTCGGCGGTGTGCTGCACAAGCAACGCCGCAACCTCATCGGGAGTGAAGTTCGACAGCCTCAGAGAGCGCACCTTGACGTTGAACGGGGACGAGGTTCCCAACGAGGCGCTTTCAGGCCGTATGCGCACCTTGTAGTCCCGAACATCCCTCAGCCCGATCAGGCCGATCGACTGAGGAAAGCGATCCGGTCGCTCGCCGTATCCGGCGCGAAGCTGGCGCAGCACCGAAAGCAAGGTCTCGTCGAGCAGGGCGTCGATCTCGTCGAGGAACAAGACCACGGGCAGCGGCGCCTTCGCGGCCCAGCGGGTCAGGTAGTGGATGAGGCGGGTTTCGGCTGGGACGCCGGCAAGCGCTTCGGGTGGCAGCGGCCGAAGGGCTTCGGGGAGGCGCTGCGCAGCGAATTCAACCGAGCTGAGAAGAGCCGCGATTCCACGATCGAGGTCGCCACCGGCGGGTTGCGCTGCCTCGCAGCTCGCCAGCACCGCGGCGTGGCGGCCCTCGGAGGTGAGCGCGCGGGCGAACGCCCGCAAGCAGGTGGTCTTGCCGCTTTGCCGTGGGGCGTGCACGACGAAATAGAGTTTCTGCACGATGAGCTCCCGGACCGATGGCAGACGATGCTCGGCCGGCAGCATGAAATGATCCTCGGGGTCACACGGTCCGGCGGTATTGAAAAAGCGAGGCATCGGCAGGTCTCCGGGCAACGGCTGCTGCACTCGAGCTTGGTGGAAGTCGTCGATTTCGGGAATGAAATGAGCCAAAGTGAGCATTACGTTACGCGACCAGGCGCCTGACCACCGGGTGATCATCCCCGGTGTGCGGCACTGCCGCGATCGGCGAAGGTCGGGCGGTGAAGAGCACGCGCCTCCCTTAGAGCTCGGAACACGGGTTACGAAACCGCACGCCCTCGATCACTTGGGCGGCCGTGAAATCCTCGCTGAGCACCTCGGCAACTCCGTGCAACATGGCCACCGACCAACCTCGAGCATCCCAAGAGCTCAGCTTGTGATGGATAACGCCTCGGACCGCCTCCAATACTACAGCAGGGGTCAGCGGCCGCACTGGCCAGATGCGGCAAAGCTGCTCAAGATTTCGACGAGCCATTTCCGGTGCGATCGGTGGCGAAAGCTTGCGCGTCACTACGGCGAAGTACTCGGAGAGACTTTGGCTGGTCAGGGTTCCTTCGCGGTTGGTTACCAGTTTCTCCAGCATTTCGACAGCTCGGCGCTGTCTTTTTTGGAGTCGACGGATCTGCCGCATAGACCAGGAAATTCGTATCAATCAGGATCTCAGGCACCGTCTTCGTATGCTTCCTCCCGGGTCCAACGGCGCTGCGTCTCTTCGCTCTTCATGATCGACCGCTCGTCGAAGAAGAGTTTGAGCTCGTACCAGGCACGCAACTCAGCACTCTCCGCGTCCGGACCAAGGGCACTTTCCAGCGCTTCACGAACTACCTCAGCCTGACTCCGCCCTACACGAGCGCACCGCTCCTTGAGGAGACGCTCGAGCCTCCTGTCCAGGTAAATCTGTTTTCTGACCATGTCAGTCATGCGTGCACTTTACGTGATGTATATACACCGCCGAGGCGGGCTCGGAAAGTTTCTGCGGCGATCTGAATCAACCGTCTGCGCGACTGCGAGCTGTGCGGAAAACGCCTCGCGAAGGCCCCCTCCGGCCCTCCTTTCAGGGATGGGTATTTCACGCCGCGGTCTCTTCGGTCGCGCTCGGCCTCGACGAGGATCGAGCGGCCATGACGATCACGGTGACGTCGAGCTCTCCCCTTCCCCCTCTCTGCGCTCAGCACTGCTACTTCCCCAGCAGCCGCCCCACCTCTTCCGCGACGGCGCTCGGCCCGTGCAGCCGTGCGCCCCTCACGAGCTTGCCGTCGGGATCCACGAGGAAGACGCTCGGAATGGCATTCACGTCGTACCGCCTCGCAAGCTCCGATGAAAACCCGTTGCCATCGCAGATCTGCGGCCAATCCATGCCTTCCTTCGCGATGAAATCCGCCACGACCGCGGCCTGATCGTCCAGGCTGACGCCGACAATCTCGAAGCCGCGGTGCTGGAAGCGCCTATAGACCTTCACGAGCTCCGGGACGTCACGACGGCAAGGACCGCACCACGTCGCCCAGAAGTCGATGAGCAGCACCTTGCCCCGGTAGTCTCTGATCGAGACGGTGCGGCCCGCGGGGTCCGCCTGGTCCAGAGCCGGCGCCGGCGCCCCGCTGGCCAGTGCCCCGGCGAGGCTTTCCTCCTCGTCCCCTCGGGAGGCCACAGGGCTCCGCGCCGCGAGCGCCTCCGGCGAGCGACTGACGGTAAAGGTCGCGGTGGGTGCGGGGGGGTTATGCGCCACGAGCTCGACAACGATGTCCTGGACCGCCCACGTGGCGCCAGGCTGCATGACCTCCTCCGCCTCCAGCACGCCGCTGCGATCGCGATCGATTCCGACCGCGGGATCCAGGCCTGCGGCGCTCGCGCCGGCGATCACCGCCAGATGCCGTTCGCTGCCGAATACCCACACCTGGAGGCTTCCTTCCAGCCAGGTGCGACCACCCGCGCCCTCCACCGGCGCCAGCGCCACGTCGACGGTGTAGGAGCCCTGGTCCTGAAGCTGCACGTAATAGGATGGAGCGAACGTCGACAGCTTCGCCCCGGGACGGCCGTCGGCCGCAGCGGGGACCAGCGTCGCGCCCGCCGGCGGGGGTGTGGACGATATGTGCGTCACCCCCTTTTCATCTTTCCACTTGAAGGTCTCAGCGAGGGCACGCGGCGGCGGCAGCGCGGTCCAACACCACGCGAACGCGATCGCCATCAGCAGAGCAGCGCCGGGTCTCAGCCCGGCTGTGGAGCATGCGGTCAAGTTGGTCACGGCACCCGTCACGGTTCGAGGATTGGGCTGGATTCCGCAGCGACTCCGGGATTGTATGGCGGCGGAGAGCACCGCCACAACACGGCGCAACTCCCTGAACCCACCGCCGGTTCGCCTGCATGCTTCGCGGGATGCGCATCACGAAGGCCCCCACCTCACCTCGTTTGGCGAGGCGCCGTCACTTGCCGGCGCCGCTGCCGCGCCCGATTTCGATCCAGTGCTGAACGGCGCGCTTGAGCATGATCTCGTCGATCGGTTTGGTGACGAAAAAGTCCATCCCCGAAGCCAGGCAGGCCGCGCGCTGGGAATCCTTCGCGTGTGCGGTCAGGGCGACGATGGGGACGCGCTCCCCGGGCTTCTCGCGCCGGCGTATTTCGCGCGCCGCACCCATGCCGTCCAGAACGGGCATATCGGCGTCCATGAGGATCAGGTCGTAGGCGTTCATGGCGAACTGCTTGACCGCCAGGGCGCCGTTGGGAACCTCGTCCACGGCGTAGCCGGCGCTTCGCAGCACGCCACTGACCATCGTCGAGATCAGGCGTTCATCCTCGGCGAGAAGGACGCGGCCGCGCTCGGGCTCGGCGCTCGGTTGCGGCACCGCTCCCTGCGCCGCCAGCGGGGCGCTCGCCCGCTGCATGGTGATATCGAACCAGAACGCATTTCCGGACCGAGCATGGCTGCGCGCTCCGGCCTTTCCGCCCATGGCTTCGACGAGGCGCTGGAACAGCGCGAGCTCCATGCCCGTGTCTCCGTAGTCGCGAAGGCTATCGAACTGCACCCCGGCGAAGGGGACAAAAATCTGGACCATCTGGTCGGCTGGAATGGCCGGCGCGCTATCTTCGACCTTGATGCGGACGGCACGCGTGCCGTCGCCCGTGAACAGCAGTTGCGCGGAAATCCGCACGTCATCGCGGCCCGAGCGCTGCACGGCCTTCTTGACGAGCAGTGAGAGGGCGCGTTTGATCTCCACCGGCATGCCGACGAGCGATTCCTCCGCCGGGAGCGGCTCGACAATGCGAATGTCGATCTTTTTCTCCTTGGCGTGGTCCAGCAGCTTTTCACGCACTTCACCGACCAGTTTGCGGAGGTCACAGGCTCCGGGCCGCATGGTCGCCTTGCCGAGATCGAGCCGGGCGAGCTCGCCAAGGCTGTCCGCAAATGCCAGCAGGTGTCGAGCAGAAGCGCCGGCATGCCAGACCCACTCGGATTGATCCGCGCTCAGTTGCGTATGCCCCAAGAGGTCCGCCGCCGCGACTATTCCGGTAAGGGGGACCTGGAGCTCGCGGCTCACCGTCGCAAGAAAGGAGGCATGCTGGAGCTTGGCGCTGACGAGGTCTTTCCTGCCGCTCTCCTCGTCTTTTCGTTGCTCCTCGAGCGGGGGTGCGGGTGCCGGGGCGGGTGCCGGCGGTCGCTCGGCAGCCTCCACGGCCGCCTTCGGCGCTTCCACCTGTCGCATCGCGTCGAGATCCCGCACGGCGTACACGGTGCTCGAGCCGCCGCCGAGCGCCGCGGAGAGGCAACGCACGGCGACGGGGACGTCTCTTCCGCCGACGCGGCTGATCCTGCAGCAAACGGCCGGAGCGGCAGCGGGCCGCCCCGCCACGGCCAGGTCGCGCACGGCCGCGCGCGCCTCTTCAGGCTCATAAAGCTCGGAATGGTGGACGCCCACGAGTCGTCCGCCGCGAGCTCCCGTCAGCTCCTCGGCGGCTGGAGTGGCCGCCTGAATCTCGTCCGTGGCCGCATCCACTACGAAGGCGGCGCATTCGAGAAAATCGAAGAGGTCGATAACCGGTCCGAGCTCGCTCTGCGACATCTGATTTCCTCTCGGAATGGGAAGGGGCCACGCCGGCGCTTGCCACCGCCCCACGCCGAAGACCGCCGCCGCCGTCGAGATGGGGATTCCTGGGAGAGGATAGCGCGGCACGTCGATGTCGGCCATACGGAGGCTCATCGCTCATCCTGAATCCACCGCCCCTGCGGCTAACCCTCGATTCGTGAGGGAAAAGGAGGCATCGGCCGAATGTCCGGTTTCGTCCATTACACTTCTTCCCGCCGCAGGTTCGGCGCGGAGGGGCGCGATTCATCGCGCCCCTGCGTGGCGGCTCAGGTGTAAACCACATTCGGCCGACGCCCGAAATACTGTCCGTGCATCCAAATACCCCTGCGCCAGACTCCCGCCGAGAGGCCGCGCTACGTGTCGGCGTTGCTCAGGTCCGGCACGGTTTACTCGATGAATACCGTTTCCCACCACCGTATCGCCCACGAGCTGCCAGTATTCTCCAAGAAATAAAAGACGCCGGCACCTCCAAGGCCAGTGCGAAGGCGTACCATGTAAATTCCTGCCACTTTGCCATCTCGCGAGTATGCCGGAGAGCTCACATTCAGCGCTCCGACTGCGTTAGCATGGCGTGCCTGCCATGGATTCGGATCCTCGCTTCGAAAGTGCTTCTCCATGAATTCGTGTGACTCCAAAACAACCGCCAGCGGACCAGAAATGTCAGGAGGCGCCACCCGACGCTTCTGGTCCTTGGTTTCCAGGCAAGCGTCGACAACTTCCCCTGGAATCACCTTGCCTTTGCCCACGACAATATCCTTTCCGGGTGTGGGAGTTGGCGATTTCAGTTCGGAGGCCAAGATATCGTCACCGTGGGCGATTCCCTCCATGTAAAGTTCCACGCGGTAATTCTCCTCCTCGCTCTCAGGGAGCTCGCATGCCGTCGTTTGATCGCTCATGACGATTGTCCGTCCAAGCTCCTTGATTTCCCAGGCCGAAATAATGTTAGAAATGGCAGAATCGGACAAGACTGCTCTAACGATGGCCATATCGTTTCTTGAAAGAGGCAGGAGATCGCTGGATGCATGAACGTGACCAAGAATAATAACAAAGAAGACCGAAGAAAAACGTACGATACCCTTCATTTCGCCTGACCTAGAAAGTGCCTATCTAAACCTTCCGGGAAGGACGCACCCAATGCGGCAAGTATTGAAGAAGTCGGCTGGTTCATTCTCTACAGTGTCCATCCTGGCCAGGTGCCCGCCCTCATGAAGGAGAATTGATGCCAACGTACACGGGCTCATTGGACCAGTGAATATGTCCCTGAAAAGATAGATGTTTGTAAAGGCCATTGTCTTTTGTGCATGACCCTTTATGTCCTTTTCCGTAGTGCTTTCACGATCCTTTATCATGAAATACGGCGGCTGTCCATTGTTCTTGGTCCACTCCTCCATGTTCTTGAGCTGCGGGTTGTTGGCCTTGGCGAAGTACTCCTTGCAACTTATGCAGCTCGTGCTCGCCATCTGCTCCCGGAGCTCGGTCATCGCGTCGTGAATTCGCTCCTCGATCGCAGGGTCGGTGCCGGTCGGGATCGAATAGTACCCAGTGACATCAGTCAGGTTGATCGGATCGCCGCCGACGTACTCATACAGGTTTGGCTGGCCGCTCGCCCAGTACACCGGATCCCGACTCGTCCACCGCCCGACCTCCGGGTCATAATCCCGCGCCCCAAACCGCACGAACCCGGTATCCGGATCGTAGAGCCCACCCGCGAACCCGAACGGTTGGAAGCCCGGGTTCGTGTCTACGAGCACCCGGCCCCACGCGTCGTATTCCATTCGCTGCGCCACCGCGCCGCTCGTCGTATCCACCACGAGTCTCACTGACCCGCGCTCGTCGCGGACAATCCCGTAGGTCACCCCGCCGCGCACCACCCCGCCCGGCACAAACCGACTTACGACGTTTCCGGTGCCATCAAGCTCCGCTGCGACCCGAAGCTGACTGCCGTAGAGCCATCCCGCGACCAGCACGCCATCCACGCGTTTGCCGACCCGCCGCCCGAGGCCGTCGACCACATAGTCGATCGCCCGCCCGTCCGGTAGCACAGCCGACCGCAGATTTCCGAGCGCGTCGTAGTCGTATGACGTTGTGCCGGCCCCATCCGTCCTCGCGGCCAACACGCCGTCCAGCGAATAGGCGTACGTCGCATCCAGTCGCGTTACCAGCCGGTCCTGATCGTCGTAGCTCGCGATCGGCTCCGCCGCCGCCGGATCCTCGCTCAGGCGGTTGCCGTTAGCGTCGTAGGTGTAGTGAGCGATCTCCGCCCCGTTCTCCCACACCCGCTCGAGCCGCCCTACGAGATCATAGGCGTAGCGATAGGTCGTGTCGGTGCCATCGACCCGTTCCACGCGCCCTCCGGTCGAATCCCTGGTCAGGGCCAGCCCGCCTGCCTGTGCGAGGAGGCCGTCCCCGTCGTACGCCATGTCCACCGTGTGGGCGCCGTTCACGGACTCCGCCGCCACCTGAAAGTCGTCGTTCCATGCCATTGTCACGCTGCCGCTCACTGTGCCGCTCCAAGTCGTACCGGTCGGGAGCGCGCCATCGGAAGAAAACGCCAGCAGCTCGCCCGCCGGCCCGTCCAGCGTGCAAGGTCACTCGCCTGGACACGTGCCGTAGCCGAAATGCAGCGTGCCGTCCGGCGTGGCGATCTCCGTCAGCCGGCCGCTGCCGGAGCTGTAGGAGCGCGTGATCGCGCCACCGCCCGGGAGGGTGATGGTCTTGACCTGGCGATCCGCGTTGTACGTCGCGTGCGCGTCGAAGGCGCCCGCCGTGTAGCCCGCGAGGTCCGGCGGGGAGTAGCGGTCGACGAGATCCACCTCGTTGAAGTCGAGCTCGTGCGCCGGCCGACCGGGCGGAGTAATGGATCTCAGGTTGCCGCTGGCGTCGTAGGAAAAGGCCACTATCTGTTCATCGGGTCGTGTCTCCGCTTGCGTTCGGCCAATGGCGTCTCCAGAAAATCTCGTCATTTGCAGCTCGGCATCGAGAGTGGTTTCGAGATACCGATCGGCGCCGTAGCCGAAGGTGGTCGTCCGCGCACCGCGCGCAAGTCCGGTCAACAGGCCGCGCGAGTCGTAGGTCAAGTCGGTCGACGCGCCCCGGGGAGGTGTCAGCCGGCTCGGATTCCCGGCCGCGTCTAGCGACATCACGCTTGTCCTGCCCATCTCCGTGGTCCGGGTGACGGTGTTTTCCACCGGGTCGAACGCGGTGGTAACGGTGCTGCCGTTTACGGTGTGAGCTACCGTGAGCGCGCCGCCGATTCCCGCCGGCGCGTCCACCGACACGGTCTCGACGCGCTCCAGACCGCCGGGGGTGCGGATCGTCGTCTGCCGGGCGACCGGCGCCAGGAGCCCCCAGCGCGGGTCGGGCTCCACCGTCACCGCCATCTCCGTGCCGTCCGGGAACGTCACCGTCCGGCTCCCGCCGGCGCTCTCCACCCACGCCGTCCTGTTTCCCGCGCCGTCGGTAACGCTGCGCGCCGTCTCGCCCTCCCCGAGCTCCTCGACGGAGTGGATCGCGGTCCGTCCCAATGCCGTAGTTCCGGTGACGGTGCGGGCAGCGCCTTGCGATCCGGCCGCGAACGCCTTGCCACCGGTCACCGCATCCTCCCCGGACACGAGCAGCCCGAGATCGTCGTAGGCGTAGCTCGTTACGAAGTGCCGGGCGTTCTCGTACGTCTTCATCAACCCCGCGGCGTCGCCGTCGTAATAGGTCAGCTTGACGGTCTCGCCTTCGGGATTGCGGATTTCGGTGAGCCAGCCGGTGACGTCATCGGTGCTGAGCACCGTGCGCTGGCCGCCCGGCGCAACGAGCGCCGCCGGGCGACCGCCGGTGCGCTCGATGGTGACCGTGTTGCCGTGCGCGTCCGCCAGCGTCGTGAGGTCGCCGGCGCCGTCGTAACCGAAGCTGAGCTCGACGTTGCCGGTGACGCCGTC
>JACPHN010000128.1 GCA_016188575.1 Candidatus Schekmanbacteria bacterium
CCTTTCCCGTCGCTCTTGATTGCCTGATGCTCCCGTGAAACCGCGACCCAGTTGAAATTTCGGATTCGCACCCTGGTCGACTTCTGGCCGGCACAGATGGCCTGATTTTCGCCAGCGGCGAAGGCGTGAACAGATGGATGCCGTCGAAAAGGGCCATCTTCTGGAAGGTCTGCTTGACGGTCTCTTCGATCTTTCGGCGCACCTCGGTCTGGTCGTCGAAGCGCCGCTTGCGGTCTTCCATCTCGCGCCTGAGGTTCGCACGAGTATCGAACCAGAACCGCGTGTTTTCAGCCGACTTGCCGCCCGTGCTGTTGAGGTAGCACAGTCGGTCGACGATGCGACCCAGCGCATCGACATAGATCGCGGCCGTCTGTCCCGCCTGGAGGCACCCGAGCAACACCCGCGCCCGGTCGAGGCCGCGAATCCCCGCCCTGGTCGACACGCTCGACGGTGCCGTGCCGAGAAACAGCGTGCGCGCGACGCGCCGTGCCGCGTTGACCTGACCTAGCCGCGCCTCGCGCGCCTCACGGTCGGTCGTCTCGGCGCGCTCGCCGTCGATGTCGCCCTCGATGACGGGGTCCCATCCGGGCGGTAACCGGCAAGCTCGCCAGCAGGACCGCATTCGGGACGAGCTTCGCGGCTTCGGTGAGCGCCTGGACGAACGACAGGTTGCTGTCGTAGCTGCCGCCGCTCAGCTCCTGTCCATCCGGGAACTGGCGGAGGTAGGCCACCAGCTCATCTATCAGCACCGCACACGGCGCGTGAGCCTCCAGCAGGCGCCGCAGCAGCTCCTTGCCCGGCGACGTGCCGCTGGCGTCGGCTTCGCGCAACCCGGCCAGGCCTTCTTCCGCGCCGAGCTGCCACGCCAGCTCACCCCACAGCGTCTTGATGACCGTGCGGCCCACCTTCCACGGCTGGCCCGCAGCATGCGCCGTGCGGTCGATCACCGCGACCAGCGCCCGCGGTGCATCCATGAGTCCGGCCCGATCGACCAGCGTGGAAGATGCCTGCCAAATCCGATAGGGGGCATTGCCGCATGGCGACGTGCCACACCGCAAGCATCGTGTGCGTCTTGCCACCGCCGAACGCAGTCTGGAGCTGGATGACGGGTTCGCCGCCCTTGCCGCCCAGGCGCTGCATCACCTGAGTGAGCAGCAGGCGTATCCCCTCGGTGATCAAGGTGCGGTCGAAAAACATCGCCGCATCCTGGTAGATCGCGGGTGCCTTGCCCGTGCGCACGGCCGAGATGTCTGCCGCGAGCCACCCGCTACGGTTTCGAGATCGTCGGCGGCGAGGGCTTCAACTTTTTCGTTCTCTGCCATTTGGAAGCCTCCAAGATGAAGTTCATCCATTCGTCAGCCGGTCCGAAACCCCGCCCTTCAGGGCGGAATCGCTGCGGAACCCCGGCCTGAAACGCATGAGTGACATTACGGCAAACCGCATGACGGCGCTGTCGACTTCCTTCTTTTTCCCCATTGACACGGGTAGCGGGGTGAGGAGAATCGCGGCAGGATCTCGTTCGCGGCCAACAATGTCACTCACACGTTGAAGGCCGGGGTTTCAGCGGTGGTTTGGGCGGGGTCATAAACCCCGCCCAAACATGTCGCCGGCCTAAAGGCCGGCATCCCTATTGGTCACCAGCCACTGTGGCCCGGCAATCGTGAGTGAATAAAGCAAGGTACGTGCCACCGTGCCACCGTGCCATCGTCAATCGAAGCGCGCGCCAAGCACCTTCTCGATATGGCCTTGTTGGCGGCATGGAACCGAAGCACCAGACTATGGAGTGTAAGCTCCAGACGCCTCGCGCCAATCAGTCTTTCATGTCTGTGAAGAACAGCACGACGAGCTCGTAGGGACCAGGCACAACGAGACGCCTTGTGTCGAACCCCAATCCAGCGACTGCGTTCACCACGCGCTTGCTTCCCGGAAGGCGCGTTGTCTTGGAGGAGTACCAGGCTGCGACGCCGGTCGACGGCTCCACCCTGTGGGTCCAATGTTCTCGCGGAAGGTGCTCACCACCGCTCCACCAGAGCTCGACGCGATTCAGGTCATGGCGCACTTGGAAGTGCCCGAGGTTCCAGCGTGGTGATGACACGTCGAAGAATCCTTCCGGCGGCCGCGGAAGCGTACCATCCATTCCCTGAAACCATCCGCGTAGTGGCAAGCCGCCGTACCCGAAGTCGCTGGTAACAGCGCCGACGATACCGTCCTTCGACGTGAGGATCGAAAGCCCGCCGTGGGCCAGTTCCACCTTGTTGGACTGGTCCAGACCTGCCCCGGCGCCGAAGAATTCGGATGCCGGCCGTTCCTCCAGGAAGCCTACGTAGAATCCGCCCCTCACGAAGTCATACCTAATCCCGATGCCTGCCATGGGTCTCGGCCTCCAATGGGCCTGATCATAAAACGGAAAGGCTCTTGATGGATTCCGGGGAGCTAGTCAGAGAGCGCTCCCAATCGGCAGCCGCAAATGGCGGCGCCAAGGCGTCCATTCGCCCTGGCGCACCGGTTTATCCGATCAACTCCCCGGATCCCACTTTGAGCATTTCCGTTTCGTGAGCAGACCCCTTGGCGCCGGTAACATGATCTCGCGAGCGCTACACGTCCACATCACGCCAGCGGGTTGAACACCTTGAGCCCCGGGAAGACCCGGAAGTCCGTATCTGCCGAGCACAGCGTGAGGCCATGCCCGATTGCGATCGCGGCAAGGTGGGCGTCAGGAATGCGCTTTCCGGTGGCGTTCGTATCGCGAATGACGCGTGCCAGCAGGGCCGCATGCGTGTTCACCGGCGCGGGAACCCAGACATTCGGCAGCGCCAACCACTCCTCCACCTGGGCCCAGCCGTCTGACACGGAGAGGGGTCGAGGAAAAATACGGGGGTTTGTGGCGATCCGGAGAAAACCGGTCAGGCTCTCCTATGGCATGCCGACCCGGGTTGGCGAGTTTAGCACCTCCTCCAGCCAGGCCCGCGCGACCGCATGCTGAGGCAGATCGCTGAGTTTGGCGTACAGCAAGAGGTTCACATCGAGGAGGATCACCCGTTGGCCTGGGTCCAAGAGGCCTCGTCGTCGATGACTATGATCTCGCTGGTACGCGTCAGATCGACGCACGGAATCCCTGTAGAGACAGGGCGGATCCGATACTGTTCTCGGGGTGGTTTTGGCGGTTCGCTATGATCAAGGCCGGCGCGAAGGTAGCGGTTGACGGCCTCCTTCAGCGAGAGCCCAGCTTCCATCCGTGCTTGCTCGAGGCGGACAGCGACATCGTCTTCGAGGGTTAGCCTGGTTCTCATACATCAAGTCATAAACCTGTCATGGCATGATGTCAAGCCCCGCCATCCTGGCACAGGTGCAGCCGGCAAAGTGGCTGCATTCGTTTGGGCCATTCGCTAGCTGAAGATCTGGGCCACGGAACAAGAAAAGCCGGCCAGGACGGAGCCGCCGTCCAGCGTTCACCTTCGCCAAGGACGCGGGGAATCTTGGCGAGCTCGTAAACGATGACGGTGCGGGTGGCGGGATCGACGGTCCAGACGGCCTGGGAGCCGGCAGCGAGCCATTCGTTGGCCTTGTCGCGGACCTCGCGAGCGCCGTCCGCGTCGCATCTCGCAACCGCGAGAGCACGGTATGGTCTGGCGCGACGAAGAGCAGCCGGTTCGGGCGATGGCGCGGCTGGTTGCCATGGGAGCGCAGGTAGTCGTGGATCGCGTCTTCCACATCGCGTGGCATCAGCTTGATGAAACCGCGTGTCGGTGGCAGCACCACGAGCCGCATCGCCGCGTCGTCGGGGACATCCGCAGGTGGCGTGAACACATGGACGCCGTCGAAAAGCGCCATCTTCTGGAAGGTTTTCTTGACGATCTCTTCGATGTTCCGACGCACATCGGTCTGGTCGTCGAAGCGCCGCTTGCGGTCTTCCATCTCGCGCCGGAGGTTCGCGCGGGTATCGAACCAGAACCGCGTGTTTTCCGCCGACTTATCGCCCGTGCTGTTGAGGTAGCACAGTCGGTCGACGACGCGACCCAGCGCATCGACATAGATCGCGGTCGTCTGTCCCGCCTGGAGGCATCCGAGCAGCACCCGCGCCCGGTCGAGGCCGCGAATGCCCGGCCTGGTCGACACGCTCGACGGAGCGGTGCCGAGAAACAGCGTGCGCGCCACTCGCCGTGCCGCGTTGACCTGGCCCAGCCGCGCCTCGCGCGCCTCGAGGTCGGTCGTCTCGGCGCGCTCGCCGTCGATGTCGCCCTCGATGACCGGGTCCCATCCCGGCGGCAACAGGTAGGTCATCTCGTTGCGGACGTCCGTGTCGGACAGCGGCAAACTGCCCGGCATGATCATCAGGTCCTGGTTGTTCGCCTTCCACAGACGACTGATCACCTTGGCCATGAGCTTGAGCACGCCGCGCGTGCGCTGAAAGCCGTCAATCGTGCTCCAGTCCTCGTAGAGTCGGTCGAAGAGCTCGGGGTGGATCGGGTAGGCCTGGAGCAGTCGGTCGTAGTACCGGCCTTCCTGCGTTTCGCCAGGCAGGTTCGATCCCTCGGCCACGTAGGCGTCGGCAAAGGCGCGGCACACGGCATCGCGTTCCTTGAGGTCGCGGATCGGCTCGAACAGGCGGCGGCGCACGATCTCGAACGCCTCCTCTGCCGCCACGGGCTTCCACAGCGCCTGGACGCGACCGAAGGTCTTCTCCAGCGCGCGCAAGGCGCCGACGCCGCGGTTGCTACCGGCTTCGACGTCGGACTCCGGCAAGCTCGCCAGCAGGACCGCGTTCGGGACGAGCTTGGCGGCTTCGGTGAGCGCCTGGACGAACGACAGGTTGCTGTCATAGCTGCCGCCGCTCAGCGCCTGTCCATCCGGGAACTGGCGGATGTAGGCCACCAGCTCATCCATCAGCACCGCGCACGGCGCGTGAGCCTCCAGCAGGCGCCGCAGCAGCTCCTTGCCCGGCGAGGTGCCGCTGGCGTCGGCTTCGCGCAACACGGCCAAGCCTTCTTCCCCGCCGAGCTGCCACGCCAGCTCTCCCCACAGCGTCTTGATGACCGTGCGGCCCACCTTCCAGGGTTGGCCGGGAGCATGCGCCGTGCCGTCGATCACCGCGACCCGCGCCCGCGGTGCATCCATGAGTCCGGCCCGATCGACCAACGTAGGGATGCCTGCCAAATCCGACAGGGTGCCTTGCCGCATGGCGACGTGCCACACCGCGAGCATGGTGTGCGTCTTGCCACCGCCGAACGCGGTCTGGAGCTGGATGACGGGTTCGCCGCCCTTGCCGGCCAGGCGCTGCATCACCTGGGTGAGCAGCAGGCGCATCCCCTCGGTGATGTAGGTGCGGTCGAAAAACATCGCTGCATCCTGGTAGATCGCTGGTGCCTTGCCCGTGCGCACGGCCGAGATGTCGGCCGCGAACTCGGCCTGTTGGAAAGTGCCTTTCAGCACATCGGCGTGGGGGATCGCGATTTCGCGCCAGGGTTTCATCGGTGGCTCCTAGAATGAGGGATCGCGGTGTCGTGCGCCGCATGACTCAGAGGCGGGAACGTCGAATCCGTATTCGACGTTCTGTGATCGTAACGATGACGGATCCCACCAAATCGTCTACATGATGTTCCAGCAGCTCGGCCAACGCGTTGAGCTGATCGTCGACGGATAGCTCAACCAATCGGACGAGAGGACCATGGGGAAGTTTTCTAACAAATATCAGCTCGCGAAGTCATTATCTTAAGTAAGCAGCACCATATTCTCTCGGAACGCAAATGCCATGAGCTGCTCGTCGCTGGCTTTGATATTAATGGTTGCCGCAGACGTAACCTCATGCTTCTCATGGATGAGAAAGGCTTGGAGCGAACGCGAAGACACGAAAACATCAAGCAAGAATTTCATGACGCTCTGGCTATTCGTTCCTGGACCTGCTCACCAGACAGTGAGCGGTGTGCGTATGCCAGACACGCCTGAATGTCCGCCGATTCCAAAAAAGGATATTCCTGAAGCAATCGTTCCGGCGTATCTCCGGCCACAAGCATTCCGAGCACGTGCTCCACGGCGATTCGCATGCCGCGAATGATCGGCTTGCCACCAAAAATTTCCGGGTCGGTCACGATACGTTCCATCAACTCATCTTCTGTCATCTGGGGGTCTCCTAACCGAACAGGTTCATTTGCTTCGGGCCGGGGATCCTGGCCGCGGCGCTTTCGATGCAGGTCCAGTCCGGCGCGCCGCCACGTCAGCAGACGCATGCTGCATGCTGCCACCAGCGGATTCGACTTCAGCATGTCCAGACCTCGCCGAAGGCGCTGTACAACGCTTCTGCGACCAGGGCGTCATCGAGACGAAAACCTCGCCCTGAAACTTGCCGCAACACTTCCGATGCCGACGCGATTCTTCCCTCCGCTCGTGCCCGGATCACGACACCTAGGGTGCCAATGAGAGGAACGCCGAGCGCTTTGGCCGCCCGGCGTGCGTCGCGATCATCAATCATCACCGTAGCCATTCGTCGAAGGGCAAGGCTGATCACGGCGCTTTCGCCATGACCAAGGCTCCATTCTGCAACTGCGGGTGTGATGTCCACCGAAACAGGGGCACCGCCAAAACCAGACTCCAGCGCTTGCCTTGCGGGATCGTGGTCCGGGCCAGCCAGAATTTCCCTCGCTACCGGCTCGGGAAGAACGAGCTCTCGTCCCGGGCGATGAAGAAGGCCCAGGTGACCGACCTTCGCCAAGACGATCAGCGGAGAAGCGTTGACGACCCAGCGTTCATCAGACATTTGCCGCGCCTGGCGCAATGGCAGCGTCGAGAAGTTCTTCTAGCGAATCCTGGAACGGTGACACACCATAGCGCTCCAGTTCCACGATGAACTGCGAACGTGATAGTCCAGCGATTTCCGCCGCACGGCCCTGGCTTACAAGTGACCGCTGATACCAAGCAACGGCCGCTGCAAGACGGAGCTCGCGGATGAATTCTTCTGGATCACGATGGAGGCGCGCGAGCGCGCCGGCGTCGATGTCGAAGGCCACATGGATGGTCATCTGGGTCTCCTAACCGAACAGGTTCATTTGCTTCGGGACGGGGATCCTGGCCGCGGCGCTCTCGATGCCGGTCCAGCCGGTAACGACTTCGTTGTAGACGCGGGCGTCCTCGGCCCAGCCCTGGCGCTCGCAGAAGGTGTAGAGCCGATAGGCGAGTTGCCGGGCCGCTTCCATCTTGTTGAGCGTCGCCGTCATGACCTGAGCCGCCCCGTTGTCGCCATGTTTGTTGTAGACGCGGATGAGCTGGTGCAGGGCCTCCCATACCGGCAACCGAGTGTCGGTCGTCGGATCCCAATCGGTGGGATATTCCCGCCAGGTCAGCAGGCGCACGTTGCCACCGCCGGATTCGATGACCCCGGCTTGTTTCACGCCATCGACGCTGGTCCCCTTGCCTCGGGCGAGCGTGTCGGCTTCGCCGAACTTGCCCACCTGCCAGCCGTACTGCTCGAACCAGTGCAGGCAGAACTGGGTATCGCTGTCGAAGTCGTCCTCGGCGAGGAAGCGGTTGATGAGCTGAAGCGCGGCCTTGACGCTCATCGGCGTACCGTCGGCTTCGAGCACGCCATCGTAGCGGCTGAAGATCGCCATGCCGGGACCGATGATGGCTTGGGAGAGGTCGACCGGCGCCACGGGTGAGGGCAAGCCCTCGCTCGCGCGGGTCATCGCGTCGAGGGCGAGCGGCAGAGCCTCGTTGATCTGGCGCACGAACTGACGGCGGGAGAGGGTGCCGGCGTCCTTCAGACGTGGGCGGCAGACCAAGACGATGCTAGAGGCGAGGGCGTTGGTGTCCATACCTGTCATCCGGTTCCCAAGTTCGGTGCGCATCGGCCAGGTGCCGGAAATCGAAAGGCCAGACTTCAACACGGCATCGAGAAAAGTCTCCCAGCCCGTGCTGCTGGTTCCTCCTGGGTGCGCGGACGTCTCATCCGCCTCTTGCGGCGCACCCTTGGTCTCGGATTGCTTGAAAGCGTAGTAGATCGTGATCGGCGCCGCAGGGTGGGCCTGCACGGCGAGGTTGTGCATCGCCTGCGTCATCCCGTCGAGGAAGAACTTCTCGGCTTTATCCTTGGTGCCGTGGCGGTAGGGCGTGGCGACGAGTTCTTCGGCCTTGGGGACGGCGAGAGTGCTGAAAAGGTCGGGAAAAATGGGCCGGAGCGCGCGGCGCAGCCAGACGTAGAAGAAGTCGGGTAAGTGTTCACCTCATCATGCCCCCGCCAGGCAGAGAGGCACGCGAGCGCCCGGTAGGATAGAAGGAGCGGATCGCCCCTCGAGGCGTGCCTGAGCGGCTTCGGTCAGGTACGCGAAGACGTTCCTCTTCTGCTGCCTGAGGGTCA
>JACPHN010000125.1 GCA_016188575.1 Candidatus Schekmanbacteria bacterium
CCCATGTATTTCTGGGACTTTCAGGACAGCCTCGACGACGCCGAACGCGGGGAAAGGCGGCTCAGTAGCCGAGCCGTATTGCGCCGGTTGCTATCGGAAGTTGGCCAGGCGCGGGGCGCGCTGCTGCGCGCGGCCGGCCTGCTGGTGCTCGCCGCCACGGCGGATCTGGCGGGCCCCCAGATCTTGCGCCAGGTGCTCAACGCCGCAGCCACCGGCGCCAGCGAAGGGCACATCGCGCGGCTCGCGCTGCTTTACGTGGCCGTCGTTGCCGGGAGCCTCGGGCTCGGCTACGCCATGGCGATTCTGCTGAGCTGCATCGGCCTGCGCCTCGTCACCGATCTCAAGGAGCGACTTTTTCGTCACCTCCTGGGACTGAACGTGCGATTCTTCCACGACTACTCGCCCGGGATTCTCCTCGCCAGGGTGGAGGGCGACACGGAACGACTGAAGCAGTTGTTCAGCAACGCCACGGCGCGCCTCGCCCAGAGCCTTCTGCTCCTCGTGGGCATTCTGGGCGTGATGCTGCTCGAGGATTGGCGCACGACGCTTGCCGTCCTGGGCTGCCTGCTCGCACTCGGCGCCGCCGCATCGTTCTTCGTGCGCATCGCGCAGCGGCTGTATCGCGAGGCTCGCAAGCGTTACGCCGACGTCACCGCCTTCATCGCCGAGTACGTGCAGGCCGTGGACGTGGTTCAGCAGCATGGCTACGAGGAGCAGGTAAAGGCGCGCCTCCGTGCGCTGAGCAGCAAGAAGCTGCGCGCCGATTCGCTCGCCCAGCTCGTCGAGTATTCCTTCTGGGGTGTGTTCAGCTTTTTCGAGATCCTGGCGACGGTCACGGTGATCGCGGTCGGTTCGCGAAAAGTCGTTTCCGGAACCATGGATCTCGGCACCCTGGTCATGCTCGTCGAGTACCTGCGCCAGATCTTCGTCCCCATTCTGGCGATTTCGGAGCTCGTCAGTCTGGTGCAACAGGCACTGGTCTCCGCGGAAAGGGTTTTCGGGCTCCTCGAGAAGATTCCGGACGAACCCCGTGACCTTGCCGCGGCAGCGGCGCGGCAGAGAGGTGAGCGCGAGCGGCAGGAGCTGGTCCCGGGCGTAAGTCACGCGGACGCGGTTCCCGCTGGGCCTGCGGAACCTGAGGTGCCGTTTGCGCACGTTCTGCGCTTCGAAGCCGTGAGCTTCGCCTATGAGCATGGTCGCGACGTGCTGCGCGAGATCTCGTTTGACCTGCGCAGGGGCGAGCGCGTGGCGCTCGTCGGGCCCTCCGGCGGTGGCAAGAGCACGCTGGCAAATCTGCTGTTGCGGTTCTACGAACCGACGTCGGGGCGGATCAGCGTCGACGGCGTCGACCTGCGAACCTATCCACGCCGAGCGTGGCGGCGCCGCATCGGCCTGGTCCTGCAAGGCGTCCACCTTTTCCCGGGAACGCTGCGCGACAATCTCACGGTCTTCGACGGCTCGCGCGCGGAGGGGGAGCTGTGGCGGGCGTTGGGAATTGTGCAGGCGTCGGCCCTGGCCTCCGGCCTCGCCGGCGGCCTGGATGCAGAGCTTGCGGAGCGTGGCGCCAACCTCAGCCAAGGAGAGCGCCAGCTCGTCAGTTTTGCGCGGGCACTCGTGCACGACCCGCCGGTGCTCGTGCTGGACGAGGCGACGGCCTCTGTGGATGCGCTTACCGAGCGACTCATCCAGCAGGGCCTGGACAGCATGCTCGCCGGCCGCACGGTCCTCATCATCGCCCACAGACTCGCCACCGCGGCCCGCGCGGATCGCATCCTCGTCATTCTCGACGGCCGCATTGCCGAGTCCGGCACGCACGCCGAGCTTTATCAGCTCGGGGGTCATTACCGGCGGCTGTTCGACCTGCAGTACAACGCCGCGAGCGAGGCCACTGCTCCATGAGAACGAGAGTCCGCTGGATCTACGAGGTGTGGCGCCCCATTCGCTGCTGGTTTGCCGTGCTGCTCGTGCTGACCGCGCTCTCCACGGCGGCAGCCATCGCCTACCCGCTGGTGCTGCGAGCCATTGTCGACGCGCTCGCCAGCCTGCTGCACGTGCGCGCGGCCGGCAGCGCGGCAAGCCGCGGCAGCGACAGCGCCGTCGCCGCGGAAATTCACCGGCTTCTCCTCCTCCTGCTCGGGGTCGGCGGGCTTCGCCTCCTCAGCCACCTCTACCCCGCGGCGCGCGCGTATCTCAACAACCGCATCGAGCGCGATGTCCGGCAAACCTACTTCGCCATCGTCATGCGCAAGGGTTACCATTTCTTCCAGCGTTTCCGCACCGGCGACCTGGTCACGCGGCTCACGGACGACATCACGGAGTTTCCGCGGATCTCGTGGTTCTGCTGCTCGGCAATCTTCCGGGCGCTCGAGTCGAGCAGCAAGCTCGTTTTTTGCCTCGCGGTGATGTTTTGGCTGGACTGGCGTCTGGCCTTGCTTGCCAGTGCTCCGCTGCCACCCATGCTGGTAGTCGTCTTGCTTGTCCAGCACAGCTTCGGCCGGCGGGTCGTGCACCAACGCCGCGCGGTCAGTGAAACCAACGACCTGCTCGAAGCCAGCTTCTCCGGCGTGCGTATCGTCAAGGCGGCAAATGCGGAGCATCGCCAGGGCGACGCACTGCGCCGCCAGCTCGCGCGACGGTTCGCTGCGGAGATGCGGGTGGTGAGGATGGAGCAGCTCGTCCATGCGTTGCACGCGAGTTGCGGCATCGCCGGCCAGATCATCGTAGTCAGTGTGGGGGGAATCCTGGTCATCCGGGGGCAGATGTCACCGGGAACCCTGTACGCTTTCTACGCGTATCTCGCCATGCTCTCCGCGCCGCTGCTGGACCTGCCCGGGCTCTTCGTTTTTGGCCGCCAGGCATTTGTCTGTATCGACCGCCTGGAGGAGCTGCGCGCCGCCGATGTGCAGGGGGAAGGCGGAGCGTTCCGCGGCGAGGCCGCCCCGGGGAGCTTCGCGATGCTGGAGCTTTGCGGCGTGTGGGGTGGGTACGCCCCGGCGCCGGCGGCGGCGCCGAACGCTGGCGCGACCGCTGGCGGGGACGTCGCCGCGGCCTGGTCCAACCCCGATGGAGCCGTGCTCCGGGGCATCACGGTCGAGCTCCGGCGCGCGGAGCGTGTCGCTGTGGTCGGCCGCCTGGGGTCCGGAAAGTCGACGCTCTTGCGGATCGCCTCGGGCGCGCTCGTGCCGGTCGCCGGCGAGGTCAGGCTCAACGGCCGGCCGCTCGCCGAGTATGGCCGCGCCGGCTTCGGGCGGCTCGCCGCCACGGTAACGCAGGAACCGCTGCTGCTGCGCGGCACGATTCGCGAGAACATCGTGCTCGGCCGCAAGTCGGATGAGGCGTGGCTGGCTGCGGTCCTCGATGCCGTGGGGATGACTGCCGAGGTTGCCGCGTTCTCCCACGGGTTGGACGAGCAGCTCGGTCAGGGTGGGCTTGGCCTTTCGGGTGGCCAGAAACAGCGCATCGCGATCGCCCGCGCTCTGTACGGCCGCCCGCAGCTCCTGCTGCTGGACGACCTCACAAGCGCCCTGGACGCCACCAACGAAGATCGACTCTGGCGGGCTCTCCCCCGCCTTTGTCCCGACGCCGCGATTCTCGTCGTCACCCACCGCATCGCCACGGCGCGCGCCATGAGCCGCATCCTCGTGCTCGAAGGTGGGGCCATCGCCGCCGCCGGTGCTCACGCAGAGCTCCTGGCAGTCTCGCAGCTCTACCGTGAGCTTCAGCACGACTGGATCGACCCGGCCAACGCCAATGACGATCCAGGTCGCGGCAGCGCGGAGGCGGCGCGGAGCGCAAGCCACGCCGGGCCGCCGATCACCGGGGCCAGCGCGTTCTAGCGCCGCCCACGATCGCGAGGCGCCGCAGGCGCCAAACGCGGGTCGCGCGAGTCTTTCCGCACGGCCCGCAGCCCCGCACCCGCCGCCACGGCGGCGGCCAACAACGCTCTGAGGCTCAAGACGGGGACGGCGGTCACGCCCTCGAGCGCGAACACGTACAAGTAGGCGGTTCCCGGCGGAATGCCGCGGGCATCGGCGCCGCGCGTTTCATCCAAAACAAAGACCGGCGAAAACGCGGACACGGGAAGATCCTGCGAGACGATGTCCACGTTCAACGCGGCGCGATTGTTGCTGCGCGGGTCGGCGGCGCGGCCGTCTGGCTGCGCCAGCTTGTGGACGGTCACGCGCGCAGGCGCGGCGAATGGCAACCGCAGCGTCACCGGCGTATAGCCGTCGCCGAAATCAACACCATCGTGCTCTCCGTCCAGCTTTCTGGACAACACGAAAACCGAGTAGCTCGTGGCGTCGCGCAGGGCATACGCCGTAATCAACGGAATCTCGGCGCCACCGCGGTCATAGCTCGGGGCGCTCGCGAAGCTGACCCGAGTCATTTCCGAGCCGCGCGCATGGCGATTCCGCAGACGCAGCGCCAACCACCCCGGATGCGGCCGAAAGCCGCCGGCTTCAGGCATCGTGTGGGAGGTCCACCAGCTTCCGGAGCTGAATCCGAGATAGCATTGGTGCCCGTATCCGCGTAGACTCGAATAGAGCCAGGCGTCCAGCGCCGCGACGCCCATCGCGAGCGACTTTCCGTACAGCTCGTCGATCTCGGGATTCTCCTGATTCTGCCAGTAGCCGCTCGGACCGCCTTCGTAGGCCATCACCCGATAGTCGGTGCCCGCCGTCGCGTTGAGCGTCGCGCGCGCGGCCACGGCGTCGTCGATGATGCCCTTCATGTTCGTTTCCATGGCGATCAGCGTCTCCTGGACTCCGTGGTCGTTAAAGGTCGCGAAGCCGGTGTCACCCGTCTCCCAGCGCGGGCCGACGTAGTTCGCGTGGCCGACGTAAGAGATGCTCGTGGCCCGCTGCACCGCCTGCTCGCCATAGGAGGTAACCTCGGTCGGGTCGGCCATGTAGTTTCCCCCGAGCACAAACTTGATCTTGCGGCCGAGGTCCAGCGCGTTCCACGCGGGGACGGCCATCGCGTTATCCTCGATCATGAAGCGGGCAAACAGGCCGTATTCGGCGCCGCCGAAGTGCACCCACCCCGGCGGACCGAAGCCGTCCCACCCGTAGCCCCCGGCACCGTTGTGCCAGGTTTCGTTGCCGTATTCGAGCAATATCTCGCGAAACTCGTCGGTCCACGGCGTACCGTCCCCGCCGCGGAACTGATATCGGCGGAAGGCGTGGGGCTTCGACTGCGGTGAGTCGATCTCCGCGTCGTACGGCACGCCCAGGAACTCCACGAGAGCGCGCCACTCGCTCTCGGTGTACTCCTCGGGGATGGCGAGATACGGCACCACGCGCTCATCCGGCGTGGAACCGGTGCGCAGCGCCCAGCTCAAGGCCTGCGCGTACGTCAACGGCGGTCCTCCTGTCACGGCGGTAAACCAATTGGCCACGTACGTCCCATTCGGGTAGTTTCCGAACATTGATTCGGCCAGAGCGTCCGGGGTGAAGCTGTAGCTCACGGGGTAGAACCGCACCGCCGGTTTCCGGCCCTGCGCCGGAAACGATCGCATCAGCTCATCAAAGGCAACCTCGTGCGGCCCATAAGGAGCGAACCCGTGCTGCTCGTCATTCCGGTAGATGGCGAAGTTATCGATCCAAAGGGTCCCGGGTCCGGTCATGGAGAGGGCGTGAGCGATATGGCTCTGGCCCTGAGGCGGGTATTCGGGACCGACGAAGTCGTAGGTGAACCGGCGCCAGTCGGCGGTGACCAGCCAGGGCTCCTGTTGGCTCGCGGAGTCGTAGGCACCGTTGAACTGGAACCGAGCTCGGCCGCCGTCCGCCAGGCCCTCCTGGCGCATCCACGCCTCAACCCGGTAGGGAGCACCGGGGTGGAGTTGGCTGTAGAATTGCCCTTCACCGTCGTCGATGGCGTAGTACGTGTACTGGCCAAGGACAACGGTCCCGGCCTCCGGCAAGGTGATGGCGAGGCAGGTTTCACCGGGTTCTTGGAAGTCGTCTGGAAGTGAACCGGGGTGAGGCACGACGCGCGCAGTGTAGGTGCCCGAGATTCGGCTGAAGACGCTGCGATCGCCGCCCCAGTACTGCCTGAAGTCGGGGGCGCTGGTATCTTGGGGCATGAAATCGGTCTTGCGAACGATGTAGGCGTAGTCCCCGAAGCGCAAGTCGAGGCCGGCGTCCGATAGGTGCACGCGCTGTTGCTCGGTGTCGGCAATCCATCCGCCGTCAGGGAGCTGAGAAGACGGCATGGGGACGGTGGTCTCGCCCAGAAAAATGACGTGATCGGCGCCCGCGATGTCGTTCAGCCCTTGCGCGTAGGGCAGCGGCTCGCCCGCGCTGTCGACGATGCGGTAAAAGCGAATCGTGGCGCCGTTGCCGAACCCGGTCCAGGTCAGCCCCCAGAAACCGACTCCGCCCAGGGAATCCCATTCGATCCAACCGTCCTCGGCGCGATCGATGCGGATGAAGCGCCGCCACACCGTCGGTTCGAAGCCGCCACCGTCGAGCAGGTTGTTGATGGCCAGATTGGTGCCGCCAGCAATGGTGGTGAGGTTGGCACCGATCGGTTCGACGTCGGCGGCGACCACCTCGGCTGATACGGAAATGTCCGCCGCGGCAAACGGGTCGGCTGAGGGTGTGGCGATGGACATGGTCAAGGTCAAGATCGCGGACAGCCTGCCAAGGGCAGCGGCTGCGCGGCGCGCGACTTTGGACATGCATTCGGCTCCTTGTCGGCAGACTGTGGGCTGAACCCGCCGCCTGTACGACGTCGGTGCGAGAGCGCCCCCCGCCGTCCCTCCCGCCGCTGGCCGGGGGAAGTGAGGTGGGGGGCTTCGTGATGTGCCCTCCGCACTGCTTGCAGTCGAACCGAGGGTGGAATCAGGTGTGGCTCACAGGCTTGCAAGAGTCGGACCAAGAGCGCGATTGACCCCGGCGACCAGAAGGGGCGCCTGGTTACCGGGGTCGCGACGGCGGGGGCGCAGCCGGAAGTGCGGCGGGCTGACATTTTCTGTCACGGCGACGCGTTCTGTCGAACAGCGTGGCGCCTCGCAGCGCCTCTCGCACATCGCCCAATCGTGTATTATAGTTATGAAAAGAGACCGTCCACGCGGGGTGCATAATGGGTGATGTCGAAACGCAGGTGATCAACGAGCTCGATGCTGTAGCGGCGCGGGACGCCGCGATCGAGGTCCCACGGGGCGAGCGGCGCCGGAGGCGCCGGGCCCTCAGACGCCTCCGATCGGTCAGCGGGCAGATGGATATCTACGCCTATGGGCTGCTGTCAGGCGACTGGCACCAAGTGCAAGAATGGGAGAACCGGCTGATCCGCAACCAGTCCGCGGCGAAGCCATGGCGGCGGGCAAGATATTGGGATCGCCGTGTGCTGCGGGCGGCGCGCTGGGGCTCCCGATTCGGCTGGACCATGACCGTCACGATTCCGATCGGTCTGATAAGCTGGAGCCTCGCGAGCGTCATCGCCACCTCCGCCAACGTCGGGCACGAGGTCATGAGCTTGCTGCCGCTGTATGGCGGTATTCTCGCTGGCCTGCCCGCGGCGAGCATCCTGGGCGGCTTCTTCGGGTTCCGAGGAGGCGCGGCGGCGGCTCTGGTCTCCCGCAACCGAGGGAGGTTGGTCGGTGCGCTGCTAGGCCTGTTTCGCGGGGCTACCGGCGGCTTTCTGGCCGGCGGCGTCACCGCCGGCGTGATGACAGCGGCGCTCTTCGTCCTCGCGCAACTGCACGGCCATCACCCGGAATCCCTGCTGCTCTCCCTGCGGATGTTTCTCGCCATGCTCGTGGCGGGCACCACCGTCGGCGGCGTTGTCGGCGCTGCTCTCGGTGGATTGTTCGGCACCGTTGTCGGCGCCGGGCAGGGAGCGCACCAGGACGAGAGCGAACCGCCCTTCGACGCCGACCGGTAGGCGGGAGTACCTGAGTCCACCGCCGGTGCTACTGCAAGCTGTGCCCAATGCGCATCACGAAGACCCCCACCTAGGCTCCCCCCGCCAGCGGGTGGAGGGACGGAGGGGGGCACTTATGGCCAGATGCCCGCTCGCTCCAGTGCCCGTCTCCAGAGCCTCTTCACCGGCCGATACGTCCCGAGATCGTGCCACCACAGGTTACGACTCGACAGGTTTCCAAGTGCATCTTCTGCCCGGTGCCGCTCGGCCGCCGTTCCCTCGCTGACTTGCCACAACAGCTTGCGGTAGTCTCTCCCCCACAGCTCTTCCTTGGCGAGATTGGCGCGCTTGAGCACCGGCCAGAACAGCGTCGCCAGCACCGTCACCGGAACCTCCCACGGGCGAAAGCCGCGCTGGCGCAAGATCCACGCGACCTTCTTCCAGGCCTCGCTCGGGCGGTAGAAGCGGCGATAGCACTCCATCGTCTGCGTGTACAGCTCGTACGGGGTCATGCGCAGGGGCCGAAAAACCACGTGCTCCACGTCGTAGAGCTCCCAGTCACGGGTAAAGATGCGCCCCTGCGCGCTCAGCTCATGGTGCAGCGGCGTGCCAGGAAACGGCGTGAGCGGCATGAAGCCCGCGAGCTCGATGCGCGCCTCTTTTGCGAACTCGAGCGCCGCGTGGATAGACGTGACGTCGTCGTGATCGGAGCCGAACACGAAAAAACCGATGACGGCGATGCCGTGAGCGTGAAAGGCCGCCACCGCATCCCGCACCTGCCGCACGCTCTGTCCCTTCCGCAGGGCCTTCAGCGTTTCCGGGTTGACGCTCTCTATTCCGCACGTCACCGCGAGACAGTTAGTGCGGCGCATGAGGTCCAGGAGCTCGCGGTCGCGCGCGGCGTCGATGCGCATCTGCGAGTGCCAACCCAGCGGAAAGTGGATGTGCTCGCGCACCATACGCTCCAGGACCTCCTTCATAAAGTCGCTGTCGCACATGAGCGAATCGTCGACGAAAAACAGGTGCCCGTGGGTCCAGCGCGGGGCGCTGTGTAGCTCCGCCAGCACGTGATCGACCGAGCGATGCCGGTAGCTTTGCCCGAAGGCGCGGGTCACGGAGCAAAAATTGCAGGCCATGTTGCAGCCGCGGCTGATTTGCGTGAAATACATGAGGAGGTTAACGGGAGACCGCAGGGGGTGCCCGAGCCCCTCGACGAGGCGCCAGTTGGGAAGCGGGACCTCGTCGAGATCCTGTAGAAAGGGCCGCGCGGGGTTGTGGACCTTGCGGCTGCCGTCCCAGAAGCGCAGGCCGCGGATCTCTGTGAGCGGTCGCGTGCGCGTCTCGAGCGCGGCGATGAGCTCGGGAAGCGTTTCCTCGCCCTCGTTGCGGACGACGAAATCGGCATGATCAAGGCATTCGTCGGCATTGAGCGAGGCGTGCACCCCGCCCATCACGACAGGCACACCACGGTCGCGGATCGCGCGCGCCAGGCGGTACCCCTGCACGGCCTCGAGCGTCGAGACGCTCACGCCCACCATGTCTGCCTGGGCAATGAGGTTGAGGTCCGCCGGAGCGACGTGCTCGTCGAACACCCGCACGGCCATCCCGCGCCGGCGAAGTTGTTCTGCCAGGATCGCGGGACCCGCATGGGCGGTGACGAGCCCGGCAATGCGGTTGGTGGAGAAGTTCGGCGAGTACCGGCGAGCCATGGGGACGACGAAGTGGAATCGCTGCATCGCTTTCGTCTCCGCGAAAGTTGGTGCGCTGACCTGGACAGCAGTTTCCGCGGCCACGGCGACTCGCCGCTGGCGGCGGGGCGGGCGACAACCGAACGGGGTCGGCCGGTCGGGAGTGGGAGGGAAGGGCGGGCGGTGAGAATCGGCTGGCCGGCCGGTCAGGGTTATCGTACCGGATTCACACCGGTGGCGCAAGGACGGTGCGCCGTCAAAACTTACCGTCGGGTCGGCTGCACGCCGCGCAGAAAGCGTATTGCGAGGCCCCGCCCCACCACCCCATGAGCGCCCGGATAAGCAGTGGCAACCCGCAATGACCCTCCTCTGCTCACTGTGGGAGACCGGGAGAGGGGACGAGCGGCGTGTCCGCCGCTGTCCGCCCCCAACCCCGACCCTTCCCCCGCCCACTCGTTCCGCAACGATGCCTCATCCATTCGTCAGCCGGTCTGAAACCCTGTCCTTCAACGCGTGCTGCACATTGTCGCGCCTGCACGGGCATTGCGGCGCGAGGATCAGACGATGGACCGGCCACTTTCCGATGAGATAAAACATCTAACGCGAATCTGGCCGGGAAATTGCTGAAAAACCGGCCATACTTGCCAAAGATACGGCCATCTGCGCGAAAAGTGGCCGAAAACGGGGCGATTTGAGGCGGATTGGCGGCCAGATTCGCGTTAGATGTTTTATCTGCGGTAAGTATGGCCGGTCCGACCTCGACTCACCAGACCCCCGCTGCCACCCAGTAACCACCGCATCCAGGCAGTCGCGCCGCTCCGCCTCCGTCACCTGCAGCGCGCTCGCCAGCCTTGATCGTTGCGGAACGAGTCGGCCCCCGCAAGCCGGGGGTGGGGGACAGGAAGCGGCATCCGTCTTCTCCGGGCGCCCATGCCCCACCGCCCCCCCTGCGTGCGGGGGGGGGCGGTGGGAAGTATTGTCGCGCTGACGGCGAATGGGCGGCGGATTCACTGAGCAAATAGGCCTTGCGCACAGGGGTCGCCGAGCTGACGCTGGAGAAGCCGGGGCTGACCGCCTCGACAACGCTCAACCGCGAATCCCACAGCCCCGGCGGCGTGGCGGCGGTGACGATCGAGATCGCCGCCGAGGCTCGACCACCGTCCAACCGTGCCCGCGGGACGGCGGTCGATCTGAGCCGGCGCGGCCCAGCGTGGGCCTCTTCGCTTCATCCGCGGACCAACCCGGCAGTGAGTAGGCAATTTCCCCCTGCTGGGTCACAAATGCCGTCTCCGTAAGCGTCCTCGCGTAGTACCGCACCCGCTCGTCCACTTGCGCGTCATCGGCCACAAAGGGGGCGGCAAGCTCGCCGAGCGCGGAGCTCACCCGTGATAGCTCCGGGCCAGCGACCACAGGCGGGATCATGCTCGGCAGCAATGCGCAAACCACGACTGCTACCAAGTCAATTCTGACAACCGATCGTCCGATCATGCTGCTGCCGCCTCCGGAAAAGAAAAGGCGCTCTGTCGCTGTGCCAATCGGGACCCGACTCTATCCGCCCCAGTCGTGTTGTCAAATCGACAACCTTCGCCAGAGTCGGCCTGGGCGAAGCCGGAGACGTGCGCCGTTACCTCAGCGTGCTCCCGACTTTCGCCAGCGTGACGATGGTGGCGGTCTCGCGCCTCTTGACAAGCATGGCAGAACAGGGCGAGCATGTGGCCAGCGCATGGTGGCAGATCGAACCCCGGCAGATCGAGCCCGAATGGATCGTTTCGCCTCTACGGTAGACCCAGGCCGCAGTTGACCGGCCGGAGCCGCACAACGTCGGCCCCGGGTGTTGACCCTGTGGGCGCCTTGATGGCGGCAATGGTCACGGTGGGCTTCGGCACCCTGTGCGCGCTCGCCGAACCGACGTTCTTCTATTTCGATGACCTGCAGTCGCAGTATCTCCCGGTGTCGCAGGAAATGTCCCGCGCGGTATGGAGCGGCGAGCTGCCCCTGGTGACCGACCTGTCGTGGGCCGCCGCGCCGCTTGCCGGGGAGTATCAGTACGGCACGTTCAACGCCTTCCTTGTGCTGCTCTATGCAGGCGTCTGGCCGCTCGGCCTGCCGCTCCACCAGGCCGCCACGGTCCTGTGCCTGGCGCCTCTCGCGATCCTCAGTGCCGGCGCTTTTCGCCTGGCGCGTCTCACGGGCCTGCCGCGCCATCTCGGGCTGCTCGTGGCCGTGACCGGAAGCCTCAACGGCTGGATCCTCTCCTGGGGAGTCGGCTGGTATCCCGCTCTGGCCAGCTTTGCGTGGATTCCCTGGTTCTGGGGAGAGCTGGAGATCGTGCGACGCGGCGCCGTCTCCCGTCCCCGACCGCACGCCATCGCCGTCTATGGGTACCTGATCGCAACTTCGGGATGGCCGTTTACGGACCTGATGGCGCTCCTGCTCGCAAGCTGGTGTGGAATGCGATGTGCGCTCGGCGCGGAGCGGTGGGTGAGGCTGCGCGCCCTCGCGCTTGGCGGACTCGGCGCTCTGGCCCTGAGCGCTCCGGCGTGGCTCATGTTGCTCGCCCACGGCCCCGCTACCGCCCGCGCCGCGTTCCCGAACGTGGCGCAAGACGCCTGGACGGTGCCTGGTTCCGCGCTTCTCGGCCTCTTCCTGCCCAGTTTCAACGCCTTCTGGCGTACCTGGGGTGGGCAGTGGACGATTCGACCCTCCGCGGAGCTATTCAATGGCCTGGTTGCTCCGATCGGGGCCTTGATCGGTCTGGGCACTGCCCGATGGCGCTACCTGCGCGCGCATCGCTGGGAGCTCGGCCTGCTCGGCGCCGTATTCGCATTGGCGGTGTGTCCGAGCTACGAACCTTTTCGGTGGAGCTTCCGGTGGTTGCCGCTGCTCCACCTCCTGATCGGCCTGCTCGGCGCCCACGGCCTGAACGGCTACGCGCGCGAAGCCGCCGCCGCGGATCTGCGCCCCGCGGGCGGCCGGAGATCCCTTTCCCAGGCGTGGCCCGGCGCGCTGGCGGCCGCACTCATTGCAATACTCCTCACGCGCCACCACACTGGCGGCATGGTCGCTGCCGGCGGCACGTGGCCCGCAGCGTCCGCGCTGGCGCTGGCCGTCGCGATCGTGTGGAGCGTCGCGAGCGCGGCCCTCGCCTCCCGCCGCGCCGCGCTGCAGCACCTTCCCCTCGCGGTAGCGCTCGCGGCGGCTGGCATATGCCTGATATCGCTGCCGCACGTCTACAGCGTCCCCCGCTGGGCCCTCGACGAACGCGATCTCATGACCGCGCCGGGTCTCTCCCCAGACCGCCTCTACCTCTCCGTGTACTCATCGCGGCTCGACGGCTGGAGCTATCCGCGCAACACTGGCAGTGAAGCGCTTTCCGGCATTCCCGCCGGGCTCTACCACGGCAATACGTTCATGCACGCGGGAAGGCGCTTCGTGAACGGCTACAGTCCCATGATGCTCGGCGGGATCTACAGGCAGTTGCGCTTGTTTCTGCACGGCTCCATGGAGCCGCGCTCGGCTCAGGACCTGCTGCGCCATCAGATGGACGAGACCGGGCTGCTCGCGACTCTCGGAGTTGACGGGCTGATCCTGTCCCACGATTTTTTCGCGATGATTCCAGTGGTGGAAGCCGCCGGATGGAGGGTGGAGCGCGAGACGGTCCTCACGGCGATTCTGCACCGCGAGCGGCCCGTTGGGCTGGCGCCGCGCGTGCTTGCGAGACTGGTGCTGGCGCGCAGCGACAGAGAGATGGACGCGCTCGTCCGCGGTGGGGGGACGCGGGGACCGGACGCGGTGGCGCGTCTTGCCGACCTACCCCCTGGCGCGGATCTGCGCGGCCTGTCGGCGGCGACGATCAACGGCGTCCACACCGAGCGTGCGACCGTCACCTTCACCGCACACGTGCGTTCGCCGTCAGCGCGGGCAGTGGTGCTGCTGCCGCGGCCGTATCTCGAGGGCTACACGGCGCTTCTTGACGATCGCGCGCCGCTCCGCGTGTTTCCTGTGAACGATATGGCCCTGGCGATCGAGCTCCCGCCGTCCGCGCGCGGCACCGTCGCGCTGCGATACGAGCCGCGCGCCGCCTACGCCGGCCTGCTGATCGCGGCGATCGCTGCCGTAGCTCTTGGAGTCACTGCGAGGTCCCGCGCGCCGGACACGCGCGGCGCTACCAAGGGTCGCCGAGAATCAGCAAGCGACTGGTAAACGTGACGAACGGCTCGGACGCAGCTTGCAGCAAGCCCGTCACGAGGAGACCAACGAGCGCCAGTGGCCCGAGGATCGGCATGCGCCTGGAGAGCGCCGAGAACCGGAGAGGCAGCACGGGTTCGAGCACTCGCCAGGCCGCGAGTGGTGCCAGCGGCAGCAGGTGGATGACGAAGAGCAGCGCGTCGATCTGGATGCGTAGACGGCCGCGAGCATCGGCGGGGAACCGTGGCCCACGCCCACGAAGTCGAGCGCGTGGTAGGCGATGGTCCACAGCAGCGCCATCGCCAGGTAAGTCAGCGGCACGCTCGCCCCGACCAGCGCGCGGTCTCGCCGCGGGTTGGCGAAGTCGCTCTCCTCGAGGTCCACCGGCCGCCCCCACCCGAACAGCGAGCTCGCCTGATGGTACGCCAGCCAGGCGGGGACGACGGCGCAGCCGAGGAGCGTGACATACCACCAGACCCCGGAGCCGAGCCGGCGTTGCACCCAACGCGGCGCTTCCCCACCGCCGAGGCCGGCCGCCAGGAGCGCGGGGGTGAGAATGGCGCGAATCGAAATCATCGTCGTCTCCAGAGGATAAGCGCGGGGAGAACCAATGCGAAAGCGAAGCAGAGCAGCCCTGAGCTGAGAGGAACCGGCAGGTCCCCAATCGCGACGAGCGCGCTCGCTCCCGCTGCTCCGGTGAAGCCGAGCGCGTTGCGCGCGCGCACCTGGACGCGATAGCCGGTGCCCAGCACGGGCGAGGTGTCGTCGAGCGCCGCCGAGCCCGCCGTGCCGAAGTCCTGCTCGGGGATGAAGACATGCTCGCTGCCGCCGCGGTACCCACTCCCGCATTCGTCACCACGAGAAACGCGCGGGGCCGGCCACGAGCTCCTCCGCGTCTCCCCACTCCGGTCCGCGCAGGGTCAATGTCGTGACCAGATCCGCCAGCGCCGTCCCGTAGACCAGCACGACCTCCCGCTCGTCCGGGCGCGTGCCGCTCACGAAAACCACCCGCAGGCGGTGCTCACCGGGAAGCAGCGCCGGCAGAGTCAGCAGCGCCTGCTGCGCCCCCTCACCCGTGAGCTCCACGCTCGCGAGCAGTGTCTCGCCCTCCCACACCTCGATCCGCCCCGCGCCGTAGACCATCACCTCCGCGACCACCCGCACGGCCTCGGTCGCCGCCGGGTAGTCGGCGAGCTCCAACTCCACCGAAACCGGCTCGATCCCGGTCATTTCGATCATCTCCACGCCGTGCAGCAGGATCGTCCCGACCGGCGACCACACTTCGTAGATCAGGCGGTGCGTCCCCGGGTGATCGGTGTCGGGGAGGGTAAAAGCCAGCTCTTCGACGATCGGCCGGCCGATGTCGGCGGCCAGGATCTCCAGCGGCCGGTCCTCGACGACTTCCCAGGAGAGGCCATCGAGAGCCTGCAGCCAGAGGCGCAGCACGCCGCCGGTGACCGGGGTGTCCGTCTCGACCACGAGAGAGAGCCTCGCCCGCTCACCGGGCGTGTAGGTCAGCACCCGGCTGATCGCGGCGGCGACCGCGGCTCGCGCCGTCCCTCCGGCGCTACGAGCCGCCGCAGCCGGCGCCTCCTCGCGGTCGAGGGTCGCGCTCGTCACCCGCAGGTAGGTCCCGGACACGTCAAACGGCCATCTGCCCTGCGCCACCACGGCCGAGGGAAACGTCAGCTCGTACGCGACCGTGTATGTGCCCCGCGCCAGCGCTTCCGCTACCGCGAAGGTCAGGAGGATCTCGCCCCCGCCGTCCAGCGTGCCGGTCCGCTCGCGGTCCAGAGCCGTCACCGAGTAGCTCGTGCCGGCGTCGGCCCGCACGATCACCTCGAGCGCACTGCCGGGAGCCACTGCGTCCGTCGCCGTACGCACGCCCCACGCTCCCGCCGGCGCGCGCAGCGGAAAGCTCCCGATCGCCACCGACCGGCCGCCCGGATCGTGCACGCCCCAGGACAGCCGCTCTTCGAGCAGTGCCGCCACGGGCACCTCCAGAGTCACCGTGGCGCTCGCCGTCCCGCCGGTGACTCCATCCTGGACGGCCGCACCGCCATACGCGGCGCTCGAGACGAGCTCCGGCAGCACTGTGCCATCCTCGGCGGCGTCTAAAGTAAGAACAGCAGCGTGGTCATGTTTCGGCCGGCCGAGTCGCGCGGCGCCCTGGCGAGTCACCCTACCTCCCTCTGAAATAGTCCTCGGCTTCACGAGACACGAGGAGATAGAAGACCACCAGAATGGACACAGGGCTGTGCACGACTGTGATGAGGAGAATCAGGTTGAGAATGACCTGGAGGTGGCGGGCGCCGTTTCTTCCCTGCAGGGTGGCGCGGCCGAGCATGATGAGCAGGACTCCGATGCCGGCCGTCGTGATCGCGAACGAGGCGACCAGCGAATCCTCAGCGGGAAGCGGGACGTCGTTGCGTAACGTGGCATAGTCGAAGCTGAGCACGCCAATGATGAGCCCGCCGAGGATCAAGACGAGCCCCTCGACGTAGTCGAGCACACCGATGAGGGTCACGCCGAAAGGCCGTTGTCTGGCGCGCCGGCGCGCCGGCGCCGGTTGCGCCGCGGCGGCGTCTGATGCTATTGCCGGCATTGCCGTCCTTGCTCCGGGCACTGGCCCTGGCCGATTGGAGGGCCGCAGGTCGGGTGCCACCGCGGCGAGCGCATGTAGTCATCGTCGTCGCCGCTCCACCGCAGCCAGCCGCCGTTCAGACTGTGAATGCCCAGCCCGGCGAGCTCCTCGCCCATCTCTACGTACTTTCGGGCGGCGATCTCGGCGGGGGTCGGGTCGCCCGCGCCGATGTCGTCGGAGCTCGCCTGGTAGCAGTGGACGAGCCAGTTATCCCGCGTGCCGCAGTAGGATAGGTACTTTCTGACTCCGTCCAGGGACAGCTCACCGAGCAAAAACTGAAGCTCCGCCGCGGCAATGACGTGACCCGGCGTCCAGTGCTGCTGCTTGATATCGCCCTCGATCTCGTAGCCCGGGACCTCGTACTGGGTGCACTCCCGGTCGCAGCCGTAGCAGGCGGTTGCCGTCCACTCGAGGAATACCGCCCTGCTCTCGTTCATGATCTGGATCCTCCAGTCGTGGAGCTCGCTCGGCTCCTCGCCGTAGACCGCATCGAAAACAACGTCCTTGAGGGTGTGAGAGAGGCTCTTCTTCAGTCCGTCGCGGAGGACCAGGACACCCACCCTGCCGGCCCACTTCAGGAGCCCCTTGCCCGGCAGGTTTTCAATGATGATCGCGGCAACCAGGGGATCCACCACCTCCGACACGGCCCGCTGAAACAGCAGATCCGAGATCGTTTCAGCCAGCAAGCTGGGGAGATCGTCGGCGGGGGGAGCGTCGGGCCGCAGCAGGTAGTTGCTGATTTCGTGGCCTTTCAGGCGGATGATGCCGAGGCGGGGGTCGTACTCCGGGTCCGTCGGAAAGGCGAGCATCATCCCTTTATACTGAGTTTCCGTGCTGCACGGCGTGCCTTTTGGGTACCACGGCTGATCCTTGAAGAAAGGGGCATTCGCGGAGGTGATGTTGGGCGACTGCTTGCGCGCCCGTTCGGACAGCTCGTGGGCTTTTTTGCACGACCCGGTCGGGTCTTCGACCACCTCGCCGATCCGCGCCGGCGGGGCCGCGGCCCCCGGCTTCTCCCCGCTCCCGAGCGCGCCGCGCACGGCGCGGAGCGCCATCTCGGTCAGCTCCGCGTCACTCAGGTTCATTGCGGCAGGCGCGCCGCCGCTCGCGGGCCGAGTCACGCCGCTGCCGGTAGCTGCCGTCTGTCGCCGCAAGCGGATCTCGCCCATGTCCACCGCCTGCCCCTCGCGCTCGATCGTCACGTAGCGCTCGGCGGGGAGCAGCCGTAGCCCCGGCGTCGCCGCCACGTCGGCGGAGTACATCGCCGCGAGCGTCTTCGCGAGCGGCTCGACGGAAAGCTGCCACTTGCCTGCGGTCATTCCGCGCAGCGTGAAGGTGCCGTCGGCGGCGCTGTACGCCGTGACCTGCTCGCCGATCCAGCCGTCGCCTGCTCGCTGCAGCGTCAGCCTCGCGACCACCGGGCGTCCGTCCTCCGCGATCACCACCCGCCCATGCACCGCCGTCGCCAGAGATGCCGCCGGCAGCACATAATCCCGCGTCGCGGTCGCCGGATAGCTCCTGAAGGCGGGCTTCGCGATCGTCACGCGGCGTTGACCCAGCTTGTGCCGCTGGTACACGCGCTCCAGGAGGTTGTCGAGCACGCCCGCGGGGGGCTTCACGGAAACCTCGTAGCTCCCCACGTGCAGTCCCTCGATGCAGTACGTCCCATCGTCGCCGGAGCCCGCCTCGCCACCGCGGCCAGCCATCAACAGGTCCACGGGCCACTCCGCCGCGGCCTTGCGGCGCCGCGCCAGCACGGCGTCGAAATCTTCGGCGATGACCGATACCACCGCCCCGGGGGCGGGCTCGCCCGTCGCGTAGGTGACCCTCCCCGTCACGCTGCACCCCGTCTTGAAAAGCGGCCACTGCGGCTGCTGCTCCAGGTCCTTCGGCAGCTCCACGAGCACCTGCTGCGGCAAATACCCATCCTTGAACAGTGCGAGCGCATAGATACCATCCGGGTATCGCTCCTTCGTCGCGAACCAGCCCTGCTCGTCTGTCGTGACCCGGACGAGCTCGCGCGTCAGGTACGCGCTGAGGGGTTGCGGCGGGCACGCGGCCTCTGCGGTTGCGTAGCGCGCGAACGCCATCTCGGCCATCTTGGGCCAGAGCTCGGCGAGCGTGCCCGCGCATTCGGGCCGACCGCGGGTGCAGGCGCCGCCGGCGCCGGGGCGCTCGAGGGACATGCACACCCGAATGCCTTCCCAGATCACCACCTCCACCCCGGCGAGCGGCGCCATCGTGTAGGCCTCGACCAGCCGCGCCTGGATCGGCGAGCGCGTCCAGGCCTCGGTGACCGGCGCAATCCCGGCCAGCAGCCCTGTCAGTGTCATTGCCACGACCACGTGAGGTCTCGGAATCATCGTCGTCTCCTGCAGCAGAGCATGGGTGCCAGGACGAGGGCGAGAAGCGCGGCATCCACGGGCACCGCCGTCTCGGGAATGAGCACCGCCTCGCTGCGGGCCGGCGGTCCAAAGACGCCGAACGTGTTTTGCGCCCGCACTCGCACGGAATAGGTCCAGCCCATTACCAGCGTGGCTTCGTCAACGCCAGCCGAGATCTCGGCCGCGAAGTCTTGCTCGGGCACAAGAATCTGTTCGCTCTCCCCTGGGGGTGTTTCGAGGACGGTAATGAAGTAGCGCGGCGGCCCCGCATCGCCGGTGTCCGCCGACCAGCTCGCCGAGAGGCCCCGCCACGGCTGGGCCGAGTCCAGCACCGCCGCGTCCACGACGGGGGCGCCGGGAATCGCGAGCCGCGACTCGGCCGTGTTGTTGGCCGCGGAACCATCGCGCGACGCGTCGCCGGGGGTCACCTCGAAGGAGTAGGTGCGCACGGCGGCGTCCGCGGGCACAGAAAGCTCCACGCTGAAGCTCGCCGCGGCGCCGGGAGCCAGAGGTGGCACGACGAGCTGGGCAAGCTCCGCTGGCGCCGCAGCGGGCTCGGTCACCCGCAACACGGCGGTCGCTGCTTCCGACGCACTCAGCCCGACGTTACTGACCGTCATGAGCGCGGCCGCGCCCGCCTCCACACCGCCCTGCGCGTCATACAAGGGCGGCGTGGCCGCGATCGTCGCCGCCAGATCAGCCAGCGCTGTCCCGTAGACCAGCACGACCTCCCGTTCCTCCTGATGCGTCCCGCTCACGAAGACCACGCGCAGCCGGTGCTCGCCGGGCGGCAGCGCCGGCAGCTCGAGCAGCGCTTGCCGCGCCCCCTCGCCGGTGAGGTCCGCGCTCGCGAGCAGCGTCTCGCCTTCCCACACCTCGATGCGCCCCGCGCCGTAGAGCATGACGTTGGCGACGAGGCGCACGGTTTCGGTCGCTGTCGGGTAGGCGTCGAGCTCCAGGTCCACCGACACCGGCTCGATCCCGGTGAGCTCGAGCGTCTCCTGGCCGTGCAGCAGGATGGTCCCGGCCGGTGACGACACC
>JACPHN010000003.1 GCA_016188575.1 Candidatus Schekmanbacteria bacterium
ACAATTAGAGAAAAAGACGCCAGCCTCCCAACGCCGCCGCCAGCCCCGTGGCGCCCGCGCGATCAATCGGCAAATCGCCAATCACGTGTCGGCCCACTTTATGTGAGCGAATGCGGCACCTATCTGGTGAGCGTCGAAGGCTGGCGACCCCGTGGTTTCGTGGTCCCAGGAATGGCTGAACCCGACCGCCGCCGAGCTCGACATCTACCTGAAGCGCCGGGACGGCGAGAGCTGGCAGGAGGTAGACGGCTCGGCTACAGGCGGCGGGCTCAGCGCGACCTTTTCCGCGGACCCGAGCGTCTGGGACGGGCAGTCGTATGGTTCGAGCGTGGCGCTGATGGCGGACGGCGGCCCGGCGGTCGCGTGGATGGACGAGATGTCGATGTCCTCGGGCGCGGCCGTCTACTTCCGCGCCCACCACAATCCGCCCGAGGCTCACGGCGCGATGGCCCAGCTCGCGGCGGACGGGTTGACCGTAATCCCGGTTGGCGGCGTCACCGGCAGCTCCGCCATCGTCTTCCGCGGCGCCTATCCGATGGCATCCAGCGGCGACGGCGTGCGCATGGACATCGGGTTGCCGCGGCGGCGGGCGCGTTCTCCGGAGCCGCCTCGAGCTCGTCGGCGGCGGGAAGCGCCGGCATGCCGGTCACGGTCACGCTTTCGGGTCTCGTCGAAGGCAGCTATCAGTGGCAAGCGCGCGCGGCTGACGCATTCGGTCTCGGCAGCGCGTGGGAGGCGTTCGGCGGCAACGCCGCCGGTGACGTGGACTTCGCGATCGACCTGACTGCCCCGCCCCGGACGGCGCTGGCGGCACCGGCGAACGGCAGCGCGACGAGCGACCCGACTCCGGCGCTGCGCTGCGCGGCTAACGCGGACGCGGGCGGCATCCTGCTGTATGAGGTCGCGGTCGCGGCCACGGCGGATTTCGCCGCGGTCATCGCGGGCGGCGGGGCTACCGAGCCGGAGCTGACGGTGAGCGCGGCGCTCGCGGACGGCACCTACTACTGGCGTGCTCGCGCGCTCGACGTCGCCGGAAACGCGGGGGCCTGGAGCGAAGCGTGGACGTTCACCGTGGACACCGCGCCGCCCGCGCCCGTGTCGCTGGCGGCGCCCGCTGACGGCGCCATTCTCGCGACAGGGCAACCGACGTTGGTGTGGAGCGTGGGCGAAGCACCAGGCGGCGTCGGGCTCTACGAAGTCCAAATCGCAGGGGAAACCACGGAGACGGGAGAAGAGCAGCTTACACCGGGGACACCGCTGGCCGACGGGGCCTACTCCTGGCGCGTGCGGTGGCGCAATGGCGCGAGGCAGTGGGCCGAGTGGAGCGCCACGCGCGGCTTCACCGTGGACACGGTGCCGCCGGCACGCGTGGCGTTGCTCGTGCCGGCACCTGGCACGCGCCTGACCACGGAGCGGCCCACGTTCGCCTGGCGCGCGGAAAAGGCCACGCAGGCACAACCTCCCGAGCCCCCGCTCGCCGGGGGAAGCCGATCCTCTCCTCCCCCCCAAAAAGCGGGGGGAGGGTCCGGATCCACCGCCCCTTCGCCGTCGGCGCGACAATGTCCCCCTCCGCCGCCGATTCCGTGCGATCCGGACGGTCCTGGCCGCGATCACCCGGACGACCGCGTGGACGCCGCCGCGCTCGTCGCGGCCGCGCGGACCGTTTCCGGTGCGGGCGGACCCGCCGTGGCGGTGCTCGACGCCGGGACCGCGCGCGGCATGCTCGAGGTTCTCGCTGATCGCTTTCTCGTGGCTCGAGTCGCGCCCGGCATCGCGGCCTCCGAGGTCCCCGCGCCGGTCCTCGTCGTACCTTCCGGAGCGCTCGCGCAGGTCGGGTCCTCGCCCGCCGTGGTGACGATGCCGCAGTCGTACGTCGACGCCGGCGGCACGCTCGTGGCTATGGCGCAGCAGCGCGGCGCCGACCTCGCCTATCTGCCGGTGCCCGCCGGCAGCGCGCCGCTGGAGGGTCTCGGCTGGGCCGAGGATCAGAGTTGCTTCAGCGCCGCCGCCGAGGTGGGCGAGTGGCACCCCGTCCTGGCCAGCATCGCCGCCAACCCGGTCGACATCGCGCTGGACGGCTACTTTGTGCACGTCCCGGCGAGCACCACGGTCTTGCTGCGACGGGCGACCACCGGAGCGCCGGCGGTCATCGCCTATCCGGTCGGCCAGGGCTGGGTCGTGGCGAACACGACGTTTGCGGACTGGGGCGCGGGGTATGGGCTGACCACGGCGCTGGAACGTGATCTGCTGGCGGCGACGGCGCGCATCGACCTGGTCGCGGGAGAGGTGGTCAAGATCGCGCCGGGCGCGGCCGGCGCGGTGGCGATTGCCGTCACGAATGCCTCCGAGACCGATGCCGTTGCCGCGGACGTGGTCCTCATTGCTCCCGGCGGGACGCTGCAGGAGCTGTCCCACGTCGGCCTCGAGCTGCCCGCCGGCGGCACCGTGACACTCACCGCGGACGTGCCGGCGGCAGCAGAGGTCGGCGTCTAGGAGTTGCGAGCCATCCTCACGGACGCGGAGCGACGGGCGACCGGACTCGGTACGGACGCGGAGCGACGGGCGACCGGACTCGGTGGGAGAGCCGCGTTCGTTCGCCAGACGCCTCCCACCCCGGTGGCGGCCTCCGACCTCGGCCTGTCCGTGCAGCTCGACCGCGAAAACTACGCGCCATACGACCGCCCGCTGGTCACAGCGGTGCTGATGAATCGCTCCGCGGCCGAGATTCCGCTGCACTTCGAGTACGGCCTGGCACACAACGACCTTGAGCGTAGCGCGATTTTCGGCGTCGGCGGAATGTGGTTTACACTTGCCGGAAGTTGAAGGCGGTGCGCCACCTGATAGGGGTAGGAAGGGCCGGTTACTCCCGGCCCTTCCTACCCCTATCAGGCAAGGCAGCTCCGAACGCCCAGCTTGTAAACGAGGAAACCCGACATTCGGCCGACGCCCGATTTTCGACGGCACCGTCGCGGCAGGCAGCACGGCAACCGCTACTGCCACAGGCAACCCGGTGCGCCACCAGGGGTGGGCGATCCTGCGTTGCAGCCAGAGCGGCTCCTACGTCGGCTCGGCCTCCAAAGGGTTTTATATCACCGCGGAGCAGCTCGCGCTGGCGGCTTCCACCGACAAGAACATCTACGCCCGCGGTGAGTCGATCGCGCTCGATCTGCAGGTCGACAACGTCGGCCTCACCTCGTTCACCGGCACGCTCCATTATGACATCCGTGGACCCCAGGCGGCGCTGCTGCAGAGCGAGGACATCCCGCTGACCGTGGCCGCCCGCACGAGCGAGACGACATCGCCGGTGGTCGCCGCATTCCCCGCGGACGCGCCCCTCGGGTCCTGGACGATCGCGGCCACGGCGAGCCGCGCGACCGGGAACGCGAAACTGGCCTGGACGGCGCGATCGGTAACCCTGGAGCAGGGTTTCGCGCAGCTCGCCGTGGAGCCCGAAGCCGGCTTCGCCGCCAACCCGGCGGTCGTAGTCTCGGTAGCGCCGCAACGTGACCGAGCCGTGCCCGCGGACACCCTCCAGGTCACGGTCGTGGATGGCGTCGGAAACGAGATCCTCGCCCACGAGGAGGCCGTGCCGGCGCTGACGCCTGGCCAGTCGCACGAGACGACGGTCGCCGTGCCGCTTGCCACCCACGATTGCGGCGTCTACCAGGTCACCGCGGATCTGCGCGATGCGGCGGACGTGCCTCCGGGGACGCTGCGCTTCGTGGCCGCGGCGGACGCGAAGATCCGCTTCGCCGCGTCGAGCTATGTCCCCGGCCAGTCCGTCGCGGTGTCCGTGGCGGTGGCGAATACGGGAGACGTCGACGACACCTACTCGGTGACCCTCGGCGCGCCTGGCGCCGCCTTCAGCGAAACGCGGAGCCTCGCGATCGCCGCGGGCGGTGCCGGGGTCGCGGACGGGCGCCGCCGCGGACCTTGCGGTCCAGCTCGAGGCGCCGACGATCGACGCCCCGGGTCCGTTCACCATCGACTTTCTCGTCCTCAACCACGGCGATGTCTCCGGGACGACGGCGCTCTCGTACGATCTCGCCAGCACGGGCACGGCGAGCCAGGAGATCACCGTGCCAGCCGGCGGGGCGCGGCTCGTCTCTCTCACCGACGAGCTCTTTCAGGAGCGAGCCTACCATTTCGCGTTTTCGGGTGCCTACTCGGGGAGCTACGACCTGCAGCTCGCGCCGTTCTTCGTCGCCTGGGTGTCCTTTTTCCCCGACGGCTTCGCGCCGGCGCTGGCTCGGGACGAGGACGTCAGCCTGCCCGTCGAGCTGACGTGCCTCCGCCGCCATTGCGATTTCGCGCTCGTCGCCGAGCTGACCGCCGGCGACGGCGCGGTTTTCGCGGGGACGCGGGCAATGACCATGAGCCCCGGCGAGGTCGAGCGCACGACCGTTGCCGTCGCGGCGCCGGCTGGAGACTACGCGCTGAGCTGGCATCTGGATTCCGGCGACGGCGCCTCCTACTTTCCTGGCACGCTGGCCGGGAAGCTGCTGCTCGTCCGCCCGCGCCGGTCGGTCGTGCTCGAAGCGGGGACGGCGTGCGATGCCTGCACCCGGACCCCTGGTGCGGCGGCGGCGCGCCTCGGAGTCACCAACTTTGGCGCCGAGGCGTTCACCGGGCGTGTCGAGACGCATACCGGCAGCGGCGAGCTCGTGCATGCTCAGGAGCTGGAACCGCTCGCGCCGGGCGGATCGGCCTCGGTGAGCGTGGCGATCGAACTCACCGGCCAGCCCGCGGGCGCGGCAACGTACCCCGTGACGCTGCTCGACGAGGCCGGCACCGAGGTCGCCGCGGCGGCGCTGAGCTACGCGGTCGCCGGCGCGGCGCTGTGCGTGACCCGGGTCCCGGACGCCGTGGCGGCGACCCCCGAGGTCCCCGTCGCGCTGAGCTTCGCCGCCGAAAACCTCGACGATCGCGGCGCCGAGCTCGTGGCCACGGTTACGCTCGACGAGGTCGGCACCAAGGAGGCGCGCGCCGCGGCGGCTCCAGGTGAGACCGCGGAGGTGACCGTGGAGCTGCTCTTCCCAGCCGACATGCCGCCCGGCACCTACCACGGGTTCTACGAGCTAGCGGTGGCGGGCGGCGGACCGCTCTTGCGCCAGGGGAGCGTCGCGGTTGAGGTCACCGGCGCGGGGTTGACCGTGGAAGCGACGCTGGACAAGGCCGCCTACAGCGCCGGCGACAGCGCCGCGGTGACGCTCGCGCTGGCGGCGGACGCCGGCGGGGTGTTGCCGGACGTCGTGGTGCGGGCGCAGTATGGGACAGCGGTCGCGTCGCGCGCGGTCGCGGGTGGCGACGCCGCCGCGGAGGAGATTCTGACCGTGGCGCTCGGCGATCTGGCCGAGGCGCGCCTCGCGTATGGAGTCTACTACGCCGATGGCCGCGCGCTCTGGCTCGGCACGCTGCCGATCCGCGCCGCCTCGGCGCAGGACTGGAGCGTGCGCGCGCTCGCGGACGTCGTTGCTCCGGGCGACGACCTGCGGGTGCGCGTCAAGGCCGAGGCGGGCACTGCCTACCCCCTGCACGCCTGCGGCGAGACTGTGGCCGGGAGCCTGTCAGGGTCCGCGGCCACCGAAGCGATCCCGGTGCCGCCGGCGTTCCCCTCAGGGACCTACGGTGTGGCCTTCGAGCTGACCTTCCCGGCGGGCGGAACGGCAAGCGGTGTCTGGTCGTTCGACGTCGCCGGGGCTTACCTGCGCGTCGAGCGCCAGGAATCCGACCGCGAATCCGCATCGGCGCTGGCATCGCCCGCCGCGCGCCGCGCCGCCCTGTCGAGCTATGCGCCCGGCGACCGGGTGGAAATGCGGCTCCTCTTCGTTTCCAGCGCTGCGGTCAACGATGCCGCCCTGCACGCGTGGGTGCAGGCTCCCGGCGCGGCGACCTTCGCGGTCGTCGAGGATCAACCGTTCGCGATCCCGAGCGGCGGGGAGGAGGTGCCGGTCGAGGAAACCCTGGTCTTCGCGATGCCCGACACCGGCGCTGCCAGGCCGCACCGCGTCGTCTACCCGGTCATCACCGGAAGCGGCGTGTTGCTCACGACCGGAGAGGAGGTCGTCGACCTGGCCGGAATCACGCCGGTTTCCGCGGCAGTCGAGCTCGACGACTACCCGCTCGCGACGGAGGCGGTCCGCGTGCTCGCGACGGGGATGGTGCACGGCGCCGGGTCGGTCGAGGTGTGGGAAGGCGACGCGCTCCTGGCAACGGTGTCGGTTACCGGCGAGGGTGAGCAGCGGATCGCCCTGGAGCTGCCCACGCTGGCGCCTGGCGAGCACGTGCTGCGGGCTGTCTTCGTGTCGGGCACCCACCGCGAGGAGCTCACCGTCGTGCTCCAATACGGCACGGCGCTGTCGGACCTCTCGGTCGCGGTCGCGGTTTCGGCGCCGGTCTTCGCCGCCGGCGGGACGGTTTCAGAGAGCGCTTCAGCCGCGATCGCGGTGCGGAACGGCGGCGCCGGAGACGCTGACGAGGCGGAGCTGGTCTTGACGTCGAGGCGGGCGGCGGCGGCGATGAAGAGCTGGCGCGCCTCGCCGTGCCGGCGCTGGCCCCCGGGGAGACGGCGTCGTGGAACGTCGAGCTGGCGCTGCCTCCGGATGCGGGCGCCCGCGAGCTGATTGCGGTCGTGACACCCGGCGAGGCGACGCTGGACGGGTCGGCCGGTAACCACACCGCCTCGGCATTCTGGGCGGTGCCGTTGGCGCCGGTGCTCGCGGTGGATTGGGTCGACGCGGAAAATCCCTGGGCGGGTCTCGCGGCGAGCTGGCCGGCGGACGCCGGCGACGCCGGTCCGGCGAGTTACCTGGTCACCGTCCAGCGCGTCGAAACGGATGGCACGCTGGCGGAGGTAATGCCGGAGCAGAGCTTCGGGTCGGCGACGGAGACGGTGGTGAACGAGGTTGATTGGCAAATGGGGCGGTCGTACCGGCTCGCGGTGCGAGCGCGAAACGCTCTGGGATTCGCCGGTCCGCCGGCGACATCGGCTCTGGTGAGCGTCGAAGCGCATATCGCGCGCGGGGACTTCGAGCGCCATACGACTATTGCGCCGGTGCGCGGCTTGTAGCCAGGACTCGACTATTCGGGTGGCGATAGGTCGCACGGAAGCAGGTGCGGTGCGCCTCGTCGTAGGCCAGGGCGTGGCCCGCGGGATCGGTGATCTCGGTCAGCAGTCCCGCGGCGTCGTGGCGATACGCCGTCGCGTTGCCCACCGCATCGCGCCGCTCCGGCAAGCGCCCGGCCGCGTCGAAGCGCTCGCGCTCGCCGCCGGCAGCGGCCCGCCGTCCGGATGATCCGCCCCCGTCAATCGCCCGGCCGCACCCACCTGCCGACGATCTTCCGGTGCCCCGCAGGCCCGCTTTCCCATGCCACGAACAACTGACCAGAGGCGCTGACCGTCATGGCGAGCCCGGCTCCAAACCCCAGCAGCACGGGCCTGCTGAACTGCACATCGGTCTTCCGCTTGCGGCTGACCAATATGGATGCCGGCCTTTAGGCCGGCGACATGTTTGGGCGGGGTTTGGACCCACTGGTTGCGCAACCCGGAAGCTGTGAGTGCCGGAGAATGCCTACGAAACCAGGCGCAGAGCCCCCGGAGGAGCCCTACGCCTGCGCAATGCTGACATCGGCGAGCCACGGTGGTCTACTTCCCTTACAACCCCAAAAGTGAGGGAAGGCCGATGTCCGAAACACGTGTAGTAGATTTTACCGCAAGGAGTGCGGCTCAGCGCCACGGTACAAGAGGAGCGGTGTCCGCCGCAGTTTCTGGCCGAGACCGGGGTGCTGGCGGAAGTGTGCCGGGGCAGAGGGCTGCTGGACAAGATCCAGAAGCAGGTCCATGTTCCACGAGGCCGGGCCGGAACCTACGAGATATGCGATTTTGTCCTGCCGCTGCTGGCCCATGCCGTCAGCAACAACCGGTATCTGAAGCATACCTATCAAGAGATGCAAGGCCATGAGGCGGTGCTCGCCGCACTGTGGGGTCGGCAGAACGTTCCCTCGCGCTCAGCCCTGTCGTGCTGGGCGGCGCAGGTGCCGCCCGCGGCCGTGGAAGCGCTCGGCAGCATTCTGTGGGCGGACTTGCTGGAGCACGGAGCCCGAGGAGATGTACTCGGGGGGGCTACGACCGGCTCGGGCAGCGCCATCTGCTCTTCGACATCGACGGCACCCGCCAGACAGGGCGCCGGCGAGCGCTGGTGCAGGGCCCGGAGTATCCGCCGGCGCGCAGGCGCCTCACCGAAAGCTGCGCTCGGGGCTGCAGTGGGCGCAAGCGCGGTGAGGTGGTTCGCAACCGCAGCGTGACACAACAAGCCCACAGCCGCGAATGGCTGGGCCTCGACGCCGCCCCCGGCAACGGAGAGCTGCTCGCGGAGCTCTCCAGGAGCTGTGAGCGGATCGACGCCTATTTGCTCCATCACCAGCTCCAACCGGCTCAGGCGATCGTGAGACTCGATGGAGCTTATGGCCGCGGCGCCTCAGCGCAGATCCTGCGCGAAGCGGGAGTGGATTTCCTGCTGCGGTGTACGGATTATCGCCTGCTCGATGCGGTTTTGCAGAACGGCACGCTCCCGCAGCTCGAGCCCGAGCGCTTCGAGCCGGTAGACAGCAACGTAGCACGGCAGCTCTATGAGGTAGGCATGACCCACTGGCCGCAGGTGGTAGAGCCGCCCGATCCGCTCTTTGTGCGGCTCATCGTCAGCACGCGCCGGCCGCAGCAGGACGAGCGGCGCCGGCCAAAGATCGGAAAACGTGTCGGTTCGCTCATCTACGAGCTCTTCGCTACCAGCCTCCCACCGCGCGGGTTCATGGCCTCGGACGTGCTGAGCCTGTATCTGGGTCGAGGAGGCTTTGAGAGCACGTTATGGCAAGAGGATCTGGAGCAGAGCTCGGATCGTTGGGTCTTTACCCGCGGAGACGGAGAGGCCTTGTGGCAGGTGATCAACCAGTGGATCTGGAATCCTCGGCTGCAGTTGGGCCTCCTGGCAAAAAAACCAGCGCCGCGGTGCATCCTGTGGGCCGAAGCGCTCGCGTCTCGGCGGCCCGGACGCGAGCAGGACGAACCCATCGTGGACCTGCCGCCTGTCCCCCCGCCGCTGGAGCAGCACGGCGTCGCGCTTCCGCTGCCGGTGCTCGGCCAAAAGCCCTTACCTGCCACAACCGACCCACCCCAGCCGCGAGCGATTGGCTCGGCACCAGCCAGTGCGGCAGGCAGCTCAGCGGCACAACCTACGGTGCCGGCCTCCGCGGACTGCAAGCTCCAAGAAGCGGCTGCTTTGCCCCCGTCCCTGGAGACCCTCGCTACGGTAACTTCAGCCAATGGCCGGGGCGCTGGGCGCTTTGCCGCCGCGGACTTCACCTGGCGCGATCCGCGCACGCTGCTCTGTCCGGCCGGCAAGCCGCTTCGAGCCTCGGAGAGGCGAGCGCAGCCCGGACAGGAACGTATACGATTCGAGGCCCGGGCCGGCGATTGCCGCGCCTGTGCTCTGGCCCACAACTGTCTTGGCGGCGGTAGTAGCGGCCGGCGAGGCCGCCGCGTCAGTGTTGTCCCACCCCCACGGCGCTCTTCCAAGCTGCCAGGAGAGGTCTCATGCCAGGGTGTAGCGATGACGCCGAACGCTGCCGCCGAGCGCGCCTCTGTCTCGACCTCCACCGCGCCGGCCCGAGCCGCCCCGGCCCGACCCGCCCCAGCTCCAGGCCCCGCGCCCCTGCTGTGGGTCGACCTCCCTGCCGCCGCGCTGCGCCGCTTCCTGCCCGCGCTGCTGCTACTGCTGCGTTTCGACCTCGTTCCGCCGCTGGTGCCGCCGATCTCCCCAGCCCCTCCAGCTCCTCTTTCTCGCGCGCAAGTGGCTCACCGTCGCCTCACCTACCGAGCACAGGCTCCAGCGCAACGCCCTACCCCAGAACACCGTCGCGGGATCTATCTGCATTCACGGCCTGCCGGCATCGATCTCCGAATACCTTGCACAGCTCGGCCGGGAGCCGCGCGCCGCGTAAATCCCCTACTGGTTGCGCATCTCCGCGGCGATTCCGCCCTGAAGGGCGGGGTTTCGGACCGGCTGACGAAGGGATGAAAACTGGAGTGTCGTCCGTTCCGTCCGACTCGCACCAGGCCACGTAAACCGCCCCGCGGTGGGCGGCCAACGCTGGCCCATACTTCCGCGTTGGCTCGGCGGCCGCCACCACGGGCACGGCGAAAAAATCGGTGTTGCTCCAGTCGCTGGAGACCAGGATCGTGCTTTCGTACGCGATGCGATTCCAAGCGACGTGAACCGGTCCACTGGAGTCAGCGGCTACCACTACGTTGGAAACATGAGCATCCATGTAATACATCACATTGACTACCATCGTATCTAGTTTATTCTTCTCCTTGCGCGCAATGAATACTCTGTTCCCGCGAAAGTCTCGCGTGTCTGTTGACCAGGCGAATACCGACGAGCCATCGGCAGAGATGTCAAAGCCGCCGATCTCAAATATATCCGCGATAGGATCTGAGATCTCCATCGTCTGCTTCCCAGGCGACATCGAAATGAAGCGAAGGCGTAGAGGCGGCATCAACCACTTGCTCTCGTAGATGGCGATCATCACGTCATTACCATTGCGAGCTCTAACCACCGGATACATGACGCCGTGCAGGTCTTCATTGAATGGCGCTTCAATATCCAAGTGATGCTCACGCAGCACGTTCATGGAAGACCCGGACGCAACACCTATATATTCATGTCCGCTGTTGTGCTGCGTCCATGCTACGACAATCATTCCATCGCGGGATACGGATACTGATGGTGTAGATATTCGTCCTGGAGATAAATTGCCTATTGGCTTGTCTATGTGACCTACCGTGTCTTCATTAATTGTTGACATAAATACCTTTGAGTTATCCTTGTCTGATGTGGCCTCCCAAGCCGCTAATACAGACTCTTGGTGATTAGTAGAGGTGATTGAAACGCACGTGTTATCAATGTGGTCATGGTCCAGCGAAATCTCCAATACGTCTCCGAGCTTTGGGGACCAGGAAGGCTCTGATAATTGTATCTCCCTCGTCCCTGCTCGCACTCCAGTCGCGCAACTAAGGAAAATAACACAGGAAGCGGCTAACAGTATCCTGTTAGTTACTTGGAACATATCCATAGACTACTTCAAGGCAGCAGAATCTTAATCCTGGAGTACGTGGCCGCGCGCACGCAGTGACACCGGAGGATCATTTTATCCTGAGCCAACACTGCTTTACGGCTACAAAGCCGTTCTTTTCGCCGTTGGCGTCCAGCAAGACATGCAGCGAATGATACGAAACATAGTCGTAAATAACTTTCCACATTCGCTACAAATCCGCTCCGCTCTGTCATTCGTATGTCGGGTTGATACAGCGCTCGGATTCGACGCCGTCCGCCCCGGCCTCGTCCGTCCTTTCGGCCGGCTCGCTCGAGCCGGGAGTGAGACCGCGGATAGGGGTAGGAAGAGACGGGTATTCCCCGTCTCCTCCCCCCTCCGAACCCAGCGTGCGGATCTCCCGCACTGGGCTCTCCGGTTGGTGGTATTACCTGCATGAGGATTGACGAGCCTTTGCATGGGCCGCGGCTAGTGAGAACAACCCATGTTCGGCAAAGAAGACATTTGGCCAGCGTTGATGATCACTTCCGCGCCCGCACCCACCACCGCCACGACGTTTGCGCAGAATGGACCGCAGGCGCATCCGTATCCAGCCGTCGAGCGACGGAAATGCGGTTTTGTAGCTATGCTTGAGGTTTTAAACCATCCTACCAGCGTTCGATTGACGTCGCGAATAATCTCCCCAAGGCTTTTTCCACTCGTACGACGTGTCTTCTCCCGAACCGCGTCCTTCAGCTTCCGCAGCCTCTTCTTCCGCGGCCAGCGATAGCCGCGTTCGAAGTGATAGCCCAGGGTATGTGTTTACGTGGTAGGGGCCTCCGGCAGCTCTCTGGGGATTCCTCGCAGAATGGAGAGGTAGCTCCGCAGCAGCGGATAGACGTAGACCAGCTTCACCGGGGCGGCGCCCGGTTTGCCGCCCCACTTGCCCCGTCCCGCGGTTTCGCCCAGGAGGAGCCAGCTCGCGGCGCGCGGGCCGATAACCGTAGCGCGCCAGCCAGTCGGAGGGGAGCTGGCGCGCGGCTGAAGCGAGGACGTGAGAAGCGAGAAATTTCGCATGCATCCAAGGAAAAAGCAAGAAGCGGCTGTTGCCTCGATCCGTCATCATCAACCGCCGAGTGCGCAGAGATCGCAGAGAAACCTTCGATGGCGAGGACGTGTTGGTGCTGACGCTACCTAGGACGATGGGGCGCGGATCCCGCAGGGGTGCCGCGATTGCGGGTGGCGCCATGATTTCCTCCTGGGCGGGCAAGGCAGATGCGTTTCGCCGCTGCCAGACGCACCTGGGGGGCGGAAGCTCGATGACGCCTCCACGGTGGAGCTCCAACAACACGACCCGACAGGCGCGGTCCTTGGGATGGCCGTTGATTTGGCGCCACTCTAGCAGGCGGCAGATTTCCAGTAAAAGCGCTCTGCGCGTCATCTGGGGCGGTGCGGCCAAAAGCTGTCGAATCGTCCGGATTTCCGTGGCAGCGAACAGTCGTCCCCGGAACGTATGTGGGAAGTCGTCGAGATTCATCAATACTAATGGTCCGCAATGAGGTGGGCGAGCTCGGTGGCGCCGGCCACCGACCTACTTCGGACGGAGAACGACACCGACAAGTCGGCCTTGCCCTCAGTGGCGCCGGCCACGAAGGTGCCGGCGGAGGGTTGCACGCGCGGCGCGGGCGCCCGGCCGCGGGCGGCGGCCATCTCTGGGCCGGAGGCGTCGATCCGCGAGCGATAGCGGACAGTGCGCGCCCCTGCAGGCTCGACCCTCGTGGCGCGTCAAGAAAGGTGCGAGGCTTACCCCCGCGCGCGACATTGGGCACGGGCAACCTCTGGTGCCGGCGGGTGGGGAAGCTCTGACCCTGGCAGGCACCAACACCCCCGCGGATGGTGGCAACAGCGCGACACGAATGGCCGAAAGGAAGGCGGTGGCAAGCGCCGCGGGGCTGCGGCGCGCGCGCCGGGAGCTCGGGAGCTGGCGAGGAACCCGAGGGAAGGATGGTAACGTCGATCGGATCGAGCTCCTGCTCGCCCGCGGTGAGACCATCATCGGCGGGGGCCAAGCTCAGGCCCACGGCTGGAGACGATCCGCCAACCGCTTCACCTTGCTCGTCGCCACCCGGTGCTGGCGCGCTCTGCTGTGCCGCCGCGGGATGCTCCTGGCCGGCACGGTCGGCCGTATCGCCAGCGGCCCGCGATTCGCCGGCAGAGCCATCGCCCAGGGCCGGAGATAGCTCACCCGGGGGCGCGGCTGCCGATGAGCCCAAGAGCAGCGCCGGCGGGCGTTCGCCGCGGCGATGGGCAAGAAAGACCTGGCATAGCCATTCGAGAAGATCATCGTCGTGCTGCTGCAGGGTCATGATGACCGAGAAGGCACGTGCGACGAACCGGCATCCGCGCTCGCCGCGGGTGCCGTAGCAGAGCTTGTGAAAGATCACCAGGCAGCGCAGCGCCCGTTCGGCTTCGTTATTGGTGCGCGCAATCCCCTCGTCCTCGAGGAAACGCCACGGGTGCAGATGGTTCTTGAGAAGGTTCTTGCCCAGGGCGCGGGCGCGGCGGTCGCCGCTGTCCAGGGCCGCGGTGAAGGCGCTGGTGAAGGCCGTGCGTAAGCCGGCCGTATGCTCGAGCAGGGTGGCGCGGTCGACCTCGCCGCGGCGAAATCGGTGCCAGTGGGCAAAAAACTCGCTGGTAAGCTGCAACAGTTGCACGCCGATTGGCGCTCCCGGGCCGGCGGCCTCCACGAGAGCCTGAAAGTTGCGCTTGAGATGAGCCCAACAGTAGGCCAGTTTGTCATGACGGCGGTAGGCCCCGTAGCGATCGCAGATGATGACGCCCGGGAAATGTGCGCCGAGAATCTCGCCCAAGACGCTGCCTCCGCGCGTCTTCGCGAGCCGATACAGCGTGACCTCGGAGGTGCACGCCACCCACACCCACATCCGCTCCAGACCCAGGCGCCATGTCGTTTCATCAATATGGACTGCCGCGCTTGCGCGCACGTGCTCCTCGAGCTGCCGATAGGGGTCCGCCAGCGCTTCTCCGGCCTGCAGGCACACGTTTTCGATAGTTCCCAGCGAGATTTCCACGCCGAGGAGCCAGCTCAGCTCTTCCTGTACCTTGCGACGAGTGAGTCGACTGAGGACGACCAAAAGAACGATGACCACCTGGAGTCGAGGACCAACAGCCTGGCAGGCTTCAGGAGAAAGCTCCGCGAGCACGCGCCTGCCGCACTTTGCGCAGATACAGCGATGCAGGCGCTATTGCACCGTCTGTACCCCCACCTTCGGAC
>JACPHN010000126.1 GCA_016188575.1 Candidatus Schekmanbacteria bacterium
GCTTGGGCGCAAAAATCGCGGCATTCAACTTGGCCCTGACCTATAATTGTTTGACCGGACGTCCAAGATATTCTCTGTACGATTGCCTCCGCTAGCCGACGGTACTTCGCGCAATGTCACTCACACGTTTCAGGCCGGGGTCTCTCGGTGCGATTCCGTCCTGAAGGACGGGGTTTCAGACCGGCTGACGAATGGATGATCGTTGCCATGGTCAAGGAGCATCACCCGATTCTTTGGCCGACGCCGGGATTCCGGGGTGTCGCAGTGGATTCCGGGCAACTTCTCCACTTGGCTGGATCGGTTCGTCGGCGGTACCTTGCCGATACATGTCTGCGCCCTGCCGCCGCTCAGGTGGTAGAGCGCCGCCAGCCCTTCTTGAGGCGGAAGCGTGCTCGTGAATCCCACAAACCGGCCAATCCTCCCGGCTGCGCCCGGCACCGCCCTCCCAGCGAGCACCGAAGACCGCCATGACTGGTTCAGCGCTCGGGCCGCGCTGATCACGACGACGCTGTGTGTAGCCGTATTTTGCCTGCGCGTCCTGGCGCGTTTTTCGGCGTTCTGCGTGTGGGATGACGCGTACATGTTCACCCGCTACGCCGAGAACCTCCTGCATGGGGATTTTCTGGCCTGGAACCCCGGCGGCCCACCCGTACTCGGCCTGACTGCCCCACTCTACCTCATTCTCGTCGCGCCTCTGCATTATCTCGTACCGGCCTCACCTGGGCTCGCGGTTTGGGGAGCCAGCGCAATCGCTACGGGCTGCTTCCTGGTCGGCCTGCGGTTTCTCTTGATCCGCCACGGCGCCGGCGATCCCAGCACCCGGCGATTTGGTGCCGTGCTCGTTCTTTTCCTCCTCACGGTCACCAGCCCGGAGCTCGCCGCCCTGGCGACCAGTGGCATGGATACCACCTTCGGCCTGTTCTGGATCACGGCCACGCTGCTTCTGGCTCTGCGCCTCGGCGCCACCTCAGGCAAGGCCTTCGCGCGCGCCCTTGGTGTGGTCACAGCGCTGACGTTTTGGGCCAGGCCGGACGGCGTGCTCTTTCCGCTGCTGGTGCTCGGATCGCTGGTGCGTGTCTGTGCGCCGGCGCCACCGCCGCCGGATTGGTCTACCTGGTCTCTGGTTCCGCCGTTCCACTGCCGTTGATGGCCAAGACCCCAGGTTTCTACGGACCCGCCTTCGAGGAGCACTACCGCTTCGCCGCGGCCGGATACTTTCTGAGTTTTGCGCAGGCGTTTTGGCCGCTCTTGTTGCTGGTCGCGATGCGCCTCCGCGCGCGGGGAGCACGCGCGATTGCCGCCGACCTCGGGGAGCGCGCGCTGACTCTCGCGTCGGCGATCTTCGTGGCCTATCACCTCACTACCGTCGTTCCGATCATGGGAATGGCCTCACGGTTCTTCTTCCCGTGCCTGCCCGCGCTGGCCGTCCTCGCGGTGCGCACCATTCCCTGGGTTGACGGCAAGCTCCAGGAGCGCCTCGAGTGGCTTCGCGACCCGATTGCACGCACCCGGGTCGGCCTGGCGATTGCAGGGCTTATCGCGCTAACGAGTGCGGCGCATGGCGTTGACAGCGCTGCCGTGCTGATCAGGACGCTTGGTCGCCCGGAGTTTGCCCGTTTCACCCCGGATGAGCACTATGCCGCGGCGCGGCACACGTGGGTCGGGCTCGACGAGCTGCGCATTCTGCCGGACAACCTGGTGCTTGCGTCAACCGAAATCGGCCTTCCCGGCGTGCTGCTGCCGCGCAAGGCGATTGTCGACCTGGCAGGGCTGCAAGAGCCGCTACTCACCCGAGATGGTATGCCCGCGCCGGAGGTGATCCGCCGCCGGCGCCCCGACTGGGTCTATCTCCCTCACCCGCACTATCGGGAACTAGCGGCGACGATATTCAACGATGATGATTTTCGCCAGAATTACGAGGTCTTCTCTTCCGAGCACTTCGGTGCCTTCATGGGAGTGGCCATTCGCCGTGAGAGCCGCTACTACGAGGAGATGCTGCGCATCGCCCGCAGCCACGAGGTGCCCGATGCACTCTGGATCAGGAGCGGCCCGATGCGCCTGCATGGGCGATGACGTAGCGCACGAGATCGCCGATCGTCTTCAGCGCGTTGACGTCCTCATCCGGGATGCGCAGGTCAAACGTGTCCTCCACCGCATAAAGCAGCTCCATGAGGCGTAGGGAGTCGACGCCGGCCGTGGCGACCGGCGTGTCGATGGGCAGGTCGGAGAGCTCGGGGCGCTCGCCAAAGAGCTCCACGACGAGACGCCGGACGACGTCGAGGACTTCCTGCTCATCCATGGCATTCATTCCTGCGCCGGAAGGCGAGAACTGCATTTGCCCCGCCGAAACCGAACGAGCTCGACAAGGCAATCGCGACGGCGGCGTCCCGCGTCTCGTTGGGAACGACGTCGAGGTCACACTCGGGATCCGCGCGCTCGTAGTTATAGGTGCCGAAGATGACGCCCTGCTGGAGACCCAGGATAGTCGCTACGGCTTCGAGAGCTCCCGATGCGCCCATGGTGTGGCCGATCAGCGACTTGGTCGACGACACCGGGGTGCGCCCCGCCACATCGCCCATGGCAAGCTTGATGGCCGCGGTTTCGACGCGGTCGTTCAGCGGCGTCGAGGTTCCGTGCGCATTGATGTACCCGACGTCCGTCGGCGCCAGACGAGCGGATCGCAGCGCCGCTTTAATCGCCGCGGCCTGCCCTGCCGCGCTCGGCGCCGTGAGATGCTGCGCGTCGCTGGTCGCGCCAAAGCCGATGACTTCGGCCAGGATCGGCGCCCCGCGCCGGCGCGCGCGCGGTAACGCCTCGAATACGAGCATCGCCGCTCCCTCCCCGAGCACCAGCCCGTTGTGGTCGCGGTCGAACGGTCGCGAGGCGCGCGCGGGGTCCTCGTGCCGGGCCAGGACGCGTAACGCGATCCACGCCCGCAGGATCGCTTCGTGGACATACACGTCGCTTCCTCCGGTGACCACGATATCATCCAGGCCGCTGCGGATGCGCTGAAATGCGAGTCCCATCGCGCTGGCCGCGGAGGCACAGGCGGCAGCGATCGTCAAGTTCTCGCCGCGCAGCCCCAGCTCGATCGACAGGCTGGAGGAAACCGCGTTGTGCATGGAACGTACGACCGTTAGCGGATGCGCCCGTTCCCGGTGTCGCTCGTAAAAGTCGGCATATCCGCCGGCGGTTGCGAGTTGCGACCCGAAACCCGAACCGACGATGACCGCGGCGCCATCACGGGCCTCTCCAGGCGCCGCCAGGCCAGCGTCGCGGAGCGCGTCGGACGCCGCCAGGATTGCCGCCAGCGCGCAGGGATCCCGCGCCCTGTCGATTGGATCGGGGAATGCTCCGCGCAGCACCGCGAGATCCAGCTCGGCAGCGAAGTCTACGGGCAGGCCGGCGGCGGAAAAGCGGCGAATGCGGCCCACCGCACTGCGCCCGGCAAACAGGGCCTCCCGGAACGGTGCCAGCCCGCGGCCGTAAGGGCTAATGACGCCCATTCCCGTAACGACGACACGCCGTTCGCCCGACTCGTCGCTGCTCACGGCTCCGCCTCTTCCGGTTTGGGATCCCGGTCGCGCAATCGCGCGACCTCGGCCTCGAGCGCACCGCAGCGCGCGCGAAGCTCGCGAAGCTCGTCGTACATCTCCGGCAGGCGCTTTAGCAGCGCCACCAACCTGCCCGCTTGGTGCACAAGCTGTGCCGGCGCCCCCGCCCAGCTTCCACGTTCCAGGTCGTATGCTACCCCCGCCTGCGCGGCGATGCGCGATCCTGCGGCGACCCGGACATTGTCCGCAATCCCTGCCTGCCCACCAATGACGGTGCCGCCCCCGATCCTCGCTCCCCCGGCAATCCCCGTTTGCGCAGCGATGCAGCAACCCTCACCGAGCTCGACATTGTGGGCGACCTGGACCTGGCTGTCGATCTTTGTCCCGCGCCCCACAATCGTGCGCCCCAGGGTGGCGCGGTCGACGTTGGTCAAGGCGCCGATCTCGACGTCGTCCTCCAACTCGACGACACCGGCCTGGGGGATGTGGCGCAGCCTGCCATCGGGCGACCGCTCGAACCCGAATCCCGCGCCGCCGATGACGGCGCCGCTGCCCACAATGACCCGGCGTCCAATCGTGACTCCGGCGTGCACGACCGCGTTGGGGAAAATTGCCGCCTGGTCACCCACGCGCACGTTCTCACCGATGAACGCATTGGCGTGCACCTGTGCTCCCGCACCAAGGACCGCACCGCGCTCGACGCGCGCCCCGGCAGCGACGTAGACATCAGGCGCGCAGCAGGCCTGCGGCGAGACCAGCGCGCCGGGCTCGATTCCCGCACGCGCCGGGGGGTCCGGGTGAAAGTACTCGATCAGCGCCGCGAAGGCCAACCGGGGGTGCGGCACGTGGATCACCGGGCGTCCCGGAAGCTCGACGCCAGGAGCGGTAACGAAGGCACTCGCACGCGACTCGGGCAGCGCGCGGATGGCGGCGCGCGTCCATGCGACGGCGATGTGACCAGCGACGGCGTGCTCGACGCGCTCGACGTCAGTGATGATGGCTTCGGGATCTCCAGCGAGTGTGCCGCCCAGGCGCGCGGCCAGCTCCCCGAGGCGCGCTTGCCGAGCTCCTGCCGCACTATCGCTCACCGCGCCGCCTCCTCCGCCGCTGCCCCTACCAGGGGGACTGACGCCGAAAGCATCGCCACCGCCTTGCTGTCGGTCGCCACGCGCACGATTGCGGCCGCGGCGCGAGCGGACGCCCCCGGTCCGAGCAGGCGCTCGCGAAGCCTGGCGTAACCCGCGAGAACACGGCGCCTGGCCGCCGATTCATCGTCCAGAAGCGCCGCAGCGGCCGCCGCGATCGCCGCGGGGCTCACGCCGTCCCGCGCGATCGGCGATCTTCCCGCCTGCGTGAATTCCGGGATGATCTCCTCGTCCATGATGTGGTTGACCAGTGCGACGTTGCGGCAATCCTCGCGCGTCATGCGCAGTAGATGCTTCCCCAACAGCTCGGTGAGGCGACCAAGCCGGTAGACGGCCACCTGGGGCACGTCATGCAGCGCGAGCCCGAGATTCGCCGTCCCTGTTTTCGCAATCGCCATGTCGGCAGCAGCGAAAACGGCAGCAGAAACGCCGCCCGGATCGCTGCCGTCGCCGGCGACTCTGATGGTGTCGGCAGCAAGCCCGTGGCGGCGTGCCCAGCGGGCGATCCCACGGGTAACGAGCGGCAGCAGCCGGCGACTCGCGACAGGCAAGGCGAAACGCACGTCCGGTCGCTGCGCCTGCAGGATCGCGGCGGCGTCGAGAATCGCCGGCCACACCAGCCGCATCTCCTGCCGCCGGGAAGCCGGCACCAGGGCCACAACCTTCTCATGCGCCGCGAACCCGAGCCGCCGTCGCACCTCTGGACGAGGCAGCGCCCCCTGCGCGATCGCGTCCTGGAGCGGATGTCCGACGAGCTCGACGGCGCAGCCGAGCGCCGCGTAGTGGGCCGCCTCGCGCGGGTGAGAGGCAAGCACGCACGTCGTCCCGCGGACGATGGACCGCGACCGGTCGAGAAACGCCGTGCCGCGGGTGCTCCACCGCCACTCGTCCGGCGGCAGATACCAGACGGTCGGCACGCGGAGCTGCTGCCTCAGGAATAGCGATAGCGGCACGTTGATGCCCGGATAATCCAGCAGCACGGCGACGTCGGGCCGGTAGGCAAGGAGGTGCTGTTTCGCACGGCGAATGAGCCGGAGCGCCGGAGCGACCTGACCGAGAACCTCGGCCAGGCCGACAGCCGAGACCGCCGAGGTGTCGGCCACGCGCTGCATGCCCGCCTGGACGGACAACGCGCCTCCCAGGCCGGTAATCATGAGCCCCCCGGGCAGGCCGGTGGCCAGGCGCTGGAGCTCCCGCACCAGGTTCGCCAGATGGAGGTCGCCCGAGACGTCCCCGGCGCAAGCGAAGATCCGCAGCGGCTCAGATCCCATGGCTGTCGCTCATCCTGCGCTCATTCCGACAGCCTGTAGCTCTCTTTGCGCAGTCCGTGTCGGCGCAACTTGTCGAACAGCGCGCGTGGTGATATCCCGGCGCGCCGCGCGGCCATACCGATGCGACCGCCACAGGAGGCCAGTAGCGCCGCGAAATACTGCTGCTCGAAGTGGTCCAAAGCCTGTCGGCGCGCTTCCGCCCAGGGCAAAATCGGCCGCGAGGCTGCAGGGGGACCGAGGCCTCGGGGCCACTCCTGATCCTGGAGCTCGGCGGGAGGCTGATCGCCCGCTACCGGCGCGACCGCAAATGTCAAATCGCTCGGCGTGACCTCCGAGTCGGCGCACAGCAACACGGCGCGTTCGACGACATTGACAAGCTCCCGCAGGTTGCCCGGCCAGCAATACGCTCGCAGGATGTCCATCGCGTCGCGGCGAACCGTGGTCAGCGGATGACCGAAGCGCCGCCGAAACTGCTGCAGATAGCGGTCGACAAGAACGGGGATGTCCTCACGGCGTTCTCTCAGGGGTGGGATGTGCAGCGTGACGACGCTGAGGCGATAGTACAGATCGGGGCGAAAGCGCCGCGCCGCCAGCTCCGCGTCGAGATCGCGGTTGGTGGCGGCAATCACGCGCACGTCCACGGACAGATCGCGCTCGCCGCCGACCGGGCGAATGAGCCGATCCTGCAGGACGCGGAGTAGCTTGGCCTGGGTGGAAAGCGGCATTTCTGCAATTTCGTCGAGAAAAATGGTGCCGCGATGAGCGAGCTCGAAGAGGCCGCGATGAGCCCGGTGAGCGCCGGTAAAGGCGCCGGCGACGTGACCGAAGAGCTCGCTTTCCAGCAGCGATTCCGGCAGGGCGGCGCAATTGACGGCCACGAAGGGGGCCGCGCGGCGGGGCCCTTCGTTGTGAATGGCGCGGGCAAGGTGATCCTTGCCGACGCCGGTTTCGCCGGTGACCAGCAGCGATGAATCGGCGTTGATCACGCGGCGCGCGGTGCGCAGCAGAGGATCCATCACCGGGCTCGCGGAGATGAAATCGCTGAGCAGGTACGGGTGACCGTTACGGTTCTGGTCGATGCGCCGGTCGAGCTCGTTGCGACAGCGGCCAAAAAGCGCTTCGAGCGCCGCGCCGAGGGCCTCGTCGGGAAGCTCTTCGTGCACCAGCCCGAGGCAGCCTGCAGCGAGCAGACGAGCGCGCGCCTCGCCATCCTCGTGGCAGCACAGCACTACCACCTCGATTCTTTCAGGCAAGGAGCGGATCGTGGCAACCGTCGCGGCAAGCTGGTGCGGAAACGCGGCGGCATTGGTGATGACGACGTCTTGCGGCTCGTGGCTGAGGAGCTGCCACAGATTGGCGGTTTGGGGCAGGGTGGCGACAAGCACACCCGGCGCGACGAGGAGCCGCTCCAGGCGCCGGGCAGAAGCATCTGGCTGCAAGACGACGAGCACGCGTACCATGACCGGAACCCCAGCATCCGCACGTTGAAGAAACCCACCGAATAACCAGCACTGGCGGTTCCGATGATAGCAGGAATTGGGGGGCTTCAATAGCCCCGACTTCCCGCGATGCAGCAATGGAGCGCGCGCCCAGCGTCTGTTCGGGTTGGCACAAAAATTGCTATTGGGGGGCGGTCGGGTTGTGAAGTGGGTCGGAAGGACCGACCACTGTCGAAACCCTGAGGGACCCAACTTGGGAGTCTAGGATGAGCACGAAAGCGTCCAATCGCACCACCTCAACCAACATGGCGACCGCGCCGAAGCCGGGCGGCAAACCGGGCGGTGGCAAGCCCGCCCCCGCGCCGACACCCGCCAAGAAGCCCTCCGGAGGTAAGCCGGGCGGCAAGTAAGCGGCGGTCGTAACTCCTCACTGCTTGACCCACCTGGCCGAAGCACCCGACTCGTGAAGCAGTGAGGGCCTGCGCCAACAGCAGAGAGATCGTGCTTCTTTACCGCTGGCGCAGGACGAGGCGGCGCTTCGGGCGCGAGAGGTCAGGGGATATCCCAGGCTTCCCTGCCGGCGGTGACGTGGTCCAGCAATGCCCGCAAGCCACACAGCACGTTGGCGAGAGCTTCGCGCGCGCGGGTTCGCCCCGTGACCGCGTCCGTCAGCCCCTCAGCCGCTGCCAGCTCGGCAGCGATTTGCTTTGAGCAGCGCTCGCCGAGGCGGTGCTCGCGCGCGAGCCGAAACAGTTCCATGCGGTCTTCCATGGAAAGCACACCGTGCCCGCGCAGCGCCCGCAACACTTCCCATTGCTCCGGTGAGACCGCTTGCCGCAACAGGAACAACGGCAACGAGAGCCGCCCTTCGCGAAAATCCTGTAGGCTGTCCTTTCCCATGTCGACAGCCTTGCTCACCAGGTCGCGAACGTCATCCAGTGCCTGAAACGCCACGCCCGCATGAATTCCCCATTGCATGGCGGCGGCCACCTCGGCGCCGGCGTCGGCCAGCAGCATGCCCGCTGCAAGGGGGGCAGAGAAGCTGTGGTGGGCGCCCTTGTCGATCATCGCCTGCCGGAAGCTCGCCGCCTCCTCTCGCTGCTCGAGACCGCGCCAACCGAGCACGTCCTGAAACTGCCCCGCACCCGCCCGCTGTGCTCCCGTGAGAATAGTCCGAAAGGCCGCGGAGGCCTGTTGAGCGCCCTCCAACAGGAGCTCCATCGAGCGTGCGTAGATCACATCACCGAGCACGATAGCGAGGTCTCGAATCTTGAGCCAGGGGAGCTCGGGATCGGCGCGCGCCATGACGACGCGGAGCGCCGGCTGGCCGCGCCGCAGCGTGGCGTGGTCCATGACGTCGTCGTGAACCAGCATGAACAGATGCAGCAGCTCAACGCCGGCAGCAAACGTCTCGACGTTTGTGCCCTGGCCGGCGCCGCCGGCCGCGAGATGCCCCACGAGCACAAGCTGGGGGCGGAGCAAATGCCGGGGAGCCTGGTTGATCGCAACTACCGCGCGAAGCGCCTGTTGCCAGAGCGCTCCGCGCCCCAGCGTCGAAAGCTCTCGGAGCGCGCGATCCGTGGTCGACGCAATGCGCTTCAGCGGCGCCTCGAGCTCCAGGAGGGCGAGCTCCATGGGTCACCGCTCACGCGGTGCGACCGATATACCCGGCATCAACACGCGGCACAGAACCTCGGCGATAAGGTGGTGCTGACCGTCTTGGCGGCACTATCCACGGTGGCGACATCAATCGTGTAGGTGCGGTAGTCGGCAGAGGTGTTGAAAGTGAACGTGTGCGTCAACGTGCAGACCTGGTCCTTTTGGAGCTGCGTGCACTGCAGCGGCGTCGCATCTGGAATCGTAACTGTTGCGGCGTAGGGAGGTTTCCCGCCCTTGGGCGCGATGGAGAACGACGCCAGCGACGTGGCGCCAAACGCACCGACCGGGACATTTGCCTGACCACCGGCCGCGATGACGATATTTCCCCTCGTTGAGGGAAACACTCCCTGAACCGTCTGCTCGAGCGCCGGCACCGACGATCCCCCGCCACCGCCAACCGTGGCCGCCACAGTTCCGGCAAGCGCCACGCCCGCGATCGCCCATACCCACCATTTCTTCCACCACGGCTGCTGGCCTCCTCGGAGCAGGAGCTTCCATTCCTCCTTGCTGAGGCTCGCTGTGGTCATCACCTGCGGCGTGCCCACGAACGGGCGCTCGATGAACCCGATCGTATATCGCTCCGTCTCCGCCACCATCTTGCCACCCTTTCGCGCCTCGATGTAATACTCCAGGCGCGATTGCACCGGTTCCTGGGACAGCGGTAGCACGTAGGCGTATTCCCCGCCTTCGCGCCTGTCCATTGCGAAGGCCGTGTAGTCGCCAAGCTCGGCGAGCTGCCGCACCAACAACAACACCTGCTCGACATCCCCCGTAACGCGGGCCGTGAAGGTGATGTCGCTGCCGACGATACGGTTGCCGACAGGCTCGTGCTGGATCGAGACAAACACTGCCGCGAGCGCCTTCACGGGGACCAGTAGCGACCCGGGCAGCAGAAGTTGCAGACTGCACAGCAAGACGGCGCATGCGATCGCTCTCGCTCCCGGTGATCGTCGTCTAAGATACCGCATCGAAATCTCCTTTGTCGCCTGGCGCCGGAGTCCGGGCGGGTGTCGCCGCGGACTATCCCGCTACTTGTCGATGGTCAGCTTCTTCGTCACCAGCGGTTTGTCGTCGAGCTTCACCACGACCGTCCATTCTCCCAGCAAATCGAGAGTTTTCATCTTGGAAATGTCGATCTGGTGATAACTGATGCTGTACTTGTGCAAACCCCCGTCCTCGTTGACCTCGAATGACTCAGTTTGGTGGTATACCGCTCCCGCGGGATCGTACCAGGTAATCGCCATCTGGTGCGGCTTGTCGATAAACTTGAGACGCACCCAGACAATTGCCTGCCGGTCGCGGCTCGAGCTAAAGACGGCCTTGTCGTCCTGGAAGTAGTTGTCCTTTACTGCCGTGGTCGTCTTGGCGAGGTCGAGAACAGGAAACGTCGTGTCCTTGGAGACGGCCTTTTCTCCGCCGCCACAGGCAGCGGCGAACAGGCACAAAAGCAATGGGAGGACTACGCTGACAGGCGCGGGGTTCCTTTGGAGCATCTTTTTCCCTCTGCGTACGCTACGGGTCGAGCCAGCCCTAGCTTAGGCGCGAATGCGGTGGTTGTCAACGAATGTGCCGGTGCGGCGCAGCGGCCTCCCGCCGCTGCCGCGGGGGGTCCCGGAGCTCTTCGGGAAGCAACGGCTCATCAGCGGCGCACACGGGTTGCTGGAACACGGTATCGTCCTCGAGCCGCAGCGCCGTCAGTCTCCCACCCCAGACGCAGGCGGAATCGATGCCGCGAATTCCGGCCGCAAAACAGAGCCCGCGCGCCGCCCAGTGGCCAAACACGATGGTGGCGCCGCGACTGCGGCGGCGCGGATGCGCGAACCAGGCCCGACAGCCGCGCGCGGCAATCCCCGGCCCCGCCGGCTCGCAGTGCTCGCCGTTGGGAAAACATCGGCGAATCGTCGTCATGACCCGAAGCGCGTGGCCGAGCCGCAGCACGTCCGGAGCCGCCGGCGGCGGCACTGACTCCGGAGCCAGTGGTGCAGTCGCGAGGAGCTCGACGCCTGCAGCCCCCGCGAGGCACGTAGCAATGTCCGCTCCCAGCCGGGCGGCATCCACCACCGACCATTGCGGCAGCAGCCCGGCATGCACCAGCACGTGCCGTCCTTCGCAGTGAATCACCGGCCGCGCCCGCAACCAGCTCACGAGATCGTCGCCGTCCGGCGCCGCGAGCACGCCCCGCAGGTTGGCGTCCGACTCATCGCCAGGCGGACAGCCCAAGCGCCTGCGCAGCAAGGTCACGTCATGGTTTCCAAGCACGGACACCAGAGCAGCGTCGTTCGCCACGGCCCACCGAAGTACGGCCAGCGATCCCCCACCGCGGTTTACCAGGTCGCCCGTCAGCCAGAGCCGGTCGCGGTCACGGCGAAATGCGATGCGCTCGAGCAGCCGCATCAGCGTCTCGTAACAGCCGTGAATGTCTCCGATCGCATACGTGGCCATGACGACGATCCGCTGCTTTACCCCAGGCGTAGCGTTCAGACCTTGAGCAGGCCGACCTTGTAGAGCAGCACCACGAGGATTGCGACGGGGCTAACCCGCAGCGTCCAGAGCCACACGGGGTAGAGTTTCCCGAAGCGCGAGCCGCTCGCGAACTCCTCGCGCCGCAGCCGATCCGGGAGAAACCACCCCGCGTAGATCGCCGTGGCGAAGCCTCCGAAGGTGAGCAGCCAATTGGATGCCAGGTAGTCGAACGTGTCGAAGAAGTTCATCCCAAACATGGCTTCCCACTCCGGCAGCATCCCGCCGCCCCCTGCGAGCGCGGACGGGACGCCAAGCACCAGGGTGATGACTCCGGTCACGAGCACCGCCTTCGGTCGTTCCCACTCATGCTCGTCGATAAAGTAGCTCGTCGACACCTCCAGCAATGAGATGGCGCTGGTGAGCGCCGCCAACGCCAGGAGAACGAAGAAGACAAGCGAGACGAGGAGCCCCGCGGGAAGCGTCGAGAATATGATCGGCAACGTCTTGAAGACGAGCCCCGGTCCCTGAGCAGGGACCTGACCGTGCCCGAGCACGAAGGGGAAGATCATGAAGCAAGCCAGCATGGAGATGAGCGTGTCCAGACCGACGATCCACAACGAGGATCTGGTGATGTCGTCCTCCTTGGACATGTAGCTACCGTAGGTCAGCATCGCCCCCATCCCCAGGGAAAGCGTGAAGAAGGAATGACCAAGCGCTTCGAGAACACCCCGCGGCGTGAGCTTCTCGCGGTCCGGCTCGAGGATGAAGCCAAAGGCCTTGGCGAAACCGCTTGGCGTCTCGATGAGGCAGTACACCACGAGAGCGCCGACCATCACGAAGAGCATCGGCATCAGCACCCTGCAGGCTTTCTCGATGCCGCGTTGGACCCCCCCGTACACGATCCCGACCGTGAGCGACAGGAATACAAAGTGCCACAGGAGATTCGCACTTCCTGACTTGTAGAGCGTGTCGAAAATCCCCCCGATCTGGTCCGGAGTCTTTCCGTGAGTCGTATCCACCAGAGAGAGAATGATGTAGTTCAACGACCAGCCCGCGACAACGCTATAGTACGAGAGAATCACGAAGGCGCATACGACGCCGAGCCACCCCAGCGCCTGCCACGGGGAATCCTCGCCGGAGAGTCGCTTGTACGCGCTGACCGGAGAGCTTTGGGCGGCGCGCCCGATGAGGATCTCCGCGATCATGATGGGCAGACCGACGACGGCGACGCATCCGAGATAGATCAAGACGAACAGGCCGCCGCCGTTTTCGCCGGTGATGTACGGGAACTTCCAGATGTTTCCGAGGCCGATGGCCGACCCGGCTGCGGCCAGAATAAAGCCTAGCCGGGTGCCCCAGTGAGCTCTCATCATCCCCAATCCTCCGCTTCAGCGTGCGCGCTATGCCGGTCGCCGCGCGCGCCTGTGAATCCTGTTCTGCGCCGCAAGCTGTGAGCGTCGAACCGCGATAGACGCGACCTCGGCATCCGGCGCCAGCGACAGCCGCAACGGGTGGTGCGGTGTAACATAGCTTCGCCGGAGGGCACGCACAACCAGCGGTGCCGATGTCCGCCCTTGCGCGCGTCGTGTGACCCAGCGCCGCGACGGCATCAGGTCTCCTCGCTGCGCCTGATGTCGCGATGCCGCGCCAAAAGCTTTTGCAAGTAGCTGCGCTGCATGCCGGCGCGTCGGGCGGCCTGCGAAACGTTGTCCGCGCAGCGCCGCATGAGCCCGTGCAAGAAGCGGCGCTCGATTTCGCCCACCGCCGCCTCGCGCGCCCGCTTGAGCTCTTCGTTGGTGTACGAGGAGAACTCCGGCGAGGCGCTGGGGCTAGTGGGCAAGTGAAGCTCGGCAGGCAGCAGGTCCCTCTCGATCGTGTCACCCGGCGCGAAGAGGCACGCGCGCTGCACAAGGTGCTCGAGCTCGCGGACATTGCCGGGGAACGGATGCGCCTCGAGGGCCGCCAGGGCGGCGCCGGACCAGCGCGGCGGGCGCTCCGGCGTACGGCAGTAGCGCGCCGTGAAGGACTCGACCAGCAAGGGCACGTCCGCGCGGCGCTCGCGCAGTGGCGGAACGGCAATGTCAAGGACGTTCAGACGGTACAGCAAATCCTCACGAAAACGACCTTCGCGCACCAGCTTGGCGAGGTCGTGATGCGTCGCAGCGATGACACGCACCTTCACCGCAAGCGGGAGGTCGGTTCCGACGCGCTGGATTTCACCGAGCTGCACGAAGCGGAGGAGCTTGGCCTGCACCGCCAGGGGAACGTCGCCGATTTCATCCAGAAAGAGTGACCCGCCGTGCGCCGACGCCAGCCGCCCTGGACGGTCTCGTTCCGCTCCCGTGAACGCTCCGCGCGCGTGCCCAAAGAGCTCGGATTCGATGACCGCCTCGGGAATGGCACCACAATGCACGACGGCGAAAGGTCCCTGCCGCCTGGCGCTATTGAGGTGCAGCGCGCGGGCGATGAGCTCCTTGCCCGTGCCAGTCTCGCCGTGGATCAACACCGGCGCCGGCGCGTCCGCGATCTGCACCACCATGCGCAGCACCCGCAGCATGGCCGGGTCCCGCGCGATGAGCCCGGGAAACTCGCCCACGGCGCGCATCTCGCTCGCGACCTGCTCCGCCCGCTTGCGCAGGGCCCTGGTTTCCAGCGCGCGGTGAACAGCGACGGCGGCCATCTGCGCGAGCTCCTCCAGAAAAGCGCGAGCGTCGTGCCCGAACGCCCCTGGCCCAGCGGACCGCTCGAGATAGATGACTCCATAGACGGCGTCCCGATAGCGCAGCGGTGCGACGAGCGCCGAGGCGCGGCCGATGAGCTGGATGCTTTCTTTGCCGGCGAAGCGGTAATCCGTGGACACGTCGGGCACGTCGATCAGCGCACCGCCCCGGATCGCTTCGCGCACCAGACTGCGGCTGAACCGCCGCGCCTCGCCGCTCACGCGCCCCGACTCATGCTGGATGTGCGCCTTCTCGACAAAGTCGCCCTCGCTTTGGAGCACCAGAAAGCCGCGCTCGGCACCCGTCGACTCGGCGACGGCCCGCAAGATCTCGTCCGCGAGCCCATCCGGATTCTCGTCAACGAGCAGTCGCCTGGCTATTCCGTACAGTGCCGCCTGGCAATCCACGCCGTGTTCACCTTCCTCGCGGATACCCGAAACGATCGCGCGCCCGCTCGTAACGGACGCGCTGCTTCTGGACAATGGCCGAAAACAGCGGTTGATCGCGAACCGGACCAAAAACGGGGCTGAGCTGGAGATGCTCGTAGGGAAAGGAAGCCGGATCTTCCGAGGTCTCGGCGTCGAGCGCCTCCAGAGCCTCATCCGTTCTCCCGAGAACAATCAGCACGTAGGGGTCGTCGCTTGGCGGGAGCCGCCGCGCTGTGTCCGGATCGGACGCGGCGACGACGATGGGGTAGTACTCCGCATGCACGGCCGGCGACCTTGCTCGCACGCGCGCGAGCAGCGATAGCGCCGCGGCGTGGTCAGCGGACAGCGCGGCGATCATGGCCTGCTCCGCGATATGCTCCGCGCTGTCCTGACCCAGGTTGGCGGCCGCGGCGTAGTCGCTGGCGGCGCCCGCGTGCTCTCCAAGCAGGAAGCGAAGCCAGCCGCGCTCGTGGCGGTATTCGGCGACGCCGGTGTCGGTCTCGACCGCAATGTCGGCGTGCCGCAGCGCCTGCCCGAGCAACCCACGGGCGGCGCTGAGCTCGGCGAAGCACGCGTTGGCGTCCGCGTGTTCTGGATTTCGTGCGAGGGCCCGGGTGAACAGGGCGTACGCCTCGTCGTGGCGGCCGGCGGAGTATGCAGCGCACGCCGCGGCGCCAAGCACCCCGGCGAGGTTGGGAGCGGCGCCAAGCCCCGCCTTCGTCGTGCTGGTGAGGGCCGACAGGTCTGGCGCTGACGGCGCTTCACCGGCGTTCTCGAGCAGATGGTCGGCGAGCAAGATCGCCGCAAGTGCGTCGCTGGGGTCACCTGCCAGGTGTTGTACGAGCTGCCGCTCGACCACCGCAAGCTCACGGTCGTCATCCGCGTCGTAGAGTGCCGAGAACATCTCTGCGACCCGGACGAAAAGCGAGAGACCCGCGGGGCGTAAACGGAGGCGGGCCGGGCGGTCCGGCGCGAGCTCCGGTGCAAGCCACAGCGCGAGCTCGCGAGCAAGCCGCTCCAGCCCATCCGTGAACATCGCCGGCGCCACCGAGATGTCTCGCGACCAGACCACGGCGCCGCCGGCCACGTGCGTCAGCCGTGCGGAGATGTCGACTCCGTTGTCGGCATCGCGCGGCGACAGGGCAACGCCGAGTACGACCTCGGCGCCACCGCCGCCCTTTGCCGCGCTGTCCACTGACGGGACGCGAAACCCGGGACAATCGCTCAAGATCGCCACGACGTACTCCGCCGCAAGCTGCCCGACCGCTTCCCGCTCCGGCACGGCCAGCTCGCTGCTCACGAAAAACGGGGGCACGCCAATCGCTGCCCGCCAGCGCGCGGACGGTAGGGCCGCCAGCGAGGAAGTCGCGGGGGATGGCGTCGTCAAGGATTCGACGCCCGTGGCGGCCGCGGTTGCCCGCGATCCGCCGCGGTCAGCAACCGCTCTGTCAATCCCGTGCCACTGGTGCAGACCGGCGAGCGCGATAACGGCCGGCACGCCGGCGATCACCGCCCACCGCCAGGCCAGCCGTCGCGGCAACGGCGCCGGCGGAGCTGCAGGTGGCGGCGCGGTGGCCCTCAAGGCGGCGAGGAGCTCCGCTCCCGAGCCGTACCGGCTGGCGGGAGGCGCCTGCAGGCAGATGGAAACCACGTGGCGCAAGCTCTCGGGAACCTCCGCGGCGACGCGCCACTGCCCTCCGCCGCTTACCGGCCTGTGCCCGCACAGCATTTCATGCAGGATCATGCCAAAAGAGAACACGTCCCCCCGCGGACCTACCTCGTCACCGCGCGCCTGCTCTGGTGCCATGTAGGCGACGGTGCCGACGATCGCCCGCGGTGCCGGCGCTGGCAGCCCGCCCGCGCCGGCCGACGCAGCGCTGCAGGCGCTTCCCGGCCTCTCCGCTGCCACCTGCGCCAAGCCGAAGTCGAGGATGCGCACCTCGCCCGTGTCCGTCACGAAGATGTTCGCGGGCTTGATGTCGCGGTGGACGATTCCCGCCGCGTGGGCGGCCGCCAGACCTCGGGCCACGCCCAGTGCAATTGCGGCGGCCTCCGCAAGCGGTAGGCGGCCTTTGGCATCAAGCAGCGCGCGCAGCGTCTGGCCACGGTAGAGTGCCATGACGATGAAAAACTCGCCATGGTGCTCGCCAATCTCGTGCACGGTGGCAATCGCCGGGTCATCCAGGGCCGCCGCGGCGCGAGCTTCCTGCAACAGCCGATCACGAGCGAGCGGATGGGCCGCAACAGTCGTCGGCAGGATCTTGATCGCGACGTCTCGTAGCAGCCGCTCGTCGCGGGCACGAAACACCACCCCCATGCCGCCGCGGCCGATCTCTCGCACCAGCACGTAGTGCGCGACGCGGTCCCCTGGCCGCAGGTGGGTAGCAGCCAGCGCCCCACTGCTCTGCTCGGCGCCGGCACCGCCGTGGGACTGCGTGGGCGCAGTCGGATCCGGGAGCGACTCTCCGCACCGCCCGCAGCGCACGTTAAACGCGCTGTTGGCATTGCCGCAGCTCGGACATGACAGCATCGTCGGCATTTCCGGCGATCCTCTCTCTGCACACTTTCGTCGCGATGTCTCATTCTGCCTCCAGCAGGTCGCACCTGCAACTCACCCGATGCGGGTCAGTCCCCGCATTCGCAGCTCCGCTCATCGCCAGAATGCCTGCCTCCAGACGGATGCATCCCCGCCTCTCCCTGGCGCGATCTACACCAGCGTTCTCGCGCTGTGCGGGGGCACACCTGCCCGGCATCCGCCTTGCATCTCGGACGGTCACGGTCGCCCTGAACCACCCTCCGCGTAAAAAAAGGAGAATCAGCAGTGATCAATCGCAGAGAGTTTCTTCGGACAGGCCTCGCAGCATCTCTGGTGGGCTTTGACATCGGCTGCCTCGACGCGGAGGGGGAGGACACGGACATCGGCTTCGACGGCGGCACCGTCCTCGTCATCGGCGCCGGAATCGCCGGACTTGCCGCCGCTCGCCGTCTGGCCGAGCGAGGTATCGAGGTGATTGTGCTCGAAGCCGCGGCCGAAGTCGGCGGCCGCATCTGGACCGATCGCCGCCTCGGCGTCGCGGTCGACATGGGACCGACGTGGATCGAGGGTACAGCCGGTAATCCGATTTCCATCCTTGCCCGCGATGCGGGGTTGCTCACGGTGAGCAGCGATTTCGACAAGGCGCTCCTCTTCGACACCGGCGGTCGCCTCCTGTCCGACGAGGCCATGGACGACATTGAGGAGAGCTTTGAGGAGTTACTCGAGGAGGCCGAAGAATACGGCGAGAATCTCAACGCGGACATTTCGATTGCCGCCGCACTTCGCCGCATCGCCGGGGGCGCGGCCCAGACTCCGGAGATGAGCTGGGCGCGAAGCGTGACCGAGATCGAGGCGACTGTTTCGCTGGATGCGATTTCCCTCTGGTACGGCGACGAAGGTGAGGAGCTCGGCGGCGACGACGTGGTGTACCCGAACGGTTATCAACAAGTCGCGGACGCCCTCTCCGAGGGGCTGGACGTGCGGCTGCTGCACACGGTTCTCGCAGTCGAGCACGGGGACAGCAGCGGCGTCCGCGTCGTCACCAATCGTGGCACCTTCGCCGGCGATGCCGCAGTCGTCACGCTGCCGCTCGGCGTACTCAAGGCGGGAGCGGTGACGTTTTCGCCACCGCTTCCAAGCTGGAAGCAAGAGGCGATCGCCCGCCTCGGCATGGGCGCAGCAATCACCATGGCGATGCGCTTTCCGGAGGTTTTTTGGCACGAGGACGCAGAGTTTCTTTCCCAGGTCTCTGGGACCCCTGGAGAGTATCCCGAGTTTCACAACGTCCGCCGCTACACCGGTGGCAACGTGCTCACCTGCGTGCTCACGGGAGAGTACCTCGAGCGCGCGCGGAAGCTCGCCGACGAGCAGCTCGTCGCCGAGGCGGTTGCGGCGTTGCGGCGGTGCTATGGGTCGCGCGTGCCCGCGGCGGACGGTTACATCGTGGGACGATGGCACGATTGGCCTCTGGCATCTGGCACCTACTCGTATCTCGCGGTCGGCGCCACGCCGGAAGATCGAGAGCGCCTTGCGGACCCGGTGGGAACCCGCCTGTTTTTCGCCGGAGAGGCGACACACCGAGACTATCCGGCGACAATTCATGGCGCCTACCTGAGCGGGGTCAAGGAGGCGGACCGCATGATCCGGAGCGCGGAGCGGAATCTGCAACCGTGCCCCTCGGCTTCGGCGCAGGAGGGTCGCAGTGTGGCGATGCCGCTGAGCGCACCGCACAGCCGTAGAACCACGACCAAACGGCGCCGGCGCTGGCGCCGCGGTCCGTCCGGCGCTATGAACGCGTGCTGAAGCGGCGTCGATGGACGGCGCCGGCGACCGCGGCCAGAGGAGACGCCGCCCGAATCGAACCGATAGGGGAATCGGGCGGCGCCTCAGGTCGGTGCAGGTCCGAGCCCAACCGCGATGGGAGTGTGGGTGATGCGTATTTCGCGACTGTTCCCGCTGGTCCTGGCCGCCCTACCGCTCGTGGTGACGGCATGCGAGAAGAAGGAAGACAAGGTCTGGGTGACGCAACGCGCCGAGGCGGATCTCCCAGGGCTGCGGGGCCGTGCCCGCGTCCGTGTCGGCGATGTGCTCACGGAAGGCTACGCTGACGTGTCCATCCTCGCTGGCAACGGCACGGTCCTGGCCGGCAAGGCGGAGGCCAAGGAGGGAGAGCGGATTCCCTTCGAGTTGGACGGAAAGCGCTACGAGCTGGAGATCGTCACCTACGACCTGCACCTGACCAGCGAGGACTCCGCGCTCGTCCGCGTACATTCCGGAAAGGAGCAGTAGCGCTGTCGCCGCGCGGAGCGCGCCATCCTGCCCGGGTCACAGCCAGCGGCGCACGCGACGCACGTAGTGCTCGTACTTGTCGCCGAAGAGCTCCGCGAGCTCGCGCTCCTCGCGTGGGATGACGTACCCGTTCAGGGCAACGCCGATGGCTGCCGTTCCCACGGCAAACCACAGCGAAGCCGTCAGCGCGGTAAACGCGCCCGAGACCTGCAGCAGCGCCAGGTAGAGGGGATTTCTCGTGTAGCGGAAGGGTCCCGTGACGACCAATGCTCGAGGAAGCAGTCCGGGTTCGATTGGAGTATCCACACTCCTCATTGTGCGCGCGGCCCACGCCCCCAGGCACACGGCGCCAGCGAGCAGCCCAAGCGCCACCGCGCTTCCTGTTTCTCCGATCGCGGCAGGAAGATGAAGTGGCGCCAGGCGTTCGCCGAGACCCGCGGCTCCGAGAGTCGCCACGAGCAGCAGACCAGGATGGATCCGCTGCACCCGGGAACTACCCCATTCCTTACTACCGAACCTGCGCGGCGCCCTCGGCTTGATCATGCGTGACGACCAGTACCCTCTCAGAGAGAATGCGATTTACGGTTTCATCATCCATCTCACCACCGTTTATCCCGACCCCGCCGGACCAGTCACCCTGCGCATGTACGGGCAAGATTCGGTCATCCAGCTTGAGGCGGAAAGTGCGCCAAGAGCTAACGTCAGTCGCCGTGTCAGAGACATCGTTGCAAAGCCATCTGAGTTCACCCCCCTCCTGAGCGCCTCGCTGGTCCTTTCCCAACTGGAGGCGCCTATCGGTGGGAGGCTGTCTTTGAACCATTCCTTGACCAGCGAGTGCGGAGCTGCCGAGCACTGGCGGCCCAGTCCAGGCACGATTGTCAATTCGCTGCGCACTTTACCGGGTCCGCCGTCGCATCGTGTACTGGCTCTCCTAGTATAGCATGCGAGTATCGCCCGAACCGGAGGAGCCATAGGTTCCTACCGCTCGAGACTGACATGACTCTCGTTCCCGTCGTCCTGCCAGACGAGGACTGTCCGCTCCTCGAGATCCGCCGCATGCGTTGCACCAACGGTGCAACAGGAGGGACAAGAAGCGCTAAGGGAACAATGGCACTACGAAGGTAGATCCGCAGGGACTCGGACCTGGTATCTCCTCTCCACCGGCATCGGCCGTGCCATCGGCATCCGGTGAGATCTCGGGCAGCCGTTTCCCGGTGGCCGCTGCGAGGCACGCCCTACGCTCTCGTGCCAGAGTGGCTACCCATCCTGACGTTGGCGTCGGCAGAATCTCCTTTACACCATGGCCAGCAGAGTGGGCGTGGCATGTGCCCGCCACCTCACCTCCCCCTCGCGAGCAAAGGCAGGGCGGGGGGGCCTACGACCCTTGTGAAGGAGCATCTCAAGACATTCTGCCGACGCCCTGATTTTCGTCTCGGCCTCTGACCATCAGCACATAGCGCCCGGTTTCGAGGTCATCGAACTCCCGCGCTCTGCTGAAGCCCGCCTTCGAAAAAGCTCGCAGGGATGCCGTGTTGTCCACCCTGATAGCCGCGATGACGTAGGGCACAGAAGGGTCGGCGAGCACGATCTCGGCAACGAGGCGAATCGCTGTAGTGCCGATACCTCGTCCGACATCGCCGCGGGCGCCGATCATGATGTCGAGGTCGATGACAGATTCGGGAATGTCGGTGAGCCCGGCTTCATCGAGCTCATCCCGGGTGGGCTGCTGCCACAGCACGAGGCCGACCTTGCGGCCATCGGCCTCGATCAAGGCGCGGGACATGGTGGGCGGCGCCTCTCGCAGGATCCGGCTGTTCTCGTCGGGATCGCCCCAATAAGGTCGAACATGTGCAGCGCCCAGCCAAGTGTCGATCAGCGGCCTGTCGTCATCGCTGGGATCAATTAGTCGGACCCGCATGAGCAGTTGGAAAGGTCTTGGCAATCTCATCCGCACGCCGGACAAACCGCGGCGGAGGCGAGCGTCGGTCGGCTGCCCTGGCCCACAACGGTTTGTTCTGGGCCACATAGAACATCTAAACATCCGTCGCGGAAAGATCCACCACGACGGACAACCGAAACTCGTCAAACCTTGACGCTCCGGTCCATTAGCCATAACCAGACCCGGCTGAGGCCTCGATTGCCACCTTGCCCGTTCCGGCTCGGTGGCGGTCCGTGTCGTCCTTGAAGGGACTTGCCACGCCGTTTTACGCGTCAAGTGACAAGCCGGCTCTCCCCGGAGCTGAGTGCCGTCGCCGCGCCCCATTACGCGATGCGCGTCACGGTCGTGGGTGTGATCTGGCAGCTCCGGCGCTCCCCCGTCGCAAGAAAGCGCTGCACGGCGCCGGCGAGGTGCGCGGCGGCGAGGGCGAAAAAGGCGAGTGCTTCACCGTTTTCGCAGGTCGCCGCGCCCTCTGATCCCTCCTCGTCCACGACAAAAAGCTCGTCCCACACGACGCGAGCAAAACCGCCGTCCGCGGACAAGGCGCCGTGCACGCATGGCAGGCCGAGCCGCCGAACGCTGACCTGGATCACGCGCCGCGTCGCCGCGTTATCGGTGCAGTCGACAACGAGATCACCTCCACCAAGCAGCACCTCGGCGTTATCCTCCGAAAGGCGATGCGGCACCGCCTCCAGGCGCGTGCCGAACATGCCTTGCATGGCCTGCTGCAGCGCCTGCGCCTTGTTTTTCCCGAGGCCCATGCGCGTGTGAAACTGCGCGAGCAGGTTTTTCTGCTCAACGCGGTCGTAGTCTACAATCTTGATCCGCGCCGGCCAGTTGCGCGCCCAGAGCACCAGATGCGAACCCAAGGCACCCACGCCGACAATGACGACGCCTGCAGCCATCTGCTCGACTCCGCTTCCAGTGCCGGTTTAGCGACTGCCGAAGGGCGTCTTCGGTCTCAGAAAGATGCGATTCCACGGTACTTCTGCGGTGGCGCCGAAACGATCGACGACGAAATCCGCCAGATTCACCCGCACGTCTGCCTGAATTCCCGGCACGTAACCGGTGCGGATCGCCTCCGCAGCGATGTTTCGGATTTCGCCGTCGGAAATGTCGAACGGCACTGGATCTGGGTAGTCTCCGTTGTTTCCTGCCCAGGTGATGTTGAGACGCGCTTGATGGATGTGCAGGACTTGCAGGTCAGGCATCGGTGACTTCCATGAGGGGCAGTGGTATCCGCGTCACGAATTAGATAGTGAGTCTTGCGACAGCTCCCGCAAACGCGCGATGTCGCTCTCGCGCAGGTTTGGGCAAGGAACGGAAGCGTAGTCCAGTCGGCCCGGTCCAAGCCAGGAAAAGCAGGCGCATTGATCGGCGGTGACGATCGACCAGACGAGCCGCCGGCCGAGCGCCGCCTCGCAGGCCGCAAACGTGGTCACATCCGTGGCGGAGGGCAACGCTTCACCTGTCCACGGATGGGTATGGGCGACTGCACCGAGGCGCGACCGGTGCTCCCACAGCACCAGCCACAGCTCACGGGAGTCCGGCAACATCGCACCGGTTCTTCCCTGTGGGAGATGCCAGTGAATGACCGTCCCGCGGTCGTCAAGGACGCAGGCGGCCTCAATCATCGGCCACATCCTCGCCATCGTAGTAGTGGTTGCCGTCAGCAGCTACGTGGCGAAACACGACGAGGGCCCGCTCGTCCATGGCCTGTCCAACGACGACCGGGAGCGACTCGAGCGTGAAGTAGGTATCACCGCATTCGCCCGTGCGCTCGTCCCGCAAGCAGATGCCCGCATCCGTCACGCGCAAGGTGTGCTTGTCGACGACGCACTCAAGCCGGCGCTCGCGAAAGCGATACTGTACGGTCATGTCATTGCCGCCATAGGCCGGGTGGGCGTCAAGGAGCTCTGCCCCCGACAACATCAAGGCCGCGCGCGCCGCCGCTTCGAAGTCGCGGGCTGCGAGGGCCCGCCGGCGGAGGCCGCTACCCGCGTCTCGGAGCGCCTGCCGCTGGCGCTCTTCCTGCTCCCGCAACCGCTCGAGCTCCTGCCTCCGCCGCTCGGCCAAATCGCGCTGCCAAGATAGCCAGCGGAAGGCAAGATCGAGAGCCGGGGTGACTGCGGGGATCTGATCCAGCGACGCGCGGCGGTCCAGATAAGCGGCGAGCACCTGCGGCTCGGGCCCGAGCGGAAAGTCCCGGCGGAGAAAAAGGAGCTCGCCGTCTGGGTCGGCGATAACTGCGGCGCGACAAAAGCGCTCCAGCCCCGGCTCCACGAGGTGCACCGGAAGCGTTTGCTTCACGAGCAGCGCCGGATCCGGGTCGACCCTGGCTTCGTCGGGGATCAGCCGATCTCCGACCAGATAACCTCGCCGAACGGGCCCATCGTCACCGAACGCGGGGTCGGGTTCGGCCGACGCGACAAACCTGACTCTGCGCCCTCCCGCAGGCGCGAACCGGCACCAGCCATGCTCCTGGGGAAGCTGTCCGGCGATGACGAAGGAGCGGCCGCGGGCATGCACCTTGCGTCCGCCGATCCAGGGCAATACGTGCTCCACCGGAGCTTCCAGCAGCGCTTGCCACCCCATCTCAGGCCCAGACGGGCTTCTCCAACAGCGGCGTCTGCAGGATTTCGTCGAGCAGCCTGCCGTGCGATCCGGCCGCCACCGGAGCCGCGGCAATGAGGTTACGCAACGTCCGCGTCACGGCGTAAGGATCGGCGAAAATGCCTTCGTCGAGGCGGAAGCACGGGATGCCAAGCTCCTCCGCCGCGAGCTCGACCACGCGCAGAGTGGACCGGCTACCTGGGCTCCTCACCTCGAGCAGCCCGAAGGCCACGGGGCAAGAGCCGGTGGACCTGACGGTGTCGGCGAGCTGGCGGTGCCCGCCATCTTCCTGATCGCCAACGAAGATCATCAGCGCATCCTCACCGTCCGCCGGCCGGCGCCGCGCGAGCACGCGCACGCCCTCGGCGTACGACGTGCCGCCACCAGCGGCGTGCCCCTTGAAGGCCTGCTCGATCCCGGCCGCGGTGGCGCTCTTGATGGTCACCTCCGTTCCCACCGTGTTAAATACGGAAACGTGTAGGCGGTCGAGGCTGAAGGCGTGCAGGAATTTTGCGAGATACGACTTTGCCGTCTCGATCGCACCTTGCATGGACCCTGACTTGTCCACGATCACGTAGACGCGGAAGTCGCGGGAAACCTCTTCGAGCGCCGCTTTCGTCGCTTTTTCGGCGGCCACCTGCAACTCATCGGCGACTGCACGGCTCTTGACGTTCCGGGCGACATTTGCGGCGCGCTGGTTTTCGGCGCGGTCCATGGCCGCGCGCCAGCGGGCGCGGATGTCCGGGACGGCGAGCAGCCCGAGCTCTTCGAGCGTTGGCGTAAAGATGATGAGATCCGTATCGGAGAGGGATCCCGCCTCGATCGCGGCGGCGCAAACGGCGGGCGTCAGCCCCACGGAGGGGGGCAGGAGCCCCACCAGACGCTTGAAGCCCGGTTTCTGGGCAACGATTCGCCGGCAGATTTCGGCCTCAGTGAGAGCATCCCAGGTTTCCGGTGGCGACACCGCGGCGCCGATGGCGATCCCGCGCCGCCCGTCGCTGGCCTGCTTCTGCTTCCAGCGCAAGATCTCGAAGAACTTCGGGGACAGGGGCTTGTAGCCGACGCGCCGGGCCAGCGCCATGACCGAAGTGCGGAAGCCGGCCTTGACGAGACCCTCCAACAGCCGCGGGTTATTCTCGCGGTTGCGGAGCCACTTTTCGACAGCCTTGTAATAGCGACCGCGTGCCGGCGCCCGGCCGGACTTTCCGAAGCCGAGCTCGCGGTTAATGGCGGCAATCTGGGGCAGATTGAGCACGTCCCCGATCCGCAGGAGCAGTTTTGGGTTGAGGTCGTTTCTTGCGCGAAGCAGGCACATGGCCTCGCCAACAGCGCGGTAGTCGTCGTCGCGGAAGGCTACGCGGCCATCTTCGCGCACGGGCTCACCAGTGCGGCTCTGGACGAGCATAAACGCGGCGAGGAGCACCTTGAGGTCGCGGTGCTCACGGGGGAAAGCCCAGCTCGCCCAGCGCGCGGCAAGCTCGTTGTCGAGCTTGTAGACTTCGGCGATTTGCCGATATGCCCAGGCCGCCGCCTCGGGAAAAAGGCCGGCCAGGCGAAATTCGCCTACCTCGCGGTCGCCGTCCCACACTTTGCCATCGGCAAGCACGCCCAAGCGCGTCGCAGGCGCTCGGTCCCGGCGGCTGCTCACTCCGTACAGAACGCGCCGCCCATCCTCGTCCTTCCAGCTTACGGCCTGCCAGCTCATGCCGAGATTGGACCGCGGAGCCGCAACGGCGATTCCAGGTCGGTGGTGGACGATGTGGTCAGCGTGCTGAATGAGAGCCGTCACGATTCTCTCGGCGGGTCCGAGCGCCTCTCGGCGGCGCGCATCGATTTCCTGGACCATGGACTCCTCCTGTGGGAGGCTTTCAGTGAAGAGCCGAACTCGAGAATATCACGGCTCCCACTGGGAGCCGTGGAGTAAACAAAGGCGCGCGAGAGGAAAAGCGATGTTCTTTCCCTAAAGAAAGCGGGCCCAGTGGACCCTGGCTTGTATGCTTTCCCGGTTGCGCGCCCTGGTCTTGGAATCGAAAAGAGGTCCTACGGGGAAGGCGGGACTTGAACCCGCGACACTTGCATTCCTTGTATGCTCGACGAGTTGGCTTCCTAGCGGAAACCGAGTTGTAGAGCGATTTTTCAGGCAAAGCTCTACCCCTGAGCTACTTCCCCGGTTGCCGCCGGATTTTCTTGCTTTTAGCACCACGGGTCGATGGCCGCAAGTCGCGGGGATCGCTGCACGAACGGCCGCAGGTGCGGAGTTGGCTCACAACTTGCAGTTTTAGGCAGGAGAGCCCGCGAAGGGGGTCTTTTCTAAACCTAAACGGAGGATACGTACATGAGCTATTGCGTAGAGCTTACAATCATGGGGCGGAAAATCAAGGAGCTGGGCAGGCTCCCGGACGATCTGTGGGTGACGTTCGGCCGTGGACCGTGGTGCGACTTTTTGGCCCCTGGTAGGTATCGCGACATCAGCCGCGTGCACTGTGGCCTCAGACTCTCGGGTAGCGCGCTCCTGGTCCACGACCTCTCGACTTATGGCGTATACCTTCTCGACCGTTTCGGGCGGGAGGTCGTCGAGGTTTGGTCCGGCGATGCCGTGCACGCGGTCCGGGCGCGGCGCCTGCCAGAGGTCGCTGCCGTGCCCCTGGATGAACCGATTCTGGTGGGGAAGCGCGGGCTCGATCTGCGCCTGAGGTCACCGCTGTGTCGCCTCGACACGCAACCGTTGCCACCGGAGGAAGCGGCCTGAAGGGAAGCCCTGCTGCGGCTGCCCTGAAGCCCTGCAGCCGCAGGGAATCCGGTACGAGGCCGATTCTCGCTACATGAAAACGCGTGAGTCAGGAGGGTTAGAACTGGTAGCGCAACGCGTCAATCATGTGCGCCGAATCCGGCACATCTGGACTGATTGGTCCCGCCGTCCGTTCACGGCCCGCAAATGGCGTCATAGGGGCGTTCTTCGCTACAGGCGCCGGGTCGCGGCGGCGCTGGCTGTGATGTCGTGATCACGCCATGTAGACGCAACCGCTCGGTAATGGGCATTCTTGGGGCCACCGATCCATGGCACAACGATTGCATAATCGGCCACGGCCAATGCGAAATCATGATCGACCCTCTTGTCAGGAGATCCCAGTGAACAAGCCCATGACCGCCGCCATCCTCACCGTCCTCGTCAGCGCCAGCGCTGTCACGGCAAGCGTCGCCGGTACGTGCCAAAACCCAGTCAACGGATCCTATCTTGTAATCGTCAAAGAGGTTACCAGCCTGCGATCCGCTCCGGCTTTCGTTGCCTCTGAATACTTCGAGGTCGCGCGCCTCAACCATATCGGCGTCGTTCATGTCCAGGCGACGCGGCGCGGTGCCGAGGAGCTGGCGCGCCGAGCCGACGTGATCGCGGTGGAGCAGGACTGCGCGGACTGGCAACCGCTGGGCAACCCCGATGACGAACAGGTCGTGCCGTGGGGCATTGACGCGGTCAAGGCTCGCGAGGTCTGGGGCGTCACGCGCGGCGCCGGCGTGACTGTCGCGGTTCTCGATACGGGCGTGGACACCACACACGAAGATCTTTCGGTCACCGGCGGCAAGAACTTCACTGGCGGCAGCGAGACGAGCTACGGTGACGTTTTTGGGCATGGCTCTCACGTCTCCGGCACCATCGCGGCTCTCGACAACGCGGTTGGCGTCCTCGGTGTTTCCCCGGATGTTTCCCTGATCATGGGCAAGGTCCTCAGCGACACGGGAAGCGGCCAGACAAGCTGGATCGCCGGTGGCATCGACTGGGCCGTGAGCCAGGGCGCCGATGTGCTGAGCATGAGTCTCGGTTCCTCCACGTCGAGCACCACGCTGCAAGCTGCCTGCGATCGCGCCTGGGCCGCGGGCGTGCTGGTCGTCGCCGCGTCCGGTAACGACGGCGCGAGCTCTGTCGGCTACCCGGCGGCGTACAGCTCCGTGATTGCAGTCGGTGCCGTCGATTCCAGTAACGCACTGGCCAGCTTCAGCAATTATGGTTCTGCGCAGGAGCTCGTCGCGCCTGGCGTGGACGTGCTCTCGTCTGTGCCGATGAACAGCTCCGCCGCCGCCTCCGGCACCGTCGCCGCCACCGGCGCATCGCTCTCGCTGTTCCCCATGACCTACAGCGGCAAGGCCACCGTAACTGGCACGCTGTATAATTGCGGTCTGGCCACCACAGCCTCTGACTGCCCTGCCGGCGTGAGCGGCAACATCGCGCTGGTCCAGCGCGGCAGCGTCAGCTTCTCCCAGAAGGCCACGAGCGCACAGACAGCCGGCGCCGCGGCGGTGGTCATCTACAACAATGCAGACGGCGATTTCTACGGCACTCTCGGTGAAGATTCCGGATGGGGCCCGGTAGTCAGCTCGTCCAAGGCGCAAGGCGAGGCTCTGCTCGCTCTCGGCAACGCGGCGGTTACCATCGCTGTAACGCCATCGAGCTACAGCACCTACGCCGGGACATCGATGGCGACTCCGCACGTCGCCGGGGTCGCGGCGCTGGTCCGGGCCGCCAATCCCGGTCTTTCCAATCAGCAGGTCCGCGACCTCCTGACCTCGACGGCCACCGACCTCGGAACGGCCGGCCGCGACAACTCTTTCGGGTACGGCCTCGTCGATGCCGCCGCAGCCGTAGACGCGGCCAACTAGGGCCACGTTGCTTCCATAGCTTCCTCCAGGTTCTCGCCGGAGCGGGGTCATCATGACGACCCCGCTCCTCTTTTGTTGGGCACGCCCGTGATGGTTGGAGAGATTCATGCGCATCGCCACCTGGAACGTCAATGGGCTGCGGGCGCGTCTGGACTTGGTGCGTCAGTGGCTCGCCGACCGGCAGCCGGACTGCGTTGCGCTGCAAGAGCTCAAGACAGCCGCAGACCAGTTCCCTGAACGCGAGCTCGAGGAGAGCGGCTACTCCTCCTACTTCCTCGGTCAAAAGGCGTGGAACGGCGTGGCGGTGCTCACGAAAACCTCCGCGGCAGTGCTGGCTTCCGGCCTGCCTGGCATGGAAGGAGCCGGATCCCGCTTCCTGGGCGTAAGCGTCGGCGATTTGAGGATTTTCAGCGCGTACTGCCCAAACGGCAAGGACATCGCGCATCGTGATTTCGCACTCAAACTGCGCTGGCTTGAGCGGCTACGAGACTTCCTCGAGACGAGCTGCTCGGCCGCGGACCCCATCTTCCTCTGCGGCGATCTCAATGTCGCGCCTGCCGCACTTGACACTTGTGACGAAGCTGCCAGCCAAGGGCAGCTTTTCCACACCAGCGCGGAGCGCCAGAGTTTCCGCGACCTGCTCGCGTGGGGACTCGATGACGTCTTTCGAGCGCAGCATCCGCAAGCGCGCGAGTTTACCTGGTGGGACTACCGGGCCGGCGCCTTTCACCGTGACATCGGATTGCGAATTGATTTTCTCCTGGCGACCCGGCCTGCTTCGGTGCGCGTGCGCAACGTCGTGATCGACCGGGACTACCGCAAAAAGAAGGATGGCTTCACGCCGTCTGATCACGCGCCGGTCTTCGCCGACCTGGAGTAGGGGCTTGCCGCGAGACTTGTGAGGCGCGCGAAATCGGCGTACAATTTATGCCGCCTCGCCGGCATCGGCATCCTCTTGCGCATGCACCCGCCAATTGGCTGCCGAAAGTGGCCAGTAAATCGGGCAGCGTGCTGTGCCAAAAAGGCGTAAGCCCGCGCTCCAGCAGGCCACGAGCGGTCTTGTTCGCTTCGGCACCAACAAGGGGGATCGCGATGGACGATAGGCGCGTCGACATCGAAGAGGCGCTGGCGTCCCTGTCACGGGAAGTTCAGTCCCTGGCAGAACGTCTGCGAAGGCTGGAACAGGTCGTCTTGCCGCGCAGTCGCGACTTCACGATGGCAAGCGAGCGTATTACAGGCGCTCCGGACCGTCTCGTGGGCGACGAAGAGAGGAGGGGGAGCCTTGACTTCAGTGCCGGCGCCTCCTTGGTGGGGCGCGTGCTGCTCATCCTTGGCGGCGCCTTTTTCTTGCGCGCCCTTACCGAAGGCAGCGTGCTGTCCGCCGGTCCTGGAGTCATCCTGGGTTTCACGTACGCGGCTGCCTGGATGGTCATGTGCGGTCGAGCCGCGCGCAGGGGGAGCTCCGTCGTCGCCTCCGCATACGGCGGCGCGGTGGCGCTCATCGCTTATCCGCTGCTCTGGGAGAGCATCACGCACTCGCGGCTGCCCGCCCCGCTGGTGGGCGCCGTCGCCTTGCTCGTGGCGTTCGTGTCGCTTGCCATCGCGCACCACTATCGGCTTGCGGCCGTGGCGTGGTCTTCGTGGACCGGGGCGGCGCTTTTGGGGTTCGCCCTCCTGCCCGAGACCAAGGCCTTTGCCGCAATTACCATGTATCATGTTGGCCTCGGCGTCGCCGCCGGCCTGGTCTTCACACGCCGAGAATGGGCGGCCTTTGCCTGGGTTGCTTGCCTTACCGCAGATTTCGCCGCCTTGATCACCGCTGTCGGCCTGGTGACTCACGAGCGGGGATTTGGGGCAGCGGCGCTCGCCGCTCAGCTTGCGCTCGCAGTCGCCTTTCTCGGGTGGTTCGGACACCGAGTACTGGTGCGCCGCGAGAACCCGACGACTTTGGCCTTCGCCCAGTCCGTGGCCGTGCTTCTGCTGGGGTATTTGCCTGCCGTGCTGGCCATCAAGATGGTGTCTGCGCCCGCCGCCTGGGGGCTCGGCGCACTCAGCGGGGTGGTAGCCGCGGTGGGCTATGGGGCAATGCTCCGTCTTGGCGTGGGAGAAGCTGCAACCCACAGGATGCGCGGTTACGCGGCAACGGTGTCCTTCGCGCTGTTGCTCGGTTGCGCACAGCTTCTGCTCGGCGCCGAGTATGGCGGTGTGGCGGTGGCGGCGGCGGTGTGGACGGCGTCGCGCTGGGTTGGCGCGCCGCTGCGGCTGCAGGCTTGTCTGGCGGTGCTGCTCGCAGCGCTGGGCTCAGGCCTGGTAGAGGCAGCAGCTCGCGCGTTTGCTGGTTCGCTCGGCGCCTCCTTGCCCGTGATGCCCATGAGCGCATTCTTGGCGCTCGGCGCCACGGCGCTCGCCTACGCACTGACCGCGGCCGATGGCGCGGCCACACGGGGCCTTCGGGTTTCGCGATTGGTCTGTCTTGCCGTCGCGGTTTTCGGGATTGGGGCCGTCGCTGTCTTGTTCGCCGTTTCCCTCGCCGCGGGCGCCGTCCCGCCGGGCGCGGGCGCCGTAGCCGCGGTTCGCTCCATGACCATCGCTGCGGCGATCGTGGCGCTGGCCGCGCTATCCCGCGTCCGGCGCTTCGCAGACGCCGGGATGCTTGTCTACCCGATCCTCGCGGTCGGGGCGCTCAAGCTGCTCGTGGAGGATTTTTTCGCCGGCAGCGCCGGGGCGCTCTTTCTGGCGCTGTCCTCGTACGGCGGCGCTCTGATATTCGGCTCCCGGGTCCGCTCACGGCCGGTGGCGGCGGCGTCTCCCGTGGAGGAAACGCCCGCACCGGTCACGAGCTCCCAGAGTGCTTGAAGCGCGTGTCAGGTCAGCCCCTGGCGCGCTACTTCTTCTCTTCCACCGGCGACTTGAGCGTGAGGAGCCAGTCTACCAGCGTTTTCAGCTCCTCGGGCTTGCCGGTGAAGCGCTTCTTGTGCTTGCGCCCGTCGTCATTCGCGACTCGCTTCTGCAGCCAGTTCGTCAGGTAGTCCGCGTCTCGTTTCACACCGACTCCCGAAAGGTCCGGCGGATCGACCTTCTTCTCCTCCTTGAGGACAACCTCGTCCCCCTCCTCGCCCTCTTCCTCCTGCTTCGGAGCCTTGGCCTTGACGATTCCGGCGACTTTGACCTCGTGGCAGCGGTTACACTTCTTGTCCTGGAACAGCTTGATCGCTGCCTGATCATCGGCGGCCGCGGTCGCCGGTACCGACAGACCGGACGCCATTAGCGCGACGGCAACAACAGCAGCGGCGACAAGCGCCAGCCCCAGAGCGGACACAATCCTCTGCATACGATACCCGACCTCAACAATGGTGATGCTCGCGGCTTCCACTCAAACCGCCATTCCCACCGATCAGGCAGGAAGCGAGCCAGGCGGCTGGACGCCCATCGCCGCGGCGCCGGGCCCTGCTCCTGCAGCTCCACGGCGGAGGTTACCCGTGAGAATTCCCACGGCGACTTTGGTCATCAACGTGTAAACAATGAAGCCCGTGGCAAACGCGCCCGCGCCGACGCGAACCTCGGTCATGGTGGGCACATAGGCGTAGATCTCGCCCAAGGTATCCGGGGTCATTCCCGGAATGATCAGGCCCATGCCTTTCTCTATGTATACGCCGGAGTAGATGAGGAGGCAACCGATATTCAGCGTAATGGGGTTCCGCCGCGTCGCGGGGATCAAGAAAAGTAGAAACGCGGCAACGCTACAGGCGACTGCTGACCATCCGTATGGCACGAGTGCGTTGTGACCATGCACGCCCACGAAGAGATAGTCGAAGTGAACGCGATGCTCCGTAGCTGAGTACACTTCCTTGAATACTTCTGCGCCAAGCAGGAACAGGTTGATGAACATGGCGTAGGCCATGAGCTCTGCGACCTTCCAGATGGCCTCATCCTTGATCTCGATCTTCGTAGTTCGCTGGAGTATTTGGAAGAGGATCAAGAGGATGGCGGGCCCGGAACAGAAGGCGCTCGCGATAAATCGCGGTGCCAGGATCGAAGCGTTCCAGAATGGCCGCGACGCGAGACCGTTGTATATGAAGGCAGTAACGGTGTGGATTGATATGGCGACCGGGATGGAGATGAGGACAAGCGGCACGAAGAATTTGTGATTGATGGGCCGTCCATGGTAGGTCTTGAACAGGACATAAAGGACGATCGCGATGTTGATGGCAAAATACAGGTTCAGCACGACGACGTCCCAGGCGAGCAACGAGCTCGGCCAGTTGAGGCGACCGATGCGCGGAATCAGGTGCCAGACGCGGTCTGGTCGGCCCATGTCCGCCAGCACGAAAATCATGCACATGACCAGGGCGCTGATCGCGAGGATCTCTCCGAGGATCACCACTTCCTTGATGGGTTTCCAGTTGTACACGTAGGCAGGAATCACGACAATGATCGCAGCGGCGGCAACGCCGACCAGGAACGTGAAGTTGCCGATGTAGAAGCCCCACGAAACCTGATCGCGCATGGCGGTCACGATCAGGCCATTCGAAAGCTGCTCGACGTACGCCGTGACGCCCCAGACGAACAGCCCGCACAGGAAGGTCAGCCAAAGGTAGAAGTATCGCCCCCCGGTCAGCGAGTAGCGGAGAGCGGTCAATACGAACTTCGGGAACTCGATCAGCTTGCTCATGGTGACCTCAAGTCGCGTAGAAGTAGAAGAACTTGGGCTCGGTCTTGAGCTCGGCCTTGAGAACAAAAACGCGCTTGTGGTCCAACAGGTAACGGATCTCGCTTTCGGGATCGAGCAGGTTCCCGAACTTGCGCGCGCCCACCGGGCAGATTTCGACGCACGCGGGATAGCGGCCCTGCTCCTTGCGCACGCGCTGAATGCAAAACGTGCACTTTTCGACGACGCCGCGCGAGCGCGGGCGATTGCCGAGGTAGTGGGTATCCGGGTTGACCTCGTCGGCGGGGACGTAGGGATCGCCCCAATTGAAGTGGCGAGCGCCATACGGGCACGCCGCGACGCAACAGCGGCAACCGATGCACCAGTCGTAGTCGACGACCACGATGCCATCGGGTTCTTTCCACGTCGCCCCGACGGGGCAAACGCGCACACACGGAGGGTTCTCGCATTGTTGGCACTGAATGGGCATGTAGAAGTAGCCGTCCTCGGGTACCTTTGCGGCGTCGTAGTAGTATTCCGCCCCTTCGAGGTCGATACCTTTCTCGCGCTTCTGGCGCATCACGCGAATCCAGTGGATCTGTGGGTCCCGCGACTGGTTGTTCTCCCGAACACAGGCGTAGACACATCGCCGGCACCCGATGCAGCGCGAGAGGTCGAGTCCGTAACCGAACTTGACACCGGGTTGCGCCGGCGTCGCCGCGACGGATACGGTCTTGCCGACTTCTTCGGTGTGGCGCTTCTCGAGGCGCGCGATGGTCTCCTTGACCTCGTCTGGCGACATCTCGCGGAACTGCTTTTGAAAGAACTGCTCGATTGATTCGGGGGTGCAGGAGGACAGCAGGAACCCTGCGAGCACGCCGCTGGCGGCACCCAGAAAGTCGCGTCGCGAGGGCGCTGCGGAGCAACCGCAACCGCCGGCCTCAGGAACTGTCGGAGATGGGTTGCTCATTTTGCGACTCCCGCATTGGAGGAAGCCTCATCAGACTTGGGCACGGCGTGCGCCGTGGCAAACAGCCCGCGGCCAACCGTTTCGGGCCGGGCGGGAGGTGGCAGCGGCACCATCTGCTTGAAACGGGGCGCATGTGGCCAGTGGCAGTGCACGCACAGGAGATAGCGCTTGGGCCCGTTCCAGTATCCCGTGCGCCGGCCATGGATCCCGGCCTTCCAGTCGCGGAATATCGTGCCGTGGCACTGGCCGCATAGCTCGTACGACTTGGTGAAAGAAACGGGCTCGCCACTCGCCAGTCTCAGCTTCGTACGGTTCTCGAAGCTGTGACAATCCAGGCACCAGCGTTTCTCATCGCCGTGATGCAGGACGATGTCGGTATGCTCGTCGGAGAGCTCCCGGCGTTCGGCGTTATCATCCTGGGGGTCGTGGCAGTCGGTGCACGGCCAGTAGTCGGGGTTCAGCGGCGGAGGAGGGACCTGCAGCTCCTTTTCGGTACCCGTAAGACCCTCGAGAGGATCGACATTGAAGACATCGGGGAATTCGGCCGGAGAATGCGGTACCGCCGCGGCTTCCGCTGTCGCGTGCGGTCGCGGGTGCCCCCGGAGCTCGAACACGAAAATGCCGATGCTTACGGCCAAGAATAGGCCGAGCAATCCGTAAAAGGCGTAGTCCTGGATTCTCTGCATGCCCACAGTCTCCACAGCAACATGCGTTCAGGTTCAGCTTGCTATTTCTGGGCCCGGACGCGAGAGCAAACACGCTACTCTCTCGCTTCCGGAGTCCAGCGCGAAGGATGTAGGCGGCAGCACGAAAATCCGGTTAGTATCAGGGTAGCGACATCGCGTACGCCGCGCAAGCCCCCAGGCCGCAGGTTTCCTATCAGCGCGCATGCCACTCCCGCCGCTCACACCGCAGTACCCGGCCACGACTCCAGACGCTCTGCATTGACGTCCAACGCCACCGCCTCCGCCGCTGCGGAGGTGAAGAGCCCGACGGCGTGCCCCAGGTCAACCTCGACGCGCGTCGCAGCCCCCCACGCAGAGGACAACCGTGCGGTGCCGAGAGCTTCGATCACATGCCGGCGCAGCGACCGTTCGAGGTTGCGAGCACCATACTCAGGATCGAAGCCGTCATGGACCACGCGCCCGCGAAGCCGATCCGTAAGCACCAACTCCTTACCTTCCTGCCGGAGGCGCGCCACTACTACCTGTAGCTTCAGGTCCAGGATGCGCTGGATGTCTGCCGGGCTGAGAGGGCGGAAGAGCAGGATCTCGTCGATGCGGTTCAAGAATTCCGGGCTCAAGCCCTGCCGGATGCTGCGCAGGAGGGAATCATCGGTGGCGAGCATGGCCGGACCGTCGCCGTTAGCGTAGCCCACCCGGTGGCGACCGAAGAGCTCGGCACCCAGGTTGCTGGTCATGATCACGATGGCGTGCTGGAAATAGGTGTGTTGGCCGCGCCCATCGGTCAGCCGCCCGGAATCGAAGACCTGCAGGAACAGGTTGAGCACCTGTGGACTGGCCTTTTCAATCTCGTCCAGCAGCACAACCGTGTGCGGTTGTCGGCGCACCGCGTCGGTGAGCTGGTTTCGATCCTGATAGCCCACGTATCCCGGCGAAACACCGACCAGTTTGGTCGAGGCGATATGCTCGCCGAATTCGCTCATGTCGATACGCACCATGCGGTCCTCATCGCCGAGCAGGAGGACGGCGATCGCGCGCGCGAGCTCGGTCTTGCCGACACCCGTGGGACCCGCAAAAAGAAAGACACCTTTGGGCCGATGCGGGTGCAAACCGAGTCCCTGGAGGCGTGCGCGTAGCACGCTCGCCACGCGTCCAATCACCTCGTCCTGACCAACAATGCGCGTGCCAAGCTCGGCCGCGAGCACCGCCAAGCGCTCGTCCCGGGCCGGCGAGATGCGCTCAGGCGGTACGGCGGCGAGGTGCGCCACAACGTCAGCGACATCGCGAGCGGTCACGGACGGGATCGCCACCTGCTCCGGCGCACCGCCCGCGGTACGGGCCACGCGCGACGCCGCCAGATCGAGGATATCGAGCGCCTTGTCAGGCAGGTAGCGATCGCGCAGGTAGAGCCGCGGCAGGGCGGCCGCGGTGTCGAGCGCCGCGGGTTCGAACCGCACGCCGTGGAAGCGCGCCAGCTCGTCCTCCCGGGAGCGCAGGATACTCGCCGCCACCGGCTCGCTTGGCTCGAAGACGTGCACGAGCTGAAAGCGGCGCTCCAGAGCCGCATCCTTCTGCAGGCGCGCGCGGTACTCATCCGGAGTGGTAGCCCCGACCACGGGAATCTGCGGAGATGCCAACACCGGCTGCAGCAGCGTGACAATGTCCAGGGATGCGTTGCGCGGGCCACTGGCGCTGGCCACGGTGTGCAGGTCGTCGACGAAGAGGATCGTGCGGCCCCTGTCCAGCACCGTGCGAGCAACGTGCACGACCCGCTCCTCGAACTGCCCGCGGTACCGTGCTCCGGCCACCATTTCACCGGCGCGGAGCCGCACGAGACCGAATGCGGCAAGTCGCGACGGTGCGGTACCTGTGGCCACCAGCCTGGCGAGCTCATAAATGAGCGCCGTCTTTCCGACGCCGGGCTCACCGATGAGCAGCGCGTTATTCTTGTACGCGCAGGACAGAATGTCCAGCAACTCCTGGATATCGCGGTCGCGCCCCAACAGCGGAGCGGGAGGAGCGGCCCTGACCGCCGCCACAAGGTCCTCCGCGAGCTCCCAGAAGGAGGGCTCGCCGCTCACCGCGGTCGCGGCGGCAGGCGGCGCCGGGGCCGGAGCGGTGAGGTGGGCGCCGCCCCCGGCGCGCGGCGTCGCCTCGCTCTCAGCGGCCGGTCTGTCCGCACGGCAGGCTTCGCGCCTCTCCCCGGCCGCGCCTCCCGCACCGTACCCGGCGGCGAGCACACCAAGGGCCCAGGCATTGCCCGGATCGCTCTCGAGGAGTCTCCCTGCCGCCGCGCGCGCCTCAGCCCACCGGCCGAGATGAACCAGGCCCCGGCCCAGGATCTCGGACAGGTTGGCGGAACGTTCGTCGTCCGTTGGCTGACAGCGCAGACAGCTTGCCACCGCATCCACCGGCCGTCCAAGCCGCAGGTAGGACAGCGCCAGCATCGCCGCAATCCGCTCATTTCGGGGCGCGAGCTCGAGGGCCGCCCGAAACTGCTCCGCAGAGCGTTCGGCGTCGCCGTGCCGGTAAGCGCGATGGCCAAGCGCCTGATGCACATACAGCAGACCCTCACGGATCCGTGGATCCGCGGGTGCCTGCTGCATGCCGGCGAGCAGCACGGTCTGCGCGGGGACGTAGAACTTTCTTTTGAGGAGTAGGCGGGCCAACGAGGATATCAACGGCGACGAGCAATTGAGGCGACGGTGGCCGGTGAGCACGTCAGCCATCAGCAGACCCTGGGAGCTCACGCTGCGCAAGAGGAAAAGATGGTCGCGCTCGCATTCCGGGCAGCGCTCCCAGACGGCGAACGGGTGCAGCGGCAGCCAACCCTCGTGATAGCGCAACCCGGCAATGGCCTCCTCGCTCGCCCGGCCGCCCTCCTCCCCGGCGCCCCGTGGCCGCAGCTCGATGATCGCTTCACGGGTCCACGTCATGCGGTCCAGCTCTTCTGCCACGGAAGTCGCGTAGACTGCGAGCAGCCGCGAACGGTCCGCCGCGGTCCTGGGCTCCGCTGCGTTGGCGGCCTTCACCGACAGGAAATCCTCAATCAGGCACGCTAGCGAGCTTGGCTGACCGTTGGGTAGCAGGAGCAGAGCTCGTAGCTCGGGGAGGAACCAGCGCGGCCCCACAGACGACAGGCATTCAATGAGGAAGGAGCGCCAATCTTCGGTGCCTCCCCGCTCCAGGCAGTGGCTGAGATGCGCCTGACGTTCCCCGGAGGCGCCTTCACGGCGAAAGAAGTCCGCGGCAGTCACAATCCCAAAGATGGCCACAATGCCGTCAATCGCGGCCGCAAGACCGCGCCAGCGCTGAGCGGGCTCCGCGTGCTCGATGGTGCCTAGCCGCAAGCGCTCGAAAACATCGCAGAGCGACTGGCCAGCAGCGGTGTCAGAAAGTGTGGACATCAGGAATTGCCCGACGTGTCGTCTCGCAGATGCTGCCGTGCCCGCGATCGCGCGGGGGCAGCCGTGGCCGCAGCGGGGCGCGCCGGCGACGACTATTCGTTTGCCGTTGTCTCCGCGCCACCAAGGAAGCGATGACAGCCGTACAGCAATCCGGTCATCGCCAATCCAAAGACAAAGAGGAAGCCGCCGACACCTGCTTCGACCGCGAGCGTCACGAAGCCTCGGGATGGTGGAGCAGTCATGCGGCCCACTCCAATACCCGCTCTCCAAGCCGGGCGGTTCCACTCATGAGGTCATGGGCAAGGCGCAGCCAGCGGGGCCGCGGTGCTCCTGGTCTGGGGAAGTAGAAGTCGATAGCCAGGTTGTTGGCCTTGAGCAGCATGTCCGGAGGAATGTAGATGCCCCGCGTTCCGCCGTCGGCCTGTCCCATCGCCTGAAAGATCTCGAGCTGGTTACTGATACCGTTGCGGAACACGCGGTGCAGGTCCACGCCCAGCGCCTCGAATGACTCGCGCAGCAGTATTGTCGCCCAAACGATAAACGTCGTCACCTTGACCTGAAAAAGCTGTAGGCGAAGGGACTCCGCGCGGCTCAGCTTCGCGAGCATGGCCGGCAAGAACATGACGCCAAGGCCGACGTGGCGCGCCTCGTCTTGCTCAAAGTAGGGCATCAGCTCGGCGAGGACGGGCTCGACCCCCCCTTTGGCGACGCCGCGGAACAAGTGCACAGCCACGTTTTCGACGAGGAGCTGCATGCCAATGAGCTTTTCGACGAGGCTGCCCGCTTCGAGCACGCTCACGAGTATGGCACGGGTGTACCCGTCCAGCGGCGGAACGTCGACGCCGAGAGCGAGCAGATAGTCGCGCATGGTGTAGAAATGCCGCGCCTCGTCAAAGGCCTGCCCGGTCGCCGCCATCTTGGCCTCGACGTCGTCGAGCGCCTCGGCGATCTCCGCGGAGATGTGCCATGCCGCCAGCTCGCCCCACAGGATGATGCTAAAGACGCGCGCGATCGCCTCCTTCTTGGGCGCTGGCAGCGAAATCCCGCCGTGCCTCTGGAGCAACCGGTCCAGAACCTCGCGGCCATCCCACGCCTTTTTTTGACCGATGTGGTAGAGGCGTTCGAGCCGTCCGAACGAAAGCTGCGCTTCCTTGAGGTAATCGCGCTCGATCAGGCGATAGGGGGGAAACTGGGCATTGTTGCGGCCGGAAATGGAGCTCAGAATCTCGACCATACGCTCTGCTCCCTCGGCTTGGGCGCGAAGGCGCCCAATGGTAATTGGCTTACACGAATGCGATGACGTCGTCAAGCCTTCGCCACCGCCCGACATTGCGAGCGGCGGCGAAGGCGCGGCACTTCGGGAGCAATGGGGTACGGCGGGCCGCCGCAACGTTCTCAATCGTAGGGATCGTAGTCGACCTCCTCCGGGATTAGCGAGCCGAGCTCGCGCAGGCAGGCTTCGGCGCGCGGGCCGCCGATCTGCTTCAGGGCAGCCCCGACCTGGCTCGCTTGATAGGCCTCGCAGCCGCCGCGCACAAAGGCGGCGAGCGGCGCGATCACGCGCTCGTCCACGACACCGCACAGCACGTAGGCGGTATACCACTGCGGTCGCGCCAACAGCGAGCCGATCAATGCCTCGACGACGCGTGGGTCATCTCGGTGTGAGGCGAGACCGAGCACAGCGGCGCTCGCGAGGGTGGCGTTGACGTTCGGAGCGCGGAGGATGGCGACAAAGGGCGCGATCACGCGGGCGTCGCGACTGGTGGCCAGGGCCCGCGCGGCGAGGTCTCGCAGCGCGGGGTCGGCGAGATCGGCGATCAGCGCCTCGATGGCCACCTCATGGACCGTCCAGGGCAGACTGTCCAGTCCGAGCTGCGCCGCCGCGGACGCGCGCACAAAGGGATCGGCATGAAGCGCGAGCGGGACAAGCGCCTCCTTGGCGCCGCCGGCATGGAGGCTGCAAATGGCCTCGGCCGTCAGCGCGTGGTCCGTATTCTGCGCGATGAGGGCGACGAGCGGTGCCACCGCCTCCGGCCAGCCCAGGCGCGCCAGCGCCAACAGCGCCGCCCGCCGAGCTCGCGGTGAGCGGTCTTTTGCGTACATCGCGGCGAGCGGCGCCAGGGCGTCCTCACACATCCTCGCGACCGCCTTGCGAAAATCGTCGCCCCAGAGGCCGCCTTTGGAGCGTACGCAATCCTTGGCCTCCGACAGGCGACACAGGGCGCGCGCCGCGGCCTCGCGAACACCCGGGTCGGAGTCCCGCAGCGCCTCGCACAAGGCCGCTACATTCTCATCGCTCGCCGGGACGTCATGCCAGCAGCCCAGTCCCTTGGTGATGGCCCAGGCACCGGTCATGGCGATGGCCTCCCCGAGCGCACTGGCGCATGCTCGCCGGATCGACGCGACGGGGTCCAGTAGGAGTGGCCCTACGAGGAGGCTGGAAAGCTCCCACTGCCAGTTCGCAACCGCGCGGATGGCGAGGAGGCGGTCCCGCGAGTTGCGGCTTCCCAACACGATGCGCGCGGCATCGCGGCGCGCGTACACGTCCGGGCTTGCAAGCGCTTCACGCAGAGATGGATCAATCACCTTAGCTCCCCATGCCCGGAGCCGAACTGCCATAACCTGTCCGGCCGCGTCTCTCGCCAGCACTCGCGCAGCGCCAGAAAAAGCGGGTTCCGCGGCACGCGCTGTGGAACCCGCAAAGTGGCGCAAACAGCTCATGACCGCAACCCAGTCTCCTGTTCCAAACTACCCCGTAGCACCTTGAAAAACAAGGGCTTCATATAGGAAGCCAAGTCGGCCCCAAGCTCCCGCCCGGGAAGGAGCTTTTCTCCCCCGATTTCCAAGTTCCGGACGAGGATGCTGAGTTTGCAGCGAAACCGGATACCAAGGGCATCGCCACAACCCATGGTCTTGGTTCGCCGTACATCCGGCTCGATTCCGAAAATCGGAATCGAGCTGACCTACGTGCCCGGCGGTTCCGTCCCGCGACTCATGATCTCAATATAGCCCGCGTAACTGAACAGGCGGTTGCGCTCTTGGGCGGTCAGCTCCTTCACGATGCCGAGCTGCTCTTCGGCCGGAGGCGGAACGAAGGCCGCGTTGCCCGGTCGGGTGCCGCCGATCCAGTTCTGGCTGCGCCGGAGCTCGCCTGGCGTCTGATTGCTGCCCCGGCCCTTGGTCAATAGCACACCGTGGATCTCCCGGAACAACCGCAGCGACAGCGGCAGTCCTTCCTCCAACAGGCGCAGGCCGTGCTCGAGGGCGGCGACATAGTTGCTGACCTCCCGCACATCATCCAGTGGCACGCCGGGTTCCTGCTCCAGCTCGAACAGCAGCAGGTCCGACAGCGACGACTGGGTGCCCTCAATCATGGAGGACAGCACCGCCTCCTTGCGGACGTACATGTAGAGGAATAACGAGGTGTCCGGCAGCAGCGTCGAAACGCTGTCCAGCCGCCCGAGCGCCAGCAGCGCCTGATCGAGCTTGCTGTGCAGCTCTGGCGTCCAGTCGATGGGCGGACGCGGTGGCAGCGGCCCGGGCACGAAGGCGTGGGCCTTCTCACCCACAGTCGAGATGATCACGTATCTGCCCTGGAGCTCTCGCTTCATCCTGCCTGCCTCGAACCCAAAATAAGATTCGTTCTTATTTTATCTTAGCTGCGCATCCTAAAACAAAAACTCGGGAAGGAAAAATCAAGCGGAAGAGCTCGATGACGCGATTGGAGGTCGCTCCGAGCTGCAGGAGGTGGCGCCGCCAGAGATCACCGTAGAAACCCAGGCGGGGATCCGACCGCTCCCGCCGTTTCGCGGCATCCTCCGGCAAATGCTCCAGGGAGTTGCTGAGCACCGCCCGCCGGTGGTCGGGGTCAGCAGTGGCGCCTTACTCGCAAGCTTACTCACTCAGGCCTTGACCGTCAACGGACGTCGGCGTGTGCTGCGCAACGAAAAGGCCCGGGAACCGCTTGCTTGTGCGCTTTCCCGGACCTTGACGAATGGGCGTGAATACCCTTCAATGGAGGCGGCGGGAATCGAACCCGCGTCCGAAGACCTTCGCTCTCGAATCTCTACATGCGTATCCGCGGCTTCGTTGCTTCGCCCCTCGGCGCGGTGCGCGGCGAACCGATCACCGAGCGGCTAGTCCTCTTGGTTCTCGTATCCACGGGGCGAGGTCCGACCTCGCAGATACCAGCCCGTCTGTATGGCGCCCTGACTACACCCAACGAGCGAAGTGCAGGGGGCGTCGCCGTCAGTTATGCGGCGAGAGCGTACTCTTGTGTGTCGACGCTTGTGCTTTTCCCCCGTTAGTACGAGGCGAGGGGCCTCGGCACGCAATTCGAGTCTCAGTTGTCCCCGTCGAAACCTTTTCGCCCCCTTTCAGTTGCTCAACGCCATTCCTTCATGGCGCGTTCCACTTCTCTTTTTTGCTCGCGTTCGCGCATGACCTCGCGCTTGTCGTGTTTTTGCAGTCCTTGCGCCAGGCCCAGCTCAACTTTGACACGCCCATTGTTGAAATAAAGGGACAGGGGCACGAGCGTGAGACCGCGCTCAATGGTCTTCCCGGCAAGCCGATGGATTTCCCGTTTGTGAAGCAGAAGCTTGCGTTCCCGCTCCGCCTCGTGGTTGACATGCGTTCCATTTCGATACGGCGTAATGTGGCACCCTGTCAGGAACATCTCACCGTTGCGCACCTGCGCGTAGGAGTCTTTCAGATTCGCCTTGCCTTCGCGAAGCGACTTCACCTCGGTCCCGGTAAGGCAGATCCCCGCTTCGATTCTCTCGGTGATCTCGTAATCGAAGTGAGCTTTGCGATTCTGCGCGATGACCTTGCGCCCTTCGCCCTGTTTCTGTTTGTCGCTGCCGCCCATCGCCGTGCTCCCTGTCTTCCGTAATTATACAGCATTCGAGCGGCTTCTGTCCACTGCTGACGTGCGCGGCCGCTCAACGACCTTGCGCGGCCGCGCTGGGCGCCGCATCGGTCGCTTTGCCGCCTGGTGTAGCCGCCGCGGGCGGCGACGCAGCTTTTCCCGGCTCCGCATCCGCCGATGGGCGCGCCAGGCTAGTAAGGCCGTACATCTCCAGGAGCTTGTTGACGTCAGTCGTGCGCAAGTCCATACCACCACCGCCGATCGGCATGAGCAGGACGCGCTTGCCCATGAGCTTGCGGGCGACGTTCATCTGCACAATGCGCCTGCCGCCGTCGCCCGCGAGAGACTCATTGTGCAGGCGCGCGGCCTCGGACTCGGCGTCGCCTTCCCTTTCCACAGCTTCCGCGAGCAGCTTCTGTTGTGCCAGGAACGCTTCCGCCCCCGTCACGATCTTCGAGAACTCCGCGTCCGCGTCGCCATGCTTGCGAGCGGCCTCGGCTCGCGCCTGCGCGAGCAACACCTTGTTCGTTTCCCGCTGGACATTGATGTGTTCTTCAAACTTGCCAAGTTGCTCGACGAGCTGTTTTTCCTCGACTACGAGCTCCTGGTAGGTATCGGTGTAATGATGGTCCTTGTAGATGTACTTCTCAAGCTTGATGTGATAACGTTCCTGGAGCTCCTTTGCCAGCGCTTCCTTCGCTTCGTCGGCCCGCCTGTACACCGGGCGGCGCTGGAGCTCGGCGCCGCCGTCGTCCGCAGTGTCCGGCGCTCTTTCCCCCTTGAGGTCTTCGGTCGCCATCTGCGAGAAGAAATCTCGCGGTATGCTTCGGAGAACCGCCTTGAGTACGATCTCCTCGATCTCTCGGTCGGAGCGACCGACGTTTTCCAGAATGAACGCCACTGCTTCGGTCGAGTCGTCGATACTGTACTCGATGAGGAGATCCAAGCTGACGGTGTTGCCATCTTTGGTCTTGAGCGACAGAGGGGGATACAGCGAAATGCCGCTCTCGTCCGTTTTCGCGGCGCCACAGGCGACGATATCCTCGGCCATGCAGGCCCGCCGCGTGACCCGGGTAAGCGTGAAAAACTGCGTGACATAGGGGACGTACCAGCCGAACTGATTCGACGGAAGCACGTCCATCGGTTTCACGCCGATGGCGATCTTGCGAACGACGACACCGACTTGCGATGGCCCCGAGCGATACTCGACGCAGCCCACGGCGGTGGCGGCAAGGCTACCCATCAGAAGGAGCTTCGAGACGATGCGCAGTGCCGAGAACGGCAATTCTTGCGTGCGTGCCATGCCTAATTCCCCTGGGAAGCGCCGAGCATGCTCATGGCTTGATCAATGTCCAGCAAGTTGATGCCACCCGCCCCACCAACGGGCAAGATGATTGCGTCGACGCCATCGAGCACGTCGCTCATCTCGAGCGAAACCGCGTTATCGGCGCCGGCGACCTCCATCGCGGCCCGTCTCTTGCTCACCTTGGCCGAGCTCGCGCGCGCGAAGACAAGCTTGCCGTCGGCCTCATGGATGCGTTGCTGCCGCTCGGCCTCAACGAGCCGCGTGCTCGCGTAGGCGTCGCCGTCCGCTTCGATCTTGGCCGCCGCGTCCTTCCCTTCGCCGATCAGCTTGTTCAGTTGCTCCTTGAGGGCCTCCAGCCGTGCCGTCGCGGCGGTTGTCTTGACTCGCTGCTGGTTCAAGACCTTTTCTTCGATCGCATTCTCGATCGATTCGTCGTACCGAAACGCCCTCAGCAGGAGGCTGTGCACCACGATTCCCTTCTCGTCCTTCGCGAACACAGCGTTCATGTGCGCGACAGCATCCTGGAGAAGTTGCCGGCGCCGGAGAGGATCCCGATAAAAGCCTTCGGAGCTCAAGTTGCCGAGAAACCTCCTGACGGCCTCCTGAGCGGCGTCCGCGACTGTGCCCAAGTACTTGTAAGCGCCCGGTCCCGGAGCCTTGCTGTTTTCGTAGAGATAGCCGACCTTGCCGAGAAGCTGGTACGGATCCTTGATCTCGTACAGAAGGCTGAGGTCGATGCGGGCCGGATTCTCGCCGGCCAGCTTGATTTCCATCTGCGGCATGAACTGAATACGCACGGTGGCGTCGCCGGGGCTGCCCGTAAATTCCATGAGCTGCACACCCCGGGGAAAAACGTCGAAACGCTGAAAGTAGGGCAGCACAAAGTGCAGCCCGGTCCCGTAGGGGTGCGGCAGAGCACCACTGGTAGCGGAGGAAATTTTGATGCCCCACCACCCCGGTTCTACATAGAAGGTACAGAATTTGAGGACCAAAACTGCGAGAATGGCGAGGACGGTTACCAATCCGATCAGCTTCCGCAGGATACCGCCCCGGCGATGCGGGCGGTCTTCAGGTCCAGCTTGCTCGAGATCCTTTGCCATTTCTTTCCTCGATGGTTAGTTCGTCGTCGAGACGCCAAAGAACGGGGGAAAGAACACCATGGTGCCACTCCCGTCGGCATTTGTGAATGAGACGCTGAGGTCGTCCGGAGTTTCCAGTCGCTTGTCTTCGCCGGCGCTGGTGAGCATGTACCCGTCGGGCAAACGGCCGTAGCGGACTGCGCCTCCCCAGGCATCGAGCAGGTCGCCGGGGCGAAGATATGCCTGTGCGATAAGAGTTTCAAGATCGGACGGCCAGTCGCCCTGGTTCAGACGATACAGCCGCAGCGCCATTTGCAGGTGGTCGAGCTGCAGCTTCGAGGAGGCGATGAGCGCCCCTCGCGGCCGCATTACCCCCAGGGGGTCCGGGGTGCCGGTGAGATCCCGCAGCCCGGTAATGATCAACGCCAGGAGGGCGACCGCGACAACGACCCCTGCCGCGACTCCAAATACGGGCGAGCTTTCCCCGCGAGTCTCCATGCTGCGCAGGATCCGCACGTCCGGCTCGACCTTGCGCTCCGTGACTTTCTGGATCAGTCCTTTGTCCAGCAGGCCGGCGAGTGCCTTGTAGGTGTCAAACTCAGGTTGCCTGGCGCGATCGACGATCTGTTGGGCCGTCAGTGAGCCATCGATCACGACCAGCGCGATCTCTTCTTCGCGCCCGAGGCGGACTTCGCGCATGCTCTGGGCATTGGCGTCATCGAGGGCGGCGCCGCCCATTTCCAAGGGGAGATCGTCGTTTTGTTGCTCCTCTTCTTGGCTTTCCTCGAAGAGCAGCTCGTTGCCACGGCTATCCAAAACCCTCATGTCTCCCCACGTGACACGCCGAAGCACAATGGATGGAGACGGCACGCGCTGCTGGATCAGCGGCCACTCATCCATCATGCGTGCTGCTTCCAGAAGAAGCGTTTCGGAGTTCAGCGGAGAAATGTTGTCTTTATCATACTGAACCGTTTGCTCCGGATGAAAGTGATAATATCCTTCCTTCCAGCGAAACAGACGATACACAATCTGCTGAATCTGCTCCCGCAATGCACTGCGCAGCTCGTTCTGCGTTATGTACCCCTTCTTGATCAGAACGTAGCCGAGCCGTTGCAGCGTTTCCCGCTGCGTGGTGAGGGCGTCCTCGAGCTGCGCCTCGGTGACGCTCTTGCGGTTGACAAGCACCGTCCCCAGGCGATCTTCCAGGCGCCGCTCCACGCTTTCGGCAGCGACGAGCTGGCCATCGACGAAGGTAACGGTAACCGTGTCCTCCTTGGCTTGAAGTGTCAGAATACCTGTCTTTCGCTGCAATCCGATGAGCTGAAAGATTTCGGCCAATCCGAAATCCTGTAGCGTTCCTTCAAGAGCCATTATCGATTCCCCCTGAAGGTGGCGAGCTGCACGACCACGTAATAGAGAGCGGCGGCGGTGCCGCCGATCGTCGGCCACACCGGCTCTTGCACGCCGAGGGCGGCATAGGGCGCGTGCGGCATGTGCCCGTGACCGAACGCGGCGACGAGAATGAGTGCCCAGAAGAACACGATGGCCGTGCCGCTCAGGGAGTGGCCGCGCAAGATGCGGCTGGCGCCCGGCAGGACCAGTGACGCCAGGCGGCACAGCCAGCTCAGCCGCGTTTCGAAAAGCTCGATTTCCTTCAACTTTGCGGCCCGCGCCTCGGGTTCGATGCCCTCCCGCTTGACAAAGAGCTGCATGCAGTGGGAGCAGTAGCGTTCGCTTTCGGCGACCCGCTGGCAGCGCGGGCAGGTGGAGCGGCCGCACATCAGGCATTGGCGCGCATGGCCGAATCGCTTGCGGAGGCTCGCGAGAACCCAGATGCCGGCCAGCGCGGCGATCACGACAATCGGTGTCGCGCGCTGGCTCGCCCCCCAGGCGCCGACGTTCCAGAGCTCGAGATTGGGGACGAAGAAATCGCCGGCCGCTGTGGCGGTGCCCGCCTCAGCGCTTCCCGAAACCGACCCGGTCCACGCCTCGTGCACCGCACGCCACCACAGATCCCCCGGCGCCAGCTCGGCGTCAATTACGCTCTTGCTGGCGCTCTGGGCACCACCATCCTGGGCGGCGAAGCGCCGGATGGCGTACTTGTCGATCGCCGTCGCGATTTCCAGGATCTCCTTGGCCTTGGCGAAGTCGAAGCGCTTGAGGTAGACTTTCGTGAGGTTGTAGTTGGCCAGGACCGAGCTCGAATTGAGCTCGAGAGCGCTCTTGTAGGCCCGCTCCGCGTTCGCGTCGTCGTTCAGCGCGAAGTAAACGTTGCCGAGATTGACGAAGACGCGCTCGTCAGATGGCATTTGCTGCGTAAGCTGTTGCCAGTGTCCAAGCGCTTCCTGGAATCTCCCGGCCTTCTTGGCAGACAGCGCCAGAACGAAGCGGACGAGGGTGTCGTCGGGGTTCTTTTCGACGATCTCGGACAGCACCTTGATGGTATGAGGGTGGTAGCCGCCGTGGTACGTGGCGACGAGCGCCTGCAGCGGACGCGACGAATAGCTCGCCAGGAACATGTTCGCCACGCGCAGAACGGGGTAGGAAAAGAGCAGCAGCGCCAGCGCGAGGATGACCACGACTCGCTCGTTCTTTTCGACGTACACCCACGCCAAGGCTACCCAGATCAGGAGCGCTCCGAGCACGCCGAACGGAAGAAAAATGGGGAGCGCGATCAGCAGCCACCCGAGCTGATTGCGGATGATTTCCGGTACGGCGGTCGGAAGCAGCTCGGAGATGTCGTGGCGGACAAGCGCGTTGTATTTGAGCATGAGAAAGATAGTGACGCCGGACAAGGTGAGGAAAAGGGCCAGGATCACGGCCAGGTAGGCGCGGCCAAGAAGCGTAAAACCCCGCCAGAAATTCGCGGCCGAAGCAATCAGTCCATGGACCGCGGTGAGCAGTGCGGAAGGTGTCGAAAAGACGCTCTGCGAGAGCATTGCTCTTGCCTGGCCGTAGTAAGCATCCGCGAAGCTCGCGTCAAGCTCCAGTGCGAGGTCGAAGAGGTACTTTGCCTGCATCAGGTGTTTGTTGGCGAGCTCATGAAATCCTTCTCGCGTGAGCTCGGCGGCGAAGATTTGAAGCTGCTCGATGCCGAGGTCCCGGCGAGCGGCGACCAGGTTGCGCTCGATCCGGACGAGCTCGGCGCGGTTATCGGGGGCCTTGGCAATCACACCGGCGCGCTCGGACCACAGCGCGAAAATGTCTTCCAATCCATCGACACTGATGCGGGGGGGGGAGGCCGCGGCAGGCGGCTCTGCGCCAGGGTTTTCGGCGACCGCACCATCCTCGCCCACTGCCGTGCCCGTGCCTGCCGTCATCAAGGCAAGGAGAGCGACAACGGCAAGCACCCTGTGGGCACTAGCTAGCAGGGGGCGGGGCTCGAATCGAGACGGCTTACAGGCGACCGACATGAGGTTGCTCCGTAGTGTTGGAACGCCGGAGTTTGGAGCAGACTTGGTCTGCCACAATGGATGTTCCTATCTAACACAGCCAGGCGTGTACTTCAACTCGCACGCCGCCGGCGCGGCTTGCACGGCGTAGCGAGAGCAAGTACCGTAGCGGTTCACGCCGGCGATGGGAGAGGTCTGGTCCAACGCGGCTGAGTCGGTTTACCTGCGCACAAGTGGAGAGAAAAATGATAGTCGGCACCCCCACGGAGATCAAGGACCACGAGTTCCGGGTCGGCATGGTTCCCGCCATAGCCGACGCACTCGTTCGCGGCGGCCATACCGTCCTGCTACAAAAGGGTGCGGGCCTGGGCAGCGGCATTCCCGATGAGGAGTATGTGGCCGCCGGAGCGCAGATCGTCGAAACCCCAGAGGAGATTTGGGAGCGCTCCGAGATGGTCATCAAGGTCAAGGAGCCCATTCGGGAGGAATACGCGCGGCTTCGCTCCAACCAGATTCTGTTTACGTTTCTGCATCTGGCGGCCGAGCCCGAGCTCACTCGGGTCCTACTTGAACGCAAAGTCCTTGCCGTCGCGTACGAGACGATCGAGCTCCCCGGCGGCAGTTTGCCGATCCTGGTTCCGATGAGCGAAGTCGCCGGGCGGATGTCGATCCAGGTGGGTGCGCGCTTGCTCGAGCGCATCCACGGCGGCCGCGGCGTCTTGCTGTCGGGGCTTCCCGGTGTGCCGCCGGCGGACGTCGTCATTTTCGGCGCCGGAATCGCCGGGATCAACGCGGCGCGCATTGCGTATGGCATGGGCGCGCGCGTTACCGTGCTCGATATTGTCCCGGAGAAGCTGCGCACGGTCTCGGCGCTATTCCAGGGGCAGGTGACCACGGTGACGAGCACGCCGCACAGTGTAGACGTCCTCTGCCGTCGCGCCGATCTGCTCATTGGCGCGGTGCTGGTCGCCGGGAGAAGCGCGCCGCGGATTATCACGCGCGAGATGCTCGGCCTGCTGAAGCGGGGGTCGGTCATCGTCGACATTTCGATCGATCAGGGGGGGTGCGCGGAAACAAGCCGTCCGACCACCCACTCCAACCCCTACTACGAAGTTGACGGCGTTCTCCACTACTGTGTCACCAACATACCAGGCGCAGTGCCGCGGACCTCGACCTTTGGCTTGACGAACGAGACGTTCGTGTATGCTGTGGCGATGGCGAACCACGGTATGCCCGCGGCGATCAGGCAGGTGACGGCGCTGGCGTCCGGGGTCAATACGTTCCGCGGCCACCTCACTCATCGGGGAGTCGCGGAGTCTCTGAACATTCCGTACGTGCCGCTCGGCGAGATCATCGGCAACGCATAACCCGTCAGGGCCGTCTGGTGGACATCTGGGATCTCGACATGCCAGCGGCCCCGCGCGCCGCGGCCATCGAGATGTGTCTCGATGAGCTGCTGTTGCGCCGCTTTACCGCAGCGGAAGGCGCCCTCCCGCCGCGGCCGCTGCTGCGGATCTACCGCATTCGGCCGGCGGCCATCACCGTGGGCCGCACACAGCGGCCTGGCGAGGGGTACCATGCGGCGGTCTGCTACGCCCGCCGCGTGGCCGCCGTCCGCAGGCCGACCGGCGGCGGCACCGTCTTGCACGGCACCGACATCACGATCTCGCTACTGGTGCCGCGCCATCACGCGCTGGCCCGCTCCCGGCCGCGCGAAGCCTATGCAGAAATCACCGGGGTTATTGCCCAGGCGTTACAAGCCGTCGGCGTGGCCTCGGTGTTCGGCTCAGCGCTGCGCGACCAGGAGGTCGCGCGCGGGCAACCCGCACCGCCGCGCAAGGCGACTGCTTGTTTTTCGCTTATGGAAGATCACGAAATCCAGGTCGATGGCCACAAGCGAGTGGGGGTCGCAATGCGCCAGTCCCGGCGGGCGAGGCTCTTCCAGGGTTCCGTGTTGCTCGCATCACCGCCGGCCGACCTGCGCATCTGCATGCCCGATGCCCCCCCCGCAGGCCTGCGTCCATTGCCCGAGTCCGAGCTGCTAAGAACGCTCCCGCTGTGCTTCGCCGCCGCCTTCGACCTCACCTTTACTCTGGTCCAGACGCTTTCCCATCCCAAGAAGCCAACCTCCGCGGCCGCCAGGGTGCTCCGCCATGTTCATTCCCAAGACCATTATTGAGCCCTTTCGCATCAAGTCCGTCGAACCGATTCGCATGACCGACGTCGCTACTCGGGAGGGCGTTTTGGCCCGCGCCTGGTACAACGTATTCCAGATCAGGGCTCAGGACGTTCTCATCGACCTGCTCACGGACAGCGGTACCAGCGCGATGAGCTCGGAGCAGTGGGCGGGGGTGATGCGCGGCGACGAGTCGTACGCGGGCGCTGCAAGCTACTATCGCTTCCGGGACGTGGTCGAAGCGCTGACCGGGTTTCGCCACATCATTCCGACGCACCAGGGTCGCGCCGCCGAGAAGATTCTGTTCTCCATCGTCGCGGGTCCCGGAAAGGTCGTCGCGGGCAATACCCATTTCGATACGACGCGCGCCAACATCGAGTTTACGGGAGCCGAGGCTGTCGATCTGGTGATTGACGAAGGCCGAGACCCCCGCAGCAGTCATCCGTTCAAGGGCAACCTCGATCCCGCCAAGCTCGTGGCGCTCATCAACCGCGTTGGCGCCCGAAGTATCCCGCTCTGCATCGTCACGATCACCAACAATTCCGGCGGGGGCCAGCCGGTGTCCCTCGCGAACGTGCGCGAGGTGCGGGAGATTTGCAAAAAACACGGCATTCTCTTTTTTCTGGACGCCTGTCGCTTCGCCGAGAATGCGTATCTGGTCAAGTGCCGCGAGCCCGGCCTGGCTAGTCGCACGGTCGAGCAAATCGCGCAGGAAATGTTCTCGCTTGCCGACGGCGCCACTTTCAGCGCCAAGAAAGACGGTCTGGCAAACATCGGCGGCTTCCTGGCGGTCAACGACGACGCCATGGCGGCACAGGCGCGTAATCTGCTGATTCTGACGGAAGGCTTCCCGACGTACGGCGGGATGGCGGGCCGGGACCTCGACGCCATCGCGATCGGGCTACGCGAGGTGCTCGACGAAGACTATCTGCGCTATCGGATCCGCTCCGTCGCCTACCTCGGGGAGGGGATCGCAGCGGCCGGCGTGCCGATCGTGACGCCACCCGGGGGGCATGCGGTCTACATCGACTGCCGGGCGATGTTGCCGCACATTCCGCCGGCCAGTCTGCCTGGGCAGGCGTTGGTTTGTGAGCTGTACCGTTTTGGCGGCATACGCGGCGTCGAGATCGGGACCCTGATGTTCGGCCGCCGGGACCCGGCCAGCGGAGAGGAGACCGTCGGAGCTCAGGATCTGGTGCGGCTCGCCATCCCGCGGCGCGTGTATACCCAGAGTCACATCGACTATTGCATCGAGATCATCGCCGAGGTCAACCGCAACAAGGATGGGTTGCGGGGCCTGCGCATTGTCGAGCAGCCGCCATTCCTGCGGCACTTCACTGCCAAGCTGGCACCGTTGCCCTAGCGATGTGGGCGCGGCCAGCGATGGGCAGGCGGGACGAGGGGGGGGCAACCGGCCGGCGTGCCGCCGGGCCGGCGGCCTTTCCGCTGTCATTCAAGATCGGCCTGGCAGTAAGTGCGTTGTTCATCTGGATGTTCGCGCGCAACCTCTCTGCCGAGCAAGTCGGCGAAGTCATGCGGCGGGTGTCACCGGGGTGGCTCGCCGCGGCGCTGGCCGCATACGCTGCGGGTCACGTCTTTCGCGGGCTACGCAGCCGGCTCATTCTGGCGCCGCACGCGCGCGTGTCCTGGCAACGCGGCATGAACCTGGTACTGGTCGGATACGCCGCAAACAATGTGTTGCCGCTGCGCGCCGGGGAGCTCGTGCGAGCGGTCCTGCTATCGCGGCTAGAGCCGGTCTCGGTGGCGACAGGCGTGGGCACGTTGCTGGTCGAGCGCATCCTCGATGGAATGGTGCTCGTGGGGATTCTCATTGCGGCGACCGCGCGCGCAGCAGAGTTGCCGGCATGGGCGGGGCAAGCCGGGTGGGTAGGAGCCGCCGTCTTCTTCGGTGCGATGGCCGTGATGGTGGTTGCCCATCGCTGGCGGGCGGCGGCGGAGCGCGCCGCGGCATGGCTCGTCCGGCCGCTTCCGCAGACCTCTGGTGGCGCGCTGCTCCGCTTCGCCATGCGGGTGATCGACGGTGCGGCTTTCCTGTCGCTGAATCGGGCGACGCTGGCAGTGGCCGCGCTCAGCATCGCCGTGTGGCTGTGCGAGGGCGGCATGATGGTGTTCGCGCTGCCGATGACCGGCTTGTCGGACCTGCCCATCGCCGCGGCCTACTTCGCGCTGGCGGTGACCAACCTGGCGATCCTGATGCCGTCAAGCCCGGGGTACGTCGGGACATTTCACTACTTTTGCGCTCTGTCTTTGACCGCATTTGGCGCACCCGCCGAGGCCGCGGCCCTGTATGCCGTGCTCTCCCACCTGGTGCACTACATACCTGTCACGGTGTATGGGCTGATCGCGATCCATCGCTATGGATTCGGCCTGCGCAGCGTCGCATCCGCGGCCCAGGCGCTTGCAGAGCGCGCCGCGCCGCCTCCGGGCGAGGCGCCGTTACCGCCGACCCAGGACGCAGTCAACAGATAGCCGCTGCATCCGCTCGGCCGCGAAGGCCGCTGGCCTCGATGTCTGGCGCAGCTATTTCCTGACAGCTCCCAAGCGCTCCACCAGAGCTGCGGCATGCCGGCCCATCAAGTGCGCGTGTGACGGGTCATAGTCGAGCGCGAGAAACGTCTGCTCGCGATAGTGAGCAGCCAGGTCCAGGATCTCGCCGATGCGGTAGACACCGGCAGCGGTTTTCAGCGGCAGCGCCGGATGGCCGCCCTGACCATCCACCCGGTTGGAGAGGTATAGACCTGCCAACAGGCCCATTTCGCCAAGCACTCTGATCTGTGCTGCGAGCGCCTCGTGCGTGGCGTCGAGGCGGCCGACATCGACGGCGACGCGCAGCCGGGCGCCGCTCACCGCCCCGCACCAGTCTCCGAGCGTGTCCAGGGCGTCGATTCCTTCGCCGCTGTCGTGCACGAGCGCGACTGCGACCTTCGCCCTTGCCAACCGTTCTGCCGCACAGCGGCCCAGCGCCGCGGCGAGCTCGTAGCGCTGGCGGAGGTTGAGAGCGTGCGGCACCTTCATGCTCACCCAGGACAGCCCGAATACGCCCGCTGCCGGTAGCGCCTTGTCGAGGACGTCGAGACACCTTTCCGGCGCGCTCAGGTCCACCGCCGCAGGTGGCAGGCGCAGGCCGCAAATCGCCAGGTTGGCGCCCGCAAGTCGAGCAAAGGTCGATGTCGCATCGAATACCGCCCAGTCCCGCGCCTCTTCCACGCGCAGCTCCAGCGCCAGACCGCCAATGCCGTCGAGCTCGTGCATGCGCCGCCACCAACGGCCGGTCGCCGCGTCACAGGTCACCGGTACCACCACCAGGGGTGCGACATTCGCCGCGGCGGCGCTTCCGGCCGCCTTCACCCCGTCTCTCCCGAAAGTCGCTTCCAGGCGCGGTGGTAGCGCTCCAGTCGCTGCAAGTCCCGATCCGTGACCGCTTCGATCCGGCGCACGTCAAGGTTGTCGGCGAGGTCAGCCAGCTTGACCTCCCGTGCCAGTGGGTTTGCGGCCACGCGCTCGACAAAATCCTCGTAGGATTCGCCGTCGCGCCGCGTGAGACAGTCAACGGCGGCGACAAGCGCCTCCGGGAACCCTTCCCGCCGCAGCCCATCAAGCGTCCATTCGGTATCTTCCACGACATCGTGGAGCAGCGCCGTGACGCTCGCCTCCGGCGAGGCAACCGCCAGGGAAATGCGCAGCGGGTGCAGCGCGTAAGGGGCTCCCGCCTTGTCTCGCTGCCCCTGGTGGGCCGTAACACACAGGGCGATAGCGCGTTCGAGCAGATCGGCGACTTCGGCATTCATGACTGACGGCGCCCCTTGGCTGAAAGGTCAGAAGGGAAGCGCCAAGGACTTGCACAGGAAGGCGTTCAAGGGCGCACACTCCTGGCAAATCGCCGTGAAGTTGCTCATGAAGTCGGGTGCGCAAACCTCTTCGTCGGACAGAGTCCGGAAGGCGGCGAAGCTCTTTTTCTTGAGATCCTCGACGTGAGCATGGTCCTTCGGAAAACCCGCCGGCGCTTTCTTGAGAGCATCCTCATCCGTCATCGCGTATTCTCTGCGTGATAGCGCCTCCTTGACTTCCGCCCAGGCATCAGGCGAGGCCACGATCGCCCCGCGGATACGGTTCAATGTCGGGTTGTCGGGGCGCCATATGCCAATCCCGGCGCCGCATTGGCCGGGCGCGAGGTGGAGGTAGAAACCGGGAGTATGCGGGTCACCGGCGGAGGCGTGGCGAAAGTGAATGCCGGCGTGCTCCTTGTACGGCCTCTTGTCGGGCGAAAAGCGGGTGTCGCGATGAATCCGAAAAAAAGAACCGCCCGAGGCCTTGGCGACGGCGGTGAAATGCGAGCTGATCTGGTGAAGATGCGGCGCGAAGTCAGCGATAAAGTGGAGCGCCGGGGACATGACCACCGTCTCGTAGCGCTGTTTGTTGCTCTGAAACCAGTCGCGGTTGTTGTTGGCGGCAAGGTCTCGGAAAAACTCGAGAAAATCTTGATGAAAATGCATGGACCTTTTCCTTGAGAGACGGGCTGTGCGCGGTCGAGCATTCTGGAGGTGCGACTTCCCCTGGGTGCCGACAATATCACGGAGGGAAAACGCGCGCATCAGCCTGAATCCACCATCTGCTCGGCCACCTGCTCGGCGTCGACGCGAGAGTACCCCCCTCAGTCCCTCCCCATAAGCGCCCGGACAAGCAGTGGCAACGCGCAATAACCCTCCTCCGCTCACTGGGCGGAGACCGGGAGAGGGGAAGAACGTGACGCCGTGGGCTTGCAGCGGCGGCTCCATCGCCTCTATCGTTTTCCGTGCGGATCGCGTGGCAGCAGTGGATGTGGAGAGCAAGCGGGTGTCGCACGAGCAGGACAGAGGCAGCGGGACTGAGCGAGAGATCGGCCGGACGAGCCGCGCCTGGCTCGGGCTCGCGATTGTCGGCCTGCTGCTTGGCGGGCTGTTGTCCTTCGTGCTGGTCGCGGGGCGAGCACCGCTGCTGAACCAACTGATTCAGGATCCGCTTTTCGCGCGCCGATGCCTCGTCATCCACGTGAACCTGATGCTCGGCTCCTGGCTGTCGTCTTTCATTGTCGCGTTTTTCTCTCTCACGCCCGGAAAAGAGCGCGGTCGCGCGCCGTTGGCCGCCGCAGTCGCCGGCGTCGCTGTCTTTGTCCTGGGCGGGTTCGCGACCGGCGCCGAACCGGTGCTGTCGAACTACGTCCCCGCCATCGATCACCCGGTGTTCCTCGCGGGCATCGGCCTGTTCGGCCTCGGCGTCGCGGCGGCGTTCCTGGACGCGCGGATACTCGGCCGTCAGGCTCCCGGCGGCAGCGGGACAAGCCGCGTTATTTTGGGGCTGACGGTCCTCGGGCTACGAACGGCCGCGCTGCTCTTCGTCCTCGGCTACGCCACCATCGTGATCTGCGCGGCGACGACGCCTCGCGGCGACAGGGCGCTTCCCTACTACGAAATCGTCTTCTGGGGCGGTGGGCACCTTTTTCAGCTCGCCAACGTGGCGGCGTTGCTGAGCGCGTGGACCGTGCTTTCCCGGGTCGGGCTCGACACCAACATTCTCTCCCCGCCGCTGGCGCGCGTGGTGTATGGGTCGCTGCTCGTGCCGGCCGCGCTGTTGCCCGTATTGCTGTGGGGAGGCACGGCGGGAGCGCGCTACTACCCCGGATTTGAGAGTGTGATGCGGTGGGGAACGTGGCCAGGCGCGGCGCTGGTAATCGTGCTCCTGCTGCGCGCCGCGCGTGGGCGGCCGAGAGTGGGTGAGGGTGGGGCCGGCGGCGGCCGCAGCTTGCGCGCTGCCGCGCGCCAGGGGCTGCTGTGGAGCGTCATTCTGCTGCTCGTGGGATGCGCTCTCGGAGCGTTCATCGACCGCTCGACGACGCTCATCCCGGCGCACTACCACGCGACGATCGGCGCCGTTACCGTGTCCTTCATGGCGCTGACCTACGTGCTTCTGGAGGGCCTGGGAAAACCGCTGCCGGCGGCGTCCTTGGGGAAATGGGCGGCACGGCAACCGCTGTATTATGGGATCGGCCAGGTGATCTTTTCCCTCGGCTTCGCATACGGCGGGCTGCACGGGCTGGGACGAAAAGTGTACGGCACCGAGCAGGTGATTCTGAATGGCCATGCCTATGCGGGGCTCGCGGTGATGGGAGTCGGCGGGCTGTTTGCGATGCTCGGGGGTGGCGTATTCATGGTTTTGGTTTACCGATCGTGGTTCGCGCCCGCGGCGAATCGGCGGGAATCGGTGCTATAGACAGATGCGCTCGTGCCAGAACGGCTCCGAGTCGCGCCTGGTTCCGCGGACTCGGCGAGCTCGGCTGGCGGACAGGGAACCCAGGAGTCGAGGTGGATTCATGAGCAAGCTGGCCGGAAAGACGCTGTTCATCACGGGAGCAAGCCGCGGCATCGGCAAGGCGATTGCACTACGAGCTGCGCGCGACGGCGCCAACATCGCCATTGTCTCCAAGACCACGGAACCGCACCCCAAGCTTCCCGGAACGATTTTCACAGCCGCGGAGGAAATCGAGGCCGCCGGCGGCAAGGCGCTCCCACTGGCCGTGGACATCCGCCTCGACGAGGCGGTGGAAGGCGCCGTTGAGCGCACGGTCGCCACCTTTGGGGGGATCGACGTCGTCGTCAATAACGCCAGCGCCATTCACCTGACCGGGACGCTGCAGACACCGATGAAGCGCTATGACCTCATGCATGCCATCAACACGCGCGGGACCTTTCTCGTGTCGAAGCTGTGCTTGCCCCACCTGCTCAAGGCGGCCAATCCTCACATCCTCAACCTGTCGCCACCGCTGAACATGGAGGCGCGGTGGTTCGCGCCGCACGTCGCCTACACCATGGCCAAGTTTGGGATGAGCATGTGCGTGCTCGGGATGGCGGAGGAGTTGCGCCGGCAGGGCGTGGGGGTGAACGCGTTGTGGCCGCGCACGATCATCGGGACTGCCGCCGTGCAGAATCTGCTCGGCGGCGACGAGCTCATGAAGCGCAGCCGCCGGCCGGATATCATGGGGGATGCGGCCTACGCCATCGTCACGAGGGATAGCCGCTCCTGCACGGGGAATTTTTTCATCGACGAGGACGTGCTGAGGGCCGAAGGCGTGATGAGCTTCGACGCGTATGCAGTGACGCCCGGAACGGCGCCGGCGCCCGATTTCTTCATCTGACCGCGGAACAGGACAGTGGTTACCGGAGCACTCGACATGATCAAACGGCTCGTTTGCCCCGCCGGCCTTTGCCGGCAGAGCACCCTCGCGCTCTGCCAGGGATTGGTACTGCTGGTTCTCGTGGCGGCTTCGACCAGTGCCCCGCGTGGCGCTGAGCCCAGGGCGTATCAGCCCCTGGAAGGGCGCTTCGGGATCGGCCTGCAGCCGGGATTCTGGTGGCCGCGCGAGAGCTCTGCCGGCAAATCCTTCGGTGGCATCAGCGCGAGCTGGAGAGGGTGGCCGGCGGTGAGCATCGACGGGGACCTGGACTATACCGGGCAGCGCGCCAACACGGTCGGACATCGCGGCGACGAACCGTCACTTCTGGACTACGACACCAAGCTCCTGGCAGCACAAGCGTCAGCGTCCTACCACCTGCGCGCCCTGCGCCGGGTCGACCCCGTCGCCTTCGCGGGCCTCGGCTATTACTACTTCGACATCAGCGGCACGGCTGAAGCCGAAGACGGGGCGGCGGCGCCCGTGTCCGGGAAAATCGGTGAGCTCGGCGTGCACGGCGGCCTGGGAGTGCTCTTCCGGGTGCGCGAGCATTCCGTTTTCAACGTGCGCGCCAAGTACCTTTCCGTGCGCATGCGCGACCGCATCGACGGCGTAGAAATCGATGACAACCGGTGGCGGGGCCTGCAACTCAGCCTCGGTTTCTCGTACTACTTCTGAGCGAGGCAGCATGAGCGCGAGAGCGGCCGCGTTTCCCGGGAAGAGCAGGGCACAGATGCCGGCGGCGCTCGTGGTGGCGGTGTTGGTGGCGGCACTCACCGCCGCGGGCACCGTGGCCGCGGCTGAAGCGGTGCGCGAGATCGCCCCGGACAAGGCATCCCAGCAGTACATCGAGTCGCTGGTCGAGACCACCGATTTTCAGTCCGCCATCGCGGTCGGGGAGCGGTTCCTGGAGAAAACGCCGCCCGCGGAGCTCGAGAAGCTCGGGCGCGAGCAGCGAAAGATTGCGGGTGCGATCCTCGGCGCCTACGGGGAAGCGCTCATGAAGATCGGCGATTTGCGGGCGGCCCGGACGATTCTGGAGACGGCCTCGGAGATCGCCCCGCCGAGCACTTCGCTGTTCCTGCTGAAGCGCTCCCTGGCGCGCACGACCCGCCGGAGCCGCTTCTTTGGAGAGATTCATCCGTTCTTCGACAAGGCGGGCCACGACGACCCACAGGTCGCGGCGGTGATGAGAAAGGCAGCCACGGGCGACGTCGTGCTGGCTGCGAGCGACGCGCTGTTCGGCAAGTCGCAGATCGAGCTCGGCCAGTATCGCCCCGACTTTTTCCTGCGCTATTACGGCACCGCGCTGTTTGTCGCCGAGCCGATCGACGCCGCCCGCATCCCGGTCTTTCTCGTCCACGGGATCAACGGCTCGCCGCAGGATTTTGCCGAGATGATCCCGCGGTTCGCGGGTACGCCGTACCAGCCCGTGTACTTCTTCTATCCGACGGGGGCCGCTCTTGAAGTCGTCGCGGCGGCGCTGAGGGAGCAGATGAAAGCGTTTCTCGGCCGGCATTCGCCGCCGCGCTACGCGATTGTCGGCCATAGTATGGGCGGCCTGGTGGTCAAAGGCATGCTCGATCTCACCGATGTTCCCGCCGCGCTACCCGGACTGCGCTTCTTTGCCTCGCTTTCGACGCCGTGGACCGGTTTCGAGTCGGCCGGCCAGGCCGAGAAGCTTCCCGATCACCCGGCATCGTGGGAGGACCTCTACTCGGGCTCCGCCTTCCTGTCACGGGCTCACAAGACACCGCTTCCTGAAGGTGTGGCGTTTTATCTCTTTTTCGGTTCACTCGGCGAGGGCAGCGCGGGAGGAGAGGGAAACGATGACCGGGTGCTGCCGCTCAAGTCGATCCTGACGTCGCCGGTGAGCGCGATGGCCCGAGACATTTACGGATTCTACGAGGACCACATGACGATTGTCGGCTCGGAGCGCGTCTTTCGGCGCTTGCGCTCGCTGATGGATGTGGAGCTCGGGCTCGCTGCCGAGGCGTGTGCCGGACGCTAGGGCGCACGAGCGCACGGCGCCGACCGACGCCGCGGTCACACGGTGAGACGTCATGGTCTCATGCCCGGCCGGCTCCGAGATTCGTTCGGAATCGGCAAGTCGCGTGATCTACGCATTTCCGGGGACGGATGAGCGCCTGGAACGCTGGCACGCTTATTGCTTATTGGGGAGGTTGAAACGGACTGACCTGTTACACCTTCTCGGGGCAAGACGTCATGAGGAAGCTCGCTCTCCTGCTTACACTCATCACCCTCACTCTGGTTGCCACCGCCGCCTTTGCGCAAATTCCGCCGGATGAGGCGGTCGGGGCCGACTTCCGCACCTGGCTCAAGGAAACGTACTTCGACGGCAAGCATACCGGGCTCGGCTACTCGGCGGCCCGCGAGGCGATGTACAACTATGTCGACAATCACAACGACACGCTGACTTGCGTCTACGGCGGATACCAGCAGTATCGGAAGTACGGGAGCACGGGCACGGACGTCTGGCCGATCAACGCCGAGCACACTGTCCCACAGTCCTTCTTCAGCGAAGATGAGCCGATGCGGTCCGACATCCATAACTTGTACCCGACATATAATGTATGGAACACGATCCGCGGTAGCTACAAGTTCGGAGATATCAACGACCAGAGCACGACGACGTGGATGCGAGACACGACGCAGCAGTCGGCGATCCCCACGTCAAACAAGGATGAATATAGCGAGTATGCAGGCTCATACTACGAGCCGCGCGAGGATCACAAAGGAAATGTCGCTCGCACTATCTTCTACTTCTACGCGATGTATCCATCCTACGATATTAATCGGGTGGCCGATCCAAACCTGCTGTATCAGTGGCATCAGCTAGATCCCGTTGATGGCCGCGAGCTCGCGCGGAACGATGAGGTGGAGGAACGCCAGGGCAATCGCAACCCGTTCATCGACAATCCGCAGTGGGTCGCCCGCGCCTACGGCTTCGCCTCCGAACCCGACAGTGAGCTCGGCAACGGCGACTATCGAACGCTGGCGCTGGGCCAGGATGAGCTCGCGCACTATACCGTAATGCTGCCGGCAAACGCCGCGACTTTTACCGTGGCCATTTCCGGTGACGGAAACGCCGATCTCTACGTTCGCCGCAACCGCACGATCGTGTTTCCGGATGACCTCGGAGCACACGCCGCGGAAGACTTCCAGGCGCCTTACCTGACGGACTCCAACGAAGCGGTGTCGTGGACGGCGCCGGTGTCTTCGACCTATCACGTCGTGGTCTACGGCCGCACCGAAGCGACCGCGGTGGACCTCACCGTGAGCTGGGGCGAGTAGGGGCGAGGCCAGCAGCCAGAGCGGCGGCGCGGGACCTCTTGCCGCGCTGCCGGCCGACTTGGCCGCGGCGGTCTTGCAATGCCTCGCTAGAGGTCGTATACTTGGCCAGGTTGTGTGTAGGGGCATAGCTCAGTTGGCAGAGCACTGGTCTCCAAAACCGGTGGTCGGGGGTTCGAGTCCCTCTGCCCCTGTCGCTCTAGGAGTGTTCGGTTGCGGGTTTCGCCGGTCAGCCTGCGACATGCGATGGCCGTTGGGTGCCTTTATCTTGGGCAACCATGGCGGCATTCGCGGGGACGGGACTGACGAAAAGGAGCACGGTAGAGCTGTCAAATCAGTCCCGACGGCGCCTGGCTCCGAGCGAGCCGCGAAACGGGCACTGGCGCCGAGGGGCGTCGCCTCTGGCCTTGCTCCTTCGCGCGATCGCGATTAGCGCCCTCGCACCGTGCTCTCTCGCCCTTGCGCAAGTCGCGATGGCATCGGCCACCACGGTCTTCTTTGGCGACAGCTTTACCGACACCTCGAGCGGCAACCAGATCAACTGCAACGGCAACCGCGACGCCATCACCGCCCGTCACTTCGCCGACACCGACTCCCTCCGGCGAAGAGCCCACGGCGACTCCGACCTCCGAGCTACCCGTGCCGGTCGCGGAACCGGCCGGGCTGTCGTGGCTACTTGCGATCCTGGGGTCTCTAATGGCTGCAGCCATGCGGTCCTCTATGTCCCGGTGCGGGCACTGCCGGCCCGGCCGCTAGCATCCAAGCTACAACGAGACTGCCACTGGGCACGCAACGCCACATCTGCAGACGCGCTGGCGGGTGATTTCCTCGGCGGCGCCGTACGACACCGCCAGCGACTCGCCGAGCGGAAACACCGTCAGCGTGCGCCGCCCTGGCGCGTCGTGGGCGTAATTGCTGGTGTCCCCGTTCGGGTCGGTTTCGCTGCGCACCAGCCCGGTGTTGGCGTCGATCACGCGCTCGAAGGTTTTCCAGCCGCGCGGCGTGGTCACGGATTTCAGCGTGCCGCACTCCGTTTCCGCCTTCCATTCCTTGCCCCGCGGGTCGAGAACGCGCGCGTCACGTTGTCGAGCAGATCGACGACCCGCACGTATTGCTCCGCGGTCTCCGGGTAATCGTAGCGCCAGCGCGCGGAGCCGAAGTCCCCGCGGTGCGCGCGGGCGGTCAGCACCCGCGAGGGGACCCGCGTCGTGCGCAGCCCGTCACTGACATGGCGGTATCGGGTGGCGTGCTCGTGCGCGGCGACGCCGCCGTAGGGGTTGGTGAGCTGGGTCAGCTCCGGAAACGGCCATGAATCGTAGACGTGCGACACCCCCGGACCGGTAGGCGGCGTCACCGATGTGAGCACGACGGGACCCGCTCCGGCGCTGCTCACGTCGTAGACGATCTTCGCCTGGCCGCCGCCGATGAGAGGTGGCGAGAGGCGTTGCCCGGTCATGGCGCTCGCGTCTGATTGGGCATATCATGTGGGCGTTGCAAGAGGGTGGCGCGCTGCGCGACTCCCCTGCGGCGGGTACGACGCCGCCGTGGGCGGCTCACCTTCCATCCCTGGATGTAGCGGAGAGACGGTCATGTTGAAGCGAGCTCTGGTTCCCTTGGCGCTGGCAATCTCGGCATTTTTCTCCATGGTGATCACCACGCCAGGCTCCGCCGGTGACGCGTTGGAGGTGTGGGGCTCCACAACTTGTCAGAAGCGGTTTCTCGAGCCCGCGGCCGAAGCCCTGGCGAAGGCGACAGGGGTCCAGATCAAGGTCCTTGGCGTGGGTACCGGCAAGGGCTTGGCGGCGCTGGTCGAGGGCAAGGCCGTCGTCTCGGCTGCTTCAGAGGACCTGGCCGGAGCGAAAGAGTCCGCGAAAAAGGCGAACCCAGGTCTGAGCATTCCGGACAACCTGCAGTTTCACCAACTTGGCGAAGACGTCATCGTACCCATCGTCCACAAGGACAATCCGGTTACAAGCTTGAGCTGGGAGCAACTGGCGGGCCTCGCGAGCGGCAAGATCGCGAGCTGGAAGGACGTGGGCGGGTCTGACCTGCCGGTGGTCGTGGTCACCAGCCACGCAGGCAGTGCCACGCGGGCAGTGTTCAATGAGCTGGTCATGAGCAAGGCGCCCTATGTGGCCGGCGCGATCGAGGTGTCGAGCACACGCCTGGAGATCAACGAGGTCGCCAAGAGCTTGGGCGCCATCGGCGCGGTCAGCAAGACCTTTGTAGAGGCGAATCCGGAGGGCGTGAAGGTCGTCGAGAGCAAGGCAATCACCCGACCGCTGGCGTTGATCACGGTCGGCGCTCCCACTCCCGCGGCCCAGAAAGTGATCGACTTCTTCCGTTCCGAAGAAGGGAAGAAATACGTCCAGTAGGCGTCGCCGCCCGACACCAGTGGCCCGCGCGTCGCCGCTCGTCCGCAGCGCGGCGCATCCCGTCGATGGCGAGGTCACGCCGCGCCGAGCTCCCTAATAGCAACCCGCGGTGCCGCAAGTCACCTGAGGAGTACTACGCATGAAATCCGGGCTCAGTGGCAAGATCCTCGGCGGCTTTGCGGCCAGCACACTCATCACCGCCGTTGTCGGGGGAGTCGGGTGGTTCGGGGCGAGCAGGATCGAAACCGCCATCAAAGACCTGGCCGATCGCGACCTCCCTGCGATCCAGGCGGTGCTCGAGACCAGCCGGATACAGGCCGCAATAACGGCCGAAATTAAGGCCTTGCTAAACCCCATGATGCCCAACCAGGAGCGGTCGAGCGCTCACCTGCAAATCGAAAAACTCTTCCGGGACGCCGAGCAGGCCGTTTCGCTGTATTCTGGATTGCCAAAGCGCGCCGATGAGGAGGCGAGGTGGCGAGAGTTTCTCACCAGTTGGCAGGCGTGGCGCGGCGATGTCGCGAGCTGTCTCAGCCACAGCCAGCGGGTCAGTGATCTCGGGATCGAGAACCCACAAGGTCTGGCCGTCGCGGCCGAGCACCATTTCAGCGGCTACAAGAGTTGGGCGGCGGCGGTAAACACAGCGATCGTCGGGCGCACGCCGTTTACCGGCACCCGGAAGCTCGAGGAGCTCGACCTCGGCAGGTGGCTGATGTCGCTCGAAGTCGCCAACCCGGAGATCTCCAAGGCGCAAGTCGGGATCCTCGCGCAGCTCCGCTCGGTCGTTGCCGCGGTCGACAATATCACTACCTACGTCGAAATCGGTGAGTTTCAGCTCGCCAGTGACCTCTATCTCGCCGAAATCGTTCCCAGCGTCGACGCAATTGCCACCGAAGTGGCTAGCCACATGATCGGTCCCGTGCTGCGGGCGATGGATATCTTGACCGAGCTCAACAAGGCGGAGCGGCAGATGACCGGTGCTTCGGGGCAACGATCACTCGACCTGCTGGCGGCAACCGTCCAGGCGACGCGAAAAGACGTCGGGACGCGCGTCGAGCGGGAGCGCGTCGCGGCCCGGAAGGTTACCATCATGCTCGCCGTCTTCGTGCTTGCCGGAGGCGGGATTGCCATGGTCGCGGCAGCCCTGCTGACCCGGAGCATTACCGGACCCATCGCCGCATCGGTAAACGAGCTGGAGCAGAGCGCCACCCAGGTCAGCAGCTCGGTCGAGAACCTGATCTCTTCAAGTGAGGTGCTTTCCGCGGGGGCTACGGAGTCAGCATCGTCGCAGGAGCAGAACGCCGCGGCGCTCTTGGAGCTCGCCGCAACCACAGAGCGAAACGCGGAGCACGCCGCAACCACCAACGGCGAAATGGCCATCGTCACCGAGGATATCCACGGCGCTGCCGGCAGCATGCAGGAGCTCGTCGCCGCCATGCATGCCATCGCCAGCGCCAGCAACGAGAGCTCGAGAATTAACAAGACCATCGACGAGATCGCCTTCCAGACCAACCTCCTCGCACTCAACGCGGCGGTGGAGGCGGCGCGGGCCGGCGAAGCCGGGGCCGGATTCGGGGTGGTCGCCGGCGAGGTCCGGTCGCTTTCGGTGCGGGCGGCGGAATCGTCGCGGAGCACAACGGCGCTGATAGAGGACACGATTCGGCGAGTCGATGACGGCCAGCGTATCGTGGACAAGATCGACAAGACATTCGCGAGCATCCGCAGCCGCGCCGGCAAGGTGCTGGCGCTGGTCGCGGAGATCGCCACCTCATCACGACAGCAAGCGGTCACCATCGCACAACTCACCAAAGCCATGAGCCAGGTCGATCGGGTTACACAGCAGACGGCCGTAACTTCCGAGGAAGTGGCGGCCGCGGCCCGGCAGCTTGACGCGCAGGCGGAAACGATGACCGCCGTGGTTTGCCACATGGAGCGAATCATCCGCGGTGAAGCTGGCCAGGGCGCGCCCCTCATGAACGACGACGGCGATGGCGATGATGAGCAGGAAGAGCAGGCAGAAGGGCGGATGATCGCCGCGCCGCCGGGGCATGGCCTGCGTGGTGAGCTCGGCAGTGGCCGGCGATAGACGACGCACGGCCAGCCGGATTTTCCGCGCTCCTCTCGTTCTTGAACTGCTGGGCGTGGCCTGGCGATCCGGGAGAGATTCGCTACGCCCATCTGCCCTGCAGCAGAGGAAAGCTCCGCCATGCATTCCTTGTCGTGAGTCGCGCGTACTCCTGGACAAACGAAAGAGGTCGCGAAACCTTTCGGTCGCGCGACCTCTCGCGGTTCGTTCGGGTACGCCAGGTCCTCCGACCTAGAGGTTGCGGCCCCTCAGGGGTTCGGTCCGCTCGAGGATTTCGGATCCCCTCAACGTCGCCGCTCGGCCATTGGGATCGTCCTGGCAATCGTTGCACTCGATCCGCCCCACCCCGATGAGGTCGAAGGGCACGTGCAGAGCAACTCCGTCCTCACCGTGCTTCAACCAGGTCCCCGATCCAGTCATCCGTGCCGGTGCCGCGGAGATCCAGGCCACCTCCACGCTGAAGTCTGCCCAACCGGCTTCGATTGCCGGATCGAGGTTGCCGTCATAATCCTCGCCCAGGTTCTTGAGCAGCTCTTCGATATTGGCGCCCATGGAAGCGTGATTCTTGAGGAGGAGCGGCTTGGTGTGGAAGACGCGCTCGCCTTCTTTGTTGAACAGGCTGATCACGAAGGCGGTGGGCGCATCGAGGGCGATCGCCTTGAGCTGCACCAGAGCGTCCACGCCCTCGCCGGCGCCGTTGCCTACGCCGAGCCACGACAGGGAGATCAAGCCACCCCACAGGAAGCCCGTCTCTCGCTCGCGTCCGATGATCGCCATTGTGACGAGTGATCCCGCCGGCCCGCTCGTGGTGATGGCGATCTGGTTCCGCCCTTCGCGCAGGTGGACTTCAACCTCGTACTTGTCGTTCAGGGAAGTAAAGTCGGCCTTGCTGACGACCTCGCTGCCGTTGAGATAGACTTCCGCGGATTCCACCCGCTGCTCGCCATTTTGGTCGCCGTTGTGCAGAGCAATCCGGTAGGTGGCGCCGGGCTTGAGGGCAACGTCAAAGCCGTCCTGAAAGGCCTGGCCGCTGTCGTCCGCTTTCACCAGGTGTCGCGGCCCGTACACGAAGGGCCATTCCGCACTCGCGGCGCCGGCGCTGGCAAGCGCCACACCCAGAGCGAGAAGCGCGGCGGCGGACAGGGCGCTGAGGCGGTTTGATCTCATCATGATTCCGTTTCCTTTCGTATCGTGGTTGTCGGATCGCGGCGCGGTTGCTGCGTGTTGTCTTCTGGCGTTGCGAGGATCGTGCCAATTTTCACGTCTCCCGCCGAATCGCTTCCCGGCGCGATTTCAGGGCGGGAAGGTGGGCCCGCGCCAGCCCGAGTGCCAACGCTTGTGGGCTCGGCGTCGCCCCCGGTGCTCGGCCCGGGGCCGCGAGCGCCTGCTGTTGCGCTTCGGCGGGGGGTGCCCACTTGCGTGGGCAGCTTGCCAACACTTCTTTGCGGGGCCGCGCCCCCGGCCTACGCCGCCGTTTCTTACGCTCGCTCGGCGCTCCGCGACGCGGCAACCCCGGCAGGCTGCTGCTCGCGCGCCTCGGTGCCACCGGCATCTGGAGCAGGCGGCGGCACCGTCTGCGCCGGCGCTTGTACCGCGCGGATCTCGAGCCCGTGGCTCGGCGTCAGCCGCAGCGCCTCCTGCAGCGTCGTCCAGCTCGCGCGCTGCTCGACCGGCCGCACTTCCTGGAAGCGCGGCAAGAAGTACCGCGAGACTATCAACCGCGCCATCGCGGACAGGATGAAGAGCGGAAACAGATTCGAAAACAGCGTGTGGTGATGGTCATACAGCGAGATCGTAACCGGCAAGTGGCGAGCGAGCGCGCCGCCCGCCAGCGCTCCGACACACGCGCCGATCTGCACGGTGATACCGTGATAGGCCACGCAGCGCGCGCGCTTCGTGGGCGTCACCGCGTCAAAAAGGAACGCGACCGTGCTGAGGTTGAACCCCGAGCGCACGATCCCCGAAATGCCCTGGACGATGATCACCGCGAGCAGCGACGGCGATATCAGCCACAACGTCGGCAAAATGGGAATCGCGGCGCCGGTCAGCGCCACCAGGCTACGGTTCCCGAAGCGATCTGACAGCTTCCCCCAGATCGGCAGCGCCAGCGCCTGGCAGGTGACTCCCACCGCGGAAGTGGCCATGAACTCGGTGTAGCTGAGCTTGAGATCCCGCAACATGTAGAGCGCGAAAAACGGGCCGGCGATGTTCATGGCCGCCGTCAATGCCGCGATATACAGGGTGAATCGCCCGAAGTTCGATCCCACCGAGCGGCGAATGAACTGCCGGAACGTGAAGACATCGGTCGTGTCCGGTACGGGGTACGGGGGCTCTTGCATTCGCCGCAGGTGGAAGACAGAGACGAGGCGGGCGAGGAACGCGAGGCCAAACACGGCCGCGAAGCCGTACGTGAGCACGTTGCGCTGCCGTGCCGCCTCGAGGATCAGGCCGCCGGCGATCACGGCCAGAAGCTGAAGAACCAACCGCGCACGCTCGCGCGAGGCGAAGAACAGCGCGCGTCGCCGTGAGGAGACGAGGTCGCCGATCCACGAATTCCAGGCAGGCGCGACAAACGCGCCCAGGGCGATGGCCGGGACCGCGGCCACCAGCAACCAGGCCGCCGGCGACTCGGCAAAAACAGACGGCAGCACAAACACGGCGCCCCACGAGATGGCCTGTAGCATGGCGGAGATCAAGACGAGCGGCTTGCGCCGCTTGACGCGGTCGATGAGATGAACCATTCCGAGCTGCGTCAGAGAACCGACGAGTGCCGGAATACTCGTCAAGATGCCGAGCGCAAAGCTGCCCACGTGCAAGGAGATGGCGAAGGCGCTGAGGTAGCCTTCGCCGAGGCCGATCATCGCCGCGCTGGCCGCGCCTTCGTGAAACGAGGCGAGCAGACTGCTCTCGTATTCGCCCGGGCGCTCGCCTTCGCGCGACAGCTCGCCGCCTTGCGGCTCGTCGCTGGCCCGCGCGCTCGGGTTCATGCTGTCAGACATTGGCTCGTCCCAGGTATCTAGCGTCGGACACGATCATGGTTGGCGACACCGCGCCCTCTCGGCGCGGTCAACAGGTGAGCAATCAGGTTCCCGAGTCCCGGAGCTCGGAGCCATTGACCGCGGCGAGAGCGGCGCGCGCCGCCAGGTGCTGAGGAAGTAGCTCCACTGCCCTGGCGTATGCGGCGACCGCTGCCGGCGAGTTGCCCAGGGCTTGCAGTGCCGCACCCCGCACGTAGTGCAGCTCCGCAACCTCAGCATGGGCCAACGCGCGCTCCGCCGTGCGCACCGCGGCTTCGGCGCCTCCACTTCTGAGCTGCGCCCTCGCCAGGTAGAGCGCCGCCGGGATGTTCTCGGGATCTTGCTCGCGCAGGCCCTCCAAGACCCACACCGCGTGCTGGAGATCGCCTGCCGAGAGCTGTGCGGACTGCAGCAGCGACAGCAGCAGCGTGAGCGCCTCTCGCCTCCGGTGCGCGGTCGCTGCGCCGCCGGCGGATTTCCCCGCGGGTGCGGGTCTGGCGAGCACCTCGGCAAGGCCAAGGATGGCGGTCGCATCCGCGCGCTCGCGGCGAAGCACCGCTCGAAAGCTGGCCTCCGCCTGCGCGTCATGGCCGATGGATAGCCAGACCTGCCCCGCCGAGCGTCTCAGCTCGGCTTCCTCTGGACCGAGGCTCTCGGCCCGTGCGAGTAGTCTTTCGGTGCTCGCCGCGGGCCGAGGCTTGCGGTTGTTCACGGCGCAGATTTCCGCCTCATTCGGTCGCACTGTCCCCGCAGGCAGCACGCGCAATCGCGCGCGGGTGACCTCCAGACGCGCAAGCAGCGTTCTCAGCCCGCCATCGGCAGGATTGAACCGGTAGCCGCGATCCGCGTAAATCCATGCTCTATCGTAGCAGCCGAGCTTGGCAAGGACAACGGCGAGATCGTGGTCCAGGAGATAGTCGCGGATCGTCGCCTGCGCCCGTTCCAGAGCGCGGGCCGCGCCCGTAAGATCGCCGCGTGCAAACAGCGCGCGCCCAAGGTAGTACTGCGCCTCTGCGTGGAGCTCGGAGGGCTCGGTCATGCGCGCCAGCAAGGATTCGGCCTCCCGGTGCCGCCCCTCTTCGCTCGCCCGGCGCGCGCGCGCCAGACTGACGCTCGCCAGCAGCGTGGCGTATGCCCACTGAACGGTCAACGCCGCAACTGCCACGGTCACTGCCGCCGTCGCCAGCCGCGCCGCAAGGGCGGTGGCCAGGCCGGAGCTTCCACCGCGAGGCGAGGCGGCCCTCCGCTGCCGCGACACGGGCCTAGTCATGTTGCGTGTCCTGAGTCATTCCGGCGCTCCCACCCAGGCGTCGCACCGCCGCCATGGCCGCCAGGTGCCGCGGGAAGAGCCTCCGCACCCGGTCGTAGGACCGCCGGGCCGCATCGAGTCGATGCTGGCGCTCCGCAAGCACGCCCAATTCATAGATCGCGTCCGGGAACTCGGGACGGCGCGACAGCACTCCAGCGAGCTGTCGATCCGCCTCCGGGAAATGTCCCGCCGCGCTCAGCGCCTTCGCTACATACAACGCCACGACGATATCCGTAGGCGTCAGGCGCTGCAACTCCTCGGCCGCGTAGAGCGCGGGCTCGGGTCGGTCGTGATCGAGCGCCCCAATCAGGACTCGCCACAGCAAGGCCTTGTCGCCGCGCACCGCCGCGTACTGTCCAACTCTGGCATAGAGGCGGTCCAGCTCGTTGATCTCACCGCTCTCCGCGCGGCGAAGAATCTCCCTCACATTGAGCCCAATCTCCATGATTCCCGGCCAGAGATCGTGCGGCGCGACCAACGCGGCGCGGATCATCAGCAGTTGCGAGGTTTCCGCACTGCCCCAGGCGCGGTAGTAGATCCCACGAAAGAACAGATCCCCAAATCTCCACAGGTCCGGCCAGAGAACCATCGACGCGATGGAGGTCAGGCACGCCCACAGCACCAAAGGGCGCCAGTTCATCGCTCGCCCCACCGCAACTTTGTGCGCAATACGGAGAAGAAGTCGGCACGCGGCGAGCGCAGAAGGTGGAGGCGCTCTTGCGCGGAGCTGACGAGCACCACGTCCCTGGGTGACAGTGACACGCCCACCTGGCCATCGAGGGTCAGCGTAACTTCGCAACTGTGATCCCCGAGGGTGACGGCGACGGCGCTGTCATCGCGGATCACCAGCGGCCTCATGGTGAGGGTGTGGGGGCATATAGGCGTCAAGATGATTGCCCCGAGCGTCGGCGTGACAATCGGGCCGCCAGCGGACAGCGAATACGCCGTCGACCCTGTCGGCGTCGAGATGATCAATCCGTCTGCCTTGTAGGTGGTGACGTAGCATTCATCGACCCTGGCTTCCAGGTCGATGATGCGCGCCAGCGCCGCCTTGTTGATGACGGCGTCATTCAGCACGCGATGGCTCGCGACGACACCGCCCTCGCGGCGCACGACGACCGAGAGCATCAGGCGTTCCTCGACTTCGAACTCTCCATCGAGGACAGCGCGAAGCGTTACCCGCAAGTCGTCCAGACGCACCTCGGTCAGGAAGCCGAGGCTGCCGAGATTCACCGCAAGCAACGGAATCGCCGGGTCCGCCATTTCTCGCGCCACGCTCAGCAACGTGCCGTCGCCGCCGAGCACGATGACCAGGTCGACACCGCGCGTCATCGCATCGCGCGGCCCCCCGGCGCCGGCGACACCCTGGCGCTCGGCGAGCTCCCAGGTCGCTTCGTCGAAACGGATGTTGACTTTGTCCGCCCGCAAGATCTCGCCGAGCTGCCGGATAACCGCGGGCGAACGCGGGTCGTGCGGCTTGGCGAAGATCGCCACGTCGCGGATCGTGGAAACGGAGGCCTCCCGTCTTCTCTGCGGCTCAGCGGACACGTTCGAGATCCATGAGCTGCGGCACGGAAGAGGTCACGACCGCAGCCGCGGCCGCTTCCAAAGATTCCGGCGCCACCATCGAGCCGACATCAGCGGTGCCGCCGCCACCGGGACCGCCCCACGTGGCGTACAAGAAAAACTCCCTGTTACCACGGTCTTGCGGAGTGCTGGCGCCACCGCGCAAGGGGGACTCGCAATACGCGCGCGGCCGCAGCCCCGCTTCCTGGGCTGCTTCGGTCACCCGCACGAGCGCTAACCGCTGATCCTCCGCGTCGCGCACGATGCCCCCTTTGCCGACGCGCTCGGGGCCGACTTCGAACTGCGGTTTCACCAGCGCTACCATGTCGACTGGAGCGGCATCGCTGTCGCGCGTCGCCAAGAGCTCGGCGAGCGGTGCAAACAGCAGGCGGAGCGAGATGAAGGACAGGTCGAGCGTCACGAGAGAAGGCCTCCAGCCCAGCTCGGCCAGCGGCCCACCTGGAGCGGCCAGCGCGACAAGCGCGCTACGGGTGAGATAGCGGAGGTTCGTTCGCTCCAGGAGCGCGACTCGGGAATCACAGCGCAGGCGCCAGGCGATCTGACCGTAACCGACGTCGACGGCAATGACCGCCGCTGCCCCTCGTTGCAACAAACAGTCGGTGAAACCGCCGGTAGAAACTCCGGAGTCCAGGCATAACCTCCCCTGCGGCAAAACCGCGAACGCGTCAAGTGCGCAAGCTAGTTTGGCGCCGCCGCGCGAGGCATAGGGATGAGGCGGAGCGAGGATCTCGATCGCCGCCGCTGCAGGCACAAGCGCTCCGGGCTTCGAGACCGTGCGCGTATCGACACGCACGCTGCCGGCGCGGATCGCTTGTTGCGCGGCCGCGCGTGACGCGTAGCACCCGGCGTCCACGAGACGCTGGTCGAGGCGAACGAGATGCTGGCGCGCCGAGCTAGCCATTGGCGTCGACAGCCCGCCCGGGGAACGGGACCCTCTGATAGCCGAAAGCAGTTCCAGGCTCTCCCGGTTCAACGCCTTCTGCCAACGCCACCAGTTTCTCGACCTTCTGCTCGGCGTTGTCGAGCACGCTGCGGCAGGATCTCAGCAGCGTCACGCCCTCCTCGAAACGGCGAATGGACTCCTCCAGCGGCAGATCTCCGGACTCGAGGGAGCGCACAATTTCTTCAATACGGCCGAGCTGGGCTTCGAAACTTGGCGTGGGAGCCTCGCGCTCGGCTGCCCCTGGGTGCGTGTCAGATTCCGGCATCTGTGGTCATCTCCTTTCTCGTCACGGTGGCTTCGACCCGGCCATCTGCGATCATCACGTCCAGGGCGTCGCCGACCGAAACGATGCTGACCGAGTGCACGATGGTTCCGTCTTCCCGCTTGCGTGCCACAGCGTATCCTCTACTGAGTACCGCAAGCGGACTGAGCAGGTCAAGGCTCTGAGCGACGTTGATGGTTCGGCCATTGGAGTTGCGCACGACGGTGCGCATGGCGGCGACCAGACGCCGCCCCGCGGTCTGCAGCCGGAGGCGCTCTTGCTGCATCCGCGGCCCGGGAGCGACAGCGTGCAGCCGGGTTTCGGCGCCGGCGAGCCGATGGCGGCTGCGGAGCGAAAACGCCGAACGCGCGAGCTCCAGGCGGCGCAGCATGGCGCGATGCGTGCGCGCGGCCTCCTGCACGCGCCGTTTTGGGTTCATGGATTCCAGACGACGCTCCAGCTCGTCGGCGCGCTGATTTTGCAACGCCAGGCGGGAGCGGGCCTCGCGAATCAGCCGCTGACCCGCGGCGAGTAGTCGCGTCGTCTCGCCGCTCTCCCGGTTTTGCATCTCGCGGGCGAGCCGGTGCTCCAGGGCGTCGAGCCGCCGCTCCGCTTCACCCAGGCGGCCGCGGATTTCGCGCCCAATGGACTGCTCGAGGCGCGCGATCGTCGCAAGCAAGTCGGCTCTGGATTCACTGACGAGCTCGGCGGCTGCCGACGGCGTCGGGGCCCGCAGATCGGCGACGTAGTCGGCGATCGTGAAATCGCGCTCGTGGCCGACGGCGCTCACCACGGGGATGCGGGAAGCGGCAATGGCGCGGGCGACAGGCTCCTCGTTGAAGGCCCAGAGGTCCTCCAGTGAACCCCCGCCGCGGCCCACAATCAACACATCGGCCTCGCTCAGACGATTCATCTCGCGAATGGCGCGGGCGATCTCCAGCGCCGCCCCCTGCCCCTGGACGCGGACCGGGAAGAGGAGGACGGAAATCCCGGCGTGACGGCGTTCGAGCACATTGAGGATGTCGCGAATCGCGGCGCCGGTATCCGAGGTGACCACGCCCACGACCCGCGGGTACGAAGGCAGCGGTCGCTTGCGCTCGAGATCAAAGAGGCCCTCCTGGGCCAGGCGGCTCTTCAGCCGCTCGAATGCCGCCCGCAGCGCCCCCTCCCCGTAAGGCGCCAGGTTCCGGACGAGCAACTGATAGTCGCCCCGCGGCGCATAAACGCTGATGCCGCCGTGGGCGATCACCTGGTTGCCGTTATCGAGTTGAAAGGACAAGGTCTGGGCGGCCCCCCGAAACATGACGGCGCGCACCTGCGCCTCGGCGTCCTTGAGGACGAAGTAGAGGTGACCGGATCGCGGAACCGTCAGGTTGCTGACCTCACCGCAGACGGAAACGCTTGGAAAGGCGGATTCCAGATCCCGCTTGATCATCTGAGTGAGCTCTGAGACCGCAAGCCACTTGGGTCCCGGGTCGATCGTCATGTCACAGCTCCGCTGGCTTCCGAGGTGCCAAGGCCAGTGTGGAGGCTACCGATTGCCCTATCTAGCGCGCATATTCTACGGCCCGAGTCTCGCGGATCACGGTGACCTTGATTTCGCCCGGATATTGGAGCTGTTTCTCGATATCCTTGGCGAGATCTCTTGAAAGAGCGACCATCTCGGCGTCGCTGCACTTGCTAGGCTCGACGATGACGCGCAGCTCCCGGCCGGCCTGGATCGCGTGAGCGTTGACGACGGCAGCGTGCTGGGAAGCGATCTTCTCGAGTTGCTCAAGGCGCTTGACGTAGGTTTCGAGGGCTTCCCGGCGAGCGCCGGGACGCGCGGCGCTGAGCGCATCAGCGGCCTGCACCAGGACTCCGTAGATGGTCCCCGGAGAGCGATCGTGATGCGCCTCCACAGCGGCGATGACGTTTTCGTCCTCGCCGCATCGGCGCAGGATCTCGGCGCTCGCCGCGGCGTGGTTGGCCTGCTGGTCACTTTCGGCGGCCTTTCCGAGGTCGTGGAAGAGGCCGGCGCGCTTGGCGATCACGCAGTCCAGGCCGAGCTCGCCCGCCATGTGCTCGCAGAGAGAAGCGACTTCGAGGGAATGCTTGAGCACGTTTTGGCCGTAGCTGGTGCGAAAGCAGAGGCGCCCGAGGGCCTCCTTGATCTTGGGATGGACGCTCTGGATGCCGGACTCCAGGCAGGCCTCGTCGCCCGCCTTGCGGATTGCGGCTTCCACTTCCTTGGTCGACTTGGCGACGACTTCTTCGATCGTGGTGGGGTGAATGCGGCCGTCCTGGATGAGCTTCTGTAACGCGCGGGCGGCGATTTCGCGCCGGACCGGGTTGAAGGCGCTTACGGTGACGGACTCGGGGGTGTCGTCGATGATGAGGTTGACGCCGGTGGCGAGCTCGAGGGCTCTGATATTGCGGCCCTGGCGGCCGATGATCCGCCCTTTCATGTCGTCATTGGGCAGATCGACCACGGTCACCGTGCTCTCGGCGATGTGGTCCGCGGCGTAGCGCTGAATCGCCGTGGTCATGATGCGGCGCGCCTCGATTTCCGCGTTTTCCTGAGCGGCTTCAATGACGCGCTTGGTGAGCAGGGCCGCGTCCTGACGGACCTCTCCTTCCATCTTGGCCAGCAGCTCATCCTTTGCTTGCTGGCAGGTCATCGCCGCGACTTGCTCGAGGAGCTCAACCTGCTTGATACGGTTCGCCTCGGCTTCTTGCCAGGCGGCTTCCACATCCGTTTCCCGGCGGCGCACCCGTTTTCGCATCTTGCCGAGGTTTTCTTCGCGTTCCTGCAGACCGGTGGCGCGCACTTCGATCTGCTCCTCGCGTTTGGTCAGTCGGCGCTCTTGCTCCACGATCTCGTTGCGCCGTTCCCGCAGCTCCTGAGACTGCTCGCTCCACTGCTGTTCGGCGTTTTCCTTGGCCTCGAGCAGAAGCTGAGCCTTGTGGGCCTCCGCCTCTTTGGAAGCAACCTCCCGAATGGTTCGTGCGTCGCTTTCGGCGATGAGTAGCTCGGCGGCCGCACGTCTTCTAGTCGTGGTTGTGGCGGCCGCGTAACCGGCGGCAGCACCGATTGCAAAGCCGAGAATGCTCCAGATCATGATGGCCGTGCCCAATTCGTTCACGATGTTCATGCGCAGGGCTCGTGGGGAGCAACAGAACCACCTGGCGCATGAACGATCCGTTGGCGCGTCGCACTACATGCCCGGAAGCGTACGCTATGAGCGGCGGCGATGTCGCTCGCCACCTTTGCTCATTGGGCTGCGAACAGGACAATCTATCGAATCGACCCCGCTCTCTACACCCCCTTTTCGCATTCACGCGAGGCGCGGGATCGCACTAGTCTCAACGGATCGTGCGGCTCCAGAGGCGATTCCGCCCTGGCCCGACGGCGCGTGGCCGTCTTTCACTCCTCCTGACCTTCCAGTTGTTGCTCCAGTATTTCTTCTACTCGCCGTACAGCGTCGGCGATGTCGCTCTGCAGTTGTTGGTGAGCACCCCTGAGCTGCATGAGCTCCCCGGCGATTTTCATCGCCGCCAAGATGGCCACGCGCTCGGTCGACAGCCTTGGTGTCGCCTGATTGGCCTCGCGCATCTTGCCATCGACATATTCGGCCACCTTGCGGACGACTTCCGGCTCGGTATTGCCGCGCACGACGAATTCTTGCGAAAAAATCCGCACCCGCACGCGGCTGCCGCCACTGGTCGTCGGGCGCGACTCCGATGACGGCAAGGACAGCCGGGGAGTGTCCCCCTGACGGGGTTGCCGTTGCGCCCGGACATGGGAGCGTTCCGGGGCGGTGAGTTGCGGACCTTCGACAGCCACGACTACTCTCCCTGATGCCATAAGGCGTCGAGCTTTTCGAGATGCTCGGCGACACGGCCCAAGCGTTCTCTGATCTCGTGCCGCTCGTTCTCCAGATACGCTACGCGCTCGCGTGCCGCCTGCAGTGAGCCGGTCAGCTCGGCGCACTGAGTGTCCAGAGCCTCGCGCTCCGCGCGGAGCTTTTCGACGTCTTCCTTCGCGCGCTCCAGGGACTCGAGCGATTTCGTGGCCTCGCTGCGATAGTGCCGCAGACGCCCACCGAGGCGTCCAACTGACTTCTCGAAGCGTCCGAGCAGCGCGACCAGTCCTTCTGCCGCTTCATCTCCCGCCGCCACCGCATCCATCGCCTCAGGCGCTGGCGCGTCCGCTTCGGGCTCAACTGCCGCCGCCGCCTCAATAGGCTCATTCCCACTCATGGCACACTCCCGTAACCCGCTCACCACTCGCTAGCGACTCTACCACCGGCGCCGTACGATTGCAAAGAACGGCGCCTTCCCTGAATCCGCCGCCTGGATGGCGTCCCACGCTGGCTCAAGATCACGTCGCAAAGCGATAGTTCGATCGGAGTGAACCGCTGCAAATCCGCGCGTAGAGTCGAGTGGGGACACCACCCGGGCGAGAACCTCGACAAGGTCCTCGCCCAGCGTCGCGAGGAGCTGCCGCCGCCGATCCAGATGAACGACGCGGGTTCGTGCAACAGCTCCCCCGCTGGCATCGAGACCATCGTTGCCAACTGCATGGCGCACGCGCGGCGCCACTTCGTCGACGTCGCCACGAGCTTCCCCGACGAGGTGCGTCACGTGCTCGAGGTGCTGCGCGAGGTCTACCGGTACGATGACGAAGCGAAAGCGGCCCGCATGTCGCCCGCGCAGCGTCTGACCTACCACCGAGAGAACAGCAAGCCGCTGATGGAAGGCCTGAAAAA
>JACPHN010000001.1 GCA_016188575.1 Candidatus Schekmanbacteria bacterium
CTTGATGACCGACTGGGACCAGGTCGAGCGCCTCCTGCTCGCGAAGATCGCCTGGGTCGAGGCCGGGGGAACGTTCCGCAACATGTACTCCCCGGACCGCACGCAAGCCCAGAGCATCGAGCTTTCCTTGAATCAGCTTCGGAGCTACAGGGCCGAAGGCAAAACCGGCGACGAATGGGTGTTCATCCTAGGAAACGAGCTCGGCTTCCATAACTTGCATCGCCGAGACAAGTCCTCGGATAACGACATGGCTGGGGGTCCGCACCCGCCGAAGTTCCCCGCGTCCTGTCAGTTGCCGATGCCGGAGTGACGCATCTTCAACCCGAGCTCCTGAACCAGATCGACTGCCTGCACCCAAAGCCATGAGAGGATGATATGCGCAAGCCTGGAGACATCGCCGTGCTGGTCGCGAGGCTCGCAGGGGTCGCGGAGGCGCCGGCGCAGTAGCAGCTCCGGCACAAGGCCCAGGTGTCGTTCGCCGCATCCGACGGCATGCCGAGCGGCCCTCGAGTCATTCCGGATGATGCGTTCGCCACACGCTTCATCGGCTGGGTCGCACCTGTTAACGATGCGAGCGTCAGCCACGCCTACCCGTTGCGCGCCCGTGGCGTCTTCTGGCGGGACTTCGTGCGCCTGGAGATCCGGCACGACGGCCAGCGCGCCGAACACCCAGGGAAAGCAGCTCCGAACGCCCAGCTTGTAAAGGAGCGCCTCCGGCATCTTGCCGACGCCGATTTTGCCGATGCCGGATCTTGACCCTCCGAGCACCCGCGCCTATAGTTGCTGCACGTCACCGAGATCCCGCACGACTACTCGCACCCTGGAGACCCCCGTGGCCGACAAGATCCTGCGCCGTGCTCCCGCAACCGCGGTCATCGTCGGCGCTTCCTCCGGGATCGGCGAAGCCCTGGCTCGCCGCCTCGTCGAAGAGGAATACCGAGTGGCGCTGCTGGCACGCAGAAGGCCGCTCCTCGAGCAACTCGCGGCGGAGCTGAACGCAGGGCGCCTGGCTCCCGTGGCGTGGGCGTACGAGCACGACGTCACCGACTTCGGCGCCGTGCCCGAGCTCTTCGAAAGGATCGCCCTGGAGCTGGATGGTATCGACGTGCTGATCTACAACGCAGGTACCATGCCCCACGTGGACGAAGACGAGTTCGACTTTCAAAAAGACCACGAGATCATTCGCGCCAACTTGCTCGGCGCGATGGCCTGGATGAACGCCGCGGCGAACCGCTTTCGCCGCACCGGAACGGGCACGATCGCCGCGGTAAGCAGCGTTGCCGGCGATCGCGGTCGGCGGTCGCACCCCGCGTACGCGACGAGCAAGGCGGCGCTGACGACCTTCGCCGAATCGCTGCGGAACCGGCTGACGCGCCATGGCGTGCGCGTGGTCACGATCAAGCCGGGACCGGTGCGCACACCGATGACCGCAGCGTCTGACCACTTGCCGCTGGTAATCGAAAGCGACGACGCGGCCCGGCAAATTGCGGTAGCAATCCGCACCAGCCGCTCGACCGTGTACGTGCCGAAGGTTTGGCGTCCGATCATGTGGGTCGTCCGGAACATCCCGAGCGTCCTGTTCCGCCGGTTGTCCTTTTGAAAGAAGCGACGATGATTCAGCATCAAGCACAGGCGGTGGCCGCGCCGCCGGCGAGCGACGGGCCGCCGCCGGGGCGGCGGGCGGTGTCCGTGCTCGCGCCCGCGCGCCTGGAGCGGGTCGAGGGCTGGGGAATGGCCCACGCCGCCGACTGCCGCGTGCTTCGCCCGGTCAACGACGAACAAGTTGCGGCAGCGTTTGCCGAAGCGCAGCGCTGGAGCTGGCCGGTGACGCTGCGCGGCGGCGGGCAGAGCTACGGCGACGCCGCCATCCGGCAAGAGGCGGTGCTGCTCGATCTGACCCGCATGCAGCGCATTCTGTCCTGGGAACCCGAGACAGGAATCATCGAAGTGGAACCGGGCACTCGCATCGGAGATATCTGGCGCCACGTCGTCGAGGACGGCTGGTGGCCGCCGGTAGTCAGCGGGACCATGTTTCCGACGGCGGGTGGTGCCGCCGCCATGAATATCCACGGCAAGAACAACTACCGCGTTGGCACGTTTGGCGAGCATCTGCTCTCGTTCGACTTGCTCGCGCCTGGCGGCACGCATCTGCATTGCTCGCGCGATGAACGGGCGGAGATTTTCCATGCGGCGATCGGCGGCCTGGGGATGCTTGGCGCCATCACCCGCGTGCGCCTGAAGATGAAGCGCATCTACAGCGGCGACGTGAGGGTACGAGCGGTGACGGTGCGAAACCTCGGCGAGATGCTCGACTGCTTCGAAAAGCATACCGATCAGGACTATCTCGTCGGCTGGGTGGACGGCACCGCGCGCGGCCGTCGCCTGGGACGGGGTCTGATGCACCTGGCGCGCCACCTCGCTCCCGATGAAGATCCGCATGCAGCAGCAACCCTGAAGGTGTGCCACCAGGAGCTCCCGGATACGTTTTTCGGCTTTGTCCCGAAGGCCTCATTGTGGGCCGGGGTGTGGCTCTTTCTACATCCGCCCGGCATGCGCGTGATCAACGCCGTCAAATACCACGCCGGCCGGCGGGAGGCTGCGGCGGGAGAGTACCGCCAGAGCCACGCGGCGTTCAACTTTCTGCTGGATTACGTGCCGAACTGGAAGTGGGCGTACCGTCCGGGAGGGCTCGTGCAGTTTCAGGCGTTCGTGCCGCGGCAACGCGCGCGGACGGCTTTCGAGGCTCTGCTCGGACAAGGCCACGCCGCGGGTATTCCCTGCTACCTTGGCGTCGTGAAGAAGCACCGGCCCGACCCCTTCCTGATCTCCCACGGCCTCGACGGGTACAGCCTCGCCATGGACTTCCCCGTGCTCACGGCGACGCGGGCGCGGCTTCAAGCCATGGCGCGGCACCTCGCCGGCATCGTCCTCGCGGCCGGCGGCAGGTTCTATTTCGCGAAAGACGGCGTCCTGCTTCCAGAGGAGGCACAGCAGGCCATTGGCCAGGACAGTCTGGCCAGGCTACGCGAGCTGAAAACGCGACTCGACCCGCGCGGCGTGCTCGAAAGCGACCTCTCGCGGCGCCTGGCCTTGTTTTCCTGAATCCACCGCCTGGTCGAGCGCAAGCTGCGCGGAATGCGCATCACGAAGACCCCCCACCGCACCACTTCCCGCATGCAGAGGAGCGACGGAGGGGGGTACTGTCGCGCCGACGGTGAATGGGCGGTGCATCAAGGAAAGGTTCCAGCTCTTGAAAATCCTCTTCATTACCCACCCCTACCCGAACTACGTTCCGGATCTCCTGTTGCACGGGCTGCGCAAGCTGCTCGGACCGGACGTCGTGGATTTCCCACGCAAGGACTGCGTCTACGACGGCGTGCTCGGTCTGGGCGTATGTCCGGAGGATCAGCAGTGCCCCGGCTGGTTTCCCGCCGATGACGGGTTGATCGACCGCACAGACGTCTGGAAGAAAGCCGAGCGCGGGCATTTTACGCACGTGGTGTGCGACGTGCGCGCCACGAGCGTGCTGCAAAATGAGCTGAAGGAGCTCCCACCGCGCCTCGTCCTGCTCGACGGCGAGGACACGCCGGTGGCGTTTCCGCCTGGCCGCTACGTGATCTGCAGGCGCGAAACGGATGGCTCCGACTTCAGCATCCCGCTGCCCATGGCAATTCCCGAGGAGCTGCTCGCGTGGATCACCGCGTACGACTGCCTGCCCAAGACCCACGTGGTCGGTTTTCTCGGAAGCACCGCCGACGGCCGGCGGCGAGCGATCGTCGAGCGCGTCTCGGCGCGCTTCCCCGACTGCCTGTTCCAGGCCACGGCGGTCCCACTGCCGGGCTCGCCCACGCCCGTCGGTCGGCTCGGGCGCGACGAATACTACCAGAAGCTACAGATGTGTCACGTCGTCCTGTCTCTTGCGGGCGCCGGTTTCGACACGTTTCGCTTCTGGGAAAACGCGGCGTGTCACGCCGTTCACGTCGCGGAACGCATGCCGCTGTTTATTCCGAACGACTTTCAGGACGGCGTGCACATTCACAGGTTTGCGACGCTGGACGAGCTCGAACGCCTCGTCGAGCGGATCTGGGACCACGAGGAAGCGCGGTCGCAGATGATCGAGGCCGGCCGCCGGCATCTCCGCGAGCATCACCTGACGTCGTCGCGGGCGAGCTACTTTCTCGACCGGATCGGCCGGGCGTTTGGCGGCCGCTAGCCCCGCAGGCCCACCGGCCACGTCGCGAGAAACGCTCGGAGCTCGGCCATCTGCTCCTCGATACTACCCACCGCGGTATCCACCGGCAGGTGCTCCTCCGGCCGCAAGTCCGTTGCCGGTTCAAAGCGCGAATCGAAGTCATCCAGAAGCGCAGTGCGAGCGTCCGACGCGCCGGTGTAGGATGCGGACTCGCGCGCCTGCAAGCGCGCTCGCCGAACCGCGCTCGGGGCTCGGCACTCGACGAAGCGAAACGGCACCCCGGCCTGAACCGCCAGGGCTCGGGCCCGCGCACGCTGCTCCCGCGAGCGGAACGAGGCGTCGAGAATTACCGGTCGTCCGGATTCCAGCACCGCCGCCGCGCGCCGCAGCATTTCGGCGTAGACCCACGCGGTGACCGCGGGGTCGTACGCTCCTTGCCAGGGAGAGCGCCCCGCGCTGGCGCCGGCCGGCACGTCGAGGAGCGCCTTGCGCGTGCGATCGGACTCGATGATCGGCGCGGAGAGCTCCAGGGAGAGGCGATCGGCCAGCGTCGTCTTGCCGGCCGCGAGGCTCCCGCCGACGGCCACCAGCGACGCGGGCAACAGGGACCGCCGTTCGGCCGCCAGCGAGAGCAGGAAGTACCGCCGCGCAGCCTGGTCCGCGCGCGCGCGATCCGCCGGCTGCGCCGCCGCATCGCACGCGAGGAAGGACAGCACCTTGCCGCGGACGAAGGCGCGGTAGCTCTCGTAGAAATCCACCAGCGGGTACAGGTCGAAGTCGTCGGCGGAGCGGGCGTACTCGGAAAGCAGTCGCTCGGCCAGATCGACGCGGCCGTGCAAGGCCAGATCCATCGACAGGAAGGCCAGGTCGGCCGCGGTATCAGCGTAGCGAAAACGCTCGTTGAACTCGATGCAGTCGAGGATGAGCACCTCGCTTTCGGGCGGCAGGTAAACGTGCTCCAGCCGCAGGTCGCCGTGGCCGTCGCGCACTCGCCCGGCGGCGATCCGGGCGGCGAACAGCGCCGCGCGCTCGTGCAGGAACGCGAGCTGCGAGGCCTCCACTTCGGCGGCCTCCGCCGGCGTTAGCCAGCGGTCGAGACCCCCCCGCGTCTGCGCAAAGTTCTCGCGCACGTTGCCGGTGATCGCCGGCACGGTGCCGAAGTCCGCGATGCGATCGTCCGACGGGCAAAGCGCGTGAAATGCCGCCAGGCGCCTGGCGATGCGGTCAACCTCCCCGGTGCCGAGCTGCTGCAGCGCGAGCTTGTGATCCGCGCGCACCGCATCCGGCAAGCGCCGCATGTGCACGGCATGGTCGACGGTTTCACCGGGGCCGCCCAGGCGATGGCGCCTGTGGGCGTCCAGCACCACCGGCACGACGCCGCGGTACACGCCGGGGGCCAGGCGGGCGTTCAGTCGCACCTCGGCCTCACAGGCGGCCAGGCGGGCGGCGGTGGTGCGGAAGTCCAGAAAGCCGTAGCTCACGGGGCGCTTGAGCTTGAAGACGTCCGCATCTCCGAGGAGCACCCAGGAGATGTGCGTCTGCACGAGCTCAACGCGACGCGTCGGGACCGGCCACGACGAGGGTTGGAGCAAGTCCTCCACGATAGGTTCCATAGGTCCTCCGCCAGGTAAAGGGCACCGAGAAGCCGAGCGGTGACCGCGGCAGCAGGTCATGCGGCCCGGGTCACGGCCACCGCATCGGAGGGCGTCACGACGCCTGCGCAGTTTCTACCTAAGGTTGCGTGAGCTGATCTGTCAAGGAACCGGGCGGCCGAGGTCTCCAACTGGCGGCAGATGGGACGCATGACCGATTCCAGCACCGGCAGCGCTCGCCCGGACGACCCCCGAAGTGGTCGGTATGCCGATTGGTGCGCGGGAGAGCTGGCCGGATGATCGCCCCGGCCACCTCGCTCGGAGGCAGCCTGAGGGATGCACGGACGCGCTGGAGTCCACTTCAGGTGCCGGTCGTTTCTTGCCCTGGCATTGACGGCCGCTGCCTGGCGCGCGTAGACTGGGCTCATCGACTCGGTCCAGCAACGAGGAGGGTTTGATGAGCCCTAGGCCCAGGGGGGGGAGCGTCGCAGCCTTGGCGGCGTTCGGGTTCGGGGCATGGCTCGTGCTGGCGGCGTCGGGCGCGGCGTGCCAGGTGGATGAGGACTTCGAAACCGGC
>JACPHN010000131.1 GCA_016188575.1 Candidatus Schekmanbacteria bacterium
CATCCGGATAGCAGAGGGTGGGGACACCGATAATCATCTCCAGCATGCCGTCGCGATCGAAGTCAGCGACGCCGGGACCCGCGGAGATCGTGTCGCCGACTCTGAACCCTGTGGGGTCGTTGCGGATGACGCACGTCGTGCACTGGTGGTAGGGGTTGGTCCAGATCGACTGGAGAGTGTCCCCCCGCAGCGCGTACACGTGCTCGTTGTAGGAGCCAAAGAGAATGTCGGTATGGCCGTCCCCGTTGAGATCCGCAAGCGCCGGGGCGCTTTCGACATGAGCCAAATCGAGTTTCGGGGCGGCGAAGAGGCCTTTTTCGGCGCCGTTGGCGTCGAGCACGAGGACGCCGCCGATGCCGGGCTCGTCGCGCAGATGATCGCCGTAGCCGACGACGACTTCGAGCTTGCCATCGCCGTCGAGATCGGCTGCGGCCGGCCGCGACTGAATGCCGTACGGATACTGCGCCGTCCACCTGATGCGGAGCTGCGGGTCCATCGTCATGCAGATAACGTCACCCTGCTCCGTGCCGACCACGATGTCCAGCCGCCCATCGCGATCGAGGTCGGCAAGCATCGGGTGAGCGCGGTCCACCCCGGACGGCAACGTGATTTTTCCTTCCACGGCGAGATCCGCGTGCGCGGCATCAGGTTGGGCCACGAGCATCGCGGGTGCAACGAACGCGGCTCCCAACAGCAGCACCGTGCGGATTACGTTCCGGCGATGGACGGGGAGAGAGCAGCGTGGGTAGGTGCAAGCCCTGGAGATCATCGTCGGACCTTTCACTCCTGTCGGCTGCGGACCCGCAAAGCGCGCATCCGGAGGTAGAGGGTGCAGATATGCCTACGTCGATTCGTCCAGTCCGAGGATCATGCGCTTGATGCCGGCCTTGAGAAGTGGGACATGGAACTTGATCACGGCCCCTGCCGGGCGGCCGCAGCGCGCCGGCGCCTCGCGAGCAAGGCTCCCGTCAGCAGCACCAGCGCACCGGCCGCGCTCAGCGCGCCCGGAGCTGGAACCTGGGGCGGGACCTGTGCGGAAACCGAAACGGCCGATCGATTTCCATCGCTGTCGATGGCGACCAGCGCAAAGTAGACCCCCGGCGCAAACGGTCCCACCAGATCCACGGTCTCGGGCTCACCGGCGCGCTTGGGGGCGGGGATGGGCTCGGTGACGAGCGTGGCGTCCGCGAACGACTCCGAAACCAGAGGCGACCGGGAGTAACGGATTTCGTACTCCTCCGCCCGCCCGAAGTAGTCGGCGTCGTCGCCGGGCGCGGTGAACTTCAGCGTGACCGCGCTAGCCTCGCGGCCCATGGCAACCAGATCGGTCACGCGCACCGGCACGACGTTGTCGAACAGCGCCGTGCCCGCGGCATCCCCTTTGAACATCGGCCACCCGCGGGTGGCGCTGCGCCGTCCACCGCTCAGCACGTAGAAACTCGAAAACTCGTGCGTCGGCACCGCGATGTCAACCACGCCATCGTTGTCGAAATCGCCCACCGCTACGGACGCGCGAATGAGCCCATCGGCCTCGTAGGACAGATCGTCCGCCACCTCCACTCCCGTCGCTGTCGTGCCGGAGCGAAGAATGCGATAGGTGCGCACTGTGCGGTTCAGTGTGACGATGATCTCCAGGCCGCCGTCACCGTCCAGATCGGCGAGCACCGGGGAGGCGAAGAAATGATTGATGTTGGCGCCGAAGAAATCCGTGGGGCGGACTGGAAACCCCGGCAGCAGCGTGCCGTCGCGATGCACCGCGATCAGTTGCTGATTGGTTGGCTCCTCAAAGGGGCGTGACTTTCCCTGACCGCAGTAGGCAACCGCCTCGAGGGTGCCGTCGCCGTCCAGGTCGCCGAGCGCGGGGGATGCATGGCAGTGATCTTCCGTAGGAACGTAGAAAAGGCGATTGCCGCTGCCGTCGAAACCGTGCAGCCCCTGGTCGCCGCCGTAGCCGGCGCTATCGAAAATCCCGGTTCCGACCACGTAGTCGTAGGCGTTGTCGCCGGTAAGGTCGGCAATTGCCGGCGAGGAGGAGATGATCTGATTGAGTTGGTTCCTGAAGAGGTGTGCGTCCCGGCTGGCGCAGGATGGGCAGTAGTCGAGCGCGTCGTAGCTCTCCACGAAATGATTCATGAGGAGCGTGGCGTCGTGCTTGAGCGGCAACATGGCGCCACCGGGCTGGGTATTGAACGGGATGATGAACGAGTTGTCGGGATAGGGCGTCGGGCAGGACACGTTGCCGTCATCGGGAGTCGCATCCGGATAGCAGTGGGTGGGGATTCCGATGATCATCTCCAGCATGCCGTCGCGATCGAAATCCGCGACGCCGGGACCTGCGGAGATCGTGTCGCCGACCTTGAGCCCGGTGGGGTCGTTGCGGATGTCGCACGTCGTACACTGGTGGTAGGGATTGGTCCAGATCGACTGGAGAGTGTCCCCCCGCAGCGCGTACACATGCTCGTTATAGGAGCCAAAGAGAATGTCGGTATGGCCGTCTCCATTGAGATCCGCAAGCGCCGGGGCGCTTTCGACATAGGCGAAATCGAGTTTCGGAGCGGCGAAGCGGCCTTTTTCAGCGCCGTTGGCGTCGAGCACGAGGACGCCGCCGATGCTGGGGTCGTCGCGCAGATGATCGCCGTAGCCGACGACGACTTCGAGCTTGCCATCGCCGTCGAGATCGGCGGCGGCCGGCCGCGACTGAATGCCGAAGGAGTACCGCACGGTCCATCTGATACGGAGCTGCGGGTCCATCGTCATGCAGATGACGTCACCCTGCTCCGTGCCGACCACGATGTCCAGCCGCCCATCGCGATCGAGGTCGGCAAGCATGGGGTGAGCGCGGTCCACGCCGGACGGCAACGTGATTTTCCCTTCCACGGCGAGATCCGCGCGCGCGGGGCCAGGCTGGGCCACGAGCATCGCGGGTGCAACGTACGCGACTCCCAACAGCAGCGCAGTGGGGATTACGTTGCGGCGACGGGCGGGAAGAGAGAAGCGTCGGTGGGTGCAAGCGCTGGAAATCATCGTCGGACTTTTCACTCCTGTCGGCTGCGGACCCGCAGAGCGCGAATCCGGCGGTAAACCAGACCTCTTCGAGCGCATGCGGTTCCGGCGCATTGCTGCGCGGTGTCGCACCGCGCCGCCCAAGTCGCACGTCTACCCTTCTTTCACCAATAGCCGCGAAAAGCGCGTTCGGCAAGCCGCCCATGCGACCTGACCCCGGAGGCGCTCAGGGGCGGTGGGCGCTCAGGCGTCGCTATCTTTTTTTGAGCCGCGAACCGGGCGGCGTTTCGGCGCGGCGGATTCGGCGTCGGGTGGCGCCGCCGGGCTCGCTGGCGACGCCACGGCGGAGCGCTGCGGAGCCGCGGCCGTGGGGTAAAAGATATCCCCGATGCCCGCGGCGGGCCGCGGAATAACGTGTGCCGCAACGAGCTGGCCGACCCGCGATGCCGCCGCGGCACCGGCCTCGACCGCAGCCTTGACGGCGGCGACGTCGCCGAGCAACTTGATCGTGACCATGGCGGGAATCGTCACTTCATATCCGACGATTGACACCGACGCGGCCTTGACGGCGGCATCAGCCGCTTCGACAGCCGTTGCCAAACCGCGCGTTTCAAGTAACCCGAGCGCATCTTCGGTTGCCATCTTCTCTGTCTCCTGTCCGATCCTGTGGCTCATGCGGTATTGGCGCGCCGATCCGGGAGCTCGCGCCGAGCGCAGCGCATTGGATTGTAGCGCAGCGCGACGAGCTTCGCTCACGGACCTCGCCCTGCGGTAGTATACTACCTTTGGGCGCTGTCGCTGACCCCGGCGCCTCGTTCGACCCTTCCCGAGCGGCCACGGGCTCCATCCTGGCTTTGCCAGGTTGGAGGGCCGAAGGCTGGCCGCTCACTGCGGACTCCGCAGCCTGGTACGGTGAGACCGCCAAGCACCACGATGTAACAATCGGGTGTTGCACGATTGTTCCCAGCCGCTCTATACTTCACGTCATGGAGCTCGTCAAACGCCGTATCACCTACTGCTTGTATCTCACGAGCGAGCAGCATCAGCTTATGCTCGAGTTTTTGCGTCTGCACTGCGAGCTGTACAACGCGGCGGTCCAGGAACGGCGCGATGCCTGGACGCTGCGCGGCATCTCCAGCACCAAGGCGGACCAGGAAAAGCAGCTCGTGGCCATCAAGGAAGCCCGGCCCGAGCTCATCCCGCTCGGCGGCCACGCCCTCCAGGAGACGCTGCGCCGGGTGGATTTGGCCTTCCAGGCCTTCTTCCGCCGTGTCAAGGCCGGAGAAACGCCGGGATTCCCCCGCTTCAAGAGCTGGAAGCGCTTCTCCGGCTGGACCTACAAGAGCACATCGAGCTGGCGGTTCTTCCCCGGCGAGAAGAAGCACGGCGTACTCGAGCTGGACGGCATCGGCCGGCTGCGCATGCGCGGCGAGCCCCGGCAGCTCGGTGAGATCAAGACGCTGACGATAAGCCACAAGCGCGGCCGGTGGTATGCGTCCATCGTCATCGCGTGCATGCCCGAACGCGAGCACCGGACCGCGGGCATCGGTTTCGATTGGGGCATCGAGCGGTTGCTCACTTTCGATGACGGCACGGGCGTGGAAAATCCCCGATTCCTCAAGAAGTCCGAGCGCAAGCTCAAGGCGCTCGGGCGCGCGGCGTCCCGGAAAAAGCGGGGCTCGAAGAACCGCAAGAAGGCGGTGGCGAAGCTCGGCCAACAGCACGAGCGGATCGCGAGCCTCCGCGAGGATTTCCTGCACCAGCAGTCCGCCGAGCTGGTTGGGCGCGCCGCGCTGCTCGCCACCAAAAAGCTCGCGGTCGCCAACATGACGCGCAGCGCCCGCGGAACGGTCGAGGCCCCTGGCAAGAATGTCCGGCAGAAGGCCGGTTTGAATAAGAGCATCCTTGACGGCGCCCCGGCGGCGTTTCTCGGTATGGTGCGGTACAAAGCGGCAGAGGCTGGTATCGCGCTGGTAGAAGCGCCCACGCGGATGATCAAGCCGTCGCAGACCTGTCCGGCGTGCGGCCGGCAACAGAAGAAGACGCTCGCGGAGCGGGTACACCGCTGCGCGTGCGGCTGCGTGTTGCCGCGGGATCAAGCCAGCGCACAGGTTTGCTTGCATTATGCGTTATCCCTTTCGGAGCCAGGGATTGGCCCAGGTGTGGAGGGGGCGTCGCCCCCGGCGAAACACGAAACCGCCACCGAATACGCTCCTGCGTATCTCGGTGAACGGTAGTTCATTTTCCATGTCATGCTGGCAAGTTGCCTCTCAGAACGGAACTGGGTATCCTCGGAGGGTAGCGAGGCACGGCATGGCAAGGCTCATGTTCCACTACTCATACCAATCAAAGCCTATGAGCGTACCATGGCAGTACAAACAAAAGGCCAGGTGTTGTCACTCCTGCAAGAACATCACAACACCATCCGTGCTTTTGGTGTGCGCCGTCTGGGCTTATTTGGCTCCTTTGTCCGCGAGCAACAGAGGCGCGAGAGTGATGTCGATATGCTAGTGGAGTTCGAGCCTGGGGCCAAAACGTTTGACGCGTTCATGCAGTTAGCTTTCTTTTTAGAAGCACTGTTCGGACGACGGGTGGAGTTACTGACACTCGAGTCCCTCAGTCCGCACATTGGTCCGCATATTCTGCGCGAGCTGACCTATGTCAACTTCGATGAGACCCTATCTTCAGCACATACACAACGAGACCCAGTATCTCCTGGGCCGGGCGCAGGGGCTGGAGAAAGAGACCTTTCTGCACGATGAAACGCTAAAGCGCGCGTTTGTCCGGAGTCTGGAAATCATTGGGGAAGCGGTGAAACAGCTCCCGAATGACCTCAAGCAGCGGCATACTCATCTGGATTGGCGTGCCATGGCCGGGATGCGTGACCGCCTCATCCATAGCTACTTTGGCGTTGACTACGACATTGTATGGGATGTTGTGATCAACAAGATCCCAATGTTACAGCGGGAGGTCGAACACATCCTGCGCCAAGAAGGCACCGGCTGACCATAGGCGATGCCCTCTCCTCCGGGTGTCGGTCCGGAATACGGAACGGGGAGTTGCTCGCTGCTGCGCGTGGAGGAAATGGCATGATCGGATATCTGTCGGGGCGGCTGCTGGCGGCCGACGGCGAGGAGCTCTTGGTGGCGGCCGGCGGCGTCGGCTACTGGGTCACTGTCGGCGCGCATGACGCGCGCGCCGTGATGAAGTCGGCAGAACGTGCGGTGGAGCTCTTCGTCCATACGCAGATGACGGTGGCCGCAACCACGGGGAAAGCGACCATCCATCTGTACGGGTTCCGCACCCCCGAAGATCTGGAGGCATTCCGCTGGGTACTGTCGGTGCCCAAGCTGGGGGCTCGGATCGCTCTGGATCTCGTCGGGACGCTCGGCGCCG
>JACPHN010000129.1 GCA_016188575.1 Candidatus Schekmanbacteria bacterium
CGGACCGTTGCCAAGGCCCTTTCCCGTCGCTCTTGATTGCCTGATGCTCCCGTGAAACCGCGACTCAGTTGAAATTTCGGATTCGCACCCTGGTCGAATTCTGGCCGGCACAGATGGCCTGATTTTCGCCAGCGGCGAAGCGGAACTTCCGTAGCTCCTCGTCGTCGAGCGTCCTGGGCGCAATGCGGAACACGCGAATCGCACCGTCACGGTGCACGAAGCGCCGGACTGCCATCGGATTGACGGCGGCAAGCAGGTCGCCGCTGTGAGTCGAGACCAGGGTCTGCCCACGCAGATCTCGGACCATGCCCATCAAGGCGCGGATCGCGCAGGGGTGGAGATGAGCCTCGGGTTCCTCCAGTGCCGTGATGGGCTCGGCCACATCATCCAGCAAGGACAGCTTGCTTCGAAGGAAGGCGTCGAAGAGAAGTAGAACGGCAAGGCTCTGGGTGCCCTCGCCCTGCCGATCGACTGGGATCTTCGCGCCGACCCGGGACGCCAAGCTGACCTGGGTTCGCGCCAGTAGTGCGAACAGCTTTGCGGGCAAGGCATCGATCGCGACGGCATCTCCGGTGCCAAAGTCGATCACGTTCTTGGCCGTCTCGAGGTGCTTCCGGACGTCGGCCAGTGGCTGATGCACGCCAAGGAGTCGCTGGTTCAGCGCGGCGAGCTCCTTCTCGAGCTCGCGACGGTCCTTGTCCTGGATGGTCGACTCGGACAGAAAAGCGCCAGTACCGGCCACGGGCAGCGAAGTGCTCGGCTGCGTCGCGGAGCGCCGAAAGGTAGAAGGCCGGGCAGATGCGTTGCAGACTCGTCAGGTGCGTGGCGTTCCTGGCAGCTCCGGTCAGCTCATTGCCGTCCGCGTCCAAGAACGACCAGTCGAGTACGAAGTCCCCAGCCGCGGCGTCGAATGACGATGTCAGACGAAAGGTGAGCTGGTACCTGTCGTCCTTGAGTGCCAGAACGGCGTTCATCTCCTGGATGATCTTGTCCGGCCACGTGTCAGGTGCCGGCTCGCGGAAGAACAACTTGATCTCGATGGGATCGGCCGAAGCCGGCGTCGCGTCCTCACTCCCGAAGTGGTAGTCGTACTCGTGGAAGACCGCTCGACTGCGTCCACGCAGCCGCTCAAGGCAGATGCGGATAGCCTCGAGGAAGGCCGTCTTGCCTGTGTTGTTCTCGCCGACAAGCACCGTGAGTTGGTCGAGATCGACCGTAAGCTCCTTGATGCAGACGTAGAAGAAGTCAGTAGAAAGTAATTCTCCAGCCTGTGCGCAAACCCCGTCCATGTGCCGTTCGGGCGTCAGGCCCGCGGTGCGAGTGGTAGGTTGCCAGTCGTGTGCGCGTTCGTTGGAATACTCTCGACGACAGCGTTGTTCAAGCACACCGACACCCTCCAGAATAGCATCTCGACGGAACATGCACACCGATGACCAGCCTGGCTTCACGATAGTCGTCGTTCGGATGTCGACCGGCGAACCGCTGCCGTTCCTGATACGCAAGGATACCTGGTATCCGGGCTTCCGAGTCGCTCGTTGCTAACGAGGTCCCATGGAGATTTGCACCAGTCAAGGGTTGCAGGAAGAGACTCAATGCACGAAAGCCAGTTTCCTCGTCCGAGAGTCGCGAATACGCAGTTCTCAATCAGCGTGCTCTTGGGGTGGAAGTTGTTGTTTGCGAACATCGGCTCGAGCTTGTCCGCCTGGATGTTCCAGAGGTTGAACATGCTCTGATTGCGCAGGTACTGCTGAAAGGCCCCGAGCACGTATTCCCAGCACTCTTGCCTTAATTGCGCGTCTGCTCTTGTGCGCTGGATGGCTTTCAGAATCTGAGCGTGGACCAATAGCTGCCGCGCATTGAACATGGTCCACCAATGGGTGAATCCATGGTTTGGGATACCCCCGTTAAGCTTGTGGGTCATGAACCCAAAGGGCAGCTCACTCCGAGGCCAGTAGTCTCGAAGGTCGGTGTCTCGGCGCTTTTCCCACTCCGAATGGGCGGCATCGAATGGCGCGGGATCCTCGGCTGGTCCGAAGAAGCGCCCTCCGTACGCTTGCCCCTCCTTGTCGCACTTCGGGCAGTATCCCTGAATTGTGTAGGGAACGACGGGGCCGGTCTTGCCGGTCGCCTTGATCGTCGTCAGGACGTCCTGAACCGTTCCGCAGGCACCGCATGCGTAGTTGGACTTCTTCGGAACGGTCCCACCATCGTCGCACGTTCTGATGGTGACTCCGGTGTCCGGACACGTCACCTCGTCCGGCAGAGCCCCTCGAACCTCGAGGAGGCGCATCTTCTTTGCCCGAACACGATGCCAGGCCGCGGTGGACTCCGCGTCGTCGGTCGCGCTGCCACCGTAGGGCTTGCCCTCGCTGTCGGTCCCCTTCTCGCCGGCGAGCCACTGCGGATGCACGAGGAGCGATAGCTCGACCTTCTTGCGCTTGCCCTTGCCGCACACCGGAGGCAGGGCCTCGTGGTGCCCGCAAAGGGGGCAGTCGACGCCAGCCACTTGTCGAGCACGGCGAAGCGCTCCTCGGTGTCCGCAACCACGAGGGAGACACCTGGCGCCATGCGGGCGTCCTGCTCCTCGATGTCGTAGTGCCCCTTGCACTTGGGACACTTGTGCGGCCAGGCCTTCACGGAGATGGTCTTCACCGCCCTGACCGGGCTGCTCATGATCGGCGTGCGGTGCCCACAGCCGGTCACCTGGCAGGGACCGTGCTTCGCCCAGAACACGTAGATGATCTCCGGTCCCTCATAGCGGTAGTCCTTGCGCTCCTCGAGGGACAAGGCGAGCGGGTCGAAATCGCGGCCCATCGCCTTGCCGGTGGAGACCTGAGTCCAGGTGCCGCGATGCCCGCGGGGGCAGTCGCAGGCGTAGAACGGCATGATCTGTGGCTTGACCTCGGCCTCGACGTCGGCCAGTAGAGCTTCGACTTCTTCCTTGGTCACCTGCGCGAGCTCGTTCTTGACGACAAACCAGGCGACCGGGTTGAGGTCGGTGCCGTACATCTGGAAGCCAAGCCGCGAGCCCTCGACGAGCGTCGTGCCGCCGCCCATGAAGATGTCGGCGACCTTGAGGTGCTTGAGCGCGCCCTTCTTCTGGTGGTTGCAGTAGTAGACGTCCCAGACCGCCTTCGCCGCTTCCGACGGGTCGTCCGGTGCCTTCATGGCCGCGGCCAGCAAGGTGGAGCGGAACACGCTCGACCGACGGCGAGCCCACCACTTGGACATCTGGTAGAACGGCTTGCCCGCGTTGCCCTCGATCACCGCGATTTGGTTGATCGGCAGAATCGGGAAGTCGACCTCGAGGCAAGTCTTTGGCCGGTTCGGGTCGGAGAAGTCGACCGTCTCCACGGCCACCGGCTTGCCCGCGTTCACGGCGCGGGCGACCTCTTCGGCAATCCACCGCGCTCTTGACTTTTCAATGCTTCGTCCAATTCGTGACGCCATGGTCAACACATCTCTTTCCCGGCCACCTCGTCCGGCGGAAGCAGCCTTCGCAGCTTGTCGCGCAGGATCGGCACGTCCGATTCGACGATCCGCCAGACCACCGCATCCGAGATCGCGAAGTACGCATGGACCAGCCGGTTCCGAAAAGCGATGATCTTGCTTGATTCAGGCAATTCGTTGGCAAGGGACGGGTCGCATTTCAGCGCCCGGTTCATGGCTTCCCCGACAATTTCGAGTTGGCGTTCCACGGCGGATCGAAGGAACGGGTCTCCCGAGTAGTCCGTGTGCCCTTTGCCCGCCGTGAACTGACAGACGAGGACGCAGGCCTGCAAGGCGTCGTAAAGATAGACCCGGGCGTCACGCTGCTTCATAGAGGTTGACCTTGGATCGCTCGATGGATCGCCTGAGATAGGGATTGCGCAGCGCCTCGTCTTCCAAAAGATCGATGGCAATCCCGAAGAGCGCCTGGAGATCGGCCTCCAACCCGAAGAAGGCATCCGCGCGTTCGGCGGGCGCCAGGGGCTCGAATTCCACGATGAAATCGAGGTCGCTTTCTCCTGGCACGAACCCGCCCGAGGCCGCAGAGCCGAAGAGGGCCAGACGCTGTACGCGCCAGCGCCGGCAGATCCTTTGGATTTCGTCCAGTCGCGCCAGGACTGAAGCATCCACGGTCAACCTCCTTGCATCCGCGACATCTCGATGAAGGGCACCGCCACCTCGAGCAGCGAAAGCCCGCCATGGGTCAGCGTCGGATAGCCGCCCTGGCGCTTCCATTTGCGTCGTCCGAGCACGTAGGCGTGCCGCCCGTGTCCGGTCTCCAGAACGAGATCGATGGGCGGTACCCAGGGGCTCGGCTCCTCGGGGTCCGCCGCGCACCGCCCGCTCTTGAAGCGGGCTTTGAGGTGCCTGGTCTGGTTGTCGTCGGTGGTGTCGGGGAAGTGGCCGCTTGCACCGTAGCCATGATCCGAGGTGATCACGAGCCGGCGGCCCGTGGTGAGGCGGTGCACCAGCGCCCAGAAGTCATCGCTGGTGAGCTGGACGCTCGCCTCCTCGGTCAGAGCCTGGAGCCCGCGGCCAGGTACGCCCAGCTCCTGCAGGCGGTCGTCGGGCCAATGATGCCAGAGCACCCAGTCGGCGGCCGACGTCACCTGCTCGGCGGCTTCCTTCCAAGGGATACCCACGCTGTCGGTGACGGCTCCTGGCAAACGATGTGTGCCGCTCGCGCCGTTGCTCTCGAGCGCAGAGCGTTGACCGAAGCCGAGCGCCTTGGCGAAGGGGCTCGTGTCGGCCGGAAGCTCCGCACCGGCCGCCGCGGCCTGGTGCACGGTGTAGCCCCGCGCCTTGGCGCCCGCCACGATCCAGGGAGCCTCTCTGAGCGAGAGCCCGTCCAGGAGGAGCACGGCTCGTCCGGGAGAACGCGCTGCCCACCATTCCGCGAGCAGCTCCGAGGCCCTCGGCACGCAGTCTTCGTATTCGCGCCACAGATCCCAGGCCGCCGTGGCGAGCCAGAGGTCGACGGCCGCGACCGTGCGCTCGCGCCTGGTGACCTCGGCGACCGCGCCCGCTTCGGTGAGCGGCTCAGCGCAGACCTGCCACGCATAGCGCAGCAGAGCCGGCCAGGCCTGCTTGGCGTCGGCGGTTTCGACCTCGTGGAGGAGTGTCAAAGGTAGCGATGTCACTTTTCCTCCTTGTTCAAGCTGAGCTCGTAGGTGACACCGTCGGGAAGGTTGCGCAGGAGCTTCGTGAGCTGGGCTCCCGTCAGCCTTCCGACCTTGAGCGACAAGCTCTGGACCTGAGTGCCCGTGGAGATCCCCCAGGTCTCGACCTTGCCCAGCAGGTTGAGCGCGGATGTTGCTTCGGAGGCGAACGGCGTGAGCTTCACGCCCCCGCCGAAGATGGTACCTCCCTGGTCCCCGCCGCCGGTCGTGCCGGTGCCGGTTCGGGCATTCGCGCCGCCGCTATCCGGCCCGCCTGTGTCCCCGGACTCGCCCGAGCCGCCCGTTGCCCTATCGCCGCCGAACAGCTCGCCAGCGCCCGGCTTCGGCTTGGCGACTCCGTTCGCGTGCGGCACAGCCTGCGGCAACAGCACGTAGGTCTCATCGAGGTGCTTGCCGGTGCCGAGCTTGCCGCGCATCCGCTTCCACGCGGTGTCCTCGCTCTCGCCGGTGTCGACCTGCAGGTTTTCCATGCCGCGCAGGTTGATGGCGATGTCGCCGCGGGCGCAGACCCGGATGATCCGCTCCTTCATGAAGGTCTCGCCGAGCCACCGGATGCAGCTCTCGCCGCCGGGGCGCGGCTCCTGGAGCTCGCGCAGGAGCTTGCTGACCGACTCGTTGTTCTCGGCGGCCGCCATGACCAGCTCGTCGAGCTCCTCGGGGACGAACAGGTTCTCGCGCACGTGCTTGTCGATCGCGTCCGGCATCTGCGAGCCCTGCGCCTTGTGGCCCTCGATGTGGAAGGTGCAGTTCTCCGGCTCGGGGTAGCTCCAGGTACTGATCAGCGCGAAGCGGTCGAACCGCTTCTTGAGGATCTCGCGCAGCTCCTTCTCGTACTTGGTCAGGAGGCGACGGTACTCGGGGCTCTGGGTCTTCCAGCGGTCGGCGAGCAGCACGGCGCGCGTGAGTACCAGGAGGTCGCGGTCATGGAAGAGGCCCGTGCTGCCTTCGCGGGGCAGCAGGAACCGCACCGCGTTGCGCCGGATCTTGAGGTTCTGCTTGAGCCAGGTGCCCAGGCGCGCCTCCACCTTGTCCGGTGGCTCGGGCAGCACGAGAAGCGGCAGGCGGTCGTCCCACTGCTCCGGCTGCTCGGCCGCGTCGATCGACGACCACGGATCGTTCATCCACGAGGTCGGAAGCACGATGACCTGATAGGTCTTGGCCACGTCCTCGGGTCCGCCGATGACGTAGCGGACCTCGCGACGGAGCTGATCCTTGTCGGAGCCGTCGGTGAACAGCTTGTCGTTGCGAGCGTTCGCGATCAGCTTGGCCTGCGGGTTCTCCTCCTCGCGGAAGACCAGCCGAGTCCCGTCCTCGTGGATGTTGAAGCTGTTCTCGACGATGGCGGCCAGCTCGACCTGGAAACCGTTGTCGTCGATTGGCTTCTCACGGGTGACGTCCACTTGGAGCATGGCCGGCTCGGCTCCCGCCAGGTTGCCGACGGCGAGCGAGCGCAGCCAGAGCGATCCGACAAGCTCGGCCAGGTGCGGCACGACCTGGTCAGGGTTCTTCACCGCGTCGGTGACCGCGGAGCGGTTGCGCTGCGCTTTCTCGCGGAGGTTCGCATGGTGCTGGTTCGACACCGAGTCGAGCAGCGCCGTGATGCCGCTCTTCTCGTCGTCGAGTCGGAAATCGGCGGCGGTGATGACGTGCCGTTCGCCGTGGCGTTTGAAGAGGTCGGCCAGGATGCGGATGAGGTCACGGGTCTCCTGCGCCTCGGTGGCCACGAGCACCTGGTCCTCGAGGAGTTGCATCAGGTGCGGCGCGTAGGGCCACGCCTCCAAAAACTCCTTGCGGACGCGATCGTGCTCGGCGGGTGGAACCTCCAGCAACCGGAAGTACTCGGACACGTGCGCGTTGAGCGTCGAGGTGATCTGGCTGTCCGCTACCTGCATGCGATTGTCGAAGAGACGGTGCAGAAGCAGTCGCAGGCGATCGCGTTTCGCGGTGGGCCCCTTGAAGTCGACGAGGACGGGGTTCACCCGTTGGACTTGCTGGAAAGCGTCACTGCGCCCGTTGCGGACCGAAACGACGAGAACCAACAGCTCCGGGTGCTCCTTGGCAATCTCTGAAAGAAGCTGGATGAAGTTGAAGGCCCAGTTGCGCCAGGGGTACTGCTTGGAGTTGGTAAGGCCGTCGTACCAGGTCTGGAGCTCATCGAGGACGAGCGCGGTCGGCGTGTGCTTGAACAGCTCCATGAGCAGGTCGTGGCTTGGGATATCAGTACGCTTGTCCCCGAGCCCTTCCCACTTGCCGCGGACATGGCTGCCATGGGGGTGTAGCTCAAACACGAGGTCCCAGAGGAACCGGTAGCTCTGCCGGTGAAGGCTCTCGGTGATGACGTGCATCCCTTCGCGCAGGGGCAACTCGCTGACCTTTGGATTGCCCAGACGTCCCCCCCACTCCTGCAACCATGCCCGGGTCGCGCCCACACCGGTGAACGCGTGGTAGAGCATGCCCATCAAGTGCGTCTTGCCTTGGCCTCGGTCACCGATGAGCACCAATGGGCGCCCTTGACGTGGGCCTGCAGCCTCGACGGCCTTGAGGACATCGCCAGATGGATAGGTGATCCGCAGGAAGTCGGCGGCCGACACCTGAATCGCGCCCGTGTTGTTGGCATTCGCAAGCTCGATGGCGGTGCCCTTGAGCCGGCGGCCCTGGAACTCTTCGCGCAGCGTCAATCCCAGCATGTTCTTGTTCCTCGGCTCATGTCTATCTCCGCAGGTGCTGTCTCCTCCGGCGAGGTGCATGGCAGAATAGGACGTAGTTTTCTATAGCACAACGCCAAAATGGCGACCCAAGTCCACCGGCTCGCGGAGGATTTCCCCTCGGTTGCGTCCAGTCGGTGCCAAACGCATCCCTGGGGCACGCCTGCGAGGGGTAGACATGAGGTTATGGTGGCGGGTCGCTGTTGGTTTTCATATCGTTTTCGCCTCTTTTTCGCGTCGCGGTGGGCATGGTGGGCCGCGCCGCGCACACGTGTCAGTTTGCGGTAGTGCGCTCCGGGATTCTGCACCTGGCAGCTCGAGTGAGATAGCCGCCGCCCGAAGTACCTATCCTTGAGAGGGAGGGGGAGCTCCCCGCCGCTGCAGGAGCCCGCGCCCCACGGCGCTACTTCGGGATCGCCGAGGTCAGCACCTCGGGGTCGCCTGCGGTCACCAGTACGTCATCCTCGATCCGCACTCCGCCTACCGCCCGCCAGCGGCTCAGCTCGTTCCAGGCGACCGCCTCCCGGAACTTCTCGCGGAGCTCCGCGTTGTCGAGAAGCGCGGGCACGAAGTAGATTCCCGGCTCCACCGTGACGAGAAAGCTCTCCCCTAGCGGCATGTCGAGTCGCAAGCGGGCCCCGCAGATCCGCTCTGTTTCCGCTCTGCCCGGCGCTCTTCCGCCCACGTCGCGCACCCCAAGCCCGACCATGTGGCCGATGCCGTGAGGAAAAAACAGCGCCACGGCACCGGATGCCGCCAGCTCCTCCGGATTTCCCAGAAGGATACCGAGGTCGCGCAGGCCGGTAGCGATTACGATCGCCGCCGTTCGATGCACCTCGCGCCACTCGACGCCGGGCCGGCAGCGGGCAATGGCCGCCCGCTGCGCCCCCAGGACGATGTCGTAGATCGCTTGCTGGCGTTCTCCAAACGCATCGCCGGCGGCGAACGTCCGCGTGACGTCCGCGGCGTACCCGTGGATCTGCGCGCCGGCGTCGATCAGCACGACATCGTCCGCGGCGGCGGTTCGGGGCCCGGGCGTGGAATGCAGCACCGCCGCGTTGCTGCCCGCAGCCACGATCGTCCCGTACCCCGGCGCGTGACCGCCCGCGCGCATCATTTCCGCCTCCAGCTCGATTTGGATGTCGCGCTCACTCCGGCCGGGTCGAATCACCGCGCCTGCGCGCCCGTACCCCGCCGCCGTGGCCGCCACCGCGGCGCGCACCAGGGCGATCTCTTCCGGGCCTTTGGGGCGCCGCACCGTGTCCAGCCTGCGGCGCATCTCTTGCTGGAGCGTCTCATCGCCCGCGCCCCCTGCATCCCCCGCGAGCTCCTCTACAATCGCGCCGAGCCCCACCCGGGGTCGTCGCGACCGCCGGTCGAGCCAGTCCTTCAGAAGCTGCCTGTCGGCACCGGAAACGTCGCCCGGATCTCCCTCCCACAGGCGCTCTTCATCCGTCACCGGGCGCACGAAGTGTGACCAGCCTGACGCGGGATCGTAGGCCATCGCTCCGCCTGAACGGCGCTGCCCCGTCAGCCAGTAGTACTCCGGGTGAGGGACGAACGGGTACGTCTGATCCGCTCCACCCGGCATGCCGATTGCGTCGCCAGCGCCGATCACGATCAGCGGGCAATCCTGACCGAACGACCGCGCCGCTCTCTCCTGCCGCTGCAAACAAGCTCGCTCCGAAAAGATCCGCACTCTCGCTCCTCCCTGGATGAAGAACACGATGGAGAGCTACTTGAAGATGATCGCCCCAGGATCGGCTTCGTCGGCCGAGGCTGCGGCTCGTGCTTCCGACACCGCGCCAAGCTCTCCGGCGATGCGGGGAAACGCCAGGCTGATGTCGCCCGTGCGTTCGTCCACCACCACGTCACCGCCATACGGAAGGACGATCTGCTCCAGGTCGCGGTCGGTCTTGGGATCCACGCCGCCGGGAAGAGCGGCGGGTGCTGCCGGTTGCCCCGACCTCCCGAAGACAGCTTCAAGCACCGACCTCAGGCGGTTGCGCGTTTCTCGCTGGGCGTTTTCGCGCTGGACGCTGAAGCTGCGGATGGCGGGGACGGCAAGAAAGACCGTCGAATACGCCAGAGGAATGTAATAGAAGATCCAGTTCACGGTAGCCGGGCTCATGGTCAGGAAGGCGCCGCCAAACAGCGCGAGCTCTGGATCCTGAAGCAGCCCCGACAGAAAGATTGCGCCGAAGACATTGAACGCGTTGAGCACACCGATCACGACGTTACGGCCAGTACTGTTGCCGGTAATAGGAAGCGCCGGCTCTGGACGTTCCCAGAATCGCAGCCAGCTCCGACCCGACTCGACCACACTGCCCGCCGGCTCGGCGCCGGATGCGGTGAGGCGAAGCTTCTTGAACGCATACACGAGATGTCCATCCTCAGAAACGTCGACGTCGCCGTCGTAGTCGATCATCAACTGCACAGCCAGGCGCTCTGCCTCGGAGAACGGCACACCTTTGAGCGAGACGAGGTCGGAAGCCGTGATGCGTCCGCGGTGGGCGCGAATGTACGCGAGCACCTCACGCCGCTCAGCCGCGGCGTCCGCGCGCTCCCGAGGCGGCCCGAAAACGAAATCGTAGAAGCTTTGCAGGATGCCCTTGCGACGCTCCGGCGCCGGAGCGTCATCGATCTCAAAGTCAAGACCGCTGCGGCCACGCATCGAGCGGTGCCGCGACGGCCGCCGGCGATATCGCGGCTCGCGGTACGAGCGGCTGGAGTAGAAAAACCAGTCGTAGAGCCACCAGATCCGCAGCGCATCCAACAAGCCCCCGCCGTGATGGTGGCCGCCTCCGCTCGGGATCTCGAACGAGTCGTCATCGCCCTTGGAGCGAAAGAGGAGAGCCACGACGACCGCCAAGAGAATCGCCACAAAGGCCAGGAAGTAGCCGATTACGACTCCCGCGATGCAGACCTTGAAAATGGCCTGGAAAACGCGATACGCCCACTTTGCGAGCTGCCGTCCGGCGCGAGACAGCCGCGCCCCGAGCTCCTCGTCCGGCCGCGTCAGCGATGGCGGGAAAGCATAAACCAGCTCCCCCGTCTCGGTGACCTCGAGGTGGCCCCAATAGAGCGGCAGCATGTTGCGCAGCACGGGCTCCACCTGAAAGCTCGGCAGGCCCGTATCCACGGTCAGGTCGGACACCGTTGCCCGCCCGCTTCGCCGTCGGAGCGCGCCGGCCAACTGCTCCTGCAGCCTGCTTTCGGGAACCACCGCGACGCCTTGTTGTCGCTCGTCTTTCTCGCTCATTGCTTCCTTCCCATTGCTGCCTTCCCAGCCAATTCGCACAGCGCCGTTCCGCCGTGTCCTCAGACATTATAGGACGAAAGCCGACGCCTTGCGCCAGCTCTCCGGTGGTGACGCGCTTGCTCCTCTCAGGCGTCCACCGCCGCGAGCAATTTGCGGACGCTTTCGTCCTGGAAATGGCGCGTGTAGAGCAGCCAGTACCGGCCTCCGCGCGACATGAGCTCGTCGTGATTGCCGTCTTCCACAATTCGCCCGCGATCCATGACCAGTATGCGATCCGCCGCGCGGACCGTCGATAGCCGATGTGCGATCACGAAACTGGTCCGGCCGCGCAGCACGTGCTCGAGACCCTCCTGAATCCGTTGCTCTGTCTCCGCATCTACGGAGGCCGTCGCCTCGTCCATGACGAGAATCTCGGGATCGGCGAGCAACGCTCGGGCCAGCGACAGGAGCTGTTTTTGCCCGGCGGAGAGCGTCACGCCTCCTTCGCCGAGGCGCGCCTCGTAACCATCCGGCATGGCCGCGATAAAGTCGTGCGCCCGCGCCAGCCGCGCCGCGCGCTCAATCTCGTCGTCCGTCGCATCGAGTCGACCGTAGCGCAGATTCTCGCGGATCGTGCCGCTGAACAGATAGGGCGTCTGCGGCACCGAGGCCAGGCGGGACTGCAGCCACTCCAGACGGCGTTTTCGATAGTCCACGCCGTTGAAAAGCACCTCGCCCGCGGTCGGCTCGTGGTAGCGACACAAGAGGTTCACAAGCGATGTCTTGCCGGCGCCAGTGGGGCCGACAAGCGCGATGAGCTGGCCGGCCTCGACGCGTAGGTTGAGGTTATCGAGCACCGTGGCGCCGGAGTCATAAGCGAAGCTCACACCGCGCAGCTGGATCGCCGAGAGGGGATCCAGGACACGCAGAGCGCGCCGGCGTTGGTCGACGGACGAGCGATCAGCGGGCCCGCCTCCGCCGCCGTCCTCCGCGGCCTCCACGGCGCCGTCTCGAATCGCCGGAACCGTGGCGAGGAGCGCCAGGATGCGCTCCGCCGCTGCCTGCGCAGATTGCAGCACGGCGGCCTGGGTCGCCATCTCCTGGATGGGGTCGGAGATCTGCCGCGCGTACGTCAGAAACAACACCAGGCTGCCGAGGCTCAGGCTCCCGGACAGCACGGAGATGCCGCCGCCCGTCAGCGCCAGGGCCGTGCCGATAGCGACCACGCTCATCACCGCCGGCAGGTACAGCGCAGTCTGCAGCGCGTTGCGCGAGGAGTGCGAGAACAGGCCCTGTGCGGCGCCTTCGAGCTCGCGGAGATTCGCCTCCGCCCTCCCCAACGTCTTGGTCGTGCGCTGCCCGAACGCGGCCTCACCAAACGCCGCGGTCACGTGCGAGTTGGCCTTGCGGGCCAGGCGTGAGCTCGCCAGGAGCCGGGCCTGAAACCACACCGAGATGCAGACCGCCAGCGGCACGATCGTAAGCACGAGCAGCGCGAGCTTCCAGCTCAAGTAGCACATGACCGCGGCCATGAACAGGATGAAGAGCGTCCCCCAGGTAATGTCGATGACAGTCCACGCCAGCGCTTCCGCGAGCCGATTGACGTCGGAGGTCAGCCGCGCGACCAACCAGCCCGTCGAGCGCTTGTCGAAGTAGCTGAGCTCGAGCTCCTGCAGGCGCCGAAACCCCGCCACACGCAGGTCGCGTCCGATCGACGCTTCCAGCAAGAACGCCTGCTTGATGAATCCGTACACCGAAATCGCAATGGCAACAGTGATGGCTCCATAGCCCGCGGCGTACCACACCAGGCGGCCCTGAGTGTTCCCCGCGGCGATGTCATCGACTACCGTTCGGGTTACCACTCCAAAGAGCGTATCGCAAACGGCCGCAAGCCCCGCCCACAGTGCCAGCAAGCCATAGTTCCGCGTGTACGGCCTGCCGAGCTCGAGCAACCGCCGCCACAACCGCCAGTCAAACCGACCGGCGTGATCCTCATCCTCGAAGTGCGAGAAGCTCATCTCACTCTCCTCACCGTGTGCCCGCGCCCGTCCGCGCCAGGCCCGCTTCCTGAAGCTCCCAAAGCCGCCTGTAGAGTCCCGCGGTCGGCAGCAACTCCTCGTGCGAGCCGAGCTGCGTGACCTGTCCACCTTCGAGCACCAGAAAGCGATCGGCGTGCCGTAAAGTCGACAGGCGATGGGCGATGACGATGGTGGTCCCGCGGTGCCGGCGAGCCGCCAGCGCCGTCATGATCGAATGCTCCGTTTCCGCGTCGACCGCGCACAAAGCATCGTCGAGAATGAGCACATCCGGGTCGCGCAGCAAGGCGCGGGCGAGCGCCAGGCGCTGGCGCTGGCCTCCAGACAGCGTCACGCCCCGCTCTCCGACTACCGTATCAAACCCGTGTCGAAATCCGTTGACGGCATCCTCCAGGCAGGCCATGCGCGCGGCCTCGAAAATCGCGGCGGGGTCGGCGGTGGCCTTGCCCATGACGATGTTGTCGCGGATGGACCGCGAGTAGAGAAACGGTTCCTGAAGCACCGTGCCAAACTTCTGCCGGACCTCGGCCCGACCAAGTCTCCGGATATCGACGCCATCTACTCGGATGGTGCCGCTCGTAAGGTCGTACAGGCGCAGCAAGAGCGCCACGATCGACGTCTTCCCCGAGCCCGACGGCCCCAGTATGGCGAGCGTTTCTCCTGGGGCTACCGCAAACGATACCCCGCGCAGGACCGTCCGGTCGCCATCAGCATGGTAGCTGAAGGTCACGTTCTCGAATTCGACCGAGCACCCTCTGCGGCGTTGGTGGCGAATGTTTGTACCGTCTGGCGAATCCTGCCGGCATTCCTCGAGAGGCTCCTGCAACACGCTATCGATGCGCCCGAAGCTCACCATCGCTTTCCCCATGCGAGTCAGCAACCGGCCAAGCATGCGAATCGGCCAAAAGAGCATCTGAGCGTAACTGAGGAAAACGAACAGCGACCCAACGTCGAGGTTGCCATCTGCCACCCGGTAGGCGCCGAAGATGAGAATCAGGCCCTCGCCCGAAAACGTAGTGAGGTCTGAAAAGGCCCAGTACCGGGAGAGCACGCGACCGCTGGCGAGCTGCGCATCGCGATAGGCAGTGGCGAGGCCCGCGAACTGAGAGCTCTCGTGCTCCTGGCGGAAAAACGCGCGCACCACGCGCACCCCGACTAGGTTCTCGTGTAGGCGCGCGGTGAGCCGGCTTTCGGCCTGCTCCGCACGCTCGCTCGTGACGAGGACCCGACCGTAGAATACAGCGCTGAAGATCAGCACCAGAGGGATCAAGGTGATCGCGACGATCGCCATGCTTGGATCCACCGCCAACATCATGGGAACCGCGATGGCCGTCATGATGGCTACCGTAATGGCGTGTCCGAGCTGCTCGCCGAGGAAGAGCCGCACCGTGTCCACATCTGAAGTGCACCGCTGGACGAGGTCGCCGGTATCGGTGCGGTCATGGACTGCACACGACATGCGTTGGATGTGATCGTAGAGGCGCACTCGCAGCTTTTTCGCGACCCGCTCGCTGGCCAGAACCGCGGCCCGGCGGCCGGCGTAGGTAACCGCCCAGGCGAGTGTAGTAATCAGCACCACGGCGGCGCCGGCCAACCAGACGTGAGCCCTCAGGGCAGGAGCCCCGCCGAGCATCGACACGAGCCAGCGCGTCGGCCCTACCGGTGGCTTGCTCTGGAGCACCACGTCGATCATCGCGGCCGGAATCAGGGGTGCCGCGAACAGCAGCGCGTTCGCGAGACCCGCCGCGGCGACCGACAGCGCCAGCAGGCCGCGCTCTGATCGCATTACCGCCCACAGTTTCCAGAAAATCGCTTGCTGAGACATGATTGGCTGAGAGGTGTTGCCGAATGGCAACGAGGGAGTTTTGGACGCCTTAAACGAAAAGCCCGCTTGGGGGGGCAAGCGGGCTCGTCGTGATCTACTCAGGAAATGCGAAAGCCGCTCACCTATCGGGCCACTGGCCCGTTGTGGATGCCGCGTCTCTGCATTTCATGAAAGTCCTCTCAGTAAGGGAGGTAATGTGGTAAGAACAAGATAAGTCGAAATTCCGAATCTGTCAATAGGGCATGGCCGCACCTGAATCCACGGCTCGTTCAGCGTCGGCGTGAGAGCGCCCCCGGCGTCCCTCCTCCGGCTTGCTGGGGAGGTGAGCGGCTCCAGCCGACCTGCTCCGCCTGTGGCAGCGACGTTGCATTCCCGGCGGACGCACAGCACACTGTTGATCATCGGTGCACCAGGAGGATCCGGGCCATGAACGAAGAGATGATGGAGATCACCTTGACCTTGCCACGCGACTTCGTGCGCCAGCTCAGGCATGATGCCGAGGATCGCGAGCTCATGCTCTCAACCTACGTCCACAACCTTCTCACTCAGGCAATCCGCGAAGGCTACAGCGAGCGAGCGATGTTCAAGTTCGAGGAGGTGAGCTGGCGGGAACGGGCCGACCTCATTTTGGCCCAGCGACAACAGGAGGCTCAAGACGCCGCCGCGGCCTTCATCGCCAGGTTTATCGCCTGACCAGGACCGCGGCCACAAACCGCAGATCCCGTCCGCTCGGCCGTCTCGCGCCGCATGCGCGAGCCCTTGTCCGCCGGTCCTCTGCCCTGCGTCTTGCTCGCCGGCCGCGACTGGAGCGCGCACCGCTTTCCCACTGACCGCCGCTGTCGCCCTATTGTAGGAGGACACCACACACGCTTGCTTGCGATCCACGCATGATCGCGTGTGGCCCTCGGGCGTTCTGTCGCTGCTGCGCGACTGCTTGCCTCATCCCACCAGGAAAGGCCGCCAGAGCGGGCAGTCGTCTTCCGGATCAACACGCCGGTTGCGTTGGCATGACAATTGCTTCTATTCTCAGCGGCGCAGCGGCGCAAATATCAAGCTTTCAATTGGAGAGACTTCATGTCTGACGGCGATGCAGTCCGCGCAACCACCCTCAAACCTTTTCAGCCCACCTTCAAGCCCCTGGAAACGCCCACTTCCCCGACAGGAGCAAGCACCATCGTCACGACGCCAGCCGTGATCAGTGATAGCGCGGCCGCGGACGCCGCAGAAGCAGCGCGACTACAAGTCGTACCGGACCGCGCCGAGCATCTGTCCATGGCGACCGCCGATCTGCAGCAACTCGAGAGCGCACTATCGACAGTGCAAGGTAGAATCGATGACGCGACGTCCAAGCTGACCGAAATCCGCAGCGCGGGGCGAGACCTCGCCCAGGCTTCTCACGGCTCCCGCGAGGATATCGCCGCCCAATGCAGGAGATTGCTGGCGGCATGCGGAATGGCCGAACCCGAGCTATCGCGGTTGGCGGATCTTCTGGCGGGGAACGAGGGCGCGAGACGAGACCTGATCAGCCAGTCTGGACACAAGCTTGACTCGGAGACCTCAACAGGCGGTGAACGAGACATTGCGGTTGAAGGCGGACACCAGGAGCTCAAGGACTTTAATATAAAATCATACGAAGAGGAGAAGTTCGAGGGATACAAGAAACAGCTAGCCGCGACCGGAATGACCGAGCCTGAGCTTTCGCAAAAAGCGCGAATGATGGCGATGCAAGCAGCTCAGCAGATGATGACGGAAATCGTTACCATGCTGTCAAACATCATGAAAGCCAAACATGAAGCGATGATGGCAATCATCCGCAACCTCAAGTAACGAAGCTCCTCTCGTTCAAGCATCACGCAGTCAGGCGCCAGCCGCGGTACGAGCTGGCGCCGGTAGGCTTTCCCGGTGGCACGGACAAAGCACCGCCCGCCAGCGGCGCCGCTACGCTCTTCCCCTTGACGCCGCAACCCGTGCACGACTAGCCTGAGTGTAGCAGACCCGGGCCACATCTACTCACTGGAGGAAATCATGGACCGCGCCGGTCGCTCCGATCCACCATCCCCGATCTCCGCGAAGTCCCCGGCCAGTGGTGACGAGCCTCGTTCGGCAGAGGAGCCATCGGAGCCCGCGGATGGCGAGGCCGGTGTCGAGTTTACGAACTGGGTGCAGACGAAGTCCGGGAAATCAGTGTACGATCTCTTCCGAACCGCGCGGACGGCAGCCGCACCGGCGCCACTGGCGGTGACAGGCGGCGCGGCGAGCTTGCGTCCAGCGGTCGGCGCGCCGCAAGCAACTGCGCACCCGGGCGAAGTGGCCAGCGCCCTCTCCAGCATCGCGGACCTGGCAGAGCGTCTTGGTCCCGCCGCCGCCGCCTACCAGACGATCGACCGGTTCGAGGTGATCGGCCGGCAGATGCGCTCTGGTCAGCTCTCGTCCTGGGAGGCGCAGCAACTGCAGGAACCGCTCTGGCAGGGCATCCGCGCCTTCGTCTACGAGCCTGTGGCGCGCCACAAAGACCCTACGACCAGCTTTCAACGCGCCGCCTTGTTGCTTGTCGGCGCCGGCTCCCACCCCGCCGTTCAGCGGACCCGGCTGCGCCTTCACCGCTACCTTCACAGTGCCGTCGACAGCGCGCTGCGCGCCATCGCCACCGAGCTCGGACCGCCCGAAGTTGCGGCGCGGCTCGACGCTTTCCTGCGCACGACCGATCTGAACGACCAGGCCAAGGCGGCGCTGCGGGAGTGCACCGACCTTGCCTTTACGCTCACGCCGTAACCGCCTGCACCAGGATCAGCACGCAAGGTCGCGGGCGGCGCGTGACCGCTTGCCTCATGCGCTTTCGCGCCGGCAGAAGGTAGCGCTGAGCTCGGCAAGGGACCTATAATCAGGCGGACCAAGAGCCGCCACGTGGCCGACTCTGAGCTCGGTGGCGTCGCTGCCGCCGGTCCCCGGTCAGTGGCGTCACCAATAAGGCGGGCATGCGAACATCGTTTCGGTTGGGTATCGTTCAGCTTTGTGCTCGACAAGATGTCGAGGAGAACCTGCGCGCGGTCGCTACCGGCGTGCATGATGCCGCCGAAGGCGGGGCCGACTTCGTGCTGCTTCCCGAAAACCTCGCCTACATGGGACCCGAGGCGGGCAAGCTAGCCATGGCGGAGCCCGTCGGCACCGGACCCATCTCTGCTGCGCTCGCTTCTCTGGCCCGAAGAGCGCATGTTTACCTGGCCGCAGGCGGCATCCCCGAATGTGCGCGCGAGGTCGGGAAGGTGCACAATACCTTCGTGGTCTTCGCTCCCAACGGTGACGTCTGCGCCACCTACCGCAAAATTCACCTCTTCGACATCCATATTCCCGAGGCCATTGACATTCTCGAGTCCTCCACGGTCGCTCCGGGCTGCGATCCCGTCGTCCTCTCCACCCCACTTGCGACTTTTGGGCTGAGCATCTGCTACGATCTGCGATTTCCGGAGCTTTATCGCAAGCTGGCCCTGGCCGGCGCCGAGGTCATGCTCGTGCCCGCGGCCTTTACCGCTCACACCGGCCGCGACCACTGGCACGTGCTCCTGCGCGCCCGCGCCATCGAGAATACGTGCTACGTGGCGGCGGCGGGCCAATTCGGGCAGCACATGCCGGGCCGCGTGAGCTATGGACGTTCCGCGGTCGTGGATCCGTGGGGACGAGTCCTCGCGGAGGCACCCGACGGCGAGCTCTCGACAGTCGTCGTCACCATCGATCTCGAGCGCTTGCGCGCCGTGCGCCGCGGCATGCCCTCACTCCAACACATCCGTTGCAATTCCGTGTCACCTGACGCCGTGCTGGTCTGCCAGTCCAAAGATAACCAACCCTGAATCCAGGAGAGCTCCATGATCGCCGACGAGCAGAATCCGAGCACGCCGGCGCAGGCCGTTTTCGCCGAGCGGGCCACGACCTACGTCCGGAGCGCTTGCCACCGCGAGCCGGCCGTCTTGCGCCGCATTGTGGCCCAGGCTGCTCCGCAAAAGGACTGGATAGCGCTGGATATCGGGACCGGGACCGGCCACACCGCGTTTGCCCTGGCGCCCTACGTCGCCGCGGTGATCGGCGTCGACGTTACTCCAGAAATGCTCGCCGAGGCGCGCCGTGTGCATGGCTCCGAGCACACGGGGGCAGCCGTTCGCTTCTGCCTCGCCGATGCCCAGGACCTGCCATTTCCCGAGGGTTCGTTCAACCTGATCACCTGTCGCCGCGCCGCCCACCACTTTCCCCGCGTCCGCCGGGCCGTCGCCGAAATGGCGCGCTTGCTGGTCGACGGCGGTCGCCTCGTCATCGACGACCGTTCCGTCCCTGAGGATGACTTCATCGATGAGCTCATGAACGAGCTCGATACCTGTCACGACCGCTCGCACGTCCGCCAGTATCGACCCTCTGAATGGTATCGCCTCCTCAGCGAACAGGACTTCGTCGTTGAATCCGTCGAGCTCTATGTCCGCCACCGGCCTCTGAGCGCGCTCACTCTAGGCGTCTGCGACTACGATGCGACGCTCATCCGCGACCGCCTCGAGGCGCTCGATTCCTTCCAACGCAAGCGGATCCGCTACGAGCTCGTGGACGGCGAGCCGCACTTGAACCACTGGTACGTGCTCGTCACCGCACACCTCTGAAACGCCGTTCGCCCCTCCTTCCGCCGCGCCTACGGCCCGCCAGCGAACCGCCAGCCGCGCTCGACAGGATCACCGCCAGGATGACGGTCGTCCAGGGCGACGTTGCCGGTACCGGCGCCATGAACGGCGTGAGCTCATAGCGGTTGCTCTTGTTTCCCTCCGCATCGATCGATAGCAGCCGGGCATAGTACTGCTTGCCTGGGAAGAAGCCCGTCAACGTGATCGCGTGGTGCTCTGTGTGGTGCCCGTCCTGCGCCATCAGAGCATACTGCATCCCGCCGCCGTATTCCACGGTGGAGCTCGCCGGCTCGTCGGTATCCCATTCGATTACCGCCGTCTGGTCATTGACCCAGCGGAACGAAACGGACCCGCGGTCGATCTCGGGCGGTGTCTCGTCCTTGGTTGGTTGGAGCTGGACGTTTCCTGGACCATAGACGAAGGCATTGCCCGCGACGTCGCTCGCGTTTATTTGATACAGGATCTTCTTGCCGGGTTCCAGACCCGTGAGCTGCAGCAAGTGCCCGGTAACAAGGCTGCGATCCTCGATGCGCGACCGCAGCGGTACCGACGTTCCGTATGTTACGATGCTCTCTGCCGGCTCGGAGGTCGTCCACCGCAGCAACGCCAGTCCGTCGGACAGCGGGACCGCCGCCACGTTCGAGATCTGTGGCGGCACCACGTCCGGCTCCGCCGGCGGATCGACATCGAGCTCGTCTGTAGCCGCCGCCAAGTCGTATCCATCTGCCGTTCGCGATTGAATGCTCGGAGCGTAAGTTCCCCGCGGCACGCCAGCGAGGACCGCGCGATGGTTCCGCGCCGCCCTGGCGGATGCCCACTGAAAGCTGGTGCCGGCCCTACCCGGTACATGCCCGGCTCCGCGTGTCCCGGTAGCTTGCATGTCGAGCGCGCCCATCGCGTACCGATCGGTTTGCCACTCCACCACGGTCATGTCGTCGGTCGCCAGCACCACCGTCGGCCCGCCGGTCACCGCCGGTGGTGTCGTATGGCCCGCCTCCAGCGTCGAGAAGATCAGCGGCTCGGAGTCGACGGAGCGGCCAAAGAGGTCGAGGCCGCGGACGACGACGAAATATCGGCTATTGGGCGCGAGGTTGGTGAGCGCGACTTCATGAGCCAGCGCGAGCGGTCCCACCGGCGTGGGTATCGCGAGCTTCTGCGCGCTTGCTGGCAGCGACGCCGCGGGACCGAGCTCCGCGTCCGCCGCTGCTAACCCGAAATCCACGACGGAGCCGCGGGCGATGAAATCCGTCGTCCAGGAGACGATGGCCTGGTCCGAGCTCACGCGGCCGAAGTCGGCGAGCGGCCCTTCGATGATCCGCAGCTCCGCCGCTGGCGCTGATGCGGCACCACGGCAGCTTCCGGCGACGGCCAATGACGCCTCACCCATGCGGTCCAGGAATACGAGCTCGTAGTACACGTCGGTGTCCGGGGCCGGTACCGGCAAAAGCGCGCTGCGCCACCGCGCGAGAAGCCCGAGGTCCGCGCGACCATCAAGAGCTCCGGGAGTGCTTCCCCACCGCAGTGTCGCCCGGGTGAGCCGCGGCGACTCCAGGATCATGCCTGCCTCTTCGGTGCTTGCCGTCCGTGAGTCGCACAGTGCAGTTCCCCCTGAACCGCTGCCGGCGGAGCAGCCCGTGCATGTCGTGAAACTACTCTCAACGGCAGTGCGCACGTTCCCCGCAAGATCTTCCGCGGTTATCGAGAATCGGTACGCGGACCCCGGAGTCACCCCGGTGAGCTCGACGAGGTGCTCTCTGGACGGGGCGGCGCGGCGCGAGAGGCGGCGGTCATAGGGCGCTGCGGAGCGCAACGTCACGTCCACGTAGACGGGTTCGTCTGCGACGACGCGGATCACCAGCCGGTCTTCTGTCGACTCGATCACCGCCGGCGCCTCGTAAAACACCGGTGCCAGCGTATCGGTACCCACAAGCGAAGGGATGGCAACCGGATCGGAACAGGTAACCCCGCGCACCGGAGGATCGTTGCGCAGGCACACCGTGAGCGTGTCACCTACCGGCGGCACGGTAACATCGATCGCAACGCTGCGCTGCGTGGCAAAGCTGCCGTCGGTGAACAAGACGTCGCCGGACTCCGCGGTAATCTCGGCTACCGCCGGTTCGCTTGCCGTCCACGATACGAGCAATGAGCTCGGCGCTACCGCTTCAATCGTAGGTGCCACCAAAAAGCCCGGCGCCGTAACCTGCGGCAGCCCCGCGGCCGGCATCGCCTGCGCGAACGTGCCGAGACTCGGACCATAGGTTGGCGTACCCGTCTGACCAGGCAGCGGCACTGCGAACAGCGCATAGTAGTATGTCACGCCATTGACCAGATTGGCATCCACGAAAGGCAGCGCCGGATCGGTTGCCACCCACGTCCCTTCGGTAAGCGATCGCGGATAGCCGCCCGTGTTGCGCCGAATGATCCAGGAAATGCCGACCGGAAGGTCGGGCACCACGGTTTGACCCGCGAAATACGCGAGCGCGACGGAAGAATCGGCGGGGCGAGCGACGAGCTCGTCCGCGTCGGGCAACGGCAGATCTCCCGACAGAATGGGCGTGGCGGTAGGCGTAGGAGTTGCCGTAGGGGTGAAGGTTGGCGTCGGCGTCGAAGTCGCCGTCCGCGTGGGGCTCGGCGTCGCTGTGATGGTGGCGGTGGGAGTTGCCGTCGCCGTCGGGGTACGCGTCGCCGTCGGGGTACGCGTGGCTGTCGCCGTGAAAGTAGCCGTCGCCGTGAAAGTAGCCGTCGCCGTGAAGGTCGGCGTGCGGGTCGCGGTAGCCGTGGGGGTCGGCGTGCGGGTCGGCGTAGGGGTTTGCGTGAACGTCGCGGTGGGCGTGCCCGTGTCGGTCGGCGTCGGCGTTTGGGTAAGCGTGGACGTTGCCGTCGGCGTATCCGTCGCCGTAGGTGTTGGCGTGTACGTGGGCGCCACCAGAGTGATGGACGTAGAGCCGGAAGCGTCGCCGCTGACCGTGGCGGCACTGCACAGCGCCGAGCCGGACGTGAGCCCCGAACGCACCACAAAGGACGCGGTGGCGTCGACCGTCCCCACTTGCACCCCTGCCAACCCGGGATCGGCATCGGGCGTGTCGATCGTGGTGTCGAGGTCGGAGCTCACCGTGACGAGCGTCCCATTGAGCACGAAGATGCCGCCGGCGTCACCGATTGCGGAAGTGTCCACTGACGTTGAATCAATCCCGTCCGCGACGATGGAGGCTTGGGCAGGGGTCAGTGTGAGCGCGCCGGTCGGGGCGTACGCGCTGCGCGACAAGTAGGCCGACGGCGCCGCCGCGACCGGGTCCGTGCGCCAGGCCACGAAAACCGTCTCGGTTGGGGCGTGCACGGCGATTGCCGGCTGCACCTTCGCCGCGGTGTCACTGATGACATCCCGGTTGGTTCCGTACGTCGCTCCGCTGTCGACCGAATTCGCAAAATAGATGTCCTTGTATCCGCTGCGATCGTCAACCCACACGGCGAACAGGTGCTTCTCGGTTCCCGTGGCGATGGCAGCGTAGTCCTGTGAGCTGCCTGGGTTGGTACCATCGCCGTCGTCGATTTGGGTGGGCGCGGAGAACGTCTGGCCACCGTCGGTGGAGACTGCGGCAACGACATCCGTTTCGGCACCGTCGGCGACGCTCCACGCGAGATAGGCGCTGTCGCTGTCGCGCGCGAGCGCGGGGCGCATCTCATCGTCCGGGCCGCTGGTGATACGCGCGTCTGTGCCGAATGTACCCCCGCCATCAGTGCTCCGATCAAAGTAGATGTCGGCGCCTTCCGTGGAATTCCGCAGGTCCGTCCACGCCACGTATACGTTGGTTCCCTTCAGCCAAACTGCCGTATCTTTCTGGTCCGCCGACGTCGCATCGCCTACGGCCACCGGCGCTAACCAGGTGTCGCCGGCGTCCGTGCTCCTGATCGCGTATACCCTGAGAGGGCCGCCCGCGCTGTCCCATTGTTGATAGACCACGACCACGTTCGTGCCGTCATAAGCGACAACCGGCGCCTTTGCCCCGTACGCGGAGGTGTCGAGTCGCTGATCGGTGCCAAATGCGAGCTCGCCGCCGTTGGGCGTGCCCTTGTCGAAGTATACTTGACCATCGGCGTCCGCACGGTAATCCTCCCAGACGACGTAGGCAAAAGTGGCGCCGGGGTCGACGACGATCTGCGGGTACTTCGGGTTCATCCCCGTATAGTCGGTGACGATGTTGCCGCCGTACGCCAAGGATAGATCGGGATTGAAGACCTTCAAATAAATATCGTTTCCGCCGGCGCCGTAGTCGCAGTAGAGATAGTAGACCAGGGCCGCCGCGTCCACGCCAATCGCGGGATCGCAGTACGTGAAGGTATTGACTTGTGCGGCCGCCTGAAAGTAGGCGGCATGGGCCTCATGACCCGACATCATTACGGCCGCGCCGGGCACTGTGAAGCAGGCCACGACCATGGCGGCAACACGGGAGCTGGGCCATCTTCGGGCGCAATCCCGCTGCGCAAGGTGCCTCATCGTCAGGATCATGATTGTCCTCCAGGGATACGAAAGCGCCGCTGCCATTGCGTGCGTTTTAGCATGAAAGCAGGTATGAAGAAAACCGTTGCCGACTCTGAGCTAGGAGGGAAAAGGCATGTCCTCCCCGACCAATCTGGGCCCCACAGGCAGCAGCGTCCCGCTTCCGGCCGAACCCTCTGCGCCCCGGTCGGTACCGACCTCCGCGAAGGGAGGGGCGAAGGCGTTCGAGGAGCTCGTCGACGAGGACCTTGCGGCGGCTGGTGGTTCCGCGACCGCGGCCGCCGTCCCTCCAGACGAGGACCTCGCCGAGGTGGAGCGAAAGCGGCAATCAGTGCACCAGGGCCCGGCGGGTCGCAAGCGCGGCAGAGCGGAGGTCGGAGAAGTCGATCGCGATGCTGATCTGGTCGATCGCATGCTCTTTGGAGAGAAGCAAGACGCCGCCCACGCTCTGGCGAACGCCGCGGCGGTTCTGGAGACCGCGGCGCCCGACGCGACCAAGTCACCGGCCGAAGCCCCCGCTTCCGGTAGACTCCCGGTTGAAATGCTCCAACAAATCGTCCGCAGTGCGCGAATCCTGGCGAGTCGCCACGAACCGGCGCGCATGACTGTCGAGCTCGAGTCGCGCGTTCTCGGGGGCAAGGTATCGCTTGATCTCTCCGTAGATGAGAGAGTCGTCTCACTTTCTTTCGTGTCCCCGTCCGCAGCGGTGGCGGAAGTCCTGGCGAACGCGATGCCCGATCTTGCTGATTGCTTGCGCGATGCCGGCTTGCAGCTCGACCGCAGCTCCGTGGAAGTTGGTGCAAGCTCCGGGGGTGGACAAGGGCAGCGCCGGTCGGGTGAGCCGTTCGCGCTCGGCCCGAGCACAGGTGCGGGCGCGGCCGACGGTTCTCCTGGAGCAGACGAACAACCGACTTCCCGCGCCCCGGCGCCGGAAACCAGCACCGACTATTCGGTCTGACAGCGCCCCGCGCCCCCAGCCGGCGCGCTGCGGCGCGCAAAGCCACTCTCTTGGTCGCGACGCCATGCCCCGGCGCGCGCTGAGCACTACCGCCCCGCGTCTGAGAGCAGGCGCTCCAGAGTCGAGGCAACCGCTTGAAGCTCTTCCCGCGTGTACCCTGGGCCGCCGGCCGCCCCGTACTGGTCGGCGAACTGTTGATTGGTGAGCTGAGCGAGATCGTCACGCCATGCCGTCAATTGCCGCTCGAGCTGCTCCTGGAGCCGTTCTTCGGTTGGCCGCGAGAGCCCCTCGGCAGGGCGATCCTGGTTGACCTTTTCCTCCGGTTCTTCACTTTCCTCCTGACCGGTCCTCAGCCGCATGTTATCCATGACGAACTGGAGCGTGCGGTCTGACATTCGTCGCGTGCCCAGAATGCTGTCGAATTGTCCTGAGAAAAGCTCGGCGCCGGCGTGCTGCAGGAGCGCATTGTTGCGGAAATTCTCGTTTCCCGCGGCATACAGATCGCCGACGGCGTCAAAGCAGTTGACCTTGAGGGCATCGAGGCTGCCGCCATGCGGAAGCGTGTTGAGGGGTGAGCCAGCCGGGGGGTCGAAGCTCGCCACGCTGTTCATGAGCTTGCCGATCCCGTTGTATTCCGCGGTCGTGAGCTCCGCAGGCGGCACCTCGCGGCGGCGGAGCAGGTAGTTCTTGGCCTCCAGCGAGTTGGCGAACAGGGACGTCACGTTTGGCTCGAACGAGGCGGCGTCCTTGACAAAGCCATCCAACGTGCCTTTAGCCTGCATTGTGTCGAGATGAGCGATCTGGTTTGTCGGTGGCGTCGAAGCCAGCACCTCTGCTTCCATGGCCTTGATTGATGCCGAAAGTGCGGTCTGCGGTTGCACCCCCGCCGCTCCAAGCGTGGCCACCATGACGTTTTTCATGCCCAGACCGACGCCGTCGTTGGGCAGGCCGGCGAACAGAATTCCAAGCTGAGGATTGACGACGCCTGTCGGCGCTCCGGGGTGCGCCACCCGCTCATCCGGCGACCCGACCCACTCGTTGACCAACCCCGCGACGTTGTCGGTGCCGTAGTGACCGCTCTGCACGAGCGTGTAGAGCGATTTTTGCACGGCGCCGAACTGCTCGTTTATTGAATCGATGGGTTCGTTGTTCTGGGTGGCAGGTTGCAAAGCCTTGTTCATGAGCAAGGCAGTGTTCTTCTGGCCCAGCGTGTCGACAAACGTGGCGAGCTCGGTGGGCTTGGTCTGGAATGTGGATAGCGCGCTCGTGAACGACTTTGCCGCGCTGATAACCGCGTCGGCGGCGCCTCCTGCCAGACCGCTCAGAAGCTGCGACGCTGCCTCCAGCGGCGAGGTCAGCCAGCTCGCGAGCTTCGGCGCTTCGGCGGCAACGGCTTCCGCCAGACTCGCCACCAACCCTTCCGCGCCTGCGCCCTCGACCGCGGGGAGCTCTGCCGCGGGACCACTGGCCTCAGACTCGGCCGCCTCCGCCAGCACCGCCAGGCCGATCAACGCCGCCGGGCTCAGGCTCCCGGTGATGTGCATGGGGTCTGGATCGGCAAAATCCTCAGCGGCGTCAGCTCCCGCCTGGTCGGCCGGCGCTGCCTCGGGCCCTGCAGCTCCCACCTTGGACGTCTCTGGGCTGACAGCGCCGGCCTCGGCTTCCAGAAGTGACGGCGGCAGGAGTGCCTGCGGGGTGAAAGAACCCGTCTTGGAGATCTGGTCGACCATGTAGTTGCCTCCCTATGAAAGAAGGCCCGCGGCCTTCGGGAAATTGGACTTCCGTTCCCAATGTGGCTATACAGCCTAAAGAATTATCGCGAACAGTTCCCCCTCGGTTTCGTCTGCTCGTGCGCGTCCTCGGACCCACGCGGCAACACCGCAAGGGAACCTATCTTGGCAAGGTGGAGTCGCATGAAGAACGTCGCACGCGCGATTGCATGGCTGCTCTTCTTGAGTATTCCTTCGTCGCTACCGCAAGCGCAAGCCGGGCAGTGGGTGGGGTTGTGCGCGCCGGTGGCTGAAGCACCGAGCGTCGGCAAGACCACCGTGTCCAGCTCGGAGTACGCGAATCCGAATCGGGTCGTTATCGGCTGGATGGTCATCGGCGCGCATCCCGAGGAAAAGATCACGGGAGCGTTCACGGCCGTCCAGGTGATGGTGGCGGGTGAAAAGCCCCTCGCGAACTATGTCATCGATACCGTGCCTTACGTCGTCCCGGAGAACGCCGAGGGCCAGACGGTCTGGGGAAACTTCTCGCTGTCGCGGCCGAACAACGGGTGGCCGATCGGAGACTACCGTCTCGATCTGGCGATGCGCGGTGAAGCCGTGGCGTCTTGCTCCTTCTCCATCCACTAGACACCGGCGAGCCCAACGCTCGAAGGTCGGCTGTGCCGGGCGCTTGGGTGGCGCTCGACTGCGTCGGAAAACGATAGGAGCCCCCGGAATGCGAGATCTTCGTGATGCTACCGTGTTGATCACAGGCGCGTCCCGTGGTCTGGGCGTGGACATGGCGCGGGCGTTTTGCGAGGCGGGCTGCAAGATTGCGCTTGCGGCGCGCTCCCAGACGGAGCTTGCGGCCGTGGCGGAAACGCTCGGCGGCGGCATCGTTTCGCGACGCGTCCTTGCCGTGCCCGCAGACGTCGGCGACGAGGCGGCGCGAGAGGCGTTGGTACGCGCCGTAGAGGCGCGGCTCGGCAGCATCGACATTCTCGTCAATAATGCCGGGATCGAGTGCGTGTGTGATTTTGAGGAGATGCCGGCGGAGGTCATCGAACAGATCATCCGCGTCAACGTCACCGGGCTCGTATTGCTCACCCGCCTCGTCGTCCCCGGCATGATCCAGCGGCGCCGTGGCCACATCTTGAACATCGCATCCGTGGCGGGGCTGATGGCGGTGCCACACAACGCGGTGTACTCGGCGAGCAAGCATGCGGTCGTGGGCTTGAGCCGGTCCTTGCGCATCGAGCTCGCCGATCATGGCATCGGGGTCTCGGCGTTGTGTCCCGGCTTCGTCGAGGGAGGCATGTTTTTGCGGTGGGGGAGAAGACCTCCGGCATTCGCCGGGCTGGTTTCCGCGGCGGCGGTGGCGCACGCGGCGGTTGATTGCGTGCGGAGAAACCGTGGAGAAGTTGTGGTCAACCCTGGGCTCGGGAAGATCGCTGACTGGTTTCAGGCGATGGCCCCCGATTTCAGCGCGCGGATGCTGGGCTGGACCGGCGTCGTCGATTTTCTTCGCGAGCAGGCGAGGCGGAACGCGCGCGGCGGCGACAGCGCCGAATAGCGACCTGGATTCACCGCCGGTTCGACGCCGACGTCGGCGCCACAGCGCCGCTTGCGGGGGGAGATGAGGCGTGGGTCTTCGTGATGCGCTTTCCGCGCAGCTTGTAGTCGAACCGACGGTGGCTGCGACCAGGCAATGCCGGTCCACGGGGAGAGGAGGTAAGGCAGTGCCTTCTTGAAACGTGGTGCGTCGTCCAGCGGGTGCGAAACCCGCGCGACCAAAAAAGCTGAGCCCGGCAGGTCGCCATCTGGCTCGGCGCTGTCGGCGGCAACGACGGGGGCGATGCGTGAGCAGGCGAGCATGCGGGCCGCGGGGTAAGCCCCGAAAAGGTTGATATCCCGGACTGTCCAAACCTCCACCGGGCCGAAGACAGTAGCGGATCCACCCAGCAGCGGGCGAAAGGGGTGGGACGCAGCCGGCGGGGTCCTGGGCCGCGGCACGTATGAAGAGAACGATCCGGTAACCTGGGAGGTCCCCGCTCTTCCGCGACATCACTAGCGGGCAATGGAGACCCGGTTACCAATCTCCTGCGGCCGCTCGGTAAGGAGCTCGCCCGGCGGCCGCTGCGGACGCAAACGCGGGGGAAAGGCCCCGCGTCCGTCGACTTTCTCGGCTTCACGATCCTGGTCCGGATCTGGTGAGGGGCCTGGTGGAGTAATCCACCGGGCCTGCTGTGCATTCAGGCTGGCCAAGGGAGGGGCGCGAGCCATTGCGGCCCCTGCTCGGTCCTGCCGCCGGTCTCGGCAGGGCCGAGAGTCGGCACCACGGGGCCGGATCGCCAGGGTCAGGCGACGGCGATTCCGATCTGCCTTGACCTGGACTCGGAGACCTTGGCGAGCTGGATCTCGAGAACGCCGTCGCGAAGTCTTGCGGTGACCTGAGAGGGGTCGGCGGAATCAGGGAGCGCAAAGGAACGGCTGAACGCGCCGTAGAGGCGTTCGGCGAGGTGGTAGGACTCAGGGGGGGCCGCCACGGCTTGCTTTTTCTCGCCGGCGATGGTGACGGTTCGCTTTTCGACGCTGAGGTGGACATCCTCGCGAGCGACGCCGGGGATCTCGACGAGAATGACGAATCCTTCGGGGGTTTCGTAGGCTTCGGTGCGCAGCTCGCCGGTGGCGGCGGTGGGGAGAGCGTGAGGGAGTCGCGCGTGGGGATCGTCGAAGAGGCGGCGCACGGCGTGCTGAAAGGAAGCGAGCTCGTGGAACGGATCGAAGCGGGCGATGGTTCGCATTGAGATTCTCCGTGTCAAACAAGTTGATGGACGGCATATCATATTGCGTCCTGTCAAAAGATAAAACATGACTTCATAGTTGTCAAGTTCTCTCGGTCGCGGACGCGCATGTGACCCGCGAGAGCAGGTGGTAACCGCTCGTCCCCTTTGTCAGACGGTCCGAACCCACGAGTTGCGCTCGCCTGGCACGCACCGCCAAAGGCGACAGCTTGCAGCTCTCCCACGGCCACTGGCCCGTTCGGGCCACGGCGCTCGCGCGGTCGCATGCCAACGTCGGCTTGCAAACACGCGGGACCGCATCGTTGCGGGTGATCACGCGCGGCAGCGGCGCTCGTCGCAACACACCGCAGCACGATGCCCTGCAGCTAGAGGGGGAAAAGGAAGGGCAACGGCACGCCGTTGGCCCGAAAAAAGGGCGCTGCCGAATCAGCCAGCGCCCTGCATGCTACTTTCGCTTTGCCGGGGCCGCCACGGTCTTCTTGCGCAGTCGCGCCCTTCCGAACGTGCCGCGAAAGATCTTGCCCCGTCGCGTTCGCTGATCGCCTTTTCCCATCATCTTTCTCCTGAAGCGCCTCGCAGGTTGCCGCCGGTATTCTCGGGCGCGAGGCAGCCGTGTCGTATTTCCGGCGTCAGGGCAGGGTACTCGCCGGAGTCTCGTCCGTCAACTGCGGTCTCGCCTGAATCCACCGCCAGTTCGCCGTCGACCCGATAACGCCCGCCTCCGTCCCTCCCCTCGCTTGCGCGGAGAGGCGAGGGGGCCATTTTCGCTCGGCGCGTCGGCCCGTCGCAGCGCACTGGCTGCGATCGCGCTGACGCCGGGGTAGGGTGGCAGCTCGATGCGCAGCTCTCGCAAGCGCCCGATGCAGTGGTTGACGAGGACGACGAGGCTTCCTTCCTCACGTGCCACGCCTTCCTGCAGCCAGGCCTCGACCTCGTTACGGCGCGTCTTGGTCGCTCGCTCCATGCTGAGGAAGTCTCGCACCTCGGCGACGACGCGGCTCTTCTGGAAGCGCTCGAGGTTGCGGATCTCGGCGAGCTCCTTGGGCAGGCCGAGCTCCTCGGTGAGTCGGATCTGCAACTGGCGTGGCAGTTGCGCGGGTCGAAACTGGGAATGACCGAGGTAGGCCATCCCCTTGAGGTAGAGAGCGAGCAGATAACGCCGTCACGGAGAGTTTTCGGCAGCCAGGAGCTCCCGTTCCTTGCTCTCGAGAGTGGCGACGCTGGAGGTCGCGCTGTGGCCGGCGCCGGAAGTGCCGGGCGGTTCCTCCGTCGCCGCCTTTTAGCTGCTCGTTGCCGCCGTTGCTCTCGGCATGAACCGCTCGCACCGCGGCCCGGCGGCCATCACGCAATCTGGTGGCCGCCACTGACGTTGATCGCCTGGCCGGTCACGAAGTCGGACAGTGTGCACGAAAAGAACAGCACGACTGCGACGACATCCTCCGTAGTCGCGGGGCGTCCAAAGGGTAGAGAAGCGATCATCCGCTGTCGCTGCGCCTGCGGAATTCCGAGCCCATCCGCCTGCTCCTCGCGCGCCTGCGAGCGTACGTGGTTGGAGAGGTGGAAGTCCTCTTCGGGCATGCGCTCTCCGGCCCGTAACCAAATGTGACTGCGTCGCCGCGAGGCGGGGTGGGAAGCAACAGGAGGTGAACGACCAGTCCGTAGGATGACAAGCTCGATTCGGCCTGACGAAAC
>JACPHN010000130.1 GCA_016188575.1 Candidatus Schekmanbacteria bacterium
CCGACCAGCGTACAAGCGTCTCGTCGCGGCCCCCTCTGTCCTCGCGTCGCCGACCTGCGTCTGGATGCGCTTCAACCATGACCGTACGGCGTTGGTGAGGACGGAACCCCAGATTACCGCTCAGCCATCGCATCGCTTGCCTTGGGCCGGTGGATCAAGGTTGCCCTAAATCCACCGCCTGTCTGCGTGCAATCTGCGTGGCAAGCGCATCACGAAGACCTACCACCGCACGTCCCCGCACGCGGAGGGAGGGCAACGACAACAACGAGGGGCACACGTGGGAACTGCCCTCCCCTGGAACCACCTGACGCATCGTGTTATTGTGGTTTGGACAGCGCACCAGCGAATCTTGTAGGAAAGGACAGCTCGATGACCGATTTGCCGAAACCGCCAGCGCAATACTCCGCCTTTATCGCGCGCTATCCGCTGCTCGGCGAGGCCTGGGACAAGATTGCGGAGGCCGGCACGGATGGCCCGCTTGACGACAAGACCGCGCGCCTGGTGAAGCTCGGGGTGGCGATTGGGGCGATGCGGGAGGGAGCGGTGCACGCGAGCGTCCGTAAGGCGCTGGCGCGCGGCGCGGCGCCGGCGGAGATCGAGCAGGTGGTGGCGCTGGCAGCGGGCACGCTCGGGCTGCCGTCGACAGTGGCCGTGTTCAGTTGGGTCCGGGACGTGCTCGGTGGCGGCAAGTAGGTAAGGGACGACGAGGTAGGCGTGGAGATACGCGAGGCGATTGAGAGAGCCGTAGGCGGACAGGACCTCACGGAGGATGAATGCCGGGGCGTCATGGGCGAGCTGATGTCGGGCCGGTGCACAGCCGCCCAGATCTCGTCGTGGATCACGGCGCTGCGCGTGAAGGGGGAGACGGTCGAGGAAGTGGCTGGAGCTGCGCTCGCCATGCGCGAGCGGGCCTTGCGAGTGGAGACGGGCCTGGCGCCGCTCCTGGATACCTGTGGGACGGGAGGCGACGGCAGTCACACGTTCAACATTTCCACCGCCGCGGCGCTCGTAGCTGCAACCGCCGGGGCGCGGGTGGCCAAGCACGGCAATCGCTCTGTGTCGTCGCGCTGCGGGAGCGCCGACGTGCTCGAGGCACTCGGTGTTCCGGTGGCCTTGCCGGCTGCGGGTGTGGCGGCATGTATCCGCGAGGTCGGGTTCGGCTTTCTTTTCGCGCCGGGTTTTCACCCGGCGATGAAGCACGCGGCAGGCCCGCGCCGCGAAATCAGGATCCGAACGATCTTCAACCTTCTCGGCCCGTTGACCAACCCAGCCGGCGCACAGCGTCAAGTCGTGGGCGTGTTTGCGGCACGCTGGGTCATGCCCATGGCGAAGGTGCTGGCGCGCCTGGGGACAGAGCACGCTTTTGTCGTGCACGGCTACGGCGGCCTCGACGAGGTCTCGCTGAGCGGTCACTCGTTCGTGGCCGAGGTTGTGGAGGGAAGGATCAGCGAGCGGATGCTGGATCCGCAGAGTGTGGTGGATGCTGCCGAGGACGGTGCTCCCTACCTCGCGGGAGGTGATCCGGTCGCGAATGCCGCGATCATGCGCGCCGTGCTCCAGGGAGAAGCCGGGCCGCAGAGCTGCGCAGTGGCCCTGAACGCGGCCTTTGCGCTCGTCGCCGGTGGTGTTGCCGGCGACCTCCGTGGCGCTGCCGACCTGGCCCGGGATATCCTGCATTCGGGCAAGGCCTGGGCCACGGTGGAGCGGCTTCGGGAAGTCGCGCGCCGCGAAACGGATCGCGCCGCAGCCGCTCACGGCGAACGCGAAAAGTGAGGTGATCGGGGCAAAGCAGGGATCGAGCGGGTTGCGGTTGCGGGTGGCGCCATCCGATAGGGATGAGACCGTGCACAAGGAAGCTACGAACGGGTAGGCAGGTTGTTGATGTTTCGCTTGCGCTGGCAGACGGCAGGAGAGTCGCATGGGCCGGGGCTCACGGCGCTTGTTGATGGGATTCCGGCGGGGCTGGAGATCGACTTTGGGGTGCTGGCGATGGAGATGGCCAGACGCCAGCGCGGGCACGGTCGCGGCGGCCGCATGAAGATCGAGACCGATGCGGTGCGCATCACGGCTGGCGTGCGCTACGGTCGCACCACGGGCGGGCCAGTCGCGCTGTGGATCGAAAACCGCGACTACGAAAACTGGCAACCCGTCACCCACCCTGAGCCGCTTGGGGCCGCCGAGCGACCTTCGCGGCAGCGGCTACGACCGCGCCCCGGCCACGCTGATCTGGTCGGGCTCGTCAAGTTCGGACACGATGATGTACGCGATGTGCTCGAACGCGCCAGCGCGCGCGAAACGGCCGCCAGAGTTGGCGTCGGCGCCCTGGCGAAACAGCTCCTTGCGCAGTTCGACGTCGCCATCATGAGCCACGTGGTCGCGTTGGGCGGAGTTACGGCCAACGCTCCGACCGACGTCGATCACTTCGCGGCGGAGTGGCTTCAGGCGCTGGAGATGTCGCCGGTCCGGTGCCTCGATGCGGGAGCTGCGATTGCCATGATCGCGGCCATTGACGCCGCCAAGGAGTCCGGTGATACCCTCGGCGGCGTTTTCGAAGTCCGCGCCCGCGGCCTGCCGATCGGCCTCGGGAGCTACACCCAGTGGAATCGCAAGCTCGATGGCCGCCTTGCCCAGGCGCTGATGTCCATTCCGGCGATCAAAGGAGTCGAAATCGGCGAGGGATTCGCGTCCGCACACGCACCAGGGTCAGCGGTCCACGACGCGCTTTTCGTGGACGGATCCGGGAGCAATGCCGTGCTGACGCGCCTGCGCCGGCGCTCCAATCGCGCCGGCGGCCTCGAAGGCGGCGTGACCAACGGTGAGGAGCTCGTGGCGCGCGCGGCGATGAAGCCCATCGCGACACTGCGGCGACCGGTCGCCTCCGTTGATCTCGCTACCGGCGAGGCTGTCAGGGCGACCGCGGAACGCTCGGACGTGTGCGCCGTACCGGCGGCCGCGGTCGTCGGCGAAGCCATGACCGCAATTACTCTCGCGGATGCGCTGCTCGACAAGCTTGGCGGCGACTCCATGCAGGAATCGCTGGCTGCCTGGCGGCGGTATCGCGAATCGCTGTCGCGCGCCTTTGGAGCAGCGGAACCATGACCGTGCCTGGTGCTGTTGGAAGTTCCAAGCCGGCCCCGATATAATCTGGGCCGAATGTCCGACCAACCCTTGAGGAGGAAGATCGATGCCGCAAAGCGACGCTGATCTCAGACTTCATCTGCTCGAAACGGACGCTCACTTCGCTGAGCTGCATCATGAGCACCATCACCTCGGTGATGAGCTCGCCCGGTTGCAAGCGGGACCGTACCTTTCAGAGGAACAGCAGTTTCGTGAGATCGAGCTCAAGAAGCGTAAGCTGCGCCTCAAGGATCAGATGTCGTTGATCATCGACGTGTACCGCCGAGAAAACAGTCACGCGACGTCCTGAGCCCGCGAACGAACCGAAACCGCTTTCCGAGAAGGCCATGACCCCCAGCGAAACTCTAGCTAATCAACGCGCCGATCGCATGCGGCGCATCCGGCGCGGCGCCTTCATCCTGCCATCGCTGTTTACGGTAGGAAACATCTTCTTTGGCTTCTTCGCGATTGTCCTCTGCCTGCGCCACTATGCCGGCAATCCTGTGCTGATGCGGCCCGGCACGTCCAAGGCCATGCACTTCATCGGCGTGGCCGAAAGCCACCTCGAGCTTGCTGCCGTCTTCATTCTGATCGCCGCCATGCTCGATCTGCTCGATGGTCGCATCGCCCGACTCACCAACACGCTCAGCGATTTCGGCGCCGAGCTCGATTCGCTTGCCGATGTTGTTTCTTTCGGCATTGCCCCGGGGTTACTGGCCTTCTCGTACGGCCTGAGCAGTTACGATCGGGGTTGGGTCCCGGCGTTTCTGTTTCTGGTGTGCGGTGCTGTCCGCCTGGCTCGCTTCAACACGCAAACGCACCATGGCAGCCCCCGCTTCTTCGTCGGCCTGCCAATACCCGCGGCGGCCCTGTATGTGGTGTCCGTCGTTCTGGCGGTTCCTCCGGTGCAGACGGCCGAGTCGAGCTTTATCCGCGCCGCGGCGACCACCGGCATCGTGGTCGTGCTCTCATTCCTCATGGTGAGCACGATTCGGTATCGCAGTTTCAAGGATATAGATTTCCGTTCCACCCGGTCATCCCGGATGGCGGTCCTCTTCGCCGCGTTTGTCACCGTCACGGTGGCGACAGATTGGCGCTGGGTCATGCTCGTGGGACTCACAGGCTACATTGTCTCCGGCCCGGTCGCGCGAATGGTTCCGTTCGATCTCGACGAAGTAATCGGAAAGCCGATCGCGCGGTTTCTCGTATCGGACAACGAGGACGTCGAGACGGATGATCGAGAAGAGCAGTGCCAAGAAGAGACGACATCAGATCCATCCTCGTAATCGGCTCCGGCCCGATCGTCATCGGGCAGGCGTGCGAGTTCGACTATTCAGGGACGCAGGCGCTGAAGGCGCTGCGGCGCGAAGGGTATCGACTCGTGCTGCTGAACAACAATCCCGCGACGATCATGACGGACCCGGGTCTATCCGACCGGACGTACCTGGAGCCCATGACAGTCGAGTCCGCCGAGAAGATCATCGCGCGGGAGCGCCCGGATGCGGTGCTGCCGACGATGGGAGGGCAGACGGCGCTCAACCTCGCCATGGCGCTCGCTGACCAAGGGATCCTGGCGCGCTACGGCGTGGAGCTCATCGGCGCCTCGCGGGACGTGATCAACCGAGCGGAGGATCGCCTCGCCTTCAAGGAGACAATGGCGCGCGTCGGGCTCGAGCTCCCGCGTTCGACCATCGCCCACTCGGTCGAGGAGGCCGTGAGCTTCGCCGAAGCTACGGGTCTGCCGCTGATCAGCCGACCATCGTTCACGCTGGGGGGCGAGGGCGGCGGCATTGCCAACACCATGAGTGAGCTTCGCGACCTCGTCGCGTGGGGTCTGCGCCAGAGCCCAAACCACGAAATCCTGGTGGAAGAATCGCTGCTCGGGTGGAAGGAGTTCGAGCTCGAGATCATGCGCGACCACGCGGACAACTTCGTGGTGATTTGCTCGATCGAGAACATCGACCCGATGGGAACGCACACGGGGGATTCCGTCACCGTGGCGCCGGCGCAAACGCTTACCGATCGTGAGCTCCAGGCGATGCGGGATGAGGCTGCCGCATGCGCCCGCGCCGTCGGCGTCAGCACCGGTGGCGCCAACATTCAGTTTGCGGTGAACCCGGATACGGGGCGCCGGCTCGTCATCGAGATGAACCCCCGCGTGTCGCGCTCATCGGCGCTCGCATCCAAGGCCACGGGCTTTCCGATCGCCAAGATCGCGGCGCTGTTGGCTGTCGGATACACGCTCGATGAGGTGAAAAACGACATCACCGGGATCACGCCGGCGAGCTTCGAGCCGTCGCTCGACTACGTGGCCGTCAAGATTCCGCGCTTCAACTTCGACAAGTTCCCGGACACACCCGCGGTGCTCGGATCTCAGATGCGCTCGGTTGGAGAGTCCATGGGGCTCGGTCGAACCTTCAAGGAGGCGTTCCAAAAGGCGCTGCGCTCGCTGGACACCAAGTGGCACGGATTTCGGGGTACCGCCCCGCGCGGCGCATCAGGCAACGGCAAGGGAGGTCCCGGGGCAGACGCCAGTACTGATGACCTGCTGGCGACCTTGCGCGAGCTGAGGCCAGACAAGCTTGAGCTGGTCTACCGCGCACTGCGGGCCGGCATCGCCGTTGGCGATGTGGCCAGCGCGAGTGCGTATGACCCCTGGTTCGTACGGGAGCTCGCCGAAATCGTGGCGCTCGAGAAGGAAATCGAGGCCGCTGGCGCCGACCTCCCGACCCCGCTGCTGGAAAAGGCCAAGTCATGGGGGTTTTCGGACAGGCAGCTTGGCCAGATCATAGGCAAGCGGCGCGGCGAGGTGGCGCAGCTCCGCATGGCGGCCGGGATCGAGGTCGCCTTTCGCTCCGTGGACACCTGCGCGGCCGAGTTTCCAGCACAAACGCCCTATCTGTATTCTTCCTACGATCGCCCCAAGATCTACCGGGCGCGGCTCGACACAAGTGCCTTGGAGCTCGTGAGCGACGGGACGGGAGATGTTGCTCGCCTCGCGGGAGATTCAGTCCTGATTCTCGGCGCAGGTCCTAACCGCATCGGCCAGGGACTCGAGTTTGACTACTGCTGCGTCCATGCGGTCAACGCGTTGCGGCAAGAGGGCTACAAGACCCTCATGCTCAACTGTAACCCGGAGACGGTTTCCACGGACTACGAGACCTGTGACCGCCTCTATTTCGAGCCGCTGACCGTTGAAGACGTGCTAAACGTCTGGCGCGCCGAACTGCCGCGCGGCGTCGTGCTCCAGTTCGGCGGGCAAACACCGCTCAGCCTCGCCGAGGAGCTGCACCGCGAGGGGGTGACCATCCTCGGTACCTCACTGGACTCGATCGATCGCGCCGAAGACCGCGACCGGTTTGAACGCCTGATTCGCAAGCTTGGCCTTCGCTACCCCGCGTCGGGGGTGGCGCGGACAATCGAGGAAGCCAGAGCCGTCGCCGCGGACCTCGGTTTCCCGCTGCTGCTCAGGCCGTCGTTCGTGCTGGGCGGGCGAGCCATGCAGGTGGTCTTCGACGACACGGCCTTCGACCGCATCCTCGAGGAAGTCACCGCGGTTACCCCAGACCACCCGGTGATCCTGGACAAATACCTCGACCAGTCGGTCGAGATCGATGTCGATGCTGTCGCGGACGGGGTCGAAGTGGTTGTGGCCGGGATCATGGAGCATATTGAGGAGGCCGGGATTCACTCTGGAGATTCGGTTTGCGTGCTGCCGCCCTACACGATTCGCGACGCCATCGTCGCGGAGATCGTCGAGCAAACTGTGGCGATTGCGCGCGAGCTGCAAATCGTTGGCCTGCTCAACATCCAGTTCGCCGTGCGCGAGGAGAAGGTCTATGTCCTGGAAGTGAACCCACGCGCTTCCCGGACTGTCCCCTTCGTATCCAAGGCAACGGGTGTCGCATGGGCGGACGTGGCAGCGCGCTGCCTGGTGGGGCGGCGCCTGGCAGAGCTCGTGCCGCAGTCGATTCGCGACGCGCATGGCTGCTCGGCGCGCGGCATGTGGGCAGTGAAAGGGCCGGTGTTTCCGTTTAACCGATTCCCCGGCGTGGATACGGTGTTGGGTCCCGAGATGAGGTCGACGGGAGAGACCATCGGGCTGGACCACGAGTTTCCGCTGGCCTTTTCCAAGGCGCAAACGCACGGGCGCTTTGCGCTTCCCACGTCGGGAACCGTTTTCTTTTCACTTCGTGACGAAGACAAGAAGGCGGCGGTGTTTCTCGCGAGGAAGCTGTACGAGCTCGGCTTCGCGATTCGCGCGACGCGGCACACGGCACGCGTGCTCAGGGAGGCCGGGGTGCCGGTGCAGCCTGTGCTAAAGGTGTCCGAAGGCCGCCCACATGGCGTCGACATGATGAACGAGGGACAGATCCAGCTCGTCATAAACACGCCGGGTGGCCGGAGGTCGCGGCTGGATTCCCGGGACCTGCGGCGCACGGCGCTGCTGAAGGACATTCCGTACTTTACCACGCTACAGGGGGCGTCGGCGGCGATTGGCGCGATCGAGGCGCTGCGGCAAGGGAAGTATTCCGTTTGTGCATTGCAGGAGCTCGCTCCAATCCCGGCGGTGTAAGCGCCTGCGCGCCCTGCGGGCAGCGGCGCGGCTGATGCGCCCCGCCTGCGGGCCCGAGCGTGGCGACGCCTACGCCTTGGCGCGCCGCCAGAGAGCGACCGCGGTCAGGTCGAGCGGGCTGTCCCGCTCGCGGCGGAAGGCGGCGACGTGGTCCAGTATGATCGCAGGGAGGTCGGTCGGAGCGACTGCATTCTCGGCGATGACGCGCGCCAGGCGGTCGAAACCGTAGACTTCCCCCGTGGCGCCGGGAGTCTCCGTGACTCCGTCCGTGATGAGCACGAGCAGATCGCCGGGGGCCAGCGTCGCTTCATTCAGGCGATATGGGTGGTCCTCCTGTGCCGTCAAGAGCGGCCCGCCTGACCACAGGCGGATGACTTCCCCGGATGCCGAGCGATACTGGATCGGATACGGCTGACCGGCATTTGCAAACTGCACCGCGCCATCCTCGGCGCGAGCTACACAATACAAAAAGGACATAGGGGTGGTCGTGCCCACCAGGCGGCGAAGATCCCTACTGAGCCCGCTCACGAGGGCGGATGGTCCTTCGCACCGCGTCGCGCGCCCAAGCGTGAGCGCCTTGGTTGTGGTGATCAAAAGACCCGCGGCAGCGCCGGCGGTCCGCACTCTGCCGACGGCGATGGCGACCGCCGCGCTCGAGCCGTCGCCGCCGCCAAAGAAGTCGCAGTAATCGCAGTTGACCGGGGCAGCGCTCCGCGATAGGGCCGCGACCTGCAGCCCGCCGACGATCAGGGGCGTCTTGGGGGCGAGGCCTTCGCGGATGGCCCGCAACGTGGCCCACTGTTCATCGTCGGCACGAATGCGGGCCTGAAGCTCGGCATTCTTCGCAGTGAGGTCTCTTTCCATGGCGGTCAGGCGGACAAGCGCCCTGGCTCTGCTCACCAGTTCTTTGGCATTGAAGGGCTTGGCCAGGTAATCGTCCGCGCCGATGTCCAGCGCTTCGACGGGAGTGCTCTCGGAGCTCTTGGCGGTAAGCAGCATGAAGGGGATGCGCTGCGTGTCGGGCCGTGACTTGAGCTCGCGGAGGAGCTCGTGACCGTTCATGAGCGGCATCATCATGTCTGCGACGATGACGTCGGGAGTGGAGCTCACCGCGGCGTGCAGGCCTTCGACGCCGTTGGCAGCCGTCACGATGCGGAAGTGTGGTGCCAGGACGCTGGAGACGAACGTTCGCATGTCCGGGTTGTCCTCGACGATCAGTACGGTTGCGGCGGTGGCCGGAGCAGTTGTCGAAGGTTCCTCGTTGGCGCCCGGGCCCGCACCGCCACCGGGCTGCAGCGCGGCGAGCTCGATCTCGCCCGTGTACAGCCTGCGCCTGTCCGCAAGCCGCCTGGGTTCCGCCGCGACATTGGGTGGAGACCCGCCCGGCGAGCGGCGGCGGTCCCACCCCGGTTGCTCTTCCCGGATTCCACTCACATCGTCGCCCGGCTCGACGACGATCGATTCCGGGGCGAGGTGTTCTCTTCCCAACGGCAGCGTCACCGTAAACGTCGTGCCCACGCCAACGGAACTGTCGACCGAGACCTTCCCGTGGTGCAGCTCGACCAGCTCCTTGACGAGCGCCAGGCCGACGCCGGTTCCTTCATGTTGGCGGGAGGCCGAGCCGTCGACCTGCCGGAAGCGATTGAAGATGAACGGCAGCTCATGATGCGGAATTCCCATGCTGGTGTCGGCGACGCGGACGCGCACCGATTTTTCCGCGATCATGACGGAGATGGCGATCTGGCCGCCGCTACCGGTGAACTTGAAGGCGTTCGACAGCAAGTTGAAAAATACCTTCTCGAGCTGGTGTGGATCGAAGTACACTTCGAAATTGTCCTGCGAGCAGCTCAGTTGTAGGGCGATCGCCCCCGCCTGAGCGTGCGATTCGAACGACGCGACCACCGTGCGCAGCAGCGCGCACAGGTTGCCGTGGCGCGCCTCAATTTTCATCGCCCCCGCCTCGAGCTTCGCGAGATCCAAGAGCTGATTGATCAGCCGCAACAGTCGTCGGCTGTTGCGCATCATGATGGTCATCTGCCGCTTCAGCGCACCCGGATCGCCATCGAAGGCGCCGGCGAGTGCTTGCTCCAGTGGGCCGAGAATCAGCGTCAGCGGTGTGCGGAATTCGTGGGAGATGTTCGTGAAGAGCTCGGTCTTGGCGCGATCCACTTCGCGCAGCTTGGCAACGGCCGCCTGTAACCCTTCGTTCGCCTCGGCCAGCTCGCCGGTTCTGCTCGCCACGGTCGCTTCCAGCCGGCGCTGCCGCGCCCGAAGACGGGCTACTCGTAGTTGGTACCCCGAGGCAAGAACCGCGAGCGCGGCGAGGGCCACGAGTGAGCGGAACCATGAGCGCATGTAATAGGGCGGGAGAATCTCGAAGGAAAAGGCCAACGGCCTGGCGCTGGAAACCCCGTGACGGCTTTGCGCCTCGACCTCGAGGCGGTAGGCTCCTGGCGGCAGGTTAGTGAACGAGACGGTGCGGGCCGGAGAGAAAGTGCTCCAGAGATCGCGATAGCCAACGAGGCGATGCCTGAACGAGACGCTGGCCTCATCGACGAACGAGAGCGCCGAGAAATCGGCCTCCAGGTCCCGGCGCGGATACGGGACGTTGGTTCCGGCGCTCGCGCCCGTGCCGCCCAGTAACACGCGGCGCCAGACGAGATCGAGCGGGGCGCTCAGGGCACGTTCCAGGCGCGGCAGGTAGTGGCTCAGGCCCTTGCCCGTGCCGACCCAAATCGTGCCGTCCGTGTCCGCGAAAAACGCATGCCAGGCGCAGTCGTTCCACACGAGACCGTCCCCCATCGTCAGCGTCGCGACCGTCCCTTCTCGGTAGCGGAGAAGTCCTTTGGGCGAACCGAACCACGCCGTGTCCTCGGCATCAACTCCCGCGAAGTAGAGAAAATCAGTCGGCAGCCCTTCCGCTGTCGAAAGATGCGAAATCACGCGCATGCCCTCGGCCGGGTCAGGTCGCACCAGACTGGCCCCGACTGCATTTCCGTAGACCACCCACAGCGCACCGTCGCTACTCGCGGCGAGATCGACGATAAAATCGTCTTTCAACCCATCGGCGCGGGTGAACCGCCGGCTGCGTTGGCCGTCCAGCAGGGTGAGACCTGCCGTAGAGCCGACCCAGACGCGCCCGCCGTTGTCCGGGAGAACCGCGTAGACCTTCTCGCCACCGCGGGCCGCAGGCAAGGGCACGGCTGTGAACCTGTCCGCCTCGAGCCTGGACAGGCCATACGCGGTGCCGGCGAGCAGACTTCCCGCGGCATCCACGGCCATTGCATAGACCCGGCCGCTGGGCAGGCCGGAGGTGCGATCGAAGCGGCGGAAGCTGAACGCGCCGTCCGCCTGCAGGTCGACCTGGGTGATGCCGCCGGTCACAAAGTCGCTGCCGCCGACGAAGAAGCGCCGTGGTGACGCTACCGCGAGGCTGGTTACTCCGTCGTCCTGAAGGCCCTCGGCGCGACCGATGCTGCGCCACGCCGCGCCGTCGAACAGACTGAGGCGATCCTGTGTGCCGACAAGGAGGAGACCGCCACTGCCGGAAGGCAGTCGCCTGATCACGCGAATGATCGCCGGCGGCACGCCGTCTCGCGCTGAATAGTTGACGAAGGCGTTGCTGAGAAGCTTGGCCAGCCCTGCCGAGGTACCGACCCACAGCGTTCCCTCCCGATCTACCAGGAGGTCCGAGATATCCTGGGCCTCGAGCCCGTGCTGGTGATCGACGACCGCCACTACCCCGGTGGCGGTGTCGATGCGATGCAATCCGGTGCCTTCCGTGCCTCGCCAGGCGATACCGCGCTGATCGACTGCCAACACTTGCTCGGCCGATGGCGGGCCCTGCGCGACCTTTCTGATTTTCGCGGGCACTTCGCAGCCGGCCCCGGCGGCCTCGTACAGGCCGCCGTCTCTGGTGCTGATGAGGAGCCCGCCGGATGGCGAAACCGCCAGCGCGCGGACATCCCACGGTGGAGTCGACGGCGGCCCGAGGAGCATCTTCAGCTCGCCCGCTGCCCAACACGCCAGCGCCGCATCGCTGGCGACGTACGTGGCTGTGCGGTGCGGCGCGAGGAGAATTTCGGTGATCCGCGTACCGGGAAACCCCTGAGCGGCGCCGTACACCCTTGGGGCGGCGTTTGGCGTCAGGACCCGCAGCCCCCCTCCTTCCGTGCCGACGAAGAGGGTGTCCTCGGCGGTGGCAGCCAGAGCCGTAATCTCGGTGATGCCAGATGGTTCCCCGAGGTCCAGCACCTCCACGCGCGCGACGCGCCCCTCCGGTCCCAGACGCAGAGCGGTAACGCCGGGCGCCTCCCGCGTGCCCGCGTAGACGGTACCGGCGGAGCCCGTCGCGAGCAGCCAGACCTGTCGTCCCCCAAGGCCCTCTCGGAGGCCCCAGGTTTCGAATCGCTCGCCATCGAACCGGCTCGCGCCGTCCTGCGTCCCGAGCCAGACGTGACCCGCCTGATCCTCGGCGAGTGCGATGACCCAGCCGCTGCGCATGCCGCTTTGCATGCCGAACGGCGCGAACTCCGTGCCGTCGTAGCGCGCAACGCCGTTGTCTGTGGCGACCCAAAGGTACCCGACGTGATCCTGCAGGAGCTTGCGGGCTTTGGCCTGGGGTAGCGCGTCAGGGGGATAGGTGACGAACGGGTACTGTTGTGCGGGTGCGCGCGAAGCGAGGAGGCAGGGGACGGCGAGCGCGGCCAGGGCGAGCAGCGCCCGCAGAAGCGTCCAGGGCCGGCGAGCCCGTGACGCTCGAAAGGCCGCTGGCCTGCACCGGGCCTGGCTATGAGCGCGCAATGGAACCATGACTTTGCAGTGTTAGGCCGGCAGCATAGCGCGTTTGTGCTACGCGCGCTCGGCGCCGCTCGCGGACGCCGGCGCCGCCGTTGTCGAAGTGACGCTCACGCTGGTAGAGTCAGGTAACGTCAGCTTCTGGTTTCGGACCTCGACGGAGGCCGAGGCCGACTGGTTGGTGTTCGGAGTGCGGGGCGCTTCGGGGACGCTTTACGAAAAGGATCGCTGGTCGGGGGAGAACCCTTGGGCCCAGGCGTCGTACGGGCTGACCAGCGGCACCTGGACCTTCCACTGGAGGTGCGAGAAGGGCGCCGCGGGCAACGCGGGCAGCGACGCCGCCTGGATCGACCTTGTCGACTTCCCGAGCTTCACCTTGCCCCCCACGCCGACGGTGACCGGGACGCCCACCGCGACGCGCACCCCGAGCCCCACCCGCACGCCGACTCCGACGCGCACCGCAACGCGGACGCCGAGCCCCACGCGCACCCCCACCGCCACTCGGACCCCCACGCCCACCCGCACGCCAACAGCGACTCCCACCTCCACGGCCACCGTCACCTCCACGCCGGCGCTTGGGCCGAGCGCCACCGCGACCCCGACCCAGACGCCGTTTCCGGTGATCACGCCGCCGTTCGGCGATACCAGCGCGGCCGCGTACGCTCCTTTTCTCCACCTCATCGACAGCTCGCCGCGCGCCATCCGCCAGGGCTGGAACCAGTGGATGCCCGACCGCGGCAACCAGGAGTTTGTCGCCTACGTCCTGATGTACAAGATCGCGCGCATCGTGCCGAGCTCCGGTGCGAGCATGCTCCTGCCGCTGGCCGCGTTCCCGCTGCTCTTCGCGGGGCGGCGGTCAGCGCGCCGCCGCCTGGCGCTCGCCCTCGCCGCCAGCGGCAGCGCCGCGGTCGCTCTCGCGCTGGTCGCCACGGCCGTCAACGCTCCGGCGACGTCGGTCGAAAATGTCGTCATCGCCTACATCGACGATGTCGGCACGACCGAGCACACCGACAGCCAGGTGGTTCCCGGGTCGCACTATGAATACGTGCTCAAGGTGATCACCCGGGAATCGGAGTTTCGCGGGGGGCGCGGCAGCGTCCTGGAGGAACGTCTGAGCAACGTCGTTCCCGCCCGGGCCGACGATCTGCTGGAGCGCTGGGATCTCACCTTCGAATGGCGAGACGAAATCCGGGACGACCTGCGCTGCCCGGCCGGCGCGGCCACGGCGGTGCCGATGACGGCGCGGCTCACGGCGACGGTGAAACTGA
>JACPHN010000133.1 GCA_016188575.1 Candidatus Schekmanbacteria bacterium
GGACCGTTGCCAAGGCCCTTTCCCGTCGCTCTTGATTGCCTGATGCTCCCGTGAAACCGCGACCCAGTTGAAATTTCGGATTCGCACCCTGGTCGACTTCTGGCCGGCACAGATGGCCTGATTTTCGCCAGCGGCGAAGCACGCCGCAAGCACGGCCACCTCCGCCAGCCATGGCGGGGCGCTGTGCACCATCTGCTCCGTGGCGCTGAGCACCACCCGGGGAGCAAGCTCCCCCCTGCACGCTTCGCTCATCGGTCTTGCTCCTCTCTTGTGAAGGTTCAGGGGCTACTTCACCACGGTGGAGCTCCGATGTCGCGTCAGCGCATGGGGATGGTCCGCCGTCGGCCCATCCCCTTCTCTCATCTACTTTTTACCTGATCACCTCCGACCTCGTTGCGCAACTCGTGGGAACGAGGCCCGGTTTTCGACTGCCTGTCCCCGCTCACTGACGAGGAGCAGCGCGTATACTGGCTTACTTACGCACGTCCGGACGCTGTCCAAGTCACTGTCAGCTTTTCGGCTTACGAACGGCAAGCCAGCGTAATCATCCGAGCCGACGCAGAAAAGGCTCCCGCTTCGCTGCACCTCTCAGACTGCCGGCATGTGAGAGTCCTTGATGAGCGTAGGCGAATATTTGAGCTAACATTCAAACGCGAAGGCGATCGATCCGGAATCCGATGCTTGCTCACCTTGGACGGGCCAAATCTGATGGAGATCTCTGCACTCCCAGGCTGACCCGCGCGGCGGCTTGGTTGGCGTGCTTCTCAACGGCTCCCGATGAAGTTGGCGAATCTCCTGTTGCACGCCATTCTGAGAGTACCGGACTGCTTCGCCGAGGCGGACATCCCTGGCGTCCGATGGCGAGGTGATTTTGCTCTTTACGGAGACGGTCGCGCTACCAGGCGAGGAGCGGGTCTACGACGGCAGCTCCGCCACGCCCAAGCGACGCCTACGTGAGTCAGGAATTCGACGACAACGGCCGCCTGTTATCGCGATTCTTCTCGGACAACGGCCGCACCGTGACCTTCACCTACGACGATCGATCCGTCCAGCAGACCCGAATCGGCAAGTTGACGTCGGTGAGCTTCCATCAGGCCGTGAGCTCGTTCGTGCCGGGGGTAGCGAGCGCGAGCTGGAGCTACCGCGGCAACCGGGTGACGTCAGCGGGCTACGAGTACCATGCGGATGGATGGCCGAGCGCCTACCCGGCGGCGGGCAGCGGCGCGCGCAAGGAGCTCGAGGATGGCTACGACGGGCTGCTGGTCTCGGCCCGGGTCGGCACCGGGGCACCGGTCAGCTTCGATTGCGATGGCAGCGGCCGGCGCTACCGGCGCTCGGCGCAGGGGCTGGACCGCTACGAGCTGCATGACGAATCGGGCAACCTGCTGGCGGATATCGATGGCGACGGCGACGTGCGGAGGCAGTATGTCCATGCGGGAAAGACCTTGCTCGCGCGGATGGATCTGTCAGCGGGGTGGAGCACGGTGCCGGCGTGGAGTCGCGCGGCGGCCGCGGCGGCGCTGGGGCTGCTGACCTGTCTGCTGTGGTGGCGGCAGCGGCGGGTGGCGGTCAGGGCCAGCGGCCCTAGGGACGTCGCTGTCCGCCCTCTTCGCACCGCTGGGTTGATGCCGGCGCGAGTGCTCGTGGCTGAGCTGATGAGCCTGGCACTATCGTCCGCCCGCTGCTGAGCTACCGTCATCTGTGCTCGCAGTCCAAGTTCCACTTGACTGCCAACTCCGATATTCGTATATTATGATGCTTAGATGGTGTTTTCCTGCTGCCACGAGAGGTGCCGATGAAGGTAAGGGCGGCCGTCGCCATATTTGGGCTCCTGGCGTTGTTTCTGGTCGTCGGACCCGCCGTACGGCGGCCCACCTCATCACCAGAGATGAACGTCACGACGGCGGTTGGGCGCTCGGACAGGAGCCAGGTCCACCAACCTGCCGCCAGCCGCGCCCCTTTCGCAGCCGCTCCCCGGATGACCTCCGCATTGACGCCGCCCACTGTGACCGCCGACGATCCGCGCCAAGCCGGCTGGTTGGCTGAGGTCCGGCAACGCATCGAGCAGGACGGATACGCTGTCCAAGCAGTCCGGAACCCTGACGGATCCGCGGCACACACCGCCATCAATCGCGCGCAGGGCCTGCGCGCGACGTTCGGGGCGCAGGGGATCGAGGTTGCCGCCGCCGTCGGTGGCGCCACGAGCTGGCGCTGGCAATGGACGCTGGCCGCCATCGGGCGGTCCAGCAGCGGCAGCGCCTCGTCCGGCCATGCCGAGCGGACGCTCTCCGCGACGAGGTCCGAGAAGAACCGCGTCGAACATGACTGGGAACCTGGCGTCCGCGAATGGTATGTCAACGACCGGGCCGGGATCGAGCAAGGTTTCATCCTCGCGGAGCGTCCCGCCGGAGAAGGAAATCTCGTGGTCAGCGGCCGCGTGCGCGCCTCGGGCGGCCTGCGAATGGACGCGAGCGAAGCCGGCGTTACCTGGCGCCTGGATGGCCGAGACGTCCTGCGCTACAACCACCTGCGGGTAACCGATGCCTACGATCAAGAGGTTCGCGCCTGGATCGAAGTTGCCCGGGTTTCCGGCGAGGAATCGGAGGTCCGGCTCGTCGTGGATGACACCGACCCTGGCGTCGGCTATCCCCTCACCATCGACCCGCTGCTGTCGAGCCCGGCATGGACGTACGAGGGAAGCCAGACCGACGAGTATCTCGGTTCCCAGCACGGGGTGGCGAGCGCCGGGGATGTCAACGGGGACGGGTATGGCGACGTCATCGTGGGGGCCGACGCGTATGAGTCGGTGCCGGGCGACCTGACCGACGAGGGGAGGGCCTACGTCTTCGCCGGGTCGGCGACGGGCCTGAGCACGACCCCTCTGTGGACGGCTCGCGGAAACGCATTGGGCGCTGTCTTCGGTTCGTCCGTGGCCGGCGCGGGAGACGTCGATGGAGACGGTTACGACGATGTAATTGTCGGAATGCAGGGAGCGGATGGCGCGTTCGGCGACGAGGGCGCCGCGCTCTTGTTCTTGGGATCGCCCTCAGGACCCTCGGCGAGCGCGGACTGGATCGCCTACGGCGGCCAGGCCAGCGCCCACTTTGGCTCTTCCGTGGCCGGTGCGGGAGACACCAACGGAGACGGCTTCTCCGACGTCATCGTCGGAGCGCCGCTATTTGACAGCCCCGGCTTCACCGACGACGGGAAAATCTCGGTATTTCTCGGCTCGGCAACAGGTCTCGCGAGCACACCGGTGATGACCTACGCCAGCGGCGTCTCCGGTGCTGTTCTTGGCACGTCCGTGGCGGGAGTCGGAGACGTGAACGGCGACGGGTACGGTGACGTGCTCGCCGGTGCCCCCTACCTGACCAACGGCAATGACGGGGAAGGCAAGGTCTACCTCTTTCTCGGTTCACTCACCAGTGGACCCGACGCCACGCCTGACTGGTCATACGAGGGAAACCAGGACTCCGCTTACGTCGGTCATTCTGTCGGTGGCGCTGGTGACGTGAACGGAGATGGCTATGCGGACATCATTGTCGGCTCGCCTGTGGCCCCGACGAAAAACGCCATGGTCTTCTACGGTGCCGCGACCCCGACGCCCGGGATCGGCAGCTCGCCGGATTGGCAGATTTCTCGCGGCGCCGGCGGCATGATTCCGGGCGCTTCTGTGGCTGGGGCGGGAGATGTGAACGGCGACGGGTTTGCCGACGTGATTGTGGGCGACGAGTGCTACGAAAACGGTCAGAGCTGCGAAGGAGGCGCGTATGTCTACTACGGGTCCGCCTCAGGCATCAGCGCCACTGCGGACTGGGCTGCCGAGGGCGATCAGGTCAGCGCCCGCTACGGCGCGGCCGTGGCTTCCGCGGGCGATGTCAATGGGGACGGTTTCGGTGACGTGATCGTATCCGCGAAGTATTACGACGGTGCCTTTTCCGGCGGAGGCAAAGTCTGGGTTTATCATGGGTCCCCCGCCGCTCCGGCAACCGCCGCGTTCTGGACCACGGAGAGCAACCAGTCGTCGGCGGAGCTCGGCTTCTCGGTCGCTACCGCCGGCGATGTCAACGGCGACGGCCATGCGGATATTGTCGTCGGGGCTCGCAAGTACGACAATGGGGAGACCGACGAAGGCAAGGTGCTCGTGTTCCACGGTTCCGCGACCGGCCCGCCAGCGCTCGAGGATTGGAGCGCCGAGAGCAATCAGGGCTCGGCGTTGCTCGCTTCCCGCGTGGCCACCGCGGGCGATGTCAACGGCGATGGCTACGCCGATCTGATCGTTGGGGCCGCGAACGATGCCTACGTCTTTCACGGATCCGCCACAGGGCTCGCGGCCACGCCGGCGTGGACCGCGTCCTCCGGGCAGGCCGGGTCGTCGTTTGGGATCTCCGTGGCGAGCGCGGGTGACGTCAACGGCGACGGCTACGCCGATGTCATCGTCGGCGCCTACACCTACGACAACGGAGAAACCGACGAGGGCCGTGCCTACGTCTACCTCGGCTCGGCGTCGGGGCTTGCCGCCTCGCCTGCCTGGATGGCCGAAGGCGACCAGGCAACCGCGTACTTCGGGTATTCGGTCGCGGGCGTAGGCGACGTCAACGGCGACGGCTATTCGGACGTGATCGTCGGCGCCTACCAATACGATGGTGGTCTCACCGATGAAGGTCGCGTCTTTGTCTACTACGGCTCCGCCACGGGGCTCGGGACGGCGCCGGCGTGGACGGCGGACAGCGAGAGTGCCAATGCGCATTTCGGCGTTTCGGTTGCGGGGGCGGGAGACGTCAATGGCGACGGTTTCTCGGACGCTGTCGTCGGCGCGCGCAAGTACAATACCTGGGACGGCAGAGCGTATGTCTACTACGGTTCCGCGGGCGGTCTCAGCGACACTCCCGACTGGCAACAAAGCCCCGCGTTAACTGGCCAGTTCGGCATCTCGGTGGCGACCGCGGGTGACGTCAACGGCGACGGCTACGCCGACGTCATCGTCGGTGCCCATCAGGAATTCAACGGCCAAACGGCCGAGGGACTTGCGCGGCTCTACCTCGGGTCCGCAAGCGGGCTCTCCACGTCGGTGGGTTGGACGGGCGAAGAGAACCTGTCCTCTGCTTACTACGGATTCTCCGTGGCGACCGCCGGTGACGTCAACGGAGACGGGTTCGCGGATCTCCTCGTTGGCGCGTACGGCGCGGGTGATCAGGCCAACGAAGGGCGCGCGTATCTTTACCTTGGCAACGGCAACGGCAACACTCGCTACCTTCCCGTCCAGTTGCGCGGCGACAATGGAAACCCGGTGCAACCGCTCGGGCTTACCGGCACGAGCGCCCGCTTTCAGGTCATCGCGCGCAGCCCTGCCGGGCGCACCCGCGTGAAGCTGCAGTGGGAAATCAAGCCGGTTGGCACGGCCTTCGACCTGACCGGGCTGGGGATCAGCTCCGCCTGGGTGGACACGACTCTTGTGGGAACGGACCTTCAGGAGGTCGTGTCGGGGCTGCTGCCCTCGACGCTCTACCACTGGCGTGCCCGCCTGGTGTCGTTTTCGCACGGCTACGGCCGCTGGTTTTCGACGGGCGCCACGCTGTGGCCCGAGCTCGACTTCCGCACGACGACGTCCGAAGCGACCGTGACGCCGACGGTAACGGAGACGGCGACGGCAACAGAAACGGCGACCGTAACCGAAACGGCGACGTCAACCGAAACGGCGACCGCCACGGATACTGCCACCGCGACGGTGACGGAAACGGCAACCCGCACCGCGACACCCACGATCACGGCCACTGCGATCGCCACGGTCACGCCGGGTGGTCCCACGCTAACGCCCTCGCCCACGTCCACGCAGACGGGAACGGCGACCGCTACGGCCACGCGCACGCAAACGGCAACGGTGACGGCGACCGCCACGAGCACGCGGACGGCGACGATGACCAGCACCGCCACCAGCACCGCGTCGGCCACGGCCACACGCACGGCAACGCAAACACCCACGCCGAATCTGTCAACCGGGCTCGTCGCACACTACCAGTTCGAGCTCAATGCGCTCGATAGCTCTGGCCAGCTCAATCACGGCACCGCCATGGGCTCGGTCAGCTATGTCACTGGACTCGCCGGTCGGGCGCTGTCGCTTTCCGGCAGCGGCTATGTCGACGTGCCCCACACCGCGAGCCTCGACGCGTCCACAGAGCTGACGCTTGCTGCCTGGGTGAAGCTCAGTAACCCCCAGGCGGCTCAGAGCATCGTCGGCAATCTCGATCCCACCGGCCTGAATGGCTACCTCCTAGGCGTCAATGCCGCTGTGGCCGAACCGCAGGTCTACGATACCGCCGGTGCGCTCTTCACCAACGCGCTTGGCAGCGTCCCGGCCAGCCAATGGACACATCTCACAGTGACCTGGAAGAGCGGCGGCAGCCTTGTCGTGTACGTCAACGGCACCTCTGCCGGCGCGGTCGCTGCCAGCACCAATCCCATCGCAGCCAGCTCGAGCGTGCTCCGCATCGGCGCCGCGCCCTGGAGCGCCTCAACGCAGCGCGTTTCCGGGCAGCTCGACGAGCTGCGCATCTACACGCGAGCTGTCAGCCGCGGAGATCGCGGTGATCCAGGCCGCCAACCCGACACCGACGCCCAGTCCGACCCAGACGGCAACACCGTCGCAAACCGGTACTCCCACGAGGACCGGCACTCCCACGCCGACACAGACCGCCACTTCGACACCTACGGCGACGCCCGGAATCACCGCCAACCTCGAGGGCTACTATCGCTTCGAAAACAATGCCAGCGATAGCTCAGGCAAGGGGAACCACGGCACCGTCAGCACCGGCGGTGTCGGCAACGCCTACGCTCCTGGCCTGACCGGAAAGGCGCTCAACGTCGACGACCGGTGGGTCGATGTTCTCGGGCAGTACTTTGCGCTCGAAGCGACCGACGCGCTCACCGTTTCCGCCTGGATTCGCGTCCCCGATGCCCAGGCCGATCAGATCATCATCAGCCGCAGCCTGGGAAATACTTCTGCGTCCGAGGGGTACGATTTCGGTATCAAGCAAGGCGGGGTCTACCTGACCATCGGCAGCGGAGCAACCGTTCAGGAGTTTGGACCCTTTGGCTCCATCTCCGCCAATCGCTGGGTCTACGTCGCCGCGACGTGGAGGGCCGGGGATGCGATGGTGGCCTACGTCGACGGTGGGGTTGCCGGTCAGGCGTCCGCATCCGCCGCGACGATCAGTAACTCCGTAATCCTCTATCCGCGCTTCGGGGCTGCGCGCTGGGACAGCGCCGTCGGGCGATTCCACGGCCTGCTCGATGAGCTGCGCATGTACCGGCGAACGCTTACGGCGGCGGAGCTTTCCATGCTCTACAACCTGCTGCCCACGCCAACGTCCACGCCGACCAACACGCCGACGTTCACGGCCACGCCGACCACCACGTCGACATCTACCTCCACGCCGACCAGCACGGTGACGCCCACCAGCACGTCGACGCCAACCTCGACCAGCTCCCCCACGGTGACACCGACGTTCACCCCGACGCCGACGGCGACATCGACACCCACACCCGTTCCCAACATGATCGCCTACTACCCGCTCGATGACAGTGCGGACGATCTCTCGGGAAACGGTAGCGATGGAATCGTCAATGGGCCGGAAGAATACACGCGCGGGGCGGTAAGCTACGCCATACAGCTCGATGGAACCAACTATGTTGAGGTCCGGCAACAGCCCGTATACGCAGACGAGTTTACGGTCGCGTTCTGGGTAAACGTGGACGATCCGCAACTCGAGCGAGTCCTTGTTGGCAACATGAGCAAGTCGGCGAAATCCGGCTACTTCATCGGCGTGAAGAATGGCAGGCTCACGGTCGCGGCCTACGATTCCGCTCACAATTATTTTTCCGGAGAAGGAGAGTCCATCGTTCCGCGCACGTGGACACACATCGCCATGGCTTGGAGGAAGAGCTTCAACGCCGTGCAGGTCTATATGAACGGCAAGGGTTCCGCGGCTACCTTCTACGTAGGACCCAACTCCATCGAGATACCCGATGGCTCGCTGTTTTTTGGCCAGGCACCATGGTCGGTGTTTGCACCGTCGCTCGCCGGCCTGTTGGACGACATCCGGATCTATGATCGATTACTTTATCCCGAGGAAATCAAGGGGCTGGCTACCGCCTTCGCACCTGGCCCTACGCCTACGCCGGGTCAACTGGTGACCGTCGATGAAATCGCCATTCGCGCGGATGAGAGAGAACCCCACGCTGCCGGCGGATACCGGATGCGCGGAAATGTGGGCATCGGCGGCGCCTTGTCGACCGGTGGACCGATTCGGGCGGATGCGGTTTCCCGCGTCATCGTCGGGGAAGACGGGGTGCTCAGGGCGCAGGGAAACTATGATCTCGTCAAAGCACCCTACGGCTTTGCCGTCGATGGGTCGACGATGACGTCCGACCGGATTCAGCTCGTCGACCATCCGGAAAAGCTAAACATCCTCTTCTACGGCGCCACTACGGTGCTGAATGAAATCAAGCTGGAAAAGAAGTCGACGGAAGTTTGCGCCTGGGTAGACTTGAGTCTGGCGACGCCGTATTTTGTGAGCCTCTTCCACAGCGAGCCCGTGGACCTTTTGGTTCCGGTCGAGATATGCCCCGGAGACCTCGCGACCGTCCAGGGCCTGATACTGGACATTGGCATCGACGATGCAGTCGCCGTTCCCGTCGGGGTCAGCCCACTGAAGGTTTCCCGTCTGGGTTATGTGCCCCGCGACGGGCGCGTCGAGCTTGGCGCCGCCGCGGAGCTGAAGGCGTTTACCGTTGGCGCCGAGATCGCTCTCAAGGACTGGGAGCTGTCTGCGATCAAGGTGACAGCCGCCGACCTGAACCGACCGATCGGAACCACAGGGTTGTTTCTCCAGTATCTGTCCGGTTCGATGAGCAACCTCGAGAAAATCGCGGACGATCCATTGTCTGTTCGCATTGCCGCAGGCATCGGCATCTCGGGCGGTCCGCGGATCAGCATTTTCGGCAGCGAGCTGGTGCTACTCACCATCGATGCTGAGATCGCCATTACCCCGTCGACCTCTGCCACCCTCTCAGGCATGGCACGGCTACTCGAGAAGATCGAGCTGGCGCGGCTCTATGCCGAGGCGAACTGGGCGCAGGACAAGTATACCCTGCAGGCATGGGTCAGGGCGCCGTTCGGAGTGGTCGATGGACAGATCTTCTTGACCATCATGCCGGCCTACTTCGAAGGCTATGTCACGGCGGCGGTCAATATCCCCGACTTTTTCCCCCTCGTCGGCGGCGAAAGCCTGGTGTCGCTCACCGTGGGCGCGAACAGCAAGGGCCTGGGCGTGAGCCTGCCGATTGACCTCGGGCTCTTTGACGTCAGCCCCGGCATGTTCATCTACTGGAAATTCATGAGCTCTGGCAGTGTCGACGACGTGCTCGTCTGCGGCAACTGCAATGTCTTTTCCGAGGCGCGCCTGGGCGTTTCCGCGCTCATGGCCGGTGAAGCGGCCCGGTTTGCCCAGGTGATCCAGGTTCCCCAGGCGGAAAAGGTGGTTGTGCTGCTTTCCTGGCCACAGGGGGAGAAGACGGACTTTACGCTTACCTCACCTTCCGGAACGGTAATCGATCCGAGCTATGTCGCCGCTCACCCGGACAAGGCCGCCTATAAACCCAAGGTCGTCGACGCCTGGTATGCGCTGGTCAATCCTGAACCAGGCGCCTGGACCGTCACCCTGACCAATCCCGCGGTGACGACGTATACGATCACGGTCAATACGTTCAACGAAGCGCCCACGCTCGCGCTGACCAGCCCGTCCGCACGTCAGGCCACGCGCGATACCGTTCAGATCACGTACACGGCCGCGGACCCCGATGGAGACGACGTCACGGTTTCGCTCTACTACGGCAAGGACAAGGAAAGCCCCAACGGCGTCCTGATCGCCGCCGGACTGCCGGCCAGTGGCTCTCCGGTCTGGGACACGTCGGGGCTGGCCGCCGGGACATATTGGATCTACGGCACGGCGGATGACGGTCGCAACACGCCCGTGTATGCTTACGCTCCGGGGGAGGTCGTCGTCCGGCCTGACCAGATTCCGGCGGCACCTGGCAACCTGACCGCGACGGAGCAGGCGAATGCGGTCATGTTGTCATGGTCGCCGGCTCAAGGTGCGGACATCTACCAGCTTCTGTATGCCGAGGCAGGGTCCGCAGACGCGGTTTGGCTGACGATGACGGTCGGCGCCTTGCCCGAGGTTCTGCTCGATACCGAGCTCCCTCGCGGCAGGGTCTTCCGCGTCGCCGTGCTGGGCGAAACTCTCGCGGGAGCCAGGGGCCCGCTATCGAACGAGGTCATGGTTGAGCTGCCCCGAGTGACCGTGGATGGCACGCCGCCAACAACGCCCACCGTTCGCGCCCCGGGTCGGTGGACAGAGAGCGCGTCACGCCTCTTTGCGACGTGGAGTGCTGAAGATGTCGAGTCGGGTGTGGAGGCCTATCAATATTGCGTGGGCCGATCTGCGTCCGCCTGCGACGTGAAGGACTGGAGCGAAACCGCCGAGCGTTTCGCGGAGATCACGGACCTGTCGTTGCAGCCCGGCGTCGACTACTTCATCCATGTGCGCGCGAAGAACGGCGCAGGGACCTGGAGCGAGACGGGCACGAGCGACCCGATAGGCCTGCTCCGCGGAGTTGCCATCTCGCGGGCGGTCGATTCGACCTATCAGGCGATCACCGCGGGCGGCGAGCCCGCTGTGGTGCTCGAAGTCGACTTGATGGCAGCCCCATCGGTCGACGACGCCACGCTGTCGGGCCTACTGGTGCAAGTGGCCGGTGAGGCGGCAGCTCAGGGGCAAATCAGGGAAGCGACCTTGTACCAGGACGCGGATCGCGATGGGCGCGCGGATGCGCGTAGCGCTCGCCTCGGCCTGATCGGCCACGTCGAAAACGGTGGGTTTGTGCGCTTCGAGAACGTCGGCTACGCCATCAGCCCGGGCATGGCGACCCGGGCCGTCGTCGCGATCACACTTCGCAGCGAGGCTTCGGCCGGCGCCAGCGTGCAAGCCGGCATCATGCTTGACGCGGACGTCAAGGTGGTGTCGGCGGCAGGTGCTCGCCTCTTCGTGGACGGCGCACCGGTGCAGGGGCCAGCGCTCGGGGTGTTGGCTGGAGAGGGGACACTTGTACCGCTTGGCATCGCGGGCCTGTTGCTGATCCCTGCGCTCATCGGCGGCTCGGCAACCCTGGCTCGACGGCAAGAACGGCGGCGCGCGCAAGCAGACCGCCGTTCCTGGCGCCGGCACTCCTGATTAACGGCCATGCGGGGGAACACCGTGGGCGGTTCGAGGGCCTCGTTGCTGGTCACCGGCCTGTTGGTATTGGAGATCACCGCGATCACCACGTCGTCCGCAATGGCCGACGCGACCTGGTCGGCAACCGGGCTGGACGGTTTGACCGTCCGCTGCCTCACCGCCGACCCAGCGAATGGCTCGCGGCTGGTCGCCGGCACCCTGGAGGATCGCCTCTTTCTGACTACGAACGGCGGTGACACGTGGTTCGCCGCCGGTCAGACCCTACCGGTCACCAATATTCAGGCGGTGGCTGTCGATCCGCAACAGCCCATGACGGTGTACGCCGGCACCGCCACGGCTGGTGTCTACAAGAGCACCGATTATGGCGGGACCTGGGTCGCCGCGAACGACGGGGTCGGCACAGCCGGCGCGTCGGCGCTCGCCGTCGACCCCCTGCAGCCGATGACCGTGTACGCGGGAACGAACACCGGGCGCCTCGTCAAATCGACCGACGCCGGTGCCTCTTGGGCCGCGAGCGACAACGGCCTCGAGGACGGCGAGATCACGGCGGTGCTCATCGACCCGACCGCGAGCCAGATCGCCTACGTGGCCACGCGCTACGCTGCGGGAGTGTACAAGAGCACCAATGGCGGCGGATCGTGGAACGTAAGCAGCACTGGGCTGGCCGATACATTCGTGTCGGCGTTGGTCTTTGATCCCGCGGCGTCGTACGCGCTGTACGCGGGAACCGACACGGGGGTATTCAAGAGCACCGATGGCGGATCGACCTGGGCAGCGTCGAGCGTCGGGCTGGGTACTCTACACGTTCAAGCGCTCGCGGTCGATCCCGTCCGCCATGAGGTCGTGTACGCTGGCACGGAATTCGGCGGCGTCTTCGCGTCGGTCGACAGCGGTGCGAGCTGGTTTCATGGTAGCTCCGGCCTTGCGCATGACAGCGTTGAATCGCTGGCCGTTGATCCAGTCGATGGGCAAACGGTCTGGGCTGGGACGCGGGGTGGCGGCGTCTACCGCCGGCTCAATGACCCGCCAGCGACGCCTACGCCAACGAGCGTTGCCACGCCGACATTGACGGCGACGCCAACGGCGAAGGCGACAGCGACGGCGACGTCCACACCGCCGCTGGCCAGCGGCTGGCGCCGGTTCGGGCCATGGTACGGAGACGCGCTCGGTCCCTTCGATGGCAATGGCCGTTTCTGGCTGGAGCCCGGCTTCGATGATCGCGACTGGCAGGCCGTGGTCGCGGCGGTCGGCGGGCCGCCCGTCTCGCTACCGGTGATCGAGCAGGGCATCGACTATGATCTCGACGATCGCTACTTCCGGGCGTCGTTCGCCTGGGATGGCACCACGTCCCTGTGGGTCGAGCTGGCCAGCGACGATGGGCTCAGCGTCTACATCAATGGCTCGCGGCTTGGCGACTGGGGACGTTGGCGCGAACCGGGATGCGTGAACCTGTCCGACTTGTGCACGGTGAACACGGTCGTGCCGCCGCAACTCATCCCGGCGGACCTGCTCGTCGTTGGACAGAACGTAATTGCGATCAACCTCAGCAACGGCGGCGGGCCGGACTATCGTCTCCACTTGGGAATAACCTCGCAGCCTTCCGCCCCTGCAGCCTCCTGGCTACTGGCGGTGGCACTCACGAGCGCAATCCTCGGTGGACGCCGGCCATGGCTCCGCCGGCTGCGTGGGTAGCGCTCCACGCCAGCGAGATTTTCCACCAGGTCAATCCGGCAATTTCCGCTTTCTTGTGGAAATTCGGTACGTGTACCGGGAAAAAATGCTCGGCCATCCCGTCGGCGTTGGACAGATCGCGTGCGGCGGCGCTGACGGCGCGGCGGCGCTGGCGGCGCGGCGGCGCTGACGGCGCGGCGACGCTGACGGCGCGGCGGCCACCTCCGCGGGGTTGGCGCTGATATTGCATGGTGTCTCGCGAGGCACCCACCAGGGGACGCCGCAAGTTCACCAGGACGCCATTTGATCCGCCAATCGCGAAAGGGCACGGCACCGCCAATGACGAACAGTCCCCACTCCTCGGCGCATGACTCTACACCCTGGACACTGGCACTGGCCGGCCTGCTCGGGATCGGACTTCTTTTCGCCTCCACGCCAATCTGGGCCGAGAGCTTCGCCGCCAATCCCAACGGCCTGACCTGCAACAGCGGCATCTTCGGAAACACCCACACCACCTATCGCGCCGGGACCGACGGCAGCGGCTCCGTCGTCTGCCACTACAACGCGTGGTGCAACCAGGGCGTTCACATCGACAACATGGAGTCTACGTACGTCTCGGTAATCCACGATCCGGGAATCTCCGCGGTCAAGAATCTGGTGCTGTTCGTGGCCGGACAACAAGGAATCGATGCCGGTCAGCAGGACTTCCCGAGCGCCATGACTGGTCAAGATGAGAACTGGCGCTCTCCGGGGATGAGCTCCGCCGTGTGGTGCTCGGACAATCGCTCGCAGGTGCAGAAGTTCATCTACCACTTCACGACGAAATACGGCTCTTCGACGCCCAAGTATTCGTCCGGGACGGTGCCTTTCGTCTGGGGCGAAACCTTCATCGCCGCGACGAACGATGCCGCGTTCTATCACGGCGCATCGAGCGGAACAAAGACCGATATCGTCGACGCTTTCAATGAGCTCTTGCTCGGGCAAGCTTATGCCACGAACGTAGAAAAGATTTATCTGGCCGGTGCCAGCCGCGGCGGCGCCCTGGCGTACCGCCTGGCCAAGAAGATCCGGGACAACAGCGCCTACGACGGCGTGCCCATCATCGTGACCTCCGTCGATGGGGTGCTCAACTCGGACGAAGGCGAGGGTGCCTCCGAGAGCGAGTACGTGGATAACCCGTACGACAGCGGTGAGCACGGCTGGCGCACCTACCTGCAAGACTATCACTACGACACCAACTGGCTGCGAATCTACCAGGTCGTTACCGGTAACCTCGTGGCCACGTCGGATGCTCGCGGCTGGGCGACACCGAGCTCGAATGAGGACGACATCTCCGATTTCTATCGGCAAGAGTGGTTCAACGAAGGAATCAACCATCAGGATGCATGCCGCAACTACGGAGAACCCATCAACCCCACGACAACAGATACCCAGAGTGAACGGGGGCTCAGCTACCTGAAGCAAGCGCTGCAGGAACTGGCGCCAACGCTCGGGGATACCTCATGGAAAGTGTCCCACGGCGCCAATTCGGCCTGGCAGGTATACCGCAGCGGCGTCTACGCCCGCGCGCAGGACATCCACGTGGGCGATTTCGACGGCGACGGCTTTGACGACCTGCTGCTTCCCAATGGCAATACCACCAGTGGCCTGTCGTGGTCTCGCAATAACCAGGCCGGCCAGCTCGGCGGGTGGTCGACTCTCAAGACGGGAAGCTACACCGGTGCGTCCACCGATTTCTACGCGATCGGTCAGTTCAACGGCACCGCCAATGCGAAGGCCGATATTCTCTATACCGATGGCTACGCGTGGCGAGTCCTCAGGGACGGGGTAACGTGGGACACCGTGGACTCGTCAGAGAATATCCGGCTGTATTGGGGCGAGGTCCTGATTGGCGACTGGGACGGCGATGGCGATGACGACATGGCGTGGATCGACTCGGCGGACCAATTGAACGTTCGCAAGACCAGCGGCGGAGCTCCGATCACGTTCGGCCCCTGGGACTGGCTGGCGGCGGGTTGCCCGGGAGTGTCCTCCATGGCGCCGTACCCGGCGACGACGTATTATCGCGTGGGCAACTTCGACGGCAGCACCAACCCCTCAGACGAGATCTTCTGCGCCAATGACTACGGCGAATGGTACGTGCTCAATCCCGGAGAGAGCAGCCCGGACTGGCAGTTGATTCGCTCCAACGTCGATAGCTCCGTCGACCCCTCCGAGCTGGTAGTTGGAGAGCTCACGGGGGATGACCAGGCTGACATTCTCTGGATGTCCGACTCCTACGCCGACGCCTGGGACTACTGGAGCGCGAACGATAGTTTCTGGACAAACGGCTTCGCCGGTCGCTATGCTCGGTACAGCGGTCTGTTTACGCACATACCCGACTACTTCTTCAAGTTTGGGCGATTCAACGGTGACGGCAAGATGGACGTCCTGTACCCCCGCTAGGACGCTAGACGGGCACCATCGCGTCAGGCGAAGGGGCGGCGCCTGCGTCGCCCCGCTTGGGTCATCGAACCTGTTCACCTCCCCCCGCTTGCGGGGGGAGGCAGGGAGGGGGGCGCCTGCGACACGGGGATCAAAGGCAAGTCATCGCAGCAGCTCATAGAGCGTCGGATGTGCGACGCCGCGCACGCCCACGCGGCGAAGCCTCCCGGCGTGGGCGATCTCGCTCAGCGCAGCCTGCATCGGAGCAACCAGGGTGCCGTCGTCCAGCACGAACAGGCGCGCCTCCCGCGGTAGCTCGCGCGCTAGCCCGGCGAGTCGGGCGACGGGGTCGCCGGCAGCGCCAGGCGGGCGATCCAGCCCCCCAGCGCCATGCACGAGCTCGGGAACCAGGACCTCCGGCCGCAGGATGCTGTCCAGCCAAAGCGACTGCAGCCCGGCGAGTCGGCCGACCCAGGGCGCGGCGAAGCCCCCGGCGAGGACATCGCCGCGGGCGGCATCGCCGGCCCGCTGCAGCCACGCCGTTTGCAAGAACAGCGCCGCATCGCCGCTGCCGGCCGCAGCCCCCGCGACTGGATCGGACAGCGCGGTCGCCGCCGCGGCGATCGCGGCGCGAACGTCGCCGACGCCGTGCCGCTCGACGATGATCGCCCCATGCGTCGCGCACGACGCGGCCACCAGCGCCCACAGGCCCAACGTTCCGGGACGCCCGAGCCGCCGGCATCCGAAGATCGCGCCAAGAATCAGCGCCGGTAAGAGCGGAACCCAGAATCGCGGGCCAGGTGGCCAGGGCCAGAAAAGCAGCAAGCACAAGCAAGACGCGGCGGGCAGGCCAAGGAGCCACCGCAGGCGCCGATGCGCCAGGCCGGAACCGGCAAGTGCCAGCAGCGCGAGGCCGCCGGCCGCGAGGACCCCGGATGGTGCCCCGGCCCCCGCGCTCAGCCCGGCTTCCGCCTTGCGCACGGGAAGCAGGACTTCGGTCACCGCGAGCGCGCCGAGCCGCGCGTTGGCGATCGCGAGGCCGATGGCGCCGCGCACGACCGCCGACGGTCCGGCGGCGCTTCCAATCGCTCGGTAATAGTCCGCATGGTAGCGATAGTCCAGATAGTACCGCAGCGCCTGGGCAGCCGGCGCAGGCAGCGCGCGGTTTGCCTTTCCCGCCTCGCCGCGGAACACGCCCGTGGCCACCATGCCCGCGCCCACTCCCGCAAGGATCGCGACCGCCTGCCAGCGCCGCCCGCGCGCCAGCACCGCCGGAACCAGCGCGGGCGCCATGACCACGCCGATAGACCGTACCAGCACCAGCGCGCCGGCTCCGAGCCCCAGAAGGATTCCACGGCAGGCTCGCGAGCTCACGGCCCGGAGGCCGATCCCACCCGGTCGTCGTCGCCGCTCCCAGGTGACGCTTTCGCCGGCGCCGAGGGCGCACAACAACAGCAGCGGCAAGTACAGCGCCTCCGACATGGGCGCCAGACACACCGCCAGCAAGGAGGTATTGGTTCCTGCCAGCCCCAGCAGCGCCAGACGTTCGTGCGTGCGGAGAGCGAGTCGCCGCCCGAACCCGACGATGAGGATCAGCATGGTGCTCACCAGCAGCGCGGCGTGGACGCCGGCGAGCATCCCGGTTCGCGCGGCGCTTCCGGCGACGCGGAAGGTCATGCCCAGCGCCAACGGATAGCCCGGGGGGTACTTCGCGAGCATTGGGGTGAAAGGCAGTGCCGTGCACAGTAGCTCGCCGCGGTCGGCAAAGGACTCTGCGGCCGAGAGGTAGAGCGCATCATCGCCCCACTGCCCAATGAAATCGGGGCGGAACCAAAGTGCGCACAGGCCGGCCGTTACGAGCACCGTGAGCGCGGTCCAGGCAGCCTCGCGGCCGGCGCGCCTCGCGTGCCAGGTCCGCAGCACCCGGGCACAGGCTGCCGCTAACAGGCACGTAGCCGCCGCCGGGCGCAGCAGAGGAAGCAGTGAACCAACGCGGCGCGACATGCCGACCTCTCGAGACATCACGACCCACCCGCGCTCACCTGAGCCTCCCCACGGCTAAAGCCGGGGGGTTCTGAACGGAAGAACCTTCTGTACATACCTCCACCATGGAGTAGGGCCATCGGCATGCATATTTGGCCTGGCCTTTTCGGGGCTCTCGCAATCAACCAACGGGCTTGATGCTACAGCATCCGACCTGGCGATTGGACCTTGCAAGCAAGGTCCCGCCACCAAGTCCCGGTCCTTTGGGACCTTGAGGTCCCTGCGCCGGCCGATCTCAGCCGCCATCCGTTCAGCTTGCGCGGGCGAGCCGCTCTGTCCCGTCCGACCGGTGCCGGACGGGTGAGAGCACGAGGCCGTGCTCTGCTTCGCAGCTTGGTACTGACTCGACGCCGCCCGCAGGAGCGACTCCACACCCGGCCAGGCCGCGAGGGCCTGATCCGCGTCGAGCAGGTTATTGGCGACATGACGCGCAAGATACGCGCTCATCAGGTCGCGTTGGATTTCGACACCGCATTCACAACGGTGCGTCCGTTCGCTGAGGGTTTTCTTCTTGATGCGCCCGCAGACGCAGGTTTGGCTCAAGCGGGTGGTACGGGTCGCGATGTCCTCGAGCTGGCCACCGACGGCGGCGGCTTTGCGCGCGAGCATGGCCACGAACAGTCCCGGCGCGCGGCGGCCGATACTCTTGCCCCAGCGCTTTTGCCATGCCTTGTAGGGCACCTTCTCGCTGCGCAGCACGTTGCCGCGCCGGATCAGGCGATTGGCGAGCCGACCATGGAGGCTTTTGCGATGCGCGGCGGACCGCCTTTCGAGCTCCGCCTTGCGGGCCTGCGCCCGGGCATACCGGCGCGATCGGTGCCACTTGCGCGAGCCCTTTTTCGACGTTCCATCGGCGTTGTAGCTCTCCGGGTTGGTGGCCCGCCGAGACCGGTCCATCGCGCGCTGGATCCGCCGGATTTCAACCTGCTTGGGCGCGAGCTCGGCGCAGAAGGTTTCGAGGGTTGCGTGGCGGTCGTCGACGGCGGCGATGGTGGAAGGGCCGAGGTCGAGGCCCACCACGGCGTTACCGGCAGCGTTTGCAGGCTTCTGATACGGCCGGCCTTCGAGGACGAGCTGGACGTACCAGCGCCGGCGCCCGCGAATGGTGCGGTGCAGGATCCGGCAAAACTTGATGCGCTGCTCGAGACCGTAGGCCACGACGGGATCGTCGGGATCGAGGCGACAGGGGATGGACAGACCGAGCCACTCGATGCGGCCGTGGCGATAGCGAATGCCCTGCTTGTTACTCTTGCCTTCGACGCTGAGCATCTCGCCGGCGCGCTTGAACCGGGGCCGACCACGTTGGTCAAAGGCGAGCTGCTCGACCGCATTGTATGCTCGCGTCGCGATCTTCTGGACCGTATGGATGTCGAGATGGTCACCGATCCAGCACGATGACTTGATGGAACCTGCGTAGGCGTGCAGATCGTATTCGGTGAAGCCAAACTTGGCACAAAGCGCCTTGAAAGCTGCCGTGCGCTCAGATCCTTTTGGCAACCGTTTGATGCGCTGGAAGTCACGCGACTGATTGCGCAACCCAAGACGGCGCAGGGCCTCTCCAAGGCAGGCGTTGTAGAGGTTGCGTGCAGCTTGCTCGATGCGCTTGAACAGCTTCTCGCCGTCCTTTGCGGTGGTCGCGAGGTCGAGCTCAAGGATAAAGCTTTTGGTTCTTGTGCGTTTCATGATGCAACTATGTTACGATTCAATATGAATTACATAATACCAAGACAAGCGAAAAACAAGAGCCGCTTCACCCCAGGTCTGAAGCCCGGGGCAAGCGCGGCGAGACTTTGGTCTATGCCGGCTGCCGGCGCCGCGCAAGTAGGAGGACAGATCTGAATCCACCGCCGACGCGACTGCAAGCTTCGCCCCGGCTCACCTCCCTCCGCAAACGAGCGAGGGACGGAGGGCCGACAGCAACTCAAGCGAAACCATCTCGGCTTGCTTTGAGCCGCATGGCTCGGTAGTATGCCCTTCGTTGCTCTCCGACTCCCGCGTCACTCGCTCGAAAGGTCCGCACGTTGCCCACGGTCGCCCGCCCGACGTTCTGCCTGCTCATCGGAACGCGCCCGGAAGCGGTAAAGCTGGCGCCGGTGGTGCGCGCCTTCAAGAAAATCGGCATCGACCCCCTGGTCATCGCGACCGGCCAGCATGAAGAGCTCGTCAATCCTATTCTAAGCGAGCTGCAAATTCTCGTCACCGAGCGGCTCGCCACGATGGATCCGGGACAGGAGCTCGGCAGTCTGGCCGGTCGCGTCGCCATCCAGCTCCAAAAAATCTTGCCCCGACTGCGCCCCGATGCCATGATCGTCGAGGGCGATACCACCTCCGTGGCGATCGCGGCACTGACCTGCCACTACAACCGCGTTCCCGTCATCCACGTGGAAGCCGGCCTGCGCACGGGCAATGAGCTCAACCCGTTTCCGGAGGAAGTCAACCGCAAGGTCGTGTCGTGCATCGCACGGCTGCACTTCGCGCCGACGGAAACGGCCAAGCTCAACCTGCTGCGGGAAGGCATCGCTCCCGATCGCATTCACGTGGTTGGCAATACCGTCGTCGATCAGCTCTACTTCGCTCGCGACGAGCTGTTGCCGCGCTCGCGCCGTGACACCGGGATTCAGGCGATCCGCGCCACCGGCCGCCGCATTATTCTCGTCACCGGCCATCGCCGCGAGAGCATCGGCGCGGACCTCGTCGCCATCTGTCGAGGGGTGCGCAAGGTCGCGGAGAAATACGTGGGCGAAGCCGAGGTCCTGTGGCCGGTTCACCTGAATCCGGCCGTCGGCAAGGCCGTCCACCGCCTCCTCGCCCGCACCCAGCACCGTCGCGCCGAGTGGTCGGTCCGCGGGCTCGAGAAATTCCTCCGACTCGCCGGCTGGTGAACCGACACCGCCCGTCATGCCCGTCCTCGAGTCCATCGAAGTCCCCACCGGGCTACTACGCCTCGATGGCGCGCCCAACCACGGTTTTCGGCGATGGGCGGGCCGCAGAACGGATCGTGAAAGTCTTGCTGGAAACCTTCGCGTGACCGTGGCCGCGGCCCAGAACGCGCCGGCACCGCCGGAAACGACAGTGTTCGTGGTTGTCCCCGCGTACAATGAAGAGGCGCGGATCGGTCAGCTCCTGGAGCGAATCGATCGCGATCTGCACGCCGCGGGCCTGACCTTTCGCATCGTCGTGGTCGACGACGGCAGTGGCGATGCCACCCCCGATATTGTCAATCGCCTTGCCGACCGCATCCCCATAGATAGCCAGCGCCACCCGCAAAACCTCGGACTGGGCTCCACCATTCGCGACGGCCTGCAACGAGCCGTTGCGCTCGCCGGGCCGGAGGACTTCATCGTCACGATGGACGGGGACGATACGCATCCCCCGGCGCTGATCGCGCGCATGGTCCAGGCGCTTCGGGAAGGCCACGACGTCGTCGTCGCCTCGCGCTACCGCCCCGGCAGCCGGGTGATCGGCGTGCCGCTTTTTCGCCGCTTACTCAGCTATCTGGGGTCCGGGCTCTTGCGCCTGACTTTTCCGATCGCAGGCATTCGCGATTACACGAACGGTTATCGCGCCTATCGATCCGACTGCCTGCGCCAGGCCCTCGCGGTCTATGGCGAGCGCTTCCTCGATCAGCGTGGGTTCCAGTGCATGGTTGACATCTTGCTCAAGCTTCGTCCTCTCGGCCTGGTCATGGGCGAGGTTTCCCTGGTCCTGCGCTACGACCGCAAGCAGGGGCAAACGAAAATGCAGATCGGCCGCACGATTCGCAACACCCTGCTGCTCATTGCGAAGCGCCGCCTGTCGCCGGTCGCGCAAAGCCGTAAATGAACGGGTGGTCGGTCTTGCGGGCGAAGCCGTAACCCAGGCGGCGAAGCGCAGCAACGAGCTCGCCGTCCACGCGGGTCGGCGTGAAGCCGCTCGCCGAGGCGTTTCCGCCGCCAAAGGCCAGCCACAGCGTTTTGGTGGCCGCAGACCTGGAGCCGCCCGCGGCGCCGGCAGCCGGTGCCTCGGTCAACGCTACGAGCGCTCGCGCATCGTCCATCATCGCTCCCGGGGTTTCGATCAGGCGCCGGGCATTGTAGCAGAAGCTCTCTTCCATCTCCCGCGGAAAGAGCCGGCAGGCGAAGGACCGGGATCCGGCGCGGGATCGGCAGCGGCCGTCGGCCCAGTCATAGCCGCGCCGGCTGAGCTCGTACAGCGCCGGCACTCCGCGCAGCCCCGTAAACGCCACGGTGTCGCCGTCGGCGGCAACCCGGTCCAGCTCGGCGGCGAGCTCGCGCGCCTGCGTGCCTGTCGGGGGCGCCTGGAAGTAGGGAATGAGCGAGCTGACCATGCCGGCGCCAAGCGCTACGGCAACGATGATCGCGACTCCTCGTCCGATGCGACCGGCGGTAGCCAGCGTGGCGATCCCGTGGGCCACGAGCAGCACGAGCGCCGGGAATGCCAGAAAGTCGTAGCGACCAACGAGGTACACGGGCCGCAGAAAGCTCGCCCACCACAACGGCAGGACCGGTGCCGCCACCAGTGCCACAAGCGCCATCGGCAAGCTCGTCGCGGCGCGCTGCAAGGGCGCCGATCCCGGCGGCCGCCCCGCGGGCTCGCCCGCGGGGCGCAGCCACGGGGCCAGCAGCGCGGCCAGACAGGCCGCCATCGCCGCGCTCCCGGCCATCCACCGCACCACTCCAGGAAGCTCGGCAGCAGCAACCTGCTTGACCAACACGGGCGAGACCCCAAGCTGGCCGCCGAGCACCAGCGTTTCCCACGATCCAACCAGGTGCAGAAACGGCGGCCGAGCTTCCCAGAGATCGTAGAGCCAGCCGTGATCAGGCAGGTAAAGGCCCTCGGTCGCCTGCATATACAGGCGCCACCCTGACCATGGGATTGCCGTGGCGAGCCCGGCGGCACACCCGCGCAGCGCCGCCCTGCTCCAGCGCGACCCGCTGTGCACCCGCCCTTTCGCCGCCGCCAGCGCCCACGCGGGCACAATGCCAAGTGCGGTGAAGTAGTGAAACTGCAGCGCTGCCGCCGAAAGCACCGCGGCGACCACAAAGTCACGCCGCAGAAACCTCTCGGACGCGATCCACAGCACCCCGTAGAGCGCCAGCAGCAGGGTCACCGCGAAAATGTAGGCACGGGCCTCCTGCGAGTAGTAGACGTGCAGCGGTGCCAGGGCGGCAAAGAGCGCCGCGGCAAGCGCCGCGATCCGGCCACCGGTAGCGCGACCCGCCCAGTAGGCGACGCCGACGAACATCGCGCCCGCCAGGGCGGACGGGAGCCGAAGCGCCCATTCCGCGGACCCGGCGACCCAAATCCAGGCGCGCAAGAGCAGATAGTACAGCGGCGGATTGAAGTCGAAGCGGGCATACTGAAGCCAGTCCGGGCGCGTGGCGAGGTGGAACGAATACGCCTCGTCGAACCACAGCGGTTGAGCGCCGAGCGCCACACCGCGCAGCGCCAGCGCCAGGGCCACCAGTGCGGCAGCGGCAGGCAGATCGCCGCGGTTGTTCACCAGTGGCGCCGTCGAGCTCACCGCGCCGGACTTTCCGGCGCCGCCGCGAGAAGATCCGGCCACTGGTCGTTGCCAGCATCGGGCGCCAGCCGTTGTGCCGATTCCCACGGTGTCCCCCGCCGCCAGAGGAAGATGTCGTAATCCGCCGTGTCGTGCTCGTGGCCGTGCGCCGCGGCTGCCCACGCCAGCCACCGGCCATCACGGCTCAGACGCGGAAAATACTCGTGACTGCGCTCGCCAGGCAGGTCGATCAGCACCTCGCGCGAGCCTGCGTCCGGCGAACCGATCATGACCCGCGTCCCGCCGCTTCCCCTCCCCTCGATCCACACGACGCGCGCCTCACCCGGCACCCAGCCGAGCTGGCAGCCCGGTCCCGGGAAGGCGCGGAATCCCATGGTGGACAGCTCCACCAGCCCGAACGCTCGCTGCCCACCGCGCACCGTAACCGCCAGTTTTCCGTCGCGAAGCTCCGGTTCGGCACCCTGCCCGCCGAGCAACGCGCCGAGATCCGCGAGCTCTTCCTCCTGCCCCGTCACGAGGTCCAGCCGGACAATTCGCGATCCCCGTGAGAAGACGATGCTGTCGCTCCCCCCGCCGAAGCCGGCGTGGAAGCCGTAGGCAGCGACGCGCCGCTGCTCGCTGCCGTCCGCGTTCATCACCCACACGTCCCAGGGCGCCTGCTCGCGAAAGCTGACGCCTGGCTCTCGGCTGCGGCCGAACAAAATCCGCCGGCCATCGGGCGAAAAGCGGGGGAACGTGTCCACCAATGGTGAGCTCGTGAGCTTTTCCGGTTGCGGCGGCGCCGTCCCCGCCCCGAGCGTGAGCAGATAGATATCGTGGTTTCCCCCGCGGTTGGACGCCCAGACGATCCTGCCTTCGAAGCTGTCCGTCCCGGCCTCGACGCCGCTCGGGAACCGTGGTGCCGTCGCCAGAAGCGTGGCCACCGCCAGCGCGGCGAACCCGGCCGGACCCAAGAGCCGCGCCCCGTCGTCCCCGCCGGGCAACCGCACCCTACACCTCTGGGGTCTCAGTGCTCTCGAAGTAGGGCACACACAGCACGGGCCGCCGTGTCGCGCGCAGAACCCGCTCCACCGTGGTGCCGAAAAGCGCTTGCTCGATGGTCTCGATGTGCCGGCCATGAGTGCCCATGACGATCATCTGAAAGTCCAGCTCGTGTGCCAGCCGAATGATCTCCACGAAGGGTTTCCCGACCACGACCATGGTGTTGATTTCGAGGTCGTCGCGGGCAAAAGTGGCCGCCAGCTTGGGCAGTTGCTCCTCGGCCCGATTGCGGAGAACTTCCGTGACGTGGGACAGGGTGCCGAGCCCGACCGCGGCGATGCGATCAATGAAGTGTTCGTCGATGACGTGCAACAGATCGATTTCCCCGCCATCGGGCATAAGGGAGACGGCAAACTCGATCGCGCGAACGGAACCGGCGGAAAAGTCAACGGGAATGATGACGTCCCTGATGCGCATGCTTTCCTCCTGAGATCGGTGCGTACCGATATCGGCAGACGCGTATCTTAGTGCCCCGCGCCGCCGACATTCCAGGGCAGGTCCGGGGCGGCTGGATCGATGATCTTCACGGCGGCCTCCTCGAGCATCGTGCCGGCCGCGACCCGGTACGCCACGAGGCTCCTGCGATAGGCCACGCGTGCGGTGAGCTCATTGAGCTGCGCTTCCGCGAGCGCCTTCTGGATTTCCAGCACCTGGAAGCTCGTCGACAGCCCGTTGGCGAACTTCACCTGCTCCGCCTCGAGGTTGCGCTCGGCCAGGTGTAGGGATGCCTTGGCCGCCTGTAATAGGGCGGCGCCATCCTCGAGCGCTCGCACGGCCGCGCGGACCTCGGTGGTAATCAACTGTCGCAGCGCATCCATTTGCGCCATGCCGCGCTCGAGCTCGTGCTGCTTTTGCCTCGCGCCGGCGCGCGCCTGGCGATTCAGGATCGGCACGGACAACGTCAGCCCCACTGACCAGTGGGGAAAGTCGCGATCGCGGATCTGTCGCCAGGCGTCGTTGACGCCGCCAGGGAGGACATCGATAACCTCGCCCGTCTCTGAATCGTACACTTTGACGTCACCGCCGAGGCCTCCCCAGCCGTACTGGGCGTCCAGGTCCAGTTTCGGAAGCCGCGCATTGCGTGAGACCTTCGCGCTCAGCTTGAGCGTCTCCACGGCGAGGAGCTGTTGGTGAATCTCAGGCCGCTGGTTCATGGCGGTGGCGATGGCCGCGTTCAGCTCGGGGTGCACCTCGGTCGTCTCCAGCGTCTCGGAGATGCGTATCGTCGCCGCCCATTCCTCCGGCGATGCGAATCCGAGAATGCGCTTCAGCTCATCCTCGCGACTGGCCGCGACGTTGCGGGCGGCGATGAGCTCCTGCTCCCGCACCGCCACGCCGGCCTCCGACTGCACGATGTCGATCTTCGCCGCGGCGCCGACCCGAATCCGCTCCGCCGTCTGGTCGCGGAGCTTCCTGGCCAGATCCCGGGACTGCTCCTTCACCTGCATCGCCTCTCGCGCCGCGATCAAATCCCAGTAGGTGTGCTCGAGAAGCTGTAGCGTCGAGACGACCTTCAGCGCAAATGCGGCCGAGCTCTGCTGGCGGGTGTTCTTGGCGACGATAATGCCAGCACGCGTCGGCGCCGTGCCGAAACCTTTGAGCAGCGGTTGTACCAGCGATGCGGAGAGCCCCGCCGCGTAGCTGGGATTGACGCTGTAGAAAAAGGAGTTGTTTTCCGTGCGCGTCATCGTTGCGCCAACAGACAAGGCCGTGCCAATTGGCAAGAGCTGCGTCACGCCCAACGAATAGTCCTGGGTCTTCGTCTCGAGCACGCTGGCCCCGGCGAGCGACGTGCTCGTCGCGGAGTCGGACCTGGACTGCCGGTTGACCAGCGAAAACGCGGGGTCAAAGATTCCGAACGCGGCAGCCGCCGAGTCGTCGGCGATGGCGACATCATAGCGCTGCACGCGCAGGTCGAGGTTGCGGCTGAGCGACAGCGAATAGGCGGTCTGTAGCGCCAGCTCCACCGCCCCATCCTTCAGCGGTAGCTCCACGCCGCCCGCGTCGGGTAGCGCCGAGACGGTGACGGGCTCGGCGAGCGCTGGCGGGAGCGAGGACAGCCCTGCCAGGACAATGGTGATCGCCTTGGTCAGCGCGACCGAGAGCAAGCGGCGAACGGACAACGAGCTTCGAGCGAGTCCAGACATCACATTTCCTTTCGCTGGCCGAAGACGGCTCTGCGCGCGAACCCGGCACCAGTTTTCCACGGGGCACCATAGCTCTGCCGGCGCTCTCATTCAAGAGCGGGCGAGCACCTGGATCCACCGCCGGCTCGGCGTCGACGCGCGGGCGGTGGACTCAGGAGCATGAGAATCATACATTCGACTTGATAAGACGATCGAACGGCGAGAACCGTTGCATAACGGTTGACCTCTCCCCCGCTTGCGGGGGGAGGGGGTGAACCGATACACCATTGCAAGCGAGGCCACCGCGATCTCGCCCGAACGGTGCGAAGCTGACCTTGGCTGTTCGGATCTCTTGCATCGCAAACCGCTCCGGTATAAGGCTCGTGGCTAACCGGCTGCACTATCCGGCACACCTGCCGAGGAGAGATACTGTGGGTAACGAAACCATTCAATCAACGCTGACTGAAAACCGACTGTTCCCGCCCCCTGCCGCGTTTTCCCGAGGTGCGTCGATCGACGACGGCCAGCGCCTGGAGCACCTTTGCTCCGAGGCTTCTCGGGATCCCGCGTCGTTCTGGGCGCGTCATGCTCAAGAAGAGATCACGTGGCACAAGCCGTTCAGCAGTGCCCTCGACCGTTCGCGCGCCCCGCACTTCGCATGGTTTGCGGACGGCGAGCTGAACATCTCGTTCAACTGCCTGGATCGCCATCTCGCGCGGCGCGGCGACAAGACCGCGATCATCTGGCACGGCGACCGCGGGGAGACCCGCCACCTGTCCTACCGGGAGATCCATGGCGAGGTCTGCCGTCTTGCCAACGCCATGCGCGCTCGCGGCATCCAGCCCGGCGATCGCGTCGTGATCTACCTGCCGATGGTTCCCGAGGCGGTCATCGCCATGCAGGCCTGCGCCCGGATCGGAGCCATCCACTCCGTGGTCTTCGGCGGCTTCTCCGCAGAGGCCCTGCGCGACCGCATCGAAGACGCGCAAGCCAGGCTGCTGATCACCGCCGACGGTGGCCACCGCGCTGGCAAGATCATCGAGCTCAAAAGGGCCGCCGATCGCGCGCTCGATCACGGTTGCGCCTCGATCGAGAGCGTGATCGTGCTGGCGCGAACTGGCCATGGCGTACCCATGAAGGAGGGACGCGACGAGTGGTGGCATGCCGTGGTAGCTGCGATGCCGGCCCACTGCGAGCCGACGTGGGTGGGCGCCGAGCACCCGCTCTTTCTACTGTATACCTCGGGTTCGACGGGCAAGCCGAAGGGCATCCAGCACAGCACCGGAGGATACCTTCTCGGCGCCATCGTGACCTGCAAGTGGGTATTCGACCTGACGGAGTCCGACGTTTTTTGGTGCACGGCGGACGTGGGTTGGGTCACCGGGCACTCCTACGTGGCCTACGGCCCGCTGGCGCTCGGGGCGACGGAGGTCATGTACGAAGGCACCCCGACGTATCCGCACGGCGGCCGCTTCTGGGAGCTGTGCGAGCGGCACGGCGTGACCATCTTCTACACCGCTCCTACCGCGATTCGCGCGCTCATGAAGCTCGGCGACGACATTCCGACGCAGTTCGATCTGAGCAAGATCCGGTTGCTCGGCACGGTCGGCGAGCCGATCAATCCAGAAGCGTGGATGTGGTACTACATCCATGTCGGCAAGGAGCGGTGCCCCATCGTCGATACCTGGTGGCAGACGGAAACGGGCTCGATCATGGTGTCTCCGGTTCCCGGAGTCACGGCATTGAAACCGGGTTCGTGCGCGCGCCCGCTGCCGGGGATCGTCGCGGGCATCGTGGATGAAGCGGGAAACGACATCGCCGCGCCCGATCAGGGCGGCTATCTCGTAATCAAGGAACCGTGGCCGTCCATGGTGCGCACCATTTGGGGAGACGACCAGCGGTTCAAGGACACCTATTTCCGCAGGTTTGGCGACAGCCTGTATGTGACGGGGGATAGCGCCCGGCGCGACGCCGACGGCTACTACTGGATCATGGGGCGCGTGGACGACGTGCTCAACGTGGCGGGACACCGGCTGGGAACGATGGAGATCGAATCCGCACTCGTCGCGCATGCGCGGGTTGCCGAGGCTGCCGTCGTGGGGCGGCCCGACGAGCTCACGGGCGAAGCAGTTGTGGCGTTTGTGGTCCTCAAGGGACAGCGTCCCGCGGGCGACGAGCGGGTGGCGCTGGCCAAAGAGCTACGCGGGTGGGTCACCGAGCAGATTGGGGCCATCGCCAGACCGGCCGACATCAGATTTTCGGACAATCTGCCCAAGACCCGCTCGGGGAAAATCATGCGCCGACTCATCCGCGCCATTGCGCGAGGGGAGGAGATCACGCAGGACACCTCGACCCTCGAAAACGAAGCCATCCTCGACCAGCTTCGGGAGAAGCAATAGGCGCGACCGACTTGGCCGGGGAGCGCGAGCGAGGAGCGTGGCGTCTCAGCGCCGCGCCGCTTCTCGGCAAGGATCGCCGGCGGCGGGCGTAAGCGTCGCGCGCAGCTTGGAAAAGCGCGTCGCGCTTACAGTGGGTCCATGTCCCGGAAGAATTCGCAGCGGCTCGAGGTCGAGCAATCTGCGGGCGCTGTCGCGTGCGCGCCGCAGATCGGCCGTGTACAAAGGCACGGGGCCGCGCGGTCGGCCAAACGTCGTGATCAGCGTGTCGCCGGACAGGAGCGACTGGGAGCGCGCATTCCAGAGCGCCAGGCTTCCCGGGGAATGACCGGGCGCGGACACTACCGTCCAGTCGGAATCCAGCAGCGGCACGTCGGGCTCCAGTGGCACCAGGTGCGAGAACACGGGGCGCCTGAACAGCGCGCGCTCAGCGGCGAGAAGCACCTTGCCTCCCGCACCGCCGTATCCCGGATGCGGCGCCTCGCCCGCGAGAATCGGGATCTCATCGCGGTGCGCCAGCACCGGCACGCCGTCCCGATTGAATAGCGCCGCCGTGCCGGCGTGGTCGAGGTGAAAATGCGTCAGCACGATGCCCGCAAGATCGCGTGGAAAAACTCCGCGCCGACGCAGTCGGGCCGCAATCCACAAGTACATCCCCGGAAGCGCCGAATCCACCAGCACCGGCCCTCGCGGGGTCTGCAGAAGGTACAGGTTGATGAGGTGGTGAAGTGTGATCAGCTCCGGATCTTGGTTCACGATGTCTACTCCATTTCCGGTCCCCACCTCACCTCCCCCCGCGCGCGGGCGGAGGGGAGGTGGGTGGTGGATTGAGGCACGCGCGCGCTCGTGATCGTAGCATGATTGTGAGGATGTCCAAAAGGCGCTCGGCGCCCACCCGGACGTGGCGCTCGGCGCGACGTCGACTTGCGGCGCACCCGCGCCGGCGGTACACAGAATTGCGTCACTTTCCTCCGAGGTCCTGTGCGCTGTTAGAGCCCCCGGCTGACCCTGTTCTCGGCAAGCGGATCGCGCGCCGAGATGCCCTGGACGCACGCGCGTCCTTGCCGCTCGCCTATCGGCTGCAGGCGGACCGCCTCGTGTGTGCCCGGCTCCTGCAGCTTCCGGCGGTGCTCGGCGCACATAGCGTGGCGCTATATTTGTCGCGAGCCCCCGAAGTGGATACCTGGGAGCTCGCGAGTCAGCTCAGGTGCCGCGGCCAGCGGGTGCTGGCACCGCGGGCAATTCCGTGCTCGCGCGACCTGATTTTCCACGCGCTTGACTCCGGTGCCGCGCTGCGCACCGGGCCGTTTGGCATTGCCGAGCCGGATCCGGCGAGCTGCGGCGAGCCGGTTTCGCGCGACGCCATTGACGTTGTCATCGCCCCCGTCGTTGCCTTCGACGCTTCCTGCCGCCGCATCGGTATGGGGAAGGGATACTACGACCGCTTCTTGGCCGGTTGCCCTTTGGCGCTCAGCATCGGCCTCGCGTACGAGATTCAGCGAGTAGACGCGATTCCCGTCGAGCCCCACGATCGGCCGCTCGCGCTCGTTGCTACCGAAATCCGCTGGTATGGGGACGGCGCCGAGGAGATGGATGCCTGAGCTCCCGGAAGTAGAGACGGTGCGCCGAGCGCTCGCGCCAAAGCTCGTCGGTCGGCGAATCCAGTCCATCGCGGTCACCGAAACCCGCCTGCGCGTCCCCATCGACGAGAAGGCACTGGGAAGACACACCGCCGGCCGTGTGGTCGAGCATCTGGGGCGGCGAGGGAAGTTCCTCATCGCCTACTTGTCGGATCAGGGTCGATTGATCATTCACCTGGGCATGAGTGGCAGTCTCACCCTGGCGTCGCCCGAGTCACCTCGCCCCGCGCACACCCACGCCACGTTTTCCCTCGACTCCGGCAAGGAGCTGAGATTTCGCGATCCGAGGCGGTTCGGCCTGATCGCCGCGATGAGCGCATCGGAGGCCGACGTGTGGGCTCCTCTCGCCAGGCTCGGTGTCGAGCCGCTCACTGAGGCGCTGACACCGGCGTATCTCGCCACCGCGGCCAGCCGCACCACCCGCGCCATCAAGCCACTGCTGATGGACAACGGCGTGGTTACCGGCATCGGCAATATCTACGCCAGCGAAGCGCTGCACGTCGCCGGAGTCCATCCGTTCCGCCGCGCCTCGCGAATCTCGACAGCTCGCCTCTGCCGTATCGTCGACGCCGTCACGGACGTCCTGACCCGCGCAATCAGCGCGGGGGGAACCACGATCAGCGATTTCGCATCGGTGGATGGTTCCCCCGGCTGGTTTCAGCTCTCACTGGCCGTATACGCGCGCGCCGGCGAGCCCTGCCACCGCTGTGGCAAGACGATCCGGAGCAAGGTTCAGTGCGGGCGGTCCACGTACTATTGCCCCGGCTGTCAAACCTGACGGCGCGGCGACCCGTCAACCCCGAGCGCGTTCGAAGTCAGCCATGAAGGCGATCAACGCCTCGACGGCCTCGAGCGACACCGCGTTGTAGATGGAGGCTCGGAGCCCGCCGACGGAGCGATGTCCCTTCAATCCGGCGAGGCCGGCCTTGCCCGACTTCGCCACAAACTCGGCCTCCAAGGCTTCGTCATTTCCTTTGAGCCTGAAGACCACGTTCATCCTGGAACGGCTGTCGCGCTCGACCGGGCAGTAGTAGAGCTCGGATTCGTCAATGGCGCCGTAGAGACGGGCAGCCTTCTCGTCATTACGCCGCTCAATGGCCTCGAGCCCTCCCTGCTGAGTGATCCAGTCCATGACCAGGCTGGCGATGTAGATGGCGAAGGTGGGCGGCGTGTTGTAGAGCGACCGCTCAGCGGCGTGGACACGATACTGCAGCATGGTCGGCAGGGAGGTGCGGGCATGCTCCAACAAGTCCTTGCGCACGATCACGAGAGTGACCCCGGCGGGGCCGATGTTCTTTTGCGCACCGGCGAAAATGAGCCCGAACCTCGAAACGTCAATACGGCGGGACAGGATGTCCGAAGACATGTCGGCGACGAGGGGCACCTCACCGGTCTCCGGGAAAGCCCGCCATTGAGAGCCGTAGATGGTGTTGTTAGAGGCCATGTAAACGTAACTGGCCTGTGGATTGAGTGTGATCTCCTCTTTTCGGGGAATGTGCATGAACTTGTCTTTTTCCCCGCTGCCTGCAAGGCGATACGTGGCGACCTTGTCCATTTCGGCAATGGCCTTTTTCGTCCACACGCCCGTGTGCAGAACGTCAATGGGGCGGCCCTCGATGTACAGGTTCATCGGCACCTGAGCGAACTGGAGGCTGGCGCCGCCCTGCAGAAACAGCACGGAGTAGTCGTCAGATACGCCGAGGTGCCAGCGCACGCCGGCTTCCGCAGCCTCGATCACCTTGGTAAAGGTTCCCGAGCGGTGACTCATCTCCATGATGCCCATGCCCGTCGCGGCGAAATCGAGCAGCTCGTCGCGCGCCCGTTCGAGCACGGGCAGGGGAAGCGCGGAAGGACCGGCACTGAAGTTGAATACGCGGTTGGCCATGACGATCATCCTTGGTTGTCTGCGGAACCCGGCACAGGAAACGGAGCAAGGCTTGAGCGAAGGCCGGGGCCGTCTCGATCATAGACGACGCACTGTGTCATATCAAGAGGTCGGCGCGGGCAGGGGGTTGACGCGGCGGCGCGCCGCGACTAGGAACGTATGCGACATCTCGACCAGGAGCTGCTGGCGCGAGGTTCTCGGTGCTTCATGAGAAGTAGGCTGCGAAAAAAGATCCGCGCGTGGCGCACCATGGGCTGGAGCGGCCGCCTCCTGCTGGTGGAGGCGGCCACGCTCTTGTTGCTCATGAAAATCCTTCTCGCCGTGGTCCCGTTTCGGTGTCTCGCACGGCGGCTCGGCAGCGCATCGGTCAGCCCGCACCGGACCGTTCCCACCGCCGATGTCGCGACGGCGCAGTGCGTCAGCGTCGCCGTCCGCCGCGCCGTGGCGAACCTGCCATTTCGTCTCGTTTGCCTGCCGCAGGCAATGGCGGCGACGTTCATGCTCGCAAGGCGGAACGTGCCCTCGACTCTCTACCTTGGGGTGGACAAGGACCCCGCAGGACGCCTGATCGCTCATGCCTGGGTCGTGGTTGGTGAACACGTGGTCACCGGTGCCGGGAAAGAGGAGTTCACCCCGATAACCGCGCTGTCACAGGCATGACCGAGCGCCATTCTGGCGACCGGAGTCCACCGCCTGTTCGCCGTCGGCGTGACCGTGCCCCTGCCCCTCCTGCGAAAACGCGGCGGAGGTGAGGTGGGGGTCTTCGTGATGCGCTTTCCGCGCGGCTCGCAGTCGGACAGGCCAAGGATTCAGGGCGATGAGGCTGCTTGACCTTGGACGGCAACCCCACTACAATGGTCGCGATCCGAGACCCGGGCGCATTGATATTGATCTGCGGCGCCGAACAACGATCATTCCACGGAGGATCGGAATGGCCCTTCAAGTTCAGCAAACCGCCCCCGACTTCACGGCGAAGGCCGTGCTGGGAAGCGAATTCAAGGACGTCAAGCTGTCGGACTACCGCGGCAAGTACGTCGTGCTGTTTTTCTATCCGCTCGATTTCACCTTCGTGTGCCCAACCGAAATCATCGCCTTCGACACCAAGCTAGCCGAATTTCGGGAGCGGGGGGCCGAGGTGTTGGGCGTGTCCATCGACAGCCACTTCTCCCACCTGGCGTGGAAGAATACACCCCGCAACCGCGGCGGCATCGGCGACATCCGCTATCCGCTTATCGCCGACGTGACCAAGTCGATTGCGAGGAGCTACGGCGTCCTGCTCGAGGAGGCCGGGATTGCGCTGCGCGGCTTGTTCCTCATCGATCGCGAGGGGGTGCTGCGCCACATGGTGGTCAACGACCTGCCGCTCGGTCGAAGCGTGGAAGAAGCGATTCGGGTCCTGGATGCGCTCAAGTTCGTCGAAGCGCACGGCGAGGTTTGCCCGGCAAACTGGCACCCGGGCGATGCGACGATCAAGCCAAGCCCGAGGGGGTCGCTCGAGTACTTTGAAGCGGCGAGCCACTAAGCTTCCCAGAGCGATTCGTGAGGCGTGGCGGGGCGATCTGATGTCTGGAGTCAGCGCCCCGCATGTGCGTAAGACCAGGTGCTTGCAGATGACGTGGATTCACCGTCCGAGCGAAGAAGGGCGCGACAGTACAGACGAGGCCAGCTCGGTTCTCGCGCGGGCAATGGGTGCCGGCACCTCCGTTCGGCGAGCCCATCGGTGCCTCGTCCGGGAGGCGAGGTCCGCAGAATAGTTTGCTGCGAATTGGAGGATGCAAGGGATGAGATACGGTGTCACGGAGATCCGCAACATAGCCGTGGTAGGCCATGGCGATTCGGGCAAGACTTCACTGACCTCGCTGCTGCTCTTCGCGGCCGGGGCCACGACCAGGCTCGGGAGCGTAGACGAGGGGAACACGGTCACTGATTTCGCCGATGAGGAAATCCGGCGGAAAATCACCGTGCAAACCTCTCTCGCTCATCTCGACTGGAAGGGGCATCGAATCAATCTTCTGGACACGCCGGGCTACGGCGACTTCGTCTATGACGCCAACGTCGCGCAGCGATCCGTCGACGCCAGTCTGCTCGTCATCTGCGGGGTGTCGGGTGTCCAGGTTTACGCGGAGAAGGTGTGGCACCGGGCCGTGGAGCTCGATCAACCAGCGGCGGTCGTGATCAACAAGCTGGACCGCGAGCGTTCGTCATTTCGACGCGCCTTCGATTCCTGTCGCGAAGCTATCGGCAAGCGGCTCGTTGCCGTTCAGATTCCGCTCGGCCAGGAAGCCGAGTTTCGCGGCGTCATCGACCTGATCTCGCGAAAAGCGATCGTGTACGGAGCGGACCAGCCTGCGAAACCCCAGATCACCGAAATACCCCCGGAGCTCGCGGATGACGTGGACGAGTACCGGGAACGCCTGGTGGAGGCCGTGGCGGAGCAGGACGATGACCTGGTGGAGAAGTATCTGGAAGGCGAAGAGCTCACCGAGGACGAGATTCGCCGGGGACTGCGCACGGCGGTATTGCGGAGAGCGGTGGTTCCGGCGCTCGCTTTTTCATCAACGAAGGGCGTTGGCGCGATCGAGCTGCTGGATTTCATCACTGCTAACCTCCCGTCTCCTGCCGACCGCCCTGCGTGGACTGGAAAGGACCCGGCCACCGGCGCCGAGGTCGCTCGACACCCACGGGAAGATGAGCCATTCAGCGCCTTCGTGTTCAAGACGATTGCTGACGCCTATGCCGGCCGCATCAGCCTCTTTCGCGTGATCTCCGGAGCAGTGAGTAGCGACACGAACGTGTGGAATGGAACCCGCGATAGCGGCGAGCGCATCGGCCAACTCGTGCAGTTGCAGGGAAAGGAGCATCGCACCGTTGCCGCCATCGGCGCGGGCGACTTCGGCGCCATTGCGAAGCTCCGGGCGACCCACACCGGCGACACACTGTGCGCGCAGGCGGACCCCGTCGTTTTCGAACCCGATCGCTATCCCTCGCCGCTGCTGTATTACGGCGTGCAGCCCAAGAGCCGCGGCGACGAGGAAAAGATCAACGCGGCCCTGCACCGTCTCGTCGAGGAAGATCCCATGCTGCGCTTCGAGCGGGATGAACGGACCAAGCAACAGTTGCTCAAAGGGGCTGGTCAGCTTCACATCGAAGTGACCATGGAGAAGCTTCGGCAGAAGTTTGGCGTCGAGGCCGACCTGATCCCACCGCGGGTGCCATACACGGAAACGCTGCGCGGCTCTGCCAAGGGAATTGTCTACCGGCACAAGAAACAGACGGGGGGGCGCGGGCAGTTCGCCGAGGTCCACATCGACGTGATGGCGAAGCCGCGTGGCGAGGGGTTCGAGTTTGAGGAGGCTCTGGTCGGCATGAACGTTCCCCGCAACTTCGTGCCCGCGGTGGAAAAGGGGATTCGCGAGCTCCTGGAAGACGGCGTGGTGGCCGGCTATCCAGTGACGGACATCAAGGTCCGCTTCTACGACGGCAAGTCACATGAAGTGGATTCGTCCGAAATGGCATTCAAGATCGCGGCGAGACAGGCGTTCAAGCAGGCGTTTGTGCAGTGCAAGCCCGTGCTCTTGGAGCCCGTGATGACGGTAGAGATCCTCGCTCCAGACGACGCCATGGGCGATCTCATGGGAGATCTGACGTCACGGCGCGGCAAACCCGTGGGCGTCGAGCAGTCAGGTTCCCTGCAGTCGATCAAGGCGTACGTGCCGCTGGCCGAGATGCTGACCTACGCTCCGGATCTACGCTCCATTACCGGTGGTCGGGGGACATTCACGATGGAGTTTGACCACTACGAGGAGATGCCGGACAATCTGGCTCAGAAGGTCATCGCCGCGTCGGGAAAGAAGATCGAAGAGGAGTAACAACTGGCCGCCTGCCGGGAGCACGGCGCCTGGCGGCATGCCGCCAGGCGCTCAGCGCGTCGCTTGCCGGTCGCCTCGGCCTCGTTCGTCGTTGCGGCCACGGCCGCAGCGAAGAAGCGCCGCCGCCACGAAGCCGGCCACGCTTTCCTGGATGTGCTGGCGAGAGGCCCGGTAGGCATCGAGAGAGCCACCATAGGGATCGGCGATATGCGCGCTGTTGCGCTCGGCAAAAAGGCCGAGCAGCAGGAGCGGCGGCAATATCCCCGCGGCGGTGTCCGTGATGCACCGGACCTCCTGTTGGTGGCGAGGCTCCATTACCAAAATGATGTCGGCGGCGGCGATGTCGGCTGGATGAAGGGCTCGGGAAAGATGCGCTGCCAGATCGAGGCCGAGCTCGCGCATGACGAGCTGGACCTCAGGCGGGCATGATCTGCCGCCGGAGCTGGGCCACGTGCCGGCGGAAGCGACGCTCACTCCCTCCGGCAGGGAAGCGCGCAACAGGAGCTCCGCCATCGGGCTGCGGCAGATGTTTCCCGTGCACACGACAAGCACGTGGCGGAGCGCGAGCGGAAGCACTTGGACGTCCGGTGTTGGAAACACGACGCGACCGCGTTACGAGCTCTGCTGCTCCAGGCGATCGACCTCCTCTTCCATTTTCAGCACCATGGACGCCGCGGTGTCGGCGCCGATCAGCACGGCGCTTGCCTGCTGAATGCGCTCGAGTGCTTTGCGCAAATAGCGAAGCTGCCGCGCCACGTTCGCGTCGGAGGCATCGACCCCGCACTTGCGAAGTTGCTTGTCGATGATAGCGTCCCCCATGCGCCCCATGGCGCTGTGTGAAAGATCCTTGATCCGCTCCACGACACTACCCACCGAGGCTCGTTCAACGGGCTTGGATGCCGGTGAAACGGGGGCTCGTTGGGGCTGCGGAGCCGTGGTAACAGCCGGCGCCGTGGCGGCAGCGGAGACGGTCGCTTCCGATTTCAGCTTCAGAAGTCCGGAGGCGATGAGGCCGTACAGGATCTTGCAGGCATCAAACGTGTTGATACCCGCCTGTTCCGCAATCGTCGAGATGTTGCGCAGGCCGTTGACCTTGGAGAGCAGAACCCACTCCTTGGTCGACAAGCTGATCTGGGGTGCCTGTCCCTTCCCTTGAGGGACGAACTCCGGAATCATCTCCACCGAGGGGATTTTCTTGGAGAGCACGCGCCATTCGTCGAGCCTACGCGCGGCCTGAACCATCAGGTTGGCGTTCGAACGTTTGATGCTGTGCACCGGGGCCTGCACGTTATTCTCGAAGGTAAAGCTGCCGTCTACCCAAACAGCCATGTCGAAGACGGCGTCCTCTCCTGTCTGGCCATTGACTTCAGCGTGGACAATCTGCCCTTCCTCCAGATAGATGTGCCCGGTGCGGCTGTCGCGGCGAAGAACGAACCGTCCGCTCTTGGAGGCGGCCTCCGCCATTTGGATGAACTCGGGCAAGTAAAAGTCTCTGAGAGATCCCTGGAAAGACATTCGCCCCTCTTGCTGCTATTGGGCCAGTCGGAACAGTACGGTTACGGGCATATACACCGCGATGGGTTCACCGTTCAAGAGTGCCGGGGTGTACTTCCATTCCTTGACGGCCTTGATGGCCGATTCATCCATCCCAGCGCTTTTCATGGAGCGCACCACGATGATTTCGCTGACGCTTCCTTCCTTGTCAATTGTCGCTTGCAGGACGACCACGCCTTCCAGCCCGGCGCGCTTGGCCAGTGGAGGGTATTCGGGTTCAACGCGGGTGATGAGCTTGGGTCTGGTCATTTCTGACGACAACTTCACCGGCCCCGTTACCACGACCTTGGCCGCGGGTGGTTCGGGGTCTTCTCCGAAGAGCACAACTGCGTCTTCGGGAATGTCCGGAATGTCAACCTCGGGCTCCGGTTCCGCGAAGAGCTCCGGCCCCTCCGGTGTGGGATCGGGAACCGGCTTCAGCTTCGGCTTCTTCTTCTCTACGATTTCCTTTTTCGGTATCTCGATCTGAACCGGTCTTGGCGGCACAAAGCGCCGCAGGTAGACGACATTTCGCGGCCGCTCCAAGAACCTGCGCGTGCCCCATTCCGGCATCGCGACATAAAGGAGTATTCCGTGGAGCGCAATGGCAACGACCAACCCGTACTCTAGCCGCCGGCGGTCGCGCAAAAGTACGCCCGATTCCACCCACGGGACGGTATGGCGCGTGTCAATCCTGTACAACCCTTCCCCCGTCGGAGAAATCGCTCGATGATGCGAAGGCAACTCTGGTGCCAGGTTTCAGACTATAGCGCCGGAGCAGGGCTGTCAAGATCGCAGCCAGAAAGGCCACGCTGGTCATCTGGCAGGTTCGCGGGCAACCAGAGCGCTCAGCTCCGCAAGCAGGCGCGAGCGCTCGGCGGCGAAGGCCGCCACGTCGGCCACGGGTTCACCGCCGGAAAGCTCCAGGCGCAACGGATCGATGGGCTGGCCACGCCGGTAGATGCGAAAATCCAGATGCGGACCACTGGCCATGCCGGTGGCCCCGACGCGGCCGATCATTTGCCCCTGCGCGACCCGCGCGCCCACTCGAATTCCCGGCCCATAGGCGCTGAGATGCGCGTACAGCGTTTCGAGCATGTCGCTGTGGCGGATGATGACGGTCTTGCCAAAGCCTCCCTTCCTCCCTACGAACACGACGCGCCCGTCGCCGACCGTGGAGACAGGTGTTCCCGATGGGGCCGCATAATCTACGCCGAGGTGTGGCCGGTACGTCTTGAGAATCGGGTGAAAGCGACGATTCGTGTAGTAACTGCTGATTCTGCGGTAGCGCAACGGAGACTTGAGAAACGCCTTGCGCAGCGACCTCCCCTGGCCATCGAAGTAGTCCTCGTGGCCCGTTCGACTGCGATACAGGAAGGCGTCGTGCCAGGTGCCGCCGGTCTGCAGTCGGGCGGCAAGAATGCGGCCCGTCTGCGCGGCCTGGTCGGGCCGTTCCCGCACCGTGTACAAGACCTCGAGGCGATCTCCTTTCTGCAGCTCGGTGGCGAAGTCTATGTCCCATGAGAAAATGTCCGACAGGTCCATAACCAGCGACGGTGGGATTCCCGCCTCCCGCCCAGCGGAGAACAAGGTAACGGAGACCTCCCCAATGGCACTCACTGTCCTCTCGCCCAAGTGCAGAGGGGACACCCGCGCGCGGAAGCGCGCGGCGCCAGGGCGGCGGTCGACCTCGACAGTCAGCAGGTTCTCGGCGTCGATCTCGTAGCCGATACGCCGCAGTGAGGGCACCGTTGGCGGCGCGCCGCGCCGTGCGGGCGGCTCCGCGGTAACGAGATACAGCCGCTGACCCGCCTTGATCTGGCGCAGATCGAACTGGTTTCTGATCGACGCGGAAAGGGTGCGGAGATCCTCGGAGGAGAGGTAGCCACTGCGCACCAGCAAGGAGAACAGCGTGTCACCCTTGCCAAGCACGTGCACTTGCGTGCGGCAGCCCGTGCAGCCGGACGTCACCTGTCGCTCGAGGGCGCCCGGGTGAAGCGCCGTGCCGCGCGGCTGCGGGTACGCCGCGGCACCGGCCGGACCCGGTTGAGACGGAGCGGACAGCGACGACGCGAACGCGAGCTCGGCGCAGTCGGGCCCGAGCGCGGATAGAATGGCGCCAACAGCCGCCGCCACGGCGAATGCCAGTCCACTCTGACCGGCCCAAGACCGCGCACTGCGCGCGCCGAATGCTCTGCACTCCCCTGCGGTAGCGGACTCGTGCTCCTGGCTCGCCATCAGCGGCGAGCCAGGCAGGCTGGACTGTGCGCGCACGTCGATGCTCTCGTTACCCACGATTGCCTCCTCGAAGCTGCGTTCGTGTCTCGCTTTCTCGGCACCTATATGAGCTCGGAGCCCGCGAAAACTCGGCCCAGTGTATCCTGAATCCACCGCCTGTGCGACTTCGAGGCGACAGCACCCTTTACCTCACCGCCCCTCGCGTACGGGGGAGGTGAGCCCGTCCCTCCCCCCTGACGGGGGAGGTGAGGTGGGGGGTCTTCGCGATGCGCTTCCCACGGAGCTTGTAGTCGCACCGGCGGTGGCTGCAGGTTGTTGCACCGCGGTGGCGCACGTTGTACGCTATCGGTCATGAGCAGGGACAGGTTGACCATACTCGGTTGCGGCGATGCCTTTTCGAGCGGCGGCCGCTATCAGAGCGCCTATCTCTACGAATCCAATGGAGAGAGGATGCTTGTGGATTGCGGTGCCACGACGGTCGCGGCACTCAAGGCGCACGGCATTCGCCCCGTCGACATTGATCGGCTCCTGATCACGCACGCTCACGGCGACCATATCGGAGGAATACCCTTTTTGCTGCTCGACTACGCCTTCCTGCACCCGCGAGAAAAGCCGCTGCAGGTGGCGGGACCCGCCGCCGTGGCACCGGTTCTGAGGCCGTTACTAGAGCACCTCTACCCGGGCTTCCGTGAGATGCCCAACTACGAGATGCCCATCCGCTTCACGCCGATTGCACCGGGCGAAACGGTCCAGTTAGGGTCGTTCCGGGTTTGCTCGCGCGTGGCGATTCACCTTGACTCGGCGGACGCCTTTTCGTACCGAGTCGAGGGCGTGAGGAGCACGATCGGCTTCAGCGGTGACACTGGGTGGTCTGACGCGCTCACCGAGGTCGCAGCCGGAACTGACCTGTTCCTATGTGAGTGCTCGCTGTGGGAAAGCAACTTTCCTTATCACCTCTGCTATGCGACGCTGCTTGACAAGCTCCCGGTTCTGGCGACCAGGCGGCTGCTGCTGATCCACATGGGCGATGAGGTCCTCGCGCGCAGCAATGAGATCGAGCTGGAAATGGCCCACGACGGCATGGTCATCGAGCTCGGCAACTAGGATCATTGGACTGCCCCTTCGTCAGCGCGCCGTGACTGTTGAGGTGGCGGGGTCACCGAAATAAGTCTCGATTGGGTTCCAGAGATCGGCGCTTGACCCCTCGTATCCCAGAGCCCAGATTCCGATACCGCCGAGGTCCTGGTTGTTGACTTCCTGGTACTTCCAGCCGTTGCTTTCGGCATCATCGTACCAGACCTGGTAGTCCTGCGTTCCGCTCCTGTAGGTATACCAGGGGGTAAGACCCTCCTCGTCCCAGAGCCGCCCGTAGGCCGCCGCACCCGACTTCGCGCCCGCGTAGGTGACAGAGCTCCCGCTGGCCTCGGTAGGCGACTTCGGAAGAGCGTCCTCGGTAGCCCACTTGTAGCCGTACCACGGCAGCCCGAGCACGAACTTGTCGCGATTCTGACTTCCCCCCCACTGCATGTAGTCGCTGATCGTCCACTTCAAGTTGTACGTGCCCCAACCCTGGAGCGGAGCTACCGGGCCGGAATACGTCGATCCGGACCAGTGATAGCCGTACCCCATGATCATCAGCCCGTCGCTTGCCATCGCCAGCTCGTCATAGTCGAATGCGCCGCTCCAGTCCACCGCCGGCGTGTCGATGGTGATGTGCGGCGCTGCCATGCGCGCCTCAAAGTACGCGGTTAGCTCCTTCATGAAGGTGACGAGGTTTGCTTTCACCGACTTCGATACGCCCTCGAAGTCAATGTTGACCCCATCCGCGCCACCCTGGTTCACCAGGCTGTAGAGGTTCGAAATCAGGCGGCCGCGGTTGGCGGAGCTACCGAGTATGCTGGAAATACCGCTCTCGGAGAAGTTCGTCACCACCAGAACGACACGCACGCCATTGGCATGCGCCGCGGATACCAGGTCGAGATCCGGCCAGCCGTGAGTGCTGCCGATGCTGCCATCCGACTTGGCCTCGACAGCAAAATAGGCCAGGGTAGTCAGGAGGTCCCAGCGCAAGTTGCCGTCGCTGACCCAGTAGGGCAGAAACCCGAGGACCTCGCGGGAAACCTGTGGGGAACCGGTGGGCATCAGGTCGCGCCGGTAGGCCTTCAAGCCGAGACGGTCGCGAAATGGTAAGGCGACCTGATCGCGATGTCGCTCAAGCTCGATCTGATGGATCGTCTTGCCGGACTTCGCGAAGTCGGCAGCGGGTCCGAAAACCTGGTCCGCGGACGCCGGCGCCATCGCCAGCATTGCGAAGGCGGAGAGCACGCGCGCGGCTCGCGAAGCGTGCCCGGCGACCGTGGCCTTGGTGAGTATGTCCGCGAATCGCGACGTGCCTTTCATTTCGACCTCACTGGCGACATTGGTTTCGGGGTACTGGAAGCGGCTTGACCGGCTGGATTCGAGATATGCAAACGATGCGCCAGCACCCATGGTGACGCCATCTGACCACCGCCCTCGTCATTCCGCCGTTTCCCGGTGCGGTAGGCGTCACACGTCTCAGTGGAGGCCACTATTCATGTGATCGATCAGTTACAGCGCGACAGCGAGGACACGCCCCATCGGCACCGGAGGACCGGCTGGACGTTCTGTAAGCCGTAAACTATCATCCCTTCGTCAGCCGGTCCGAAACCTCGCCCTACAGGGCGGAATCGCCGCGGAAGGGTCCTGGTAGCGATGCCGGGCCCGCTTGTCGGCCAATACCGATGCACATTGATCACATCGCCATCGCGGTGGCCGACCTTGAGGCGGCCATCGACACCTACCGCCAGCTCCTCGGTGGCGCCGACAAAAGCAACCTCCGACGGGAAACCGTGGGCGATACCGAAACCGCCTTTTTTTCCGCTGGCGGGACCGAGATCGAGCTGGTGCATGGTGAGGAAGGGTCCGTCATCGCCGCGTTCCTGGCCAAGCGGGGACCGGGCCTACATCACCTCGCTCTGCGCGTGGATCATCTGCGGTCCGTGCTGGAAGGCCTGCGCGCGGCCGGCATTGCCGTTATCGAGCCCGCGCCGCGGGCCGGATCCCGCGGCACCAGCGTCGCCTTTATCCACCCGCGCGCCACCCAGGGCGTGCTCGTGGAGCTGGTCGAGCACCCGGCGTTATCGAAGCAGTCGCGCGACCCCAAAGTACAGGATGGCGATGGTGGCAACGAGGAACATTAGGAACGCTGTGAGATTAGTCCACACCACCATGTGAAAACTGAACTGGCTGAGGACGCCGTATAACACTCCAAAGGTAATCACCACCAGCGCGAGGCGCCGAAGAAAAAGGCGAATTTCCTCCTGCTTGCCGGGAAACAGGATTTTCTCGACGGCAAGTGCCGCGACTACCAGATAAATCGGCGCGATGAGAAAGACGATGTCGACGTCCGCGAGCGGATTGGCGCCGGCCACGCGGTAGCCATAGGTGATCGCCACGAGCTCGACGAGAAGCGCTCCGAGCCCGAGCGAAATCCCGACATTGGCCACGGCCTGCGAAGCCGGCTCGAGCGCGGCGATTTTCAGGAGCCAGGCCACAGCCGCGATCGCCAGTGGGCACAACAACACGGCCGTCAGCGAGGCATGCCGGTATTCAACCATGCCGTAGTACAGGTCGTGAACGGTCATCGTTACCTCCTCTTGTGCCTGCGGGGGGCGGGAACCTTGACGGCGGGTGGCTCATTGGCCGCGACCAGTGTCGAGTGATCCGCATAGCGAACAAGTATGCGCGCGATTCGATCCTGCAGCGCCCGGGCGGCGCCGGGGCCGCAGGGAAGCGAGTTGACGAGAATCGAGAAGGCAAATGCCGGGCGCCCGTCGCCGCCGGCGTAGCCGGAAAGCGCCGATACGCCGGAGATTGTTCCCGTCTTGGCGCGAACCCAGCCGCGGACGTCATCGGATGTCATGCGCGCATGCAACGTCCCATCAAGCCCTGAGCGCGGCAACACCGCGACATACTCCGGCCCCACTCGCCAGTCCGCCTCCATCGCGGCGAGCAGCTCCGCCGTTTGCCGAGCAGTGACCCGGTTGAGCGATGAGAGCCCGGAGCCGTCGACCATTGCGAATCCGGCGGGGTCGATTCCCTTTGACCGCAGCAGCTCGACCACTTGAATGGCGCCCTTGGCCGCCGTCCCGGGCGCTCCATGCGCCACGGCACCGAGCGATTTCAGGGCCATCTCCGCCATGAAGTTGTTACTGTGCTTCTGCAGGCTGAAGGCAATCTCGGCGAGCGGCGGCGAGTAGTGCTCCGCCAGCCACGTCACTCGCTCAGCCGCCATGCTTTGCGCCCACGAGCCCTCGAGGTCATCGGCGTCGAGCGACTTGAGGCCGCCGCGAACCGTAATGCCGTGGTCCTTGAGGAGCTCCAGAAAGACGTTGCCGGCAAACCGCGGCGGGTCGGTAATCGTGCGAATGATACTCAGCTCTTCGGCGCCCGTCGATACCGATCCATTGACGCTCACGAGCGGCCGGCCGCCGGTGCCTTCCCGCCGGTTCGCACCGAACCAGCTCCGCTGCCCGGGTCCACGGGTGGCAACCCCGCCGCCGACATCCACGCCGAGCTCGGGCGTAGTCGACACAATCGCCTTGACCCCGGGCCGCATCCCCGGTGAAACGTGCACCGCCACGCAATTGAAATTCAGGCTGAGGGCACCGATCGGGGCGTTGTACCATTTCTGCGTCTGATCGCGCCAGCCGTTTCCGCGGCGCTCGTGGTCGAAGTAGGAATCGTCGACGACGACGTCTCCGCCAACCGAGCTGATTCCGGCCGCCAGAAGCTCAATCACCAGGTCGCGCAGGTCATCGGCCAGCAGGAATGGATCTCCTTCTCCGCGCAGCACGAGATTGCCGTCAATGTGCTCGCCCTGGCGCCTGCCGACAAAGCCGAGGCGCGTCCTGAGCCGGTGGTTGGGTCCGAGCGCATGCAGCGCCGCCGCCACGGTGTAGAGCTTCATGTTGGACGCCGGCATCAGGGTGACGTCCGGTCGGCGTGCATACACCATGTCCTTGGTCGCCAGATCGATGACGGCGATCCCAATGTTGCCGCGAGACGCGCATTTGGAGCTCAGCGAGTCCTGGATCTCCCGGCCCAGGGCCTCGGCCCACGCCGGTTTGGACTCGGCAGCTACAAGCGCCGCCGGCATCGCGGCCAGCGCCACGAGGACGACCACGGCGAGTGGTGAAAGACCACAGGTCCCATTCCTGGGAGCCAACCATGTTGAGCTCATTTTTCCCTCTGTTGTTTGCCACGAGAACATTTTTTTCGGCCTAATCCCCGGCCATTGATATCGTTGTATTCACATTGCGCTCGCCGGTCAAGGCCAGGGCGAGCGAGGCGGCGGCGGCAAGCTCGGGGTCCCGGGTTTGCCGGGCGCGTTCGCGCAGCGCCCGGAGCGGTGGGCGCGCGGGCCTGCCAATGCGCCGCAATGCCATCAATACGGCAGTCTGCACGTCGCGATCGCGGACCGTCGTCATGACGAAGTGATCGGAGTCAGGCTGGAGCGTGCGGAGGTAGCGAGGCCGGTTGCGCCTGTCCGCGAGCGCCGCGACCAACAGCGGTGCGGCAGGCGCCAGGCGCAGATCGCCAAGCGCATCGGCGGCCCACTCGCGCAACCGGGGATCGTCCGCCCCAAGGCAAATCAGCAGCACGGGCAGCGCCATCTCTCCCAGATCGCGCACCTCGGCTTGAGCCGCCGTGCGCTCAGCCGGCACAGCTCCCAGCAGACGGCGTTGGAGAGACGCCACTTCGCTGACCCCCAGCGCCGCGACGCGGGCGTCCGACTTCGCCGGCCGACCGCAGCCGCTTGCGAGCAGGAGCGCGAGGAGCAGCGCCGAAAGCACCCCGACCCGCCGTCCGAGAGCCAGCCGCGTTGCCGCCTCAGCGGAGGAGCTCGCGGCCGCTGAAGAAGAAGCCAATCTCGTAGGCCGCCGATTCCGGCGAGTCCGAACCGTGCACGGCGTTGCGCTCGATGTTTGTGGCATAGCGCTTGCGAATTGTCCCCTCGGCGGCCTGAGCGGGATTGGTGGCTCCCATCAGGTCCCGCACCCGGCGCACGATGTCCTCGCCTTCCAGCACGGCGGGGATACAGGTTCCGGAGGACATGAAGGTCGTAAGGGAATCGTAGAACGGCCGCTCCTTGTGCACAATGTAGAACGCTTTCGCCTCTTCCTTGGAAAGACGCGCCAACCGCAAGGCGGCGATTCGGAGCCCGGCCTGCTCGAATACCGACAGGATCGCGCCGGCGTTTCCGGCTGCCGTGGCGTCGGGCTTGACGATAATTAGTGTCCTGCTCATCTCCGAGCGTCTCCTCTTGATACGTAAAACATCACCCACTGCGAGTTGGCCGGCGCCGCGCATGCGGGCCGGCCGCAGACGGCGGTCTTGCCTACATGCCAGGTCGCCCCAGCACGGCCTTGACGGTCTTTCCGATGGTCGCCGGGCTATCGGCCACATGGACGCCGGCCTCCCGCAGGGCGCGGATCTTGCTTACGGCGTCGCCCTTGCCGCCGGCGATGATGGCCCCGGCGTGCCCCATGCGCTTACCCGCTGGGGCTGTGGTCCCGGCCACGAAAGCGATCACGGGCTTGTCAACGTGGGCGCGAATAAAGGCTGCCGCCTCTTCTTCCGCGGTTCCGCCGATCTCGCCGATCATCACGATGGCATCGGTATCGCCGTCAGCAGCGAACAGCCCGAGGGCAGCGACGAAGTCCGTACCGATGATGGGGTCACCGCCGATGCCGATGCACGTGCTTTGCCCGAGCCCGAGCCGGGTCAACTGGTCGACTACCTCATACGTCAGAGTACCGCTTCGCGAGACGACCGCGATCCGCCCTTCCTGGTGGATGTGACCGGGCATGATGCCGATCTTGGCCTTTCCGGGCGAGATGATGCCGGGGCAGTTGGGGCCAATGAGACGCCCCGGCAAAGTGGCTCGCGCCTGGTGAACCCTGACCATGTCCAGCGCTGGGATTCCCTCGGTAATGCAGACGACGAGATCGACTCCCGCCTGGCTCGCCTCCAGAATCGCATCCGGCGCAAACGAGGCGGGAACGAAAATGACGCTGGCGTTGGCGCCGGTCTGCCGCACCGCGTCCTGGACGGTATCGAATACGGGAACGCCCGAAAACGTCTGACCACCCTTTCCCGGAGTTACGCCGGCGACGACATGGGTGCCGTACGCGACCATTTGTTGGGTGTGGAAGGCCCCTTCCTTGCCCGTAATGCCTTGCACCACCAGGCGCGTTTCCTTCCCAACGAGCACGCTCATGAGCGACCTCCTTCCCGCGCCGCGGCAACGACTTTCTGGGCGGCTTCTCCCATGTCTTCCGCCAGGATGAAGGCGAGCTTCGATTCCTGCAGCAGGCGCTTTCCTTCGTCAACGTTGGTGCCCTTCATGCGCACCACGACCGGGACGTTCACGTGAACCTGCTCGATCGCCTGGATGATACCGCGCGCGAGCACATCGCAGCGCATGATGCCGCCAAAGATGTTCACGAGCACGGCGGCGACGGCGGCGTCGGACAGGAGAATTCGAAAGGCGTTGCCGACTTGCTCGGCCGAGGCGCCACCGCCGACATCGAGGAAGTTTGCAGGTTGGCCGCCGGCGAGCTTGATGATGTCCATGGTCGCCATCGCGAGACCGGCGCCGTTGACCATACAACCGATGTTTCCATCCAGGTGTACGTAGCTCAGTCGGTACTTGGATGCTTCGACTTCATAGGGATCCTCTTCGTCAAGGTCGCGATAGGCGACCACGTCGGGGTGACGAGCCAGGGCGCTCGCGTCAAAGCTCACCTTGGCGTCGGCGGCAACAAGCCGGCCGTCCCGCAACGTCGCGAGGGGGTTGATCTCGACCAGAGCGCAGTCCTTTTCGACAAACAGACGATAGAGATCCTGAACGAGCTTGCCCGCGGCCTTTGCCTGCTCGCCGCTCAGGCCAAGAAACCGCGCGACCTCAACACCGTGGTAGGGCCGCACACCCAAAGTAGGCAGGAGGGGCAACGTGAGGATCTTCTCTGGAGTTTTGGCGGCGACCTCTTCGATATCCATGCCACCGGCCGGGCTCGCGATGATTGCCGGCGTCTTGGCGCGCCGATCAAGGGTGATCGCCAGATAAGATTCGCCGGCGATTTCGATCGCCTCTTCGACGAGCAGCTTCTTGACGATGCGGCCTTCTGCCCCGGTCTGGTGGGTTACCAGGCGCATGCCGATCAGGGCTTCTGCAATCGGCCCGATGCCGCCTCCAGCCTCGACGACCTTGATTCCGCCGGCCTTGCCACGCCCGCCCGCATGCACCTGCGCCTTCAGGACGACGCGGAGCGCGCCAAGCTCCCGGGCCACCACCGTAGCCTCGGCCGCAGTGGCGGCGACCCGCCCGCGGGGAACGGGCACACCGAACTGCCGAAAGAGCTCCTTGGCTTGATACTCATGTATTTTCATTCCACTTCTCCAACTTCAACGCCCGGCACGAACGCAACTGGCGCTTTGGCGCTCAGGGGCGCCCGGCGAGCCGTGCTCGCCGCAGCGCGCTCCCACGCGAGGACGCCTTCGCTGCTGGCGGCGCGGTCCGAGTGCCCGCCGTCAGCCAGCAGGGCACCGGCGGCAGATGCCGCGCGCCACCCTGGGCACGTGCCCGCAGCAGTCTGCTACAAGTTGTCGATGATCGCCTGGCCGAATTCCGAGCACTTGATCGGCTTGATGTCGCCGAGCTGGCGCGCCAGATCGTAGGTAACGCGCCCCTGGCCGATCGCTCGGGCGATTCCCGTGTCGATCAGCGCCGCGGCCTCATCCCATCCGATGTACTCCAGCATCATCACGGCGGACCGAATCAAGGAGCAGGGGTTCACCTTGTCCTGGCCGGCGTATTTCGGCGCCGTGCCGTGGGTAGCTTCAAACAGCGCGATGTGGTCGCCGATGTTGGCGCCGGGCGCCATTCCCAGTCCGCCGATCTGTCCTGCCGCAGCGTCCGACATGTAGTCGCCGTTCAGGTTCGGGAGCGCCAGCACGTCGTACTCCTGAGTCCGCGTCAGAATTTGCTGGAGCATGTTGTCCGCAATGCGGTCGTTGATGAGAATCCTGCCCGCGGGGACCTCTCCGTCGTACTTGTCCCACAGCTCCGCTTCGGACACCGTTTGCTCGGCGAACTCCGTGCGCGCGAGCTCGTATCCCCAGTCACGGAAGGCGCCTTCCGTGAACTTCATGATGTTCCCCTTGTGAACGATGGTCACCGAGCGGCGCTTGCGGGCGATCGCGTAGCGGATCGCGGCGCGGATGAGCCGATCGGTCCCGGTTTTTGAAATCGGTTTGATGCCGATCCCCGCGTCGGGTCGGATGGAGCATCCGTACTCGTCGTTGAGCAGCTCGATCAGGCGGCGTGCCTGCGGGGACTGCGCCTTCCACTCGAAACCGGCGTAGACGTCCTCGGTGTTCTCGCGAAAAATGACGATATCCATGTCCTCGGGGCGCTTCACCGGGCTTGGCACTCCGGGAACGTACTTGACCGGGCGGACGCAGGCGTAGAGGTCCAATACCTGGCGAAGCGTGACGTTCAGACTGCGAAATCCGCCGCCGATAGGGGTAGTCAAGGGCCCTTTCATGGCGACGACAAAGTGGCGAATCGCTTCGAAAGTCTCCTCGGGCATGAATGAGCCGTAGAGCTCGTTTGCCTTTTCGCCCGCAAACACTTCCGTCCAGGCGATCTGGCGATCGCCGCCATAGGCTTTGCGAACCGCCGCGTCGACGACCTTGATCGTTGCCGGGGTAATGTCGACGCCGATCCCGTCACCTTCGATATAGGGGATGATCGGACTGGAGGGAATGCAAAGCTCGCCGTCACGAATTTCGATGGGCTGGCCCGCGCTGGGTATCTTGATCTTGTCGAACTGAGGCATTCTGCACCATCCTTTGTACGGGGTCGGGATCGGGGCGCTGAGCCGCGGCAGTGTCCGGGGTGCGAGGTCCGGTACGAGGGTGATCGGGCCGTCGCCGCCATCAGCGACGTCCACGAGAAGGCGCCATCCCGCCATGGGCGTGGCCACGGTGATGCTGCAGAGTAACGCAGCGACCCGGCCCTGTCAAGCGAGCTCGGACCTCCTGAATCCACGGGTTTTTCTCCGTCGGCGTGACCGTGCCCCCTCCGTCCCTCCCGGCTCGGCGGAGGGCGTCACGGTGTTAATCGCGGCCTCGAAGGTAGCCCCTCCCGCCGCTCACGGGCCCACTCGTTGCGCCCCTTCCGACAAACTCGGCTGTGGAACCTGGCGCAGCAAGAGTAGACAACGCCCCGCGTGCACCGCATCGGGCAGGCGCGGCCCATGTACGTCTATGAGCTCGTGGTGAGCGACAATCGCTTCAAGACTGCGGAGGTGCGGCTGACGGAGCTCCTAGAGAGCATGCGCCGGCTCGCCGGTGACAGCCTGCGGCCGGCGAGCGCGCTGCAGGTGACGGAGCCGAGGCGGCGCGACTGCCTGGATGCGGTGGTGAACGGGTGGCAGCGGCGGGGGCTGGTGAGTGGCGGCCGGACCGGCCATACTTGGCGCAGATAAAACATCTAACGCGATTCTGGCCGCCAGTTTGCCTCAATTCGCCCCCTTTTGGCCACTTTTCGCGCAGATGGCCGTATCTAAGGCGTTTCTGGCCGGTTTTTCGGGGATTTCCCGGCCAAATTCCAGTTAGATGTTTTATCTCATCGGAAAGTGGCCGGTCCATCGTCTGATCCTCGCGCCCCTTGATGGGAAGGCATGCCAAGAAGGCTCAGTATGGGGTCTAGGGAGCTCATCGGATGAGTCCGTCACTCGTCGCCCCTACCCCGATTCACCCTCCACCTCTTGCGTCAAACCAATGACCTCTGGCTTCGGCAAGATGCCGGAGGCGCTCCTTTACAAGCTGGGCGTTCGGAGCTGCATTGCCTGGGTGCGCAGACCTCGGGTCCGCGTCGTCATCCGGCCCAAAAATGCGGGCCGCAGGCACGCGGTCCCCGGATGTCGCACCGCCTTCAACTTCCGGCAAGTGTAAACCACACTCTGCCGACGCCTGATTTTTCACCATAAAGTATCGTTGCGGAACGCGTGGGCGGGGGAGGGTTGGGGTGGGGGGAAAGTGGCGTGGGGTCTTCGTGATGCGCTTTCCGTGCAGCTCGCAGGCGCACAGGCGGTGGATTCAGGGATCTTGAGCGCCCCGGTCACCTGTGCTCCCTTCGGGGACCGCGGCCAACGAGCCCAGGTCAGCGATCTGGCGTCGTTCCCCGGAGACGATCGAGAGCGGCGCGCAAGCGCTCGACCTCCGCCTCGGCGAGCTCTGCCCGTGCCGCTGCCCGCTCGGCCCGTTGAAACTCCCGCTCCGCGCGTTCGGACTGCTGTCTGGCCTGTGCGGATTCGCTTTCCGCGCGCGCGGATTCGCGCGCTGCTCGCTCCGCCTCCCGAGCAGCGTGCTCGGCCTGGTGACGGGCATTCGCAGCCTGCTTTGTGGCCAGCTCGACCGCTTCGCCCAGGCTCGGAACGACCTTGCCGGTCTCCGGATCGAGCACCCGCAGCATCGCTTCGACCGGGAGAAAGTCGACGCCGAGCTCGGCGCTGTGAAAACTGCCATCGGCCTGCAGCGGAGCCCGCTGGTAGTAGACGTCGCGAAGGACGAATACCTGGAGCTGCGGCGTCAGGTACTCCGCCAGTGGATCAAAGAGCAGATATTCCGCGACGCCCCACATCTCGTAGAGCCCCCGTTTGGTGCCCATGTCCTCGATGCGGCTGCTACTGGAGGTAACCTCTATTATCGTGCACGGAGCGGCGGCCTCTTCCCACAGCTTGTAGGTGCGACGTTGGCGCGTTGAAACCCATTTGTCGGCGAACACGTCAGGGGCCCGTACCGAGCAGGGATCTCCCCGCTCGTAGTAGAGGAGCATGTTGGCCCCGACGTAGGTGTCAGCGGTCTGCCGAAAAACCCAGCGCAATGCCTCGCGCAGGTAAAGGATGGCGCTGATGTGGAAGTCCGTCTCGCCCAAAGGCTGGCCGTCCGAGTCTGGATACCTGACCTCCGCCGCCGGGAGCACTGCCAGGTCGGTGCTGCTGATCGTCATTTCCAGGTCTCCGGGATAGGAGCCAGTGTATCACGGCGGCGGCGCCGGCTCAACGCCAGAGCTGTTCCGTGATTCATCGCAGGTTCGACGTTGACGCGGCAGCCTCTCGCTCCGTCCGCGAGCGACCGCGGCAGTCGGCGTGGCGGCACGATTCTTGCTATTTCGCGGCCGTGAGCGCCACCGACGACCTGCAACACCTTCTCGCCCAACTGCGCCGACTCGAGCTCGAGCTGAGCACGACGCTGCAGATGCTGCGCGACCTCGGCGTCTGCGGGGACGGCGCCGGGCCGCGGCGCCTCTGGATTCTCTGGACGGCAGCCGGCCGTGGTGCGACGGTGACCGAGAGCGACCTCGGAGAAGCCATTGACGGCGCCGGACCGCTTGACCTGGTCGTGGTCCGCGGCGAAGTACGGGCAGGTGCCGAGCAGGTGAGACTGGGACTCCAGGAGGCAAGACTGTTCGTCGCTCTCGCGCGCGGCGGGGAGAGGCGCCGCGCCGACCTGGAAGCGGAGCTATGGGGAGATCGGCCGGTGTCGAGATCGCGCGTCTCGGTGCTGGTCGGCCGGGTCAATCGCCGGCTCCTCGAGGCGGGGTTTCCACGCGCTATCCTCGCTGTGGGTGCACCGGGAGAGGCCTGTCGCTATCGGCTTCGCAAGAGCTTGAGCTGGCTCGTCGCGGAACCGGCGCCCGGCGGTCTCTCCGCCCGCTGACTCCCCATCCCGATGCCCAATCTACACGGCCGAGCAGTAGAGCGCCTGAGGCCGGGGGCTCGTCCTTGGGCCTGGCAGCCATGGTGGGCGGGCATCCTGCTCTCCTCCGACCGAAGGCGGCCGGGATGGCCTCCCACCTGTTGGCCGTCGACCCGTAGCCGAACCGGCGGGCGAGGCCAGGCCCGGCGCAGGGAAACCCGACAGGCTGCAACGGCGCGTGACAGGCGGGGCGCGCCGCTCTGCGGCGCGCGGACCACGCGCGCGCGGACGTTGGGAACGGTGGGGCGGGAAGGGTATCGAAACGCGCTTCGCGACGCTCCCGCCAGCGCTGGCACAAGCGTTGCAACGCGATCTCTCGGACAGCGAGCCCCTGGCCATCAGAGCCGTCAACCTGAAAGGCAACCACGCAGGCATGAGTCAGACCGAGAATGCACACTCCCTCGCGGATGCCTCGCACCGGCCGGGCCGCGCCGCCCCAGCGGCCACGCGACTACTGGCGGTGCCGCGGTGAGCGCCCTGGACGCGGCGATGGCCGTCCTCCTGGTCGTGCTGTTGATGGCCGCCAGTGTGCTCGCAGGTGCTCTCGTCGTACGCCGCGGGCGCCCTCACCGCGACAGCCGCCTCCTGGATCCGCAGGGTTACCTGACGCCGGAGACCCTCGCCGCCATGGAACGTAATCTCACCGGACGGCTGCTCGGCCGGTATGTGCTCGAAGGCGTGCTCAGCACCGGCGGGTTCGGCGCCATCTACCGGGCGATCGACCTGCACCGCGAGACGCGCGTCTGCCTCAAGATGCCGCGACTCGACCGCATCCAGCAAGAGGTCCAGGGCGGGAGCTCGTTTGGGACCTTCATCATGGAGGCCAAACTGCGGGCCAAGCTGCAGGGCGATCACCACATTCAGATTTACGATCGCGGGTTTCTGCTGGTGCTGCTGCCTGGCTTTCAGGTCAAGGTGCCGTTCTACTCCATGGAGCTCTTTCCGGGAAGAAACCTCGGCGAGATCATCCGGGAGCAGGGAAAGCTGCCGCTGGAGTGGGTCCACCAGATCTTCCTCGGCGTATTGCAGGCGCTGAAAGAGGCACACCTGGAGGGGGTTATCCATCACGACCTGAAGCCAGCGAACATTCTGGTCGAGCTGGCGCCGGCGCGGCGCGCGAGCGATCGCGGTCGACCAGACCGGGTGCTGCGCGTGAAGCTGATCGACTTCGGCCTGGCAGGAAAGCCGGGAAGTGGGGGCACGGAGCCCGTGAGGGGCACGCTTGGCTACATCGCGCCGGAGCTGTTCAACGGCGCGACGCCAGGGCCGGAGACCGACGTCTTCTCGCTGGGCGTGATTTTTCTCGAGGCCATGACCGGTGGCCGCTGTCAGGAGGCCGGCGACGGCCGTGACGGTAGCAGCGACTGGGTGAGCTGGGTGCGCGGCGGCCGCGAGCTGGCGGTCCCCGCGGCGGTGCCAGCGCCCGAGCGAGACCTGGTGAAGCGCATGGTGGCGCGGGATCCGCGCTGCAGACCAACCACAAACGAGCTCCTGCTGCGGATTCGCGACCGCCTGCACCGCAGCCCGGGGCAGTGAGGAGGCGAGACCGATGAGAGGTACCGGCACTGGCGCGCGACGCGAGCACCCACGCGCGCGTCTCCTGATGGCGATGCTGATCGCCGTGGCGGGCACCGCCTGCGAGCAACTGGCGCCGCAGCGCACGGAAATAAGCGACGTGCTCAACAACCCGGGCAAGCAGGGAGCGACCGTGTGGGTCTACGGCATGGTCGGCCAGGTCGTGCCCGACAACATCGGGTCCAGCATCGGCTACTTCACGCTGCTGGACGACCTCGGCGCGACTCTGAGAGTGCGCACCCTCAGCGGGTTTCCGATTTCCGGTGCGCGTGTGTGGGTGAAGGGAAGGGTCGCCCCACCGGACGCCGAGGGCGCGTACCTCGTCGCCGAGCAGATCGGCGGCAGCGGCTGGGTGTACTGGGTGATCTACGCGGCCATCGCCGTGCTCGGGGTGGTCATCGTCGCGCTGGTGATCATGCTGTTGCGGCCCGCGGACCACCGCGCGCAGGAGGCGTACCCGCCCGGCGCACCCGTGTACGGTCGGGGACCGGCCGCAGGTTTCTCGGTGCAGCCCACCGTTGATTTCGTGCCGCCTCCCACTACCGGCGGGCGCTCGTCACCCAAGATGGGAGAGCAGCCGACCGGAGACTTCTTTGGTCGGCTGGTAGTCGAGAGCGGCGAAATCGAGGCTGGAGGCAAGCGACAATTCGAGCTCGTCAACCTCAACGCTCAGCCGACGGGTCTGATCGTCGGGCGCGCCGATGACGCCGCGATCCAGTTGCTCAACAGCACCATCTCGCGCCATCACGCTCAGTTCCTGCTGTGGAACGGGACCAAGGTTGCAGTCCGCAACCTGAGCAACCGGCCCATTCAGATCACCGCCGCGAACCAGACAAAGAACTTGGCGCAGAACGACACCGCGGTTCTCGAAACCGGCAACATGCTCCAGCTTGGCGCGGTTCGCCTCCGCTTCGAGGCCTTCTAACCGCGGAGAGACGATCGGCATGGTCGTGGCGCGCGGCGAGATCGAGGTCGGGAAATACAGCGATACCGGGAGGGTGCGCACGCTCAACGAGGACGACTGCGCGGCGGTCGTGTTCCCGGCGCACTTCCCGGTCCTGGCCTTGTTGGCGGTTTCGGATGGGATGGGCGGGCGCAACAAAGGGGAAATCGCGAGTCAGGTCGCCATCAACGCGGCGCGGCTCGTGGTTCAGGAGCTCGCATCGCGAGGAGCGCCCGCGACCGGCGAGGCCATGCAGCTCCAGGATTTTGGCCTGGCGGCCCTGAGCGCCGCCAATGACGCGGTGCTCGCCGAGATCGACCGGCACGGAGGCGGAGCGGGAGCGATGGGAGCGACGCTGACGCTCGCGATTGTATCTGAGACCCACTGCGGCATTGGCCATATCGGCGACTCGCGCGCGTATTTGTGGCGCGCTTCGCTGCTGTCCCAGCTCACCGAGGACCATGCGGTGGGCAGCACCTTGACGCGCAGGCTTGGCAAGGCCGCGGACATCGAGCCGCAGGTCGCCGTGATTCCCGTGGCGGCGGGGGATGCGCTGCTGTTGTGCTCGGATGGGATCGTGCGGATGGTCAGCGACGCCGAGCTCGCCGCCTGCCTGGAGGGTGCCGAGAGCGCGAACGACGCGTGTATCGCGGCGGTGCGGCTGGCAAACCTGCACGGCGGGGTCGACAATGCGTCGGTGGCGGTAGCGGCACTGGGACGCCGGCAGCGGAACCCTGCCGCGGCGCAGTGGCTGGCCGACGCGCTCGGGGCACAGGAGGCCGGCGCGGCGTCCGCGCCGGGGCTCACCGATCCGATCGCCGTGGGCGGGCGAGCGCTGCTTGGCCCAGGGGTGATGCCGCCGGAGACGATGCCGGGCGCGGCCGGCGGCATGGCCCCCGCCGCTGCGATGGGGCGACCGAAGGCGGCCGTCCTGGTGGGTCTGGCCTTCGTCGTGCTGCTCGCCGGGGTACTCGCAGGGCTCGCGGTGCAGCTCCAGTCGACACCCGCCCAACTGCCAGAAGCGGTGCCTTCTGGGCTCTGGCCCCCGCGCGCCGTGGCGCCCACCGGGCTTGCTCGCTACCCGCTACCGACGCAAGCGCCCCGAAAGCTCGCCTTCAGCCCGGTGCGTACGGCGGCGCCGCCGCCGCGGACGGCAACTCCCGCGGTAACGCCTACCGCGGTGCGCACGCCGGCGCCGCCGGTCGCGCGAAACCTGGGCACCGAGCATGCTGCGCGGCCACAGCAGGGGGCTCCGGAAGCGCACCGCAAAGACCGCCCACGCGCAGCCCCCCTGGCTCCGCCGGTGGGAGAAGGCAAGGAGGGAAGCACCGTCTCTCCGGCGCCGCCACCACCGACGCCTTCCGCGGGTCATCGGCCGGCAGCCGGCCCGAGCACGGGCACCACCAGCCGGCGGCAGTGCGCGGGTGGCGTCGAGCTTTCGGCGTGCCGGCCCGCCGCTCGGGAGCCCTTTGCGCTCCGCATTACAAGCTGCGTGCCGCCGCCAGGAGCCCGACTGGCAGTGTGGCCGGGCACCGTTGGAGCAGCGTGCGGTGAGCGTCCGCTCACCTCCGACCCGCATTACCTCACCCAGGCCCCGGATCCGGAGCTCGACCTCTTTCATTCCTCGAAGCCGGCGCCCGCATCGCCGGACCTGTGCCTGGAGCTCGAGAACCGGGAAGATGGACATTTCCTGGCCGCGTCGTCGCAACCGTGGATCGACGGCTGCCAGAACGATGCCCCGGCGAGCGCGGCCGCGCCGAGCGCGGTCGAGCCCTCCGCAACCGCCCCCTCCGCGCGGGAGAACAAGGACGATGATCATGCCCGATAAGCAAGGCCGAGCTCCCTGGCAACCGCCGGCGCCGCGCCCGGCACCGCGCTCCCGATCGCGCCGGCGCGCCACGCTGCTGCTCGCGTTGGCCACGAGCTCGTTGAGCATGATGTTGCTGGCGGTCGCGGCGCTGATGGGTGGCGCTCGCCCCTACGCCGGCGCCGGTGGCGGCGGCATCATCGGCGGCGCCGGACCTGGAGCCGCGCCCTTCGTGGTCGGCTCCCCAGGCCCCGCCCCGATGGTCTCCTCCCCGGGCGGCGCTCCCGCCTCCGCCCCGCCCGCATTGCCCGCCCCGCCGCGACCGCCGGCACGTCTGAGCTGGGCGCGTTACGCGAGTATCATCGTCTGGGGTTACCAGGTCGACGTCCTGGATTCGGCGGGCGGCACCGTGGAGTCGGTCAGGCTCATCGGCGACTCCGAGCGCAGCCTGCTCATTCGCCGCTTCTCCCATCTGCGCGAGAACGAGCGCTATCGCTATCGCGTCACGCCGATCGGCACTGGCGGTGAAGACCTCTCGAAGCTCCTGCGCCAGGGCGAGCAAGCTCAAGAGGGCAGCTTCTACTTCGACGTCCAGGCGGAGCCGCCGAGCGCGATCGCCATTGTCGCACCGCGGGCGGGCGAGGTGTCGCGCGATCCTCGGCCGACCGTGAGCTGGACGGCGGCGGTGGATCCCGACCCCAACGACAGCATCACCTATGAGGTGGAGATGAGCCAGGTCGCACCGCGGGCGCGCGACTTCGCGACTACGCGAACCGGCGACACCGCGATACGCTTCGACGCGCCGCTGGACGAAAACACGACGTGGCATTTCCGGGTCACCGCCGTGGATACCACCGGCCTTCGCAGCGCCGCCACGGAATGGCAGCAGTTTGTGGTCGACGCCATCGCCGAGCCGCCGTCGATCCCGGCGCAACTGGCGGTCGAGGTGTCCACGACACGCATCAGCTTTTCCTGGCAACCAGCGCTGGACCCCGATCCGGGCGACAGCGTCGCCGGATACCTTTTCGAGGTTGCGCAAAGCGAGCAGCTCGCGGCGCCGCTGATCGCGGAAACCGTCGATGCGCCAGGCTTCGTCCTCGACGCCGCCAAGGTCGAGCCGGACACGAAGTACTATGCTCGGGTCCTGGCCGTAGATCGCTCGGGAATGCGGTCGGAGCCGTCACCGCCGCTGCCGTTCGCGCTCGCCGGTGAGCGGGTTCTGCGGCCGCCGCAACCGGCCACGAAGACGGCGCTGACAGTTGACGAGGGGCTGTCCTGGACCCCTACAAACGGCCCGGAAGAAGTGACGACCTACGAGGTCAACGTCGAGGACGCTTCCGATGCGCCATCGGAGCCGATCAACCGCATGACGGACAAGGCGTACCTGAGCCTGCGGGACATCAACGGCCTCCGGATCGGCGGCGCATATCGGTTTCGCGTGCGGTCGTTCGGCGACCGCGGCCTGCGGTCGGACTGGTCGCCGTTCGTCGAGATCACGATCGAGAATCGACCACCTGGCGCGCCGCGGGAGCTCCGGGTCGAGCGGCCCGAACCCGGGAGCTCCGACGGCGTCGGCGCGGGCGACGCGCTGAGCTGGCAAGCGGCGACGGATCCCGACAACATCGCGCCTTTCGTACCCGCGGACGGACCTCGCCTCACCTACGAGCTGCAGGTCGCCACGGACAGGGGCTTCTCCGCGCTCCTGCACCGGCGCAGCGAGCTCACGGCAGAAAAGCAGGTAATCGCGGCGGACGTCGGGCTGTGCCAGGCGCTGCAGGTCACCACGGCGACGCCGCTCTACTGGCGCGTGCGCGCCGTCGATGCGCAGGGCTTGGGTTCCGAGTGGGCCCTGCCTCCAAATGGGTTCGTGCTGAAGAGAGAAAGAAACTGGCTGGGTCGAGCGAAGAGGTATTGCCCGTATGACTGACTGGATGGTGGGAGTGCCTTCCTGGATCGTCGCCGCCCTGGTGCCGGCGCTGTCGGCAACGATAGTGTGCCTCGCCGCGGTGCTGGCGGGTGAGCTGGGCGACCGGCGCCGCCGGGCGCGCTGGCGGCTGGTGGTGATCTCACCGGAGGGAGACCGCGTTGATTACGGCGTGCGCCCGCGCGAAGCGCTGTGCATCGGCCGCGAAGACGCGGCGGGCATTCCCATTCGCGATCCGCACGTGTCGCGGCGACATGCGCTCGTCACGGCGGCCCACGACGGCCTGGGAGTGCGCGACCTGCACAGCCTGCACGGATCCCGGGTCAACGGTGTCCCGGTCGAGTGGGCGTGGCTGGCGGATGGAGATTGCATCTACATTGGGTCCTGGACGATTCTCGTGCGGCAGGAGCCGAGCCCATGAAGCCCGGCGAGTTGCTGGCTGCGCAAGGGGTCACGGTGCGGTTCCGGCGCGGCCGGGGACGGGAAGCGCGGGAGCACGAGGCGCTCGCGGCCGTGGACTTCGGCGTTGGCGCCGGCGAAATTGTCGGTCTGGTCGGCGAATCCGGATGCGGCAAGAGCACGCTGGCGCGGGTGCTCGCGGGCTTGTTGATCCCGGAGCACGGCACGGTGACGCTGGGAGGGCGGCCGGTGAACGAGCTCGCGGGCGCCGCTCGCCGCCGCTTTCGCCGCAGCGTGCGGTTGATCTTTCAGAGTCCCGACGCGGTGCTCAACCGCGCCCTGCGCGTCGGCGAGCTGCTGGCCGACGTCGTCCGGGCGCAAACCGACGGTGATCGCGCCGGGCGCCGGCGGCGTGTCGCCGAGCTTCTCGACGAGGTGCGCCTGGAGCCACGCCTGGCGGAACGCTTTCCGGGCGAGCTTAGCGGCGGGCAAAAGCGCCGCGTGGGCATCGCGGTAGCGCTGGCCGGAGCTCCCGCGGTGCTACTCGCCGACGAGCCGCTCGCCGGGCTGGACGCCCCCGTGCAGCTCGAGATTCTCGCGTTACTGCGACGACTTCACGACGAGCGGTCGCTGGCCGTCGTCCTGATCAGCCACGATATCGGGGCGGTGCAGGCGCTGTGCTCGCGAGTCGTCACCATGCTCGGGGGCCGGATCGTGGAATCGCGACCGCGCCGGGAGGGGTTTTCGGGTCTCGCTGATACGTGTCATCCGTACACCGCCGGGCTGCTGGCCGCGGACCGCGCCGTCGACCAGCGCGCCGCGGCGGGGGGCGCCGGCACCCGCGCCCTGGGCGCCGCCGAGCTCGCCATGATCGACGCTCTACAGCGGGATACGCCCGCGGATCTGGTGCCGGGGCAGGGGTGCGCGCTGCTGCAGCGTTGCCATCGCTACGAGGTGCTCGGAAGCGAGGCGCAGCGGCGCCGGTGCGAGGAAGAAGCGCCGCGGCTCTGGCCGCTCGCCGCGGACCACCAGGTGGCCTGCCACCACGTCCCGGTCATGGCGACCGCGGGCGGAGCGCCGCGGTCATGAGCCGCTGCCGTCGCCCCCCCGCGGCTGCCCGCTTGCGCGCGACCAGCGGCGCGCTCGCCGCGGCGCTTGGGCCGGTGGCGATCCGCGCGGCGGTCACGGTGTCGGCGGTTTTTGCGCTCATCGTTTTCTCGCCGGGATACGCGCTGCGGGCGCCCGGCACGGGCAGCGGGGAGAATGCCGCGGAAGCCCTGTACGCCTGCGGATCGCCGATCGTCTCGGAAGCGATCCCCGAAGTCGCGCGCGTCTATGTGACGTGCATGGCGCGGCTGGCGCGCGCCGACCTCGGGGCGTTCGGCGGCGAGCCGCTCTGGCGCCGCCTCGCGCAGGGGTCGGCGCGCACGGTTGCCCTGATTGTCGCGGCTCTGGTGCTCGGGCTGCTGCTCGGAACCACGGCCGGGCTGCTCCTGGAGCGACAGGAAGGCACGGCGATCGGGGCGGGTCTGCGGGGCGGGTTACCCATAGTATCGCTCGTGCCGGTCTTCGCGCTGGCCTATCTCACGCAACCGCTCGCCGGCCCGGCGGCGGAGGCGGCCTCGTCCTCCGCCGGCCTGCTCGGTCTGGCGACCGGTATCGGCGTGGCGGCCGCTGCCTGCCTGGCGCTGGGCGACGGCACCCTGGCGGAGATCGCCAGGGTTACGGCGCTGCACGCGGCGCGCATTCGGAATGCTCCGTTCATGCGCACCGAGCGGGCTCTGGGCGGGCGCGTGGCGCGCCACTTCGGCCGCAACCTCGCGGTGCCGTTGCTCGACTTGTGGGCGAATCGGTTCTTGTTTCTGCTCAGCGGAGCCATTGTCGCGGAGTCGATTTTCGACCTGCACGGGCTCGGTTGGCTGCTCTACGAGGCCTTTCGGTACCGGGACCTGCTGCCGGCGCTCGGCGCGGCGGCGGCGACGGTGGGGATCGTGGAGCTCAACCGCGCGCTGGTGGGGCTCGTCAGGAATCGCATTGAACCGCGGAGACCAGAGAGGCGGCGAGATGTCCTCCGTTGACTCGTGGGGAGACGATGAACGCGGCTCCTTGCCCGAGTGGAGCGGCGGCGGTAGCAGCTTGCTGCGCGCGGGCGCCGGCGGGGAAGGGATGGTGAGGGAAGGTTGGGGGCAGCCGCCGGGGCGGCGCTTCGGGCGGCTGTGGCCGGGGATCAGCGTGCATCGTGCCGGGGAGGCACACCGGTGCCGCATGCGACGCGCCGCGCTCGCGCTGTCGGTGGCGGCGGTGGTGCTCGGGCCGCTGTTGGGCGGAGTGGTGGTCAGCGTCGTATTTCCGGATACGTTTCGGGCGAGCCCGAGCTGGATCGCGGTGGCGCCGCTCCCGCCCCGTGCACCGGTGCTGGGTCGACTGCTCGATGGGCGCCCGGCGCTGGAGCGCGGGGTGTGGGCGTCCGACCGCGCCGCGGACCAGACCGCCGTGGCGGCGGCGGATGACGCGCATCTCTGGCTCGGCGTGGACCGCTTCGGCCACGCGCTGCTCGACCGCCTGGTGCTGGGATTCGCCGCGTTCCTCGGTCCGGCGGTGTTGGCGGTCGCCATCTCGCTCGGCGCGGGAATGTTGCTCGCCGCCCTGCTGCGCTATCCGGACAGATTGCTCCGGGTGCGGCGCGCGGCTCATTTCGCGGTCGACCTGCTGGCGTCTCAGCCGCGGCTGATGCTGTTGCTCGCCACCGGGGCGGCCACGAGCTTCGACCTGACCGCGATGATGGTCGCGCTCGGCATTCTCAACATTCCGCGGGCGGTAGCGGCGATTGGCCACCAGTTCGACCTCCTGAGCCGACAGGGGCTGCTGGAGGCGCTGCGCGAAGCCAATATTCCCGCGTGGCGCATCGTCGGCCGGCACGTGCTCTGGTGTCATTGCCGCCACCTCCTGCTCGTGCAGGCCGCCGTGGGCATGGCCGACGCGTTGATGACGGAAGCGACGCTGAGCGCGTTGCAATACGGCGGCCAGGACGTGAGCTGGGGGGCAATGGTCTTCCAGGGCAGGATGGACGTTTACAGCGGCATCTACTGGACGATGGGCGTGCCGGTAGGCGCCATCGTGCTCACGCTCCTGGCCTTTCACCAGCTCGCGGAGGGGATCGCGCTGCTGACCTCGGAGAAGGGAGCCGCGTGATGGTGTCGCTCACCCCTGGACGTTGGGACGCTATCGCCGCTGCCGGCGCCGGCGCGATGGCCGGCCTTGCGGCCGGTGCGGCGGCCGTGGAGCCGTTGCTGGAGATTCGCGGGCTGCATTGCTGGCTCGAGGGGCGAAGGGAGGTCGTCCGCGCTGTCGACGGTGTCGACTTGAAGGTGATGCCCAACGAGGTGCTTGGAATCGTGGGCGCATCGGGCAGCGGCAAGAGCATGACGTTCCTGGCGGTGATCGGGCTGGAGCCGCAGCAGCCGGGAGTCGTCGCCGGCGAAATCCGCTATTGCGGGCGCGATCTGCTGCCGAAGATGAGGCTCTACTGCCACATCGGCGGCGGCGGTGGCGGTGGCGCGGCGGGCGGCGGCGACGTCGAGGTGCGCCGGCGCACGCGCTCCTTTTGCCGGCAGCGCGAGCGACTGCTGCGGGGAGTGCGGGGCACCGAGGTCGCGACGATCTTTCAGGAGCCGGTTCATTCCCTCGACCCGCTGTTCACGACCGGTGAGCTCCTCGCCGAAGCGCTGCGCACGGGTGGGTGCGGCGGGGGCCGCAAGCGGCTGCGCGTGGCGGCGCTGGAGTGGCTGACGCGCGTGGGCATTCGCGACGAGCGCGTGATTGACCTGCATCCGATGCAGCTCAGCGGCGGCATGTGCCAACGCGTCATGATTGCGCGGGCCCTGGCGTGCGGGCCGCGGCTGGTGATCGCCGACGAGCCGACGACAGCGCTCGACGCTCTCGTGCAGCTCCGCGTTCTGGACCTGCTCGAGTCGCTGCGCCGCGAGCGCGGCATTTCGGTGGCCCTGATCAGTCATGACCTGCGACTGGTGGCGCGCTACGCGACACGAGTCGCGGTGTTTTGCGCCGGGCGGGTCGTCGACGAGGGGCACACGGGCGAGCTGCTGCGGCGGGCGGCGCGCGGCGAGGCGGCGCCGAGCACCCAACGGCTGTTCGCCGGCGTCGCCGGCAGAGGGACGGCTGCGAACCTGAGGCAGGCACCTGACGAAGACCTCCCACCTCAGCTCTTTCAGCCGACGGGTGGCGCGGGATGATGGAGAGGAAGAAGAAACCGCGAGGGGCGCCGAATCACCCGGCGAAAACCGGCATCCATTCTCGGTGCGCGGGGAATCGGTGCCGGTATCGCCGGCGCTCCGGGCGTGCGCCAGAGAATGAGAGGCGCTCCGGCCCGGCTCGGAGTCGGAAGCGAGGTTCTGGAGGCAGCGATGGGTTGTGGGGCCGCGGCAACAAGGTGCGCCGTGCCGGCGGCGGGCGCTGCAGCAGGATCGGGCTGCAGAAGATCCCGTTTGGCGATGGAGCCAGGCGTGACCCCTGCCTCCCCTTGCGGTTCCCTCCTTGCCGCATGGGCAGGCCCGAGCGATGCGCGTTTCTCCGAATCGGCGACGTGACGCGCCAGCGCATCGTTCAGCGAGCGGCGCGAGGCGCTCGCCAGGGCCGTCCCGTGAAAATCCACCCGGCGAACGACCTCACCTTTCGCCGCGAGCGGCGCGAGTCACGGAGCGGGATCTTGCCAGGCAGTGGATTCAGCCACGAAGCAAGGAACTTGGAGGAGTCAGATGATCGAATCCAGCATTCACGGTAACGCGGGAGCACGAGACAGGGCAGTAGGCGGCGACGGCGCGCGGCGGTTTCGCGGCGCGTGGGCTTTTCTGGGCGGATTGTGCCTGCTGCTGCAGCTTGTCGCCGCCGCGGGCGAGGCCGCCAACCCCTTGATCAGCTACCAGGGAAAGCTGTGGCGCAAGGATACCGACGACACCCGCCTGCCCTACGACGGCGACGTAAACCTGGTCTTCAAGATCTGCACGCAAGCGAGCGGCGGCACCTGTTCTTGGACCGAGACTCACAACGCGGTAAGCGTGCAGAAAGGCGTTTTCGAGGTGGTGCTGGGCAATACGACAGCGCTACCGGTGAACGATACGGCGCTGGAAGGTGGGAGGCTCTATCTCGAGGTGAGCGTGAATGGCACGGTCTTGGTGCCGCGCGAGCAGCTCAACCATGCGCTTTTCGCCGTGCGCGCCCGCACCGTTGAAGACAACGCGATCACCGCGGACAAGATCGCCGCCGCGGTAGCGGGAAGCGGCTTGTCGGGCGGCGGGGGCAGTGCGCTGGCGGTCAGCGTCGACGGCGCCACGCTGGAGATTTCCAGTGACACCCTGCGGATAAAGGACCTCGGGATCGGCACCGCCAAGATAGCCGAGGGCGCGGTGACGGCGGCGAAGCTAGGGGCTGGGGCCGTAGGGGAAGCGGCGCTCGGCACCGGCGCAGTGACGACCGCGGAAATCAAGGATGGCACCATCGCCAATATCGACATCGCCACGAACGCCGCGGTGGATCCCGACAAGCTGGCCGGAATGAGCGCGGGCGAGATTCTCGTTGGCGACGGCACAGCGGGTCCGGGGGCGGTATCGATGAGCGGCGACGCGACCCTGGTGGCCTCGGGAACGCTGACGATCACTGCGGGCGCCGTGGGGTCGAGCGAGATCATCGACGCGTCGGTAGCGACCGCGGACCTCGCGGACGGCGCCGTGACCACCGCCAAGATCGCCGACGGCACGATCACCGGCGCCGACGTCAATGGCGCCACGAGCATCACGACGACCGGTACGGTGACGGCGGGGACGGTGACCGGGGCCACGGTGACGGGGACCACCGTCAGCGGCACCACGGTCAACGCCACGGGAACGCTGAAGATCGGGGGTACGGCGGTGGCCGCGACGGCGGCGGAGCTCAACCAGGTCGCCGATGGGGTAAGCGCCGGCGTCACGGCGGCAAACCTGTCGGCGCTGACGGGCGGCGCGGACACGGCGCTGCATGCGCACGACGCGCGCTACTTCACGGAGCCCGAGCTGGAGGAGACGGCGAGCGGTCTGGACGGGGCGCGCCTGATCGGCTTCCAGGACGCTGCGTTCGCGGCGACGACCGTGCACGACGCGATTGGGGAGCTGATGACCGGGGGCACGGTGAGCAAGACGCTGCAATCCGCATACGCGGACGGCAACGCCATCGTGGCGACCGGCGGCGACGGTGAGCTCGCCGTGAGCGACGCGGAGACGGGGGCGTTCGACACCTTGACCGTGTCGAAGACCGGAAACGTTGCGGGCGCCGAAGTGAACGCCGCCGCGATCGATCTCAACGTCAGCGGCACGAGCACCACCACGGGTACGGTTACCGGCATCGACCTCGACTTCACCGATACCGTCGCGAGCGGCACGCGCGAGGGCATCAACGTGCAGATGCCCAATGCGACGGACAATGCGCTCACCACCAATGCCCAGATCACGGCAGGGACGGTGGTGGCGGCGTTGACGGGGAACGTGACCGGGAACGTGACCGGAGACGTGACGGGGAACGCCGGCACGGCAACGGCGCTCGCGGCTAACGGCGGGAACTGCGCGACGGGAAACGCGCCCCTCGGAGTGGACGCGCTCGGGGCTGCGGAGGCGTGCTATGACGTGGCGACGCAGGCGGAGCTGACGGCGCATACAGGGGCGTCCGCGGCCCACGCAGCTACGTCGCTGAACACGGCGAACGCGATCGTGGCGCGTGACGCTGCTGGCAACTTTGCCGCAGGGACGATCACGGGGAGCTTCAGCGGTAACGCCACGACGGCGACCGCGGCGGGGAGCTTCACCGGCACCCTGGCCGGCGACGTCACCGGGCCGCAGGGCACAACCTCGGTCGATACCGTCGGGGGAGCGACCGCGGCAAACGTGGCGAGCGGCGCCGCCGCGGCGAATGCCGCGACGGACGCGAACACGCCGAACACGATCGTCAAGCGCGACGCTAGCGGCAACTTCGCCGCCGGGACCATCACAGGGAGCTTCAGCGGCAACGCCACGA
>JACPHN010000134.1 GCA_016188575.1 Candidatus Schekmanbacteria bacterium
AGCGCGGGGTCGTCAAGGTCAGCGACGAAGTCGAGATCGTCGGTATTCGCGAGACCAAGAAGACGGTGTGCACTGGCGTGGAAATGTTCCGCAAGCTGCTCGACCAGGGCGAGGCCGGGGACAACGTGGGCTGCCTGCTGCGCGGTATCAAGCGCGAAGAAGTCGATCGCGGACAGGTGTTGGCCAAGCCCGGATCGATCACGCCCCATACCAAGTTCAAGGCGGAAATCTACGTGCTGTCGAAAGAAGAAGGCGGGCGGCACACGCCATTCTTCAATGGCTATCGACCGCAGTTTTACTTTAGAACGACCGACGTTACCGGCGCGGTGACTCTCCCCGACGGCGTCGACATGGTCATGCCCGGTGACAACGTGGCCGTTACCGTGCAACTCATCACGCCGATCGCCATGGAGGATGGCTTGCGATTCGCCGTCCGCGAAGGCGGCAGAACTGTAGGCGCCGGGGTGGTTGCGACAATACTGGAATAGGCTCCAGCGGCGCCACCATGCGGTGGCGCCGCCAGCCGCGTGAAAATGAGGACCGACATGGAGCAGAGAATTCGCATCAAACTAAAAGCCTATGACCACAGGCTTCTCGATAAGTCTGCCCGCGAAATTGCTAACGAAGTTGAACGAACAGGTGCTCGAGTTGTTGGCCCTGTCCCGCTTCCCACTAAGATTAGCCGCTACACAGTGCTGCGGTCTCCGCACGTTGACAAGAAGTCACGGGAGCAGTTTGAGATTCGCACGCACAAGCGGCTGGTGGATATTGTGAGCTGCACGCCGGAAACCATAGATGCGCTAACTCGGCTGGATCTTCCGGCTGGCGTGGACGTAGAGATCAAGCAGTAGGGGAAACGAAATGACAGCTTCACGCATGGGCTTATTAGGCCGGAAGGTAGGAATGACCCGTATCTTCCTCGAGGACGGTACGGTCGTTCCCGTTACCGTCATCAAGGCCGGCCCTTGCCCAGTAGTGAGAACCAAATTGGCAAGCGGGAAAGACCGGTACAATGCGGTGGTGGTGGCCTTCGAGCCAGTTCGACCCAAAGTCGTGCGGCGGCCCGAGCTTAGCTACTTCCAGCAGCACCAGTTGCCGCCACACCGCTACCTGCGGGAGTTTCGCACACAAGATGCGCCTGAGGCAACGGCCGGTGACGTACTGAAGGTGACGATGTTCGGGGCGAACGAGATCGTCGACGTAACGGGAAAGAGAAAGGGTCGGGGTTTCCAGGGAGTCATGAAGCGACACGGTTTCCACGGACTGCCAGGGTCTCATGGTACCAAGCTGAAGGACCGGCATCCTGGCTCCATCGGCGCTTGTGCATACCCGGCACGCGTGTTTCCAGGCAAACGAATGGCCGGCCGCATGGGCGCGGACGTGGTGACCACGAGAGGGCTGCGGGTCGTCGGTGTCAAGGAGGAGGAGAACCTCCTGCTCATCAGAGGCGCGGTGCCCGGACCCAGTGGCGGACTGGTCATCGTTCGCAAACGGTAGCGGTAGACAGGGAGGTTGGAGATATGGCAGAAGTGACACTCTACGGACGGCAGGGCGAGCAAGTCGGCACTGCTACGCTGGCTGACAGCGTCTTCGCCCGTGAGCCCAACCTGCACTTGGTGCATGAGGTCATGGTTGCCCAGCTCAGCAATAAGCGACGAGGAACGGCAGCTACCAAAACCAAAGGCGAGGTTGAGGGCGGCGCGCGCAAACCTTGGCGGCAGAAGAAAACGGGGCGCGCACGCGCGGGCTCGACGAGATCTCCTCTTTGGAGAGGAGGCGGTACCGTCTTTGGCCCGTCGCCCAGAGGGTACGCAAAGAATCCCACCAAGAAGGTGCGCAAGGCCGCTCTGGCCTCTGCACTAAGTGTCCGCCTGCGCGAATCCCGCGTGCGCGTAGTTGATGATTTTGCAATGGCCGCGCCGAAGACCCGGGAGTTTCAGGCGCTCCTGCATGGACTCGGAGTCCAGGCCGAACGCGTCTTGGTTGTGCTCGGGCAGGAGAACCAGAACGTATACCTCTCAGCCCGAAACATTCCCGGTGTCAGTGTGGTCCGGGAATGGGCGTACGACCAGGGCGAAAACGAGGACCCGATCCAACCGAATCGGGGCGGAACGTATAGCTCGCAGGGTGTAACTCTTTATCACGTGGTCTCGAACGACTGGATTGTAATCCTTCGATCAGCTCTTCCTAGCCTTCAGCAGCGCCTAAAGTAGAGGTACCAATGAACACCCGCGAGATCATAGTGAAACCGTTGTGGACGGAGAAAACTACGGCGCTGAAGGACAAGGCGAACCAGGTCGGCTTTGTAGTGGACGGGAAGGCTAACAAAATAGAGATTGCCAAAGCTGTAGAGAGCATTTTCTCGGTAAAGGTCGAAAAGGTCCGTGTTATCCGGCTGAGAGGTAAGGTAAAGCGCATGGGACGGCACCTTGGCCGGAGATCCGACTGGAAAAAGGCGTACGTCACGCTCCAAAAAGGCGCGAAGATCGAAGTGTTTGAAGGCGTATAGGAACCCAAGCGATGGCTATCAAAAAGTGCAAGCCGACTAGCCCGGGACGGCGATTTCAGACCTCGCTAAGCACCGAAGGGCTATCCAAGGAGGACCCGGAGCGGAGTCTCCTGCAACCGTTGCGAGAGCGCGCCGGTCGCAACTCATACGGAAGAGTGACGGCCAGACGCCGTGGCGGAGGTCACAAGCGGCAGTACCGGGTTGTTGACTTCAGGCGATGGCAGAAAGAAGGCGTGCCCGCAGAAGTTGTGCGGCTCGAATACGACCCGAATCGCTCGGCTACTATAGCACTGCTGCAGTACGCGGACGGAGAAAAACGGTACATTATTGCTCCGCTCGGCCTGAATACCGGCGATACCGTAAGCTGTGGTGGTGGGGCAGAGATACGCGTGGGAAATTGCCTGCGCCTGGGCGACATCCCGCTAGGAACAGTTGTCCATTCCATCGAGCTCCGCCCCAAGACCAAAGCGCAGCTAGTGCGAAGCGCGGGGGCTGGTGCCCAGCTCCGGGCGAAAGAAGGGAATCGCGCCCTGTTGCGCATGCCCTCGGGTGAGGTTCGATACGTGAACATCAACTGCCTCGCGACCATCGGCCAGGTCGGCAATGTTGAGCATGGAAACGTGAGTATCGGAAAGGCAGGTCGCTCGCGCTGGCTCGGCCGGAGGCCAAAAGTGCGAGGTGTTGCAATGAACCCAATTGATCACCCCCACGGCGGCGGCGAAGGGCGCACGTCCGGCGGGCGGCATCCCGTGTCACCATGGGGCGTCCCCACGAAGGGTAAGAAGACACGTCGCCGAAAACCTTCCGATCGGGATATTGTGAGTCGACGGAAATAAGTGAGGAAAGGTACCCCCGAGCATGTCCAGATCTGTTAAGAAGGGGCCATTCATCGAGCCTAAGCTGTTGGGGCACATTCGCGAGATGAACGAGACTCTAGATAAGAAAGTCCTGAAGACGTGGTCCAGAGCCTCAACGATCGTCCCGGATTTTGTAGGCCACACATTCGCAGTACACAACGGAAAGAAGTTTGTCCCAGTATACGTGAGCGAAGCAATGGTTGGCCACAAGCTAGGCGAGTTTTCGCCGACAAGGACATTTCGGGGCCATGCCGGATCTAAGGCCGAGCGTAAGGCAAAGAAGCGATAGATCCAGGAGCATTGAAGAAATGGTAACCGTGAACAAGTCCCGTAGTCTTGGACTCAGTGCCTCACCAATCAGGGCGTCGGCGCGCGACCAACGGATTTCGGCGTACAAGGCGCGGCTGGTCATTGACATGATTCGAAACCGGCCTGTGGAGAACGCTCTGGACATCTTGCGAAACTCGCCAAAGAAAGCAGCGCGATTGATCGAACGTGTCGTGCGCTCCGCAGTCGCCAACGCACAGCAAACGCACGGAGTCATGGACGTTGAAGACCTGGTCGTGTCACGCGCCTTCGTGGACGAGGGACGTTCCGTCAAGAAATGGAGACCACGGGCGCAAGGCCGTGCCAACCGCATTCTGAAGAGATCAAGTCACATTACAGTCGAGCTGGTTCAGCCTGGCTCGTAAAAGCTCGTATCAGGAGGTGCCCAGTTGGGTCAGAAAGTTCATCCGCTCGGCTTTCGCCTGGGTATTACGAAGACCTGGGACTCGAAATGGTATGCCGAGCCGCGGCAGTACGCTGCGCTATTCCATGAGGACCTCGAGATCCGCAGATTCGTCAAGCGCGAGTTCGGGGGAGCAGGAGTCTCCAAGGTGGAGATCGAACGGGCAGGCGATGAGGCGCGCGTGGTCATCCACACCGCCCGCCCCGGTCTGGTCATCGGCAGGAAGGGTGAGAAGGTCGAGCGACTGAAAAAGGACCTCCAGGCCCTCACCAAGAAGAACATGTATATCGATATCCAGGAAGTCAAACCCGCCGAGCTGGACGCGCAACTCGTTGCTGAAAGCATTGCCGGCCAACTAGAGCGTCGGGTTGCCTTCCGCCGCGCGATGAAAAAGGCTATTGCATCCGCCAGGCGATTGGGCGCCAAGGGCGTGCGCGTGGCTGTGGGCGGCCGCCTCGGCGGAGCTGAAATGGCGCGCAGGGAGCAATACCTGGAAGGCCAAGTGCCGTTGCACACGCTGCGCGCCGATATCAATTTCGGCTTCTCGGTTGCGCGCACAACCTACGGCGCTATTGGCGTGAAGTGCTGGATTTATCGCGGGACAATTGCAGGTACCGAAGCCCTGCCGCCGGAGCGTGAAATCCTGGGTGCCTGGCGAGAGCCCGTTCCGCGCCCCCGAGGCGAAAAGGTCACCGAAGGAGTCCGAGTGCGCAAGCGCACGCGAGGGTCAGGTGGCGCTGAGACTCCCGGGCGGCGCGACTCTCATGGCGCCCGGCCAGCGAGACGCTCAGGCAGCGACCAAGACGACTAACGAGTAGGAGTCTGTGCCATGTTGATGCCGCGTAAGGTGAAGTTTCGCAAGCAGCAACGCGGGCGGATGAGAGGAACCGCAACGCGAGGAAACGAGGTAAGTTTCGGCGATTACGCTATGCAGGCACTTGAGCCGGGCTGGGTATCGTCAAAGCAAATAGAAGCCGCCCGCGTCGCGATGACCAGGAAGGTTAAACGCGGAGGGCGCATTTGGATTCGTATTTTCCCGGACAAGCCATTCACGAAGAAGCCGGCGGAGACTCGCATGGGCAAGGGGAAGGGCGCCCCAGAGGGCTGGGTAGCCGTTATCAAGCCAGGCAGAATCCTCTACGAGATGGAAGGGATCGAGGAAGAGCTCGCCAAGGAGGCAATGCGAGTCGCTGCCCACAAACTTCCGATCAAGGTGCGATTCGCGAAGAGAATCGGAATCTCCTAGGAAAGCAGATCAGGGCATACCATGGCTAATGAAGATAAGACAAGGGCGCGTGACTTGCGAGAGCGCACGCAAGAGGAGCTTGCCCTGACGCTGGAAGACCTCGTGGAAGAGCACTTTAACCTCCGCGTCAAGGCATCGACGGGTCAAATTGAGAGTCCGAGCCGCTTACGCACGGTGCGGCGGGCGATTGCGCGCGTGAAGACCGTTCAACGAATGCGCGAGCTTGAGCGGAGGTCCTGATGGGAACGGAAAGGTCTGGTCAGAGAAAGAAACGCACTGGCGTGGTGGTGTCCAACGGCATGAACAAGTCCGTAGTCGTAGCTGTTGAACGACTGTTCCGTCACCCGATCTACAAGAAGGTTGTCCGCAGCACCAGGAAGTTCATGGCGCATGACGAAGAAAATGCGTGCGGGATCGGGGACAAGGTTGTTCTGGAGGAAACCCGTCCCCTCAGCAAGTGCAAGCGCTGGCGCGTCGTGAGCATAGTGGAGCGGGCGACACTCGTTGAAGGTTCCGGGAAGCCATAGAGCTTGGACCGGCCTTGGAGGTGAAGAATGATCCAGCTGCGGACAATGCTTCAGGCAGCCGATAACTCGGGTGCCAAGAAGCTACAATGCATCAAGGTGCTTGGCGGCACGAGGCGGCGAGTTGCGGAGCTCGGTGATACTATCGTAGTCTCGGTCAAGGAAGCCACACCCCGAGGGAACGTGAAGAAGGGCGAAGTGGTGAAGGCAGTCGTTGTTCGAACTACAAAGGAGTATGGCAGAAAGGACGGCAGCTACATCAAGTTCGACTCGAACGCTGTCGTGTTGGTGAACAACCAGAACGAGCCAATAGGGACTCGCGTCTTTGGACCTGTTGCGCGCGAGCTGCGAGATCGGAACTTCATGAAAATAATCTCGCTGGCGCCGGAGGTCATCTGATGGCAGCGCGTCTTGGAATCAAGAAAGGTGACGTCGTGCAGGTCCTGGCGGGTAAGGACAAGGGAAAGCGCGGGAAAATACTCAGGGTCGACCTTGGCAAGCGCGCAGTGACCGTAGAACGGGCCAACTTCGTGCAGCGACATAGGAAACCCACTAGCGCGCAGCGGCAAGGAGGCATCTTGGAGATCGAAGCCGGGATTGACGTCTCGAATGTCGGTATCGTCTGCAAGTCCTGTGACCGACCAGTGCGCGCGCGGGCTAAGATTCTTGAAAACGGTAGCAAAGTCCGCGTCTGTCATCGGTGCGCGGAGGTACTGGACTAATGGCAGAGAAAGTTGAAAAGATAATACCCCGGCTCCAGGCAAGGTACCGGGAGGAAGTAGTTCCTGCAATGCGTGAGGAATTTGGATACAAGAACATCCTCCAGGTTCCTAAATTGCAGAAGATCGTCGTGAATATGGGCTTGGGTGAGGCGATCCAGGATAACAAGCTGGTCGAGCATGCAATGAATGAGCTAACCCTGATAGTGGGGCAGAAACCTGTTGTCAGGCGCGCCCGAAAGTCCATCGCGGGATTCAAGCTGCGAGCAGGGATGCCGATCGGAGTGTGCGCGACGCTGCGCCGACAACGCATGTACGAGTTCTTCGACCGACTGACAAGCGTTGCCCTGCCCCGTATTCGCGATTTCCAAGGTGTTACGGACAAGGCCTTCGACGGCCGGGGAAATTTCACGCTGGGAGTCACGGAACAGATTATTTTTCCTGAAATCCCTTACGAAAAGGTGGACAAGATTCGCGGGCTCGGCATTACGATCGTGACATCCGCTCGAACGGACGAGGAAGGTCAGGCGTTGTTGCGACGCCTCGGAATGCCGTTCAAGAAAAAGGCATAGAAGGCTGCTATGGCAAAGAAGGCACTTGTCGAACAGTGGAAACACCATCGCGTAAAGTTCGAGGTACGATTCCACAACCGGTGTTCTCAGTGTGGGCGTCCCAGAGGGTACTTGCGAAGGTTTGGCCTTTGCCGGATATGCTTCCGAAAGTTGGCGCTCGAAGGACAGATCCCAGGCGTGGCCAAGGCTAGCTGGTAACAGAGGAGTAGCGCCGGTGGTCGTGAATGATCCAATTTCAGATTTCCTGACGCGGATTCGCAATGCGAATCTGGCCCGAAAAAGATCGGTCGAGGTCCTTCGGTCGAACCTGATACGCAGAATAGCCGACCTCCTTCAGGAAGAGGGGTACCTGCGAAAAGTCGAGGAGGGGGAAGGACAGTGGCTGCTCAGGCTGCAGTTTCGGCTCGGGACTCGCGGCGAGCGGCCGATTGGAGGGATACGCCGCGTGTCAAAGCCCGGAAAGCGAGTGTACGTCAAGGCCGACGAAGTCGCCGAGGTGTTGAACGGGCTCGGCATTTCAGTGATCTCCACTTCTCAGGGCATCATGACAGACCGCGAGGCGCGCCGGCGAAAGATCGGGGGCGAAATCCTCTGCGAGGTCTGGTAGGGGAAAGTTGCTCATGTCGCGGATAGGAAAACAACCAATCAAGATCCCCACGGGCGTAAAAGTGGCGATTTCCGGGGCCAAGGTCGACGTGACGGGGCCCAAAGGGACGCTCTCGTGGACTGTGCCAGCGGGAGTGCAGGCCACGGTCAGCGCCAACGAAGTGATTCTGACCCGCGCCAGTGACGATAGTCCGGTGCGGGCATTGCATGGGATGTCCCGGAGTCTCGTGGCCAATCTGGTGCGCGGAGTATCGGCAGGCTTCGAGAGGAAGCTTTTTATTGATGGAATCGGTTATCGAGCCGCGTTAGCGAGCGGGGGGCGCTCAATCGAGCTGGCCCTTGGGTTCTCGCATCCTGTAGAGTTCCTGCTTCCCGCGGGAATCACGGCGAAGACCGAGAAGCCTACGGAAGTGGTTGTCAGTGGCATAGACAAGTACCTTGTAGGTGAAGTCGCCGCGCGGCTCCGTAGGCTGCGACCGGCCGAGCCGTACAAGGGTAAGGGCATTCGGTACGACGGCGAAGTTATCCGGCGCAAGGTCGGAAAGGCTGGAAAGTAATAGGAGTAGCGCTAATGCCAGATACGTCGGTCGCCAGAGTCGCACGGGAGCGGCGCCATCAGCGAGTTCGGAAAAAAGTCTCGGGAACGCCGGAACGCCCCCGCCTTTCGGTGTTCAAGAGCCTTAGACATATCTATGCGCAGGTCATAGATGACTCTACAGGGCGGACGATCGCTTCAGCATCAACGCACTGCGAGGAAATCAGGCCGCAGCACAAGGGTTCCGCCAACGTGGATGTGGCGCGGCTCGTTGGAAAGCTCATCGCCGAGCGGGCAAGGGAAAAGGGGGTAACGACCGTCGTATTCGATCGCGGTGGTTATGTCTACCATGGCAAGATCAAGCAGCTTGCAGATGCTGCTCGGGAAGGAAAGCTGGAGTTCTGAAATGAGGAGAAACGGAGTACGGATAAACCCCGATGAGCTTGATCTTGTCGACAAGGTAATCTTCATCAACCGCGTCGCCAAGGTGGTGAAGGGCGGTCGCCGATTCTCGTTTAGCGCCCTCGTAGTCGTCGGTGACGGCAACGGATGCGTGGGTGTGGCCTCAGGAAAGGCCAAAGAGGTGCCGGAAGCTATTCGGAAGGCAGTGGAGCGCGCCAAGAAGAACCTGTTTCGCGTTCCCCTAAGTGGGGCCACACTGCCGCATCAGGTACTTGGTCACTTTGGCTCCGCCCACGTCCTCCTCAAGCCAGCCTCCGCGGGCACCGGCGTAATCGCCGGGGGGCCTGTCCGGGCGGTCATGGATGCCCTGGGGGTTCACGACGTGCTCACCAAGTCCCTGGGCACATCGAACCCACACAATGTGGTCAGAGCCACTCTCGACGGGCTGCTGATGGTAAAGAAGCCGGCGGCGGTCGCTCGTCTCCGGGGCAAGGAACTTGAGGAGCTGCACCCGTAGCGGGGCGGAAACGGGCGATCCACGATGAAAAAGATGCTGAGGATAACACAAGTAAGGAGTCGCATCGGCCACCCCGACAAGCACACGCGCGTTCTCGACGGACTTGGACTGCGCCGGATAGGCCAGACAGTTCTTCGTGAGGACACGCCTGCTGTTCGAGGAATGGTTGCAAAGGTGCAACACCTTGTGACCTGGGAATCAATCGAGGGAGCGGAGCATGAAGCCCAATGACCTGACCCCTGCGCCGGGGTCTACGCGAGAACGGAAGCGAGTCGGTCGCGGTCCCGGATCTGGGCACGGAAAAACCTCTGGCCGTGGCCACAAGGGGCAAAAGGCACGCTCCGGCGGAAAGACGGAGATCCGGGTCGGATTCGAAGGCGGGCAAATGCCACTGCAGCGCCGCCTGCCAAAGAGGGGCTTCACTAACATCTTCCGGACGAACTGGGCCGAGATCAATCTAACCGATCTGAGCCGATACGCAGCGGGCACTGACGTGACGCCCGCCGTGCTGGTGCGGGACGGCGTCATCTCATCGGCCCGTGACGGTCTGGTCGTGTTGGGGAAAGGTGAGCTCAACGTGCCGCTGCGCGTTTCCGGACATCGCTTCTCGAAGCGAGCAAAGGAAGCGATTGAAGCAGCAGGCGGAACCGCAAGTGTGATCTCCTGATGCTGGAATCAATAGGCAATATCTTCAAGATCCCCGAGCTGAAGAAAAGGTTGCTTTTCTCGTTTGGTGCCCTGGGCGTTTACCGTCTAGGCGTCCACGTTCCGACCGCGGGAATAAATAGCGAGGCGCTGAAATCTTATTTCGAGGGCCAGCAGGGCACGATCTTCAACTTCGTGGACATGTTCTCGGGTGGTGCATTTAGCCAGTTCACAGTGTTCAGCCTCGGAATCATGCCGTACATTTCGGCATCGATTATCCTTCAGTTGCTGACCGTGGTTTGGCCGACACTGGAGCGGCTAGCCAAGGAAGGGGAGCACGGCCGGAAAAAGATTACGCAGTACACGCGACGTGGCACGATCGCGCTCGCGGCGATACAGGCACTTGGGATCTCGCTAGGACTGGAGGCGATGCAAGCTCCTGGAGGGCAGGCGATCGTGCTCTCGCCGGGCTGGGGATTCCGACTGATGACAACAGTTACCCTGATGACGGGTACTGCTTTCTTGATGTGGTTAGGAGAGCAGATTTCCGAGCGAGGGATCGGGAACGGAATTTCCCTGCTAATCTTTGCAGGGATCGTAGCAAGCCTTCCTCAGGCCCTGGTAATGACCTACGATCAGCTCTCCCACGGAGTCATGGCACCTCTAACAGCCGCCCTGATTGCAGTAGTAGCGGTTGTTGTTACTGCTGGAACCGTCCTTATGCAACAGGCCCAGAGACGGATTCCCGTGCAGTACGCGAAGAGAGTCGTGGGAAGGCGAATGATGGGTGGACAAAGTACGCACATACCCCTTCGGATTAATACTGCGGGGGTAATCCCAGTGATCTTTGCGTCTTCCATAATCATGTTGCCCGTTACGGCTGTTAGTTTCCTCAGCGAGACACAGTTTGTGTGGCTGCAGACATTTGTGAATGATAACCTAAGACCCGGCGCTCTCCTGTACTCGTCTGTGTATGTTGCTGCCATCGTATTTTTCTGCTATTTTTATACAGCGATCATTTTCAATCCCATGGATTTGGCCGACAACATGAAAAAATATGGCGGCTTCATTCCGGGAATTCGCGCAGGAAAGAGGACAGCCGAGTATATTGATAAGGTTCTTACGCGGATCACTCTCGCCGGTGCTATCTTTCTCGCCGCTATTGCTGTGCTGCCCGAAATCTTGATCGTATACGTGAATGTGCCGTTCTATTTCGGTGGGACGGCGCTGCTCATTGTAGTGGGCGTCGGACTAGATACTGTACAACAGATTGAATCGCACCTTGTCATGAGACATTACGAGACGCTGCTAAAACGCAGAAGGATTGGCTCGAGACGGTAGGCTTGCACCACGGTGGTCGGATCGCGGCAGCAGGCCGATTTGGGAGACCGTAGCAGTGCGCATTATCTTGTTAGGACCTCCGGGAGTTGGAAAGGGTACCCAGGCAATGGAGCTGAGCAAGAAGCTCGGTGTGCCGGCCGTTTCCACAGGTGACATGCTTCGTCAGGCGGTCAAGGAGAGAACCAGTCTTGGCATCGAGGCGGAGTCTTACATGAACAGCGGATGGCTAGTGCCCGACCAAGTCATCGTAGAAGTAGTCCGCCAACGCCTTCGCATGGCAGACCTGGCGCACGGCTTCCTCTTGGATGGATTTCCGCGGACCGTGGCGCAGGCAGAGGCATTGACCGCAGATCTCGCTGGGAGGGGTTTGCCGATTCAGGCAGCAATCCTGCTGAGCGCTCCTGAGGAAGAGCTCGTTTCGCGAATTTCCGGTCGAAGAGCGTGTGGTGGATGCGGAGCCATCTACCACATACACAACTCGCCGCCACGGAAGCCGGGCGTTTGCGATGTGTGCGGACAGGTGCTGATCCTGCGAAAGGACGACGAGGAGAACACGGTGCGGCGGCGTCTCGAGGTGTATGTGGAGCAAACCGCACCTCTGGTGGCATACTTCCGGTCGGCTGGTCTGCTGCGAGAGGTAGCCGCGCTGGGGGCTCCTGCCGATGTTCAACAGAGGATCTTGAGTGCTCTTGTGGGTCTTGCGGCATGACCACCAGGAAACGATTGTGGTTACATTGAAGTCAAAGGCTGAGCTCGAAATAATGTACCGAGCTAATCAGCTTGTCGCCAGGATCCTATCCGACCTCCGAGCCATGGCGCGGCCCGGGCTTCGGACCATTGAGCTTGATCAGTTTGCTGAGGCAGAAGTTGTCCGTGAGGGAGCCCGACCGGCATTTAAAGGGTATCGAGGTTATCCGTCGACGCTTTGTATTAGTGTGAATGAGGAAATCGTCCATGGCATTCCAGGTAAGAGGGTGTTGCAGGACGGCGACCTCGTAAGTATGGACCTTGGAGTCGTACTGGATGGCTTTATAGGAGATGCAGCTATCACAGTGCCTGTAGGCGCGATCAGCGACAAGGCTAGCAAGCAGCTACGGGTAACAGAAGAGGCGCTGTTCTTCGGAATCGAGAAGGCGCGTGTCGGGGGACGGCTCTACGACATTTCAAGCGCAATACAATGGCACGCCGAGAAGAACGGCTATTCGGTCGTCCGAGTCTTTGTAGGGCACGGGGTCGGTCGCCAGCTTCATGAAGAGCCGCAGGTGCCGAACTTCGGCCGGCGAGGGCGCGGCATGCCTCTCAAGGCCGGCATGGTATTGGCTATCGAGCCCATGGTGAATGAGGGGACCCACGAGGTGCGAATACTAAGCGACAACTGGACTGCTGTTACGCTTGATGGAAAGCTTTCGGTGCATTGCGAGCATAGCGTAGCTATTACCGAGGAAGGGCCATGGATCCTGAGTGAGCTGTCGGCTACGGAAGCGAGTGTTTCTCAGGACATGCAGCAGCAGACTGCGAGGGGATTACACGTGGGGAATATTCATGCCTAAGGAGGAAGCGATCGAAGTGGAGGGAGTGGTGATGGAGCCACTGCCAAACGCCATGTTCAGAGTCGAGCTGGACAATGGCCATAAAGTGCTAGCTCACATATCAGGTAAGATGAGAAAACATTTCATCAGAATTCTTCCGGGAGACCGCGTGAAAATAGAGCTATCGCCGTACGATCTTACGCGCGGACGCATTACATACAGGTATAAGTAGGAGAGATAGCCGCGTTGATACTGCTACTAGTAGTAGTGGTGGTAACGAGCGTGAAGAAGGAGATCGAAAGTGAAAGTAAGGGCATCTGTTCGGAGAATTTGTGCAAAGTGCAAGATTGTACGACGCGAGGGCGTCGTTCGCGTGATCTGCCCAATGCCAAAACACAAACAGCGGCAGGGCTAAGCGCGCTCGACTGCACAGCGAAGAAGGAGGTAATCAGTGGCTCGAATTGCCGGTGTCGACCTGCCAAGAGATAAGCGGGTCGAGTACGCGCTAACGCGCATCTACGGTATAGGCGTCTCATCGTCGAATCAGATACTAGCTGCGGCCGATGTTAGTCCCGACACTCGCGTGAAGGACCTGACCGACGACGAGGTAAATCGCATCCGGCGGGTCATAGAGCGGCAGTACCACGTGGAAGGTGAGCTACGGCAAGAGCTGTCCATGAACATGAAGCGGCTCATGGACATAGGATGCTATAGGGGCCTAAGGCATCGGAGGGGCCTACCCTGTCGTGGCCAGCGGACGCATACAAACGCGAGAACACGCAAGGGCCGCCGGAAAGCTGTTGGTCGGAAGAAAAAGAAATAGCACGAAGGGAGACGTCGGTGGCAAAGCAGCAAGCGCAACAACAGGTGCAACCACAGAAGCGCACGCGCACTAGGGCCAAGAAGAAAGAGAGAAAGAGCGTACCCGTGGGTGTGGCCCACGTCAACTGTACCTTTAACAATACGATAGTAACAATAGCAGATCTGGATGGCAATGCCGTATCCTGGTCTAGTGGGGGCTCGGTTGGGTACAAGGGTTCGCGAAAGAGCACGCCATTTGCGGCGCAGCTTGTAGCGAAGGATGCTGCAACAAAAGCGAAGGAACACGGAGTCAAGGAGGTTGAGGTCTTCCTTCAGGGACCAGGCTCCGGCCGCGAATCGGCGATTCGATCGTTGCAAGCTGCGGGGCTAGAAATCCGAACAATCAAGGACGTCACGCCTATACCGCACAACGGCTGCAGGCCGCGCAAGCGGCGCCGCGTATAGGGCTGAATAGGAGGAATAAATTGGCTCGATATACAGGACCAGTATGCCGATTCTGCCGGCGGGAAGGAGAGCGTCTCTTCTTGAAGGGTGCCCGATGCCATTCCGAGAAGTGCGGGATCGAAAAGCGAGCATATCCGCCGGGGCAGCACGGGCGCAGACGAAGCAAGCTCTCCGACTACGGTGTTCAGCTACGTGAGAAGCAGAAGATGCGACGCCTATATGGACTCCTAGAGAAGCAATTTAGGAGTTACTATGAAAGCGCTGATGCGCAAAAGGGAGTGACCGGTGAAAACTTGATCCGGCTCCTCGAGCGTCGGCTCGACAATATGGTGTACAGGATGAAGCTGGGCGTGTCGCGGTCCGAGGCGCGTCAGCTTGTCCGGCATGGGCACCTCACTGTTAACGGGAAAAAAGTGGATATCCCCTCGTACTTGCTTCGTGAGGGCGATGTCGTTGCCGTGGCTGAAAGCAGCAAGAACGTGACCGCCATCAGGAACGCGATTGAGTCCTCTGGCCGGCGGCTTCCTGAGTGGATTGAGCTCGATGTGGAGCGGCTGGTGGGGAGAGTGACCCGGTTTCCTGACCGTTCCGAGCTGGATCTGCCCTTCAAGGAACAGTTGGTCGTCGAGCTTTACTCCAAGTAATGTTCTGAGGAGCAGATAATGGAACTGCAACTGACGACACCCAGGAAGATCGAATTTGATCCCGAGACGCTGACCCCCGGTTATGGCAAGTTGCTCGCCGAGCCCTTCGAGCGCGGATATGGCGTAACGATGGGGAACGCCTTCCGCAGAGTCCTTCTGTCGTCACTACCGGGTGCTGCCGTAACGGCCCTAAAGATAGCGGGCGCCAGACACGAGTTTTCGACGATCCCGGGAGTCGTAGAAGACGTCACGGACATTATCCTGAACATCAAGAGCCTTCTGGTGAGATTGAAAGTGCCGGGGCCAAAGACTATCTATCTACGAGCCGAGAAGGGGCCCGAGGTAACAGCGGCGGACATTACTCCGGATCCTGATGTTGAGATCATGAACCCCGCTCTGCACATCGCAACGCTTGAGGGGGACGCATTGTTGGATGTAGAGCTGACGGTGAAACAAGGGCGGGGCTATGCAACGGCCGAACAAAACACGGAACGAGATATGCCGATCGGCGTTATTGCGATCGATTCAGTCTTTACACCAGTCCAGAAGGTGAATTTTTCCGTGGAAAATGCTCGGCTCGGGCAGTGGACGGAATACGATAAGCTAATCTTGGAAGTCTGGACGAACAAGACAGTGGGGCCGGAGGCGGCAGTCGCGCAAGCAGCCGGAATCCTCCGAGACCATTTTGACATGCTTGAGAGGGCATTTATGGGCGCGGTGTCGTCCGCCGCCGGTGCACGAGAAAGTGCAAGCTCCGTGGCGGCGGCCGAGAGCGCTAGCTCGACGCCGGATCGTCGAGTAGAGGTCTCGTCCGGCGCTAGTGTGGAGGGATAGACAATGAGACATCAGAGGCGCCGGTCCCGACTGAGCCGGCCGTCGGGGCATCGGGAGGCCATGTTGCAGAATCTGGCCGCCGCCGTACTCGAACACGGAAAGGTGCAGACCACGCTCCCGAAAGCCAAGGAGGTGCGCTCGCTGGTCGAGAGGATTATCACCCTTGGAAAGCGCGAGGAAAATCGGCTACATGCGCGGCGCCAAGCGCTGAGCTACGTACCGCGCAGAGAAATCGTAGCGCGGGTTTTCGACGACTTGGCGGTGCGGTTTGCAGATCGTAACGGTGGCTATACTCGTATCTACCACCTGGGATATCGCCGCGGTGACGGTGCCCCGATGGCATTGATAGAGATTCTTCCCGCTGAGACGAAGGCGGAGCACGTTCCCGAGAGTGCGACAGCGAAGCCTTCCGGATGGCGAGGCGTAGTTGATCGGTTCAGGGGCCGTCGCACTGAATCTCGGCACGAATCAACCAAGGACCGTCCGGGGCCCGAGCAAGGTGTTACCGGAGCCGAGCCGAGGGCCGAGGAGGCGTCCGGTGCCGCGGGCGGCAGTGGTGCGCCGGAGGAGCAGGAAAGTGGGCCTCAGGCGCCGCCCGCGTCCAGCGAGGGCGAGAAGGGCGAGGAGTAGAACCGCTCGCACAAGAGCTGATTGGGCGGGGGTAAGAGGGCACTCGGCAAGCGCCTGCTGAGCTTTCCCCCGCCCGTTCTTTGTACAGAAGGGGCGTAGGCGTGTTTGTGGGCGAAATACGGGACTCCGATTCGGCATCGCGCGGCTGGATCGCCATGGCGGGCTTGATCATCGTCGTCACCGCGGCGACCAGATTCTACGACCTGGGCAGTAGACCCTATCACCACGACGAAAGTCTACATGCCAAGTTCTCGTACCAGCTTTTCCGTGGCGAAGGGTACCGCTACGACCCCGTGTACCATGGGCCACTACTGTACCACCTGACGGCGCTTACATTCTTCCTGTTTGGAGATTCAGACACAACGGCGAGGCTTTATCCGGCGTTGACGGGATTGCTTCTGGTGTGTCTCATACTTTATTCCAGAAGGGAGATTGGCGACGCACAGTCGGTTTTTTGTGCCGCACTAGTTGCATTATCTCCGACCTGCATGTACTATTCACGTTTCGCAAGAAATGATATCCCGGTAGCGTTATATAGCCTGGGAATTGTGATATTTGGGCATCGCTACTTTTATAAAAAGAGAGCGAATGATCTAAGACTTGTTGCAGTATGTATGGCACTGTCATTTACAGCGAAAGAGAACACATATATTACTATATTCATATTTGCTACCTTCATTGGCTTGATGTTATCAAAACAGTTGGTTTTCGGCAGCGTGCGTCCCATGGCTAATACTCGTTCCTTAATTCGTGAGCTATGGCCGGATTTCTTGTCTGCTGGCGCGATTTTTGCAGTCATATACATTTTGCTTTTCTCTACATTCCTGACTAATCCTTGGGGTGTATGGGAGGGCGTGACAGGCCTAAAATACTGGTTGGGACAACAAAAGCAACCGCGCATTCCGGGTCCATGGTGGTACTACGTTCCTCTGCTCGTAGTCTATGAACTGCCCGCTGTATGCCTTACGATTATCGGAAGCATCGTAATGAGGAGATTTGACTTACTTCGACTCCTTATGGTTCACTGGACGGTGCTGAGTTTCGCTATGTACAGTTGGGCTAATGAAAAGGTTCCATGGCTCGGCGTTCACATAGTTGTACCGATGCTTTTGGTAGCGGGGATATTCATCGGCGACTGCTACGAGTTCGGCAAACGACACACCAGACGAGCTGCTATTGTATGTATTGTGGCGTCTGTTATATTCTGCTCACACGCGGGCGTTCCAGTGAATTTTAGAAGTGGCGCCGATCCTAAAGAAATGATGGTATTCGTGCAAACTACGGACGAAGTAAACAGAATAATTAACGAGATAGAGGATTGGTCTTTCAAGCTAAGTACGGGACTGGATACCAAGATTGTTGTGCAAAGTATTGCCAGTTGGCCGCTCAGTTGGCATTTGCGGCACTATACAAATGTTAGCTATCCTGCAACAGTCGGCTATTCGGATGCTCCGATTCTTGTCTTGGACTATGAGAAACGCTCTCAACTTGATCCGGCTTTTAACGATGAGTACGTGAAACGGCGCTACCCGCTACGCGCCTGGTGGACGCCGGAGTGGTCAAAGCTGACACTTCACGGCGCCTGGCGGTACGTAGTGTACCGAGAGACGTTCAGCCCGACGGGTAGCAGCGACATTTACCTGGCGATTCGCAAGGATCTCTTTCCTGTGGCCACCGTCACCTCTGCCCAACGGGGAGCGACTGCCGCTTCGGCAGGGGAGGCGGCAGGCGTGGACCAGGATGGTCCAGGTGAGGCGGTGAAGGCCGTGGGTATGCTCCGCCTCGGCTGGACAGCCGATGGCTCCGGTTTCCCTGGGGGTGGATTTTCTGAGCCGCATGATATTGCCGTAGGGCCTGACGGCACGATTGTAGTCGCCGACAGCGGCAAGAATCGCGTCATCGTGCTCAGCGCAGATGGGACGTGGCGGCGCGCGATTGGTGAGAAGGGCTCGGGTCCTCTGCAGTTCAGCGCCCCACAGGGGGTTGCCGTGGACTCGGGGGGAACTATCTTCGTGGCTGACACCTGGAATCACCGGGTGCACGCAATCGGTGCTTCCGGGGACACGAGCTGGATTCATGGTCCGAAGCTGAGGGACGAAGGAAACTATTTCGGTCCTCGCGATGTGCTCGTCGCTTCGAACGGGGAGATCCTGGTCAGCGATACGGGCAACCGGCGCATTCATGTTCTCTCGCCGCATGGCGACCTACTTCGCAGTATGGGGGGGGAAGGGAAATCTCCGGGGCGGCTGATCGAGTCTGTGGGGCTTGCTAGTGACGACGATGGCAGTATCTACGTCGCGGATACTGGCAACCAGCGTATCCAAGTGCTTGATCCGAAGGGAACGTTCCTCAGGGAGTTTCCGGCCAGGGGATGGGAGGAGTACTACACAGAACCATACCTTGCGTTGGATGAAGAGCGCGGAATTCTTGTGGCGTCTGACAGCAAGAACAACAGGCTCGTTGTGTATTCCTCGGCGGGAAGGTACCTGCGAGACATCTCGAAGTTCGAGGGGGGGAGCTTGTTGAATCCCACAGGAGTAGCTGTCGACAATGGTGGTGGGTTGGTTGTTGCTGACTCCAGGCATAACCGCATCCTGCGTTTCGAGCCGGGTTGGTAGCCGCACCTCAGGACCGCGAACGCATTGTGGCTGAGGCGGGGCGTCTTTGCGCAGAATTGGCTGACGCGAGCTCCCCTTCGCGGCCCTATGCATTCGCGTGCAGAGTTGTGACTAATTGTTCTTCGGCCATGAACGCGTGAGCGTGCACATTCACGGTCATGCGTGTCATTTATGTCCCGAAGACTTGTAGGATAGCCTGTGGGCGCCTGCGGTTCTGATGCCGGAAAGGCGCATGGCTCAGGCACCTGACTACGATTGCGCCAGTCGGCAAACATGGCCCGCTTCTTGCGGGTGAAACTCCGGCTAGCTAGCCGTTAGCCAACGAGGAGGAGGAAAGAAGCGTGCCGCAACCAGGGACTGAACGGAAGGGTTTCTTTCTCGTATTTCTGTTGGCCGCTCTTTTCGCAATCGCGGTGGTGTTCGTTCTTTTCTCGCTGCGCCCCCAGCAGGCCATTGTGTCCGAGGAGCAGCCACTCGGCGCAACACCGGCCTCCCCTATCTTCACTGTGGATCCGGGGGATCGAGGAGAGCCCACAGGGCAAGCGGATGGCGCAAAATCAAGCGCGAGCAGCGCCGAAAAGGAAGCGGAAGCTGCCGGTGTGCAGCGAGTGGTTGCGGAAAGAAACGCCGCTTCGGCTGCGCAGTTGAGGAAATTCCGGGAGGAAGGGTGGGATGTCGTTACGGCCGAAGAGCCGAATCCTCAGGTTGGCGCTCTCGAGCCCGGGGCGCTAGCCGAACATGAAGAAGAGGTCCAGCTCCAGTTGCAAACCAATACGTTTTCTGGGGCCACGCTGGACCGTGTAAGCGAGATCGTCAGGCGCGCGCCGTCGCAGAAGACCCGCTATGTGGCTCTTGAAAACCTGGGCAGAAGCCGTGATTTTCGGGCACAGGAACTTCTCGTGGAGTTGTACAGGGAGCTTCCAAGCGGCGAGAGCAGAGAGCAGATCTTACAATATTTCAAGCCTCGCGACGTTGACGACGCGGTGGCGACGCTCCTCTTCGAGCAGTTGGCAGATCCGGGGAGCTCTGAGCAGACGAAGCGACAGGCGACCTTTCCGCTTGCGGTGATGGCGATCGTTGGGCCAGGTGGAGAGCGCGAGGAGCCGCCGACAGAGCTGATGGCGCGAGTTCCAGCAACCTGGCGCGGCGAGTTCAGGAAAATCCATTCGCTACTTGTTAGCGGGGGCCAGGGGCACCGAGACGAGTAGCAACAATCCTGGCAGGGGCGCGATAATCCTTGCGCCTATGGCAGAAGTCGGTAACAGGAGGGACAACGTGAGCTCAAGAAAATCACTTAGCAACGGTCGCCGTGTTCGGGTTTCTGTTGGCACGTTTCTGTTGGCGATCGGCGCAATCCTGAATGCCGGCAGCGCTGCTGCTGTGTCACCGTCGCCTGCGAGCACGGAGCTGACCCTGGCTGGCGTAATCAACCCGAGTTTGATCGGCAACTGGTGGCAACTTTATCAGCCCGCGTGGTGGTGCGTCAAAGGATCGGGAGCCGCCTGCACGAGCGCCGAGCTTGCTGACGCACAGACCTACCGGCAACTGCTCGTACTCCCAACTGGATTCACGACGGCTGAATACTGGACCTTTCGCAGCGAGTTCACCCGTATGGTTGAGGGGATGAGCGGTGTGAGTAGCGAGCTCTACAGTGCCCACTACAAGGACAAGATCCTGTATGTCGGCCATTGGGTTGCTGGTGGCGATCTGGGCGCTGCCGACGCTGCCTTTGGGGGAAAGGTCTTTTCCCACCCTATCCGGGGACAGGCACTGACTTTGCGACAGGACGATGTAATCACAGCCGTGAGCAACTTCAGGGCAAATGTTCTCAGTACGAGCAACCCGTTCGGCGTGATCGTGTTATTCGACAGCCTGGCTGATGGTGTTACTGCCAATGCGGCTCCTCCAAGCTTTCTTGGGAAGAGCTATGGCATCGCCAAGTGCAACCGCGACGATCTGAACGGCACGTACGTAGCCGCTCACGAGCTCGCCCACGCGTCGCTAAACTTCCTTGATGAGTATGTAGAAGCCGGTTTTGATGAAATGAGCATTAGCACACTTGACTATCTCACCCCGCTCGCTGTGCTAGATGGAAGTTGGGGAGGCTGGGTTGATGCCATTGCTGACATTTTTGGTGTCTATGATATCAATGTAAGCGAAATTCTCGCGCATAATGGCAACGACAACATGGCGACTTCTCGCTACCCGAGCACCGTATCAACAAGCGGCTATTCGGCTAACCCTTATGAATACGAAGGCGGGATGTTCTTCGGCCGCGGGACATGGCACGATCGCGGAAACAACATTATGAACTCGAATCGCGTAAAGCGCGCTGCGGACGATGGCTTCGCTTACGATCATTCGAGCTCGCAGGATCAGGTAGTGGTGCAGGTTTTCGAGCACCCCTGGCAGGCGGGAAGGCCGAATGACCGGCTGCGAAATGCCGGGCCAGTAAGCGACTGGTGGGGCGAGTTCGGCAGCTCGACGCGAGTCATGATGTTTGACGCGGACAAGAATCACCATTTTCATCCGACGCTTTCATATGTTGTTCAAGTAGGTTGGTATGACCGGCAATGGAAGACGTGTTGGCAATGGGATGTGATCCCGTACCCGTGCTATGATGATGTATGGACGACGGTCCAAAAGACCGTGTACCCGCAGAAACGGACGCTCGACCTCAAGACCAGCAGCCTCTACGGCCTTGCGGGCACCGTGCAGGATGTTCTGTGCTTCCTCGGGGTGGAGGAAGTGAGCACGGGTGGGGGCACCTTCAACCTTTGCCAGCTCACCGTTGATGAGATGAGCGATGCGTTCTTGCCGACGTTCACCTGGCCAGTTCCCTATCAGGAAGCGTCCGTGCCGGCGACCCAGTGGCTCACTTCGTACTGGTGGCGGTTCAAGACGACCAATGGTACGGCCACTTCGGGATATACGAGCTGGTCGCGATTTTATCGCTCCCTCTAGGGTGATCTGATCCGGAGGTACCGCTGAACGGGCCGGCCCCAATAGGGGGCCGGCCGCGCCATGTCGCCTGGCGAGAGTGAAGGATTGGTCAAGCACGTCCCCTATGCTCCGGGCGCATCCCCGTTGCTGGCCGAGCAGGCCGCGGCATTGGGGCGCCTCGCGTGCAGGCTTGATGACTGCGCGTACGAGGCCATTCAGCTTGACCTGCGCGGAGCCGCATACTACTTGCGCCCGTATCTCTTCCCGGCCGAGCAGCCTGAGTACGCGAGGCGTGTCGATCGCCTTCCGTCATTGCAGCGCATCTTCCAGCAATTCTTCTATCTGGGCCGGTCCGTTTCGGTTGCTGATCTGGTGGCGGCGCTAGGAGACGATGTCGTAGGGACATTGGCAGGCTTGCGCCTGTGCGCACTGGCCCATGGACGAGCCCGCCTGTCCCCGTGGTATCTGGGGACCTATGACGGCGCGAAGTTCTTTGCGACCTCGCCGCACGCGGCTGCTGGCGATGACTTGGTCTACGTGGGGACAGAGACGTACTATCTGGTACGCCAAATGGGCGCTGTGCGGGGAGGCGTTCTCGACCTTGGCTGCGGGACTGGGCTCGTCGGCATACTTGCCGCTCGGCAGAGCTTATGTCGTGAGGTGTGGGCGACTGATGTCAGCCTGCGCGCGTGCTGGGCCGCGGCAACGAACGCCGCGCTCAATGGCATATCGACGCCGCACTGCGTGGACTGTGTGGACCTGTATGGGGAGTTCGCCACGCGGAGGTTTGACACCGTAGTTTTCAACCCGCCGTTTGTGATCGTTCCGGATGGGCTGGATGTGCACGAGGCCATTGCAGGTGGACCGCTGGGGATAGAGCTGGCGGTGCGTGCACTTCGCGAGCTGCCTGCTACTGTCTCGCGGGTGGTGCTAGTGGCCTGTTCGCCGGGAGATGCAAGCGGTCCCTACCTGCTTGAGGCCGTGCATGAGCTTGCGGCTCTTCGGCCAGAGCTGTCGGGGACAGTAAAGATTTCCGGGCGCCGCGCATTTGAACCCAATTACTCGAGAGAGTATGCGCAGCGCGTTGCAAAGGGAGTGGGCGCTGATGGCGGCAGAGATCTGGGTTACTTCTCCGCCGAATTCCACCAGATGTTTCGCGAGCATCTGGCGCGGAACGGCATTACGCACGAGTATGGAGTGAGCATCGACCTGCGCGTTCCGACGGGCTGGTCGCCAGCGATCCACATCGTTGACACCACCCGACCTGTGTAGCGCGCGACAACGAGCTTGCTCGGCGACAGTCAGGCTGAGCAGCGCCCCAGTAGCTCCCTCATCGGCGGGCTTGTCGCGGCTGAGACCAGCACCGTGAATGGCGATCGCGATTCTGCCGCGTGCTCGACGACTACCGATGACGTCGCGAGGACCCGCGAAAAAACTTCCATGAGCGCTGGCCGCGCTGCCGCGAAGGTTTCGTTAGTGTTGGGTGCAACGAGACGGTCAAGGACGCGTACTTGGAAGCGGTCGCCGCGGAAATGTAGGCGATTCTTCGTGTCTTCTTCGAGCTTGCAACAGACGTCGAGGGCCAAGCGGAGATTCGCGAGGACCTTGGTGTGAGCGTCAGCCAGCGAATCTCGCTTGGTCGCAAGGCGCATCCCGAGCTGTTCATCCGCTGCATCCATGGCGATATCTAGCTCGTGAGCAATGAGCACGACTCCAGGACCACCATGAACGTGTCGGTAGTCGGCGACATCAATGAGTAGCGTTTCCGGAAGCCGTTTCTCCCGAATCCAGCGATGGAAAATGGGTATGAGCTCTTCCTGCGTGAAATTTGTGTCGTCCGCGGCGAAGATCTTGGTCTCTACACGATGCAGGTTCACGTATCTGCCTCATGGGTGAGAAGGGTAGACCAGAGTCAGGCGCGGGAGCGCTGTTGCATTCGCTCATAGCAAGCATGCGCTCCTTCAATGAAAACCTGAGCCTCTTCTATGCGTTGGTGGGATTGTACCAGAGAAGTCTCAGTCACACTCCCGTCGAATGCCTTGAATAGATAGTTCGCGAACTTGGCGCCTACGAACCGATCGAGAAACAACCCGGTCTCGCAGAACCTGGTTCTGAATTCAATGATGATTCGCTCCGGCGCGTCCGGCGAATCGTAAGCGTCTGCCCGAATGAGCGCTTGTGCCGCACTCAGCATGGCCCTCTTGGCCATTGACTCGGCGCCCCGGGCGTCCTGCTGGTCGAGCAGGAGCTGAGCCTCGAACACCTCACGCTCAGCGGCCGCGAGGCCGAAGACCGCGGAGGACACAACTTCGCCGGCACATTCCCCAACGCCCATGTCGCCAATCGTGTACTCGCGCGGTAAGGGTATGGAGGACCTCCGGTACTCGCCGCGACGGAAAGGCACCGATTGCCAGACCAAAGGAACCACCGTTGTGGGCCCACTGGCCCCCGACCACGAGTTGGAAGTGAGCGACGCGCCTGCCGCCGACATTTCGGCTCACGCCGAGGAAGCCGATGTCAGCTACATGGTGCTGGCCGCAAGAGTTGAAGCAGCCGCTTGTCTTGATTCGCAGTTTGGCGACTTCAGGGTGAATCGTCGCGGCTTGATGCGCAAGACGACTTTCGAGGACGCGCGCGAGACCGCGTGAGGAGGAGATTCCTAGCTTACAAGTGTCGGTGCCGGGGCATGCGGTAATGTCAGCAATTGTGCCGGCTCCGGGCTGGTCAAGGCCAATCTCTCGCAGTTCCTGATAAAACTCCGGCAATGCAGCCTCGGGCACCCAGCGAAAGACGATGTTCTGCTCGGCCGTTGTGCGGACGGTGTCGCCAGTAATAGTCCGGGCCAGGTCGGCGAGCCGGCGAAATTGGTGCGCAGTCGCATCGCCGAGGGGCAGGCGCACGGTGGCGACAGCGTAGCCCTCCTGGCGTTGTGGCTTGACATTGGAAGTGCGCCAAGCGGTGAAGTCTGCGGCAGAGCATTCCACCGCAAGTCGCGCGCCTGGTCGCTTTGGCCTGTCACTCTGCGCGTCGAGGTCAGACAGAAAAGTTGTCCAACGTTCATCGTCTGGGATCTTCTCGCGCTCCGCAAAAACCAGTTTGCGAAACTCCTCGATCCCTAGCTTGTCGACGAGAAACTTGATTCGTGCGCGCGAGCGGTTTTCCTTTTCGCCAAGTCGCGCGTATACGCGGCAAACGGCCTGCGCAATGGGCAATAGCTCCGCCTCCGGCGCGAAGTCCGTGAGCACGCGCGCAGCTCTCGGAACGGCGCCCAAACCACCGCCGACGACGATGCGAAATCCATGCTGTGTAGTTCCCTCGACTGCTCGGCTGACGGCCTGTGCACCCAGGCAGTGAAAGTTGGTCAGCCCACAGGCTTCGTCGGCACAGCCAGAGAAGGCAATCTTGAATTTCCGTCCGAAATCTTGAACGTCGCGGTGCCCGAGAAGGAAAAAGGCCAGGGCATGGGCGTATGGTGTGACGTCAAAGGCCTCTGTGGCGCAGACGCCCGCACAGGGGCAGGCGGTGACGTTGCGAACGCTGTTGCCACAGGCCTCCAAAGTCGTGATTCCGACCGCGGCGAGGCGGCGCATGAGATCGGGAGTATCATCGATATGAACGAAATGGAGTTGTACGTCTTGGCGGGTCGTGACGTGAAGAATTCCGTCAGAATATTCTTCTGCCAGCTCCGCGAGAACCTCCATCTGCGCCACCGTGAGCCGCCCCATGGGGAGTTTGACGCGCTGCATGCCGGGAGCGTCCCAGATGGTATCGGGTCCTTTCGTCAAACTACCGCACGGATACTGGACATGCTGCGTAGTCTGGCCGTCATGGCGTTGACCGTTGTCGTATCGCTGGCCGTATACGCCGCGGCGCAGGCGAGTCTCGGAGAAAACTCTCTCTTCCATCTTGCTTTGGCGGCGGAGCTGCATTTGCGTTTCGAAGACGTCGATTTGCCGTGCCCAATCGGCCGGCATCTGGCTTCCGAGGCGCTCGCTCCAAGTTAGGACGCTCATGAAGACCTCCGTCGCGGATCGGCGACGCCTGTTCTTGCCGGCAGCGCCGGTCGCCGCGAACGTCACTGTATAGATAGCGCCCGCGACGACCTTCCAAGAAGGGCTCGTGGCGCGTAGGCTTGCTCGAAGAAGGTGGGAAGCCGGCGCGCCGCACCAGATGCGATGCGGCACAGCATGCTCCCTCGTCCCGCACCGTACCACCTTTTGACGCGCTACGTCAAGTAGCGGCCGGGCCATCGCTACATGTTGCGGCGGTATTGGCCGCCCACCTCGAACAACGCTTGGGTGATCTGTTCAAGGCTGCAGACTTTGACCGTCTCCATGAGCTCGGCAAAGATATTCCCGCCGGCAAGTGCCACGGTCTTGAGCGCTGCAAGGGCTGCGGGAGCGAACTCCGCGTGCTGCGCCTTGAATGTTTCGACACCGGTCACTTGCTGCATCTTCTCGTCATCGGTCGATCGGCTAAGCGCGACCTCGACCACCCCTTCCGGTTGCGTGCGGGTCAGAAAAGTGTTGACGCCGACTATTGGCAACTCACCGCTGTGTTTTCTTCGTTCATACAGCAAGGACTCTTCCTGGATTTTCGACCGCTGGTACATCACTTCCATCGCTCCGAGCACGCCGCCGCGCTCCGCGATTCTATCAAACTCTTGTAGCACCGCGTGCTCAACGGCATCGGTCAGCGCCTGCAGAAAATAGGATCCTTGCATAGGGTTCTCAGATCGCGTAAGTCCATATTCTCGGTTAATAATGAGCTGGATAGCAAGCGCACGGCGTACAGAATCTTCCGTTGGCGTAGTTATTGCCTCGTCATACGCATTTGTGTGCAGGCTGTTACAATTGTCGCATATTGCGTATAAAGCTTGCAGAGTCGTCCGGATATCGTTGAACGAGATTTCCTGAGCATGGAGCGATCTTCCAGACGTTTGGATGTGGTACTTGAGCTGCTGGCTTCTTGCGGCTGCGCCGTACACGTCTCGCATGGCGATCGCCCAAATTCTCCGTGCGACGCGGCCAATGACGGCATACTCAGGATCAATTCCGTTGCTGAAGAAGAAAGAGAGATTTCTCGCGAAGTCGTCTATTTGCATTCCGCGGGACAGGTAATATTCCACGTAAGTGAAGGCATTCGAAAGTGTGAATGCGAGCTGTGTAATCGGGTTTGCACCCGCTTCCGCAATGTGGTAGCCCGATATGGATACAGAATAGAAGTTACGAATATTGTTTTCGACAAAATATTCCTGGATGTCGCCCATCATCTTCAGAGCAAATTCCGTGGCGAATATGCACGTGTTTTGGGCCTGGTCTTCCTTGAGAATATCGGCCTGCACTGTGCCGCGAACGCACGCCAGCGTATCTGCCTTGATGGCGCGGTATTCTTCAGGTGAGATCACGCGATCACCGCTCAGACTGAGGAGACCCAATCCGCTGCCGTCGTGCGTTTCGGGCAAGTCAGGGGCGCGATAGACGGTTTGTTTGGGGCACAGTTCGGCGATGAGCTCAAGTGTTCTTTCCCACCTGTCCGAAGCGCGAAGCCGACGCTCGACCGCCTGGTCGATCGCCGTGTTCAGGAACATGGCGAGCAGGACAGGAGCGGGACCATTAATGGTCATGGAGACGCTGGTGCTCGGTGCGCAAAGATCGAAGCCGGAGTAGAGTCGTTTGGCGTCGTCTACCGTTGCAATGCTGACCCCGGAGTTGCCGATTTTCCCAAAAATATCGGGACGCCGTTCCGGGTCTCTGCCGTAGAGCGTTACCGAGTCGAAAGCGGTGGACAGCCGGGCGGCCGGCTGCCCGGCCGAAAGGTAGTGAAATCGCTTGTTGGTGCGCTCGGGGGTGCCTTCTCCCGCGAACATGCGGGTAGGATCCTCGGTGGAGCGTTTGTACGGGAAGATTCCCGCCGTGAATGGGAACTGACCCGGGGCATTCTCCAGCCGCGCCCACGCGATCAGCTCCTTCCAGTCGTCAGTGGTGGGCAGAGTAACGCGGGGAATCCTGGTGCCAGAGAGTGATTCGGAGTAGTTCTCGACACTGATTTCGCGCTCGCGCACCCGATAGCGGTTTTGCGGTGCCGAATAGTCGCGACGCAGCTCCGGGAGCGCCTGCAGGAAGTTGCGCGAGGGCGGGCTGAGCTTCGCGAGCAGCTCGTCATGGCGACGCGCGAGCTCAGTAATCATTGGCTCCAGCGCATCGCCTGGCGACACCAACCGCGGACCGCCTAGCAGCGATGTGCCTGGTGCCCCGCTCGTGCCACCCAGCTCAGCAATAGTGCGTCGCAGGCCATCCGCCCGACCGGCGATGTCGGCATCGGCCTGCGTTGTCGCGCGATACGCTCGCACCGCATCCGCAACGTCCGCGAGGTAGCGAGACCGGCGATCCGGGACAACAACGGGAATTTCGGCGATTCGAGGAGGCTGAGCAGATGGCAACCAGCCGTTCGCTCGACGCTGGTCCACAAGCTGCATGAGGTGCCGAAAGACCGTATCGACGCCAGGATCGCCGTAGCGGCTCGCCATGCACGAAACGACCGGCATTGCCTGGAGATCGAAGTCTGCACGCCCGCGATTGCGCCGCATCTGCTTCGCAACGTGGTTGCGCGCGTCCGTGGCACCGCGTTTGTCGGCCTTATTCACTACAACGAGGTCGGCAAAGTCGAGCATGTCGATTTTCTCGAGCTGAGATGGCGCGCCGAACTCAGGCGTCATGACATAGACCGAGACATCGCTAAGGTCGACGATTTCAGAGCTGCTCTGCCCGCTGCCAGCGGTCTCGATGAGAACAAGGTCGAACCCGGCGCATTGGAGTGCGAAAGTAGCATCAGCGACGGTCTCCGAGATGACTGAATTGGCTTGCCGGGTGGCCATGGAGCGTAAGTAACTTCGCGATCCTCCGATCGCATTCATCCGGATTCTATCGCCCAGCAGGGCGCCGCCACTGCGTCTCCTGGTGGGGTCGATGCAGAGCACCGCGACAGTGCGGGTGGGGTGATAGTGCAGCACGCGCCTGAGCAGCTCGTCAGCGAGCGATGACTTGCCGGAACCGCCGACGCCCGTAATGCCGACAACCGGGGCCAGGCACTTCGGGGCACCGTTCCGAAGCTCGTGCAGGATGGTGTCCCGATGAGCGCGTGCGGCGCTGGCGCGGTCGCCGTCGGCGGCCGTGGCGGCCGAGACGTGGAAATGCTCCAGCGCTGTGAGGATCCTGGACACCACGCCGTGCTCGCGGCGAAAAAACGCCGCCGGAATCACGGTATGCGGCGCGCGCCGATGCGTACCGCAAATGGTGATCATGTCCTGGATCATGCCGTCGAGCCCGAGACGGCGGCCGTCTTCGGCAGAGTAGATACTGGCGATTCCGAGGCGGACGAGCTCGCGGCTTTCGCTATCGGTGATGGTGCCGCCTCCGCCGGCAAAGACGCGCACGTGCTTCGCCCCCCGCTCGGCGAGCAAAGTGAGCATGAAGGCAAAGAACTCCATGTGCCCCCCTTGATAGGAGGACACGGCAATCGCGTCCGCATCCTCTTCTATGGCCGCCGTAACGATGTCGACGACGGACCGGTCGTGCCCGAGGTGAACTACCTCGACGCCCCGCGCCTGTAGCAGTCGCCGGATAATGTTGATTGAAGCGTCATGCCCGTCAAAGAGGCTGGTCGCGGTGATGAAGCGAAGGGGCACGGCAATGACTTCTGCCTGGGCCGCCGGTGCGGCGGTGGCCGGGGTAGGTGCGGTCATGATGATAATCCTGGGAAGAGAGGCGTCAGTGGACGCGCGCCGCAAGTCAAACGGTAAGCGCGCGCTGCTCCCGCTGTCAAGGGTAGGGGTAATCGGCAGCAGGGAATGGTGAAGTCGGCGCGCCAAAGCCCTGAGTCTGCCTCGCCCGACTGTTTCCTCGGCGCCAGAGCGAGAGCGGTGCGCTGGGATCCGGCGCCGCCTGCACCGGGAAGATCAGAGTTTGGCCTGCGGTTTGCAACAGCGACGAGCAACACGGAGAATGGCCTGTTGGAGGTTGCGGTCTCTGTGACGACATCGGCCACAATGACCTGGTTTCAACTCGGGCTTCCGACGGATGTGCGAAATGCACCGGTTTGAGGAGATGGAACGGCAAGTGCAAAGCCGCTACCGAGCGTCCGCGTTGACGGGCCAGTCCGTGCGTCTTCCGGGCGACATTGTGCTCTGTCCTCTTTCCGATCACCGGTGGTGCATCTTCCTCGTCACTGCGACCGCCCCTGATCGGCCACCCGTGTTGCTTTACGTTCGCGACAGTCGATCGCTGGCGATGCAAGCTGCCGCCTATCATGTCGAGGAGCGTGGTAATCACGAGGCCGATCTACCTGCCTGTCAACGCCACCAGCCAATTGAGCAGCAGACTGGCGGTCATCAACACGGCACCTGCCAGGGCGAAGCGCAACGGATCCAGCCGAGTGCTGCGGAGCGCGAGAGCGGCGAGGATTGCAGCGGCGACCACGGCCGCGAGGACCGCACGGTGAACAAACGACTCGGCCGTCTGGGAAGACAGGTCGTTCGCCTTGGACGGATGGCGTCCGGCCGGGAGACCTGAAGGCGGGGCGCCCCAATAGGACGCGGTTTCGCTCGCCACGGCCGAGCCCCACGAGACCTCCAGTCGCAGCCTGTGCCGTTCCTCATCGGCGCCGTGAGCGACTTGCAGAGTTGCTGCGTAGGTTCCCACCTGGTCTCCGCGTAGCCACTCCATTAGCGCGTGGATGTCGGTATCGCGATCCCATTTGAGCAGTCGACCGCCGGAAAGACGAGCCAGTGACTCTACCTGTTCATTTGGAGCGCCGTCGGTCGTCACCGCGCTGAACGCGACGCTAACCTGCTGAAGACGACTCGCCGTGGCGCGGACGTCGACCCCGCCAAGCGAGCTGCGGCCGCCGATCAGGATTACGTGCCGGCGTTTTCCGGGGGCCGCCAGCGCGAGGTTCACGGACTTGACGAGCGCCTGCGCCAGGCTAGGTGAATCGCCTTCCGGGTTGAGCTGGCGGATGGCGTGAAGCATGGCATCGCGGTCGCTGCCGAGGTCGCGAACGATCTGCACATCGGCGCCCGCGACCACCAGTGCGGCGAGGTCGGCATCGGCCAGTCGTCCCATCAACGCCGTGGCGGCCTCCCGAGCGCGAAAGAAGGATCTTCCGCGGGTATCGAGCTGCGCCTCCAGTAGCACCACGACGGCCAGCGGCCCGGCCGGCACGGCCATCACCGAGCTCTCCAAGGAGCGCAGCAGCAGCGGCGCGTCGTCAAGGTAGAAAGCGATGTCCTCCGCCGCCAGGCCGACCAAGGGCTGCTCGCCTCTGGACAATGCAAAGCGAACCTCCACGTCCGGCTGGCGGCCAAGGTCGACGCCAAGCAGGGTGAGCCGGACAGGACTTGCGGCCTGAACGGCGCTCGGGGCAATTCCGGAAAGACATGCCAGGAGCGCAGCGACCGCGGCTGGCGCCGCTCTTGCCGCGTCATAGGCACTCACGGGAGCTCCCGGGGACAGGGTGCGAAACTCAAGCAAGCTGGTGCCAACGACGATTCGGTCACCGGTGCAAATCTCCGCTTCCTGGACAGCGGCGCCATTGAGTTGCGTGAGGTTTACGCTGGCCTCATTTCGCAATGTGAACAGACGACGCCGCGGATCGTACTGAATGGTCGCTTGTGTCCGGGACACCGTCGGTTCATCGAGCGAAACGGTGTTTTCCCGAGCGCCGGGGCGCCCGATGGTAATCGCCACACCTTTGCACCGAAAGAAGTGGCCCTTGAGGGGACCTTCGAGGACGAGGATCTCGACGTCGGGCGGACGAAAGCCGGTGTACGTCAGGATGGCGAGCAGGGCGACGGCAGTAGCCAAAAGGATGGCCGTCGAGGCACCATAGACCGTGATCATGGAAATGCCGGTGAGGCGGCGGATTTCATATAGAGATGGGGCAAGGGCATTCCTGCTGTTCTGCGCCACAATAGCTTCGACGGTGACCTGAGAGCCGAGCGCGGCGCGTCGGGGTGAGCGAACGGAAACAAGACCGCCTCCGGCGTCAGTAATCACATAGCGGGAGATTCCATCCGAACGCGGGGCGAGGTCTTCGCGGGAAATGCTTGTAATGGCGCGGTTCTGTTCACCGAGGAGCATGAGAGGGTCGACAACCTTGCCTTCGACGATGACTATACTGGCCCAGTAGTCCACTGGTTGAGCGAGCAGATCTCGGATCAGCACGCGGCGCGGACCGGTGGGGTGCGACCACCAGTGGGACACGAGCGGCACCGCGCCGACGACGAGCACTGCGGCAATCACGGCCGTTAGCAGGCCCGGGAAGCCGCGAAGAGTCTTCATGCGCTGAGCCTGGCAGAGACGATTTTCGAGACGCCGGCTTCTTCCATGGTCACTCCGTACAGCGCCGATGCGGCCTGCATGCTGCGTTTCGCGTGCGTGATCATGAGCACCTGGCAGTGATCGGAAAGTCGGGCCAGAAGTCGTGAAAAACGGAGCGTGTTGTTCTCATCGAGCGGGGCGTCTACTTCGTCGAGCAAGCAGAATGGCGTAGGCTTGTGCAGGTTCAGAGCGGCCAACAAGGCGATGCCAAGGAGGGCCTTTTCACCGCCCGACAGCAGCTCGAGAGAGCGGAGCGCCTTGCCAGGCGGTTGCGCGCGGATCTCGATGGTCGCTGGCTGCCCGTCGGCACCGGCCACGCGTTCCAGGTACGCGGTACCCCCGCCGTAGAGCTCCTGAAAGACCTCGCCAAACCGGGCCGCTACCTCCGCGAACGCCTGAGAGAAGCGTTTGGCCGAGGTAAGCTCGAGGCGTCTGATCGCCCTCTCGATCGCCGCCACGCTGGCCAGGAGATCCTGTCGTTGGCTGTCGAGAAACGCGGCGCGTTCTGATAGCTCGTCGGCCTCTTGCTCTGCTGTGGCCGAGACGGGGCCCAACTTCGCGAGTTTTTCTTCGGCCTCGGCCAGTAGAGCCTCGAGCTCTTCGTCGTTGCCCGCCAGGCGCCCAGACTGGTCGCCCCAGTGAGCGGCGTCCGCGGCCTGCTGGTCGCGCTCACCCAGAAGGTGCTCCAGGGTCAAGTCGAGCAGCTCGCGCGAGCGCTCATCGAGGTGCGCGCGCTCGGACTCGACCACGGCGAGCTCGCGTTCGAGTCCGACGACCTCGTCGCGCCAGTTGGTGACGGACGCTAGCAAGGATTGTTCCAGAGCGCGGACTTCGGCCAGCTCTGCGGTCTGTTCCTGTAGCACGCGATCGGACTCGGCGAGGAGCGCAGTGAGGCGAAGGCCCTGCTCCGAGAGCTCGCGCAGCTCGTCCTGGGCCGCGGCAGTCGCGCGTGCGATGCGTTCGAGCTGCTCTGCGGTCAACGCGTGTCGCTGCTCGAGTCGCTGGAGCTGTTGAGCTGTGCTTTCGCGTTGGACGCGGAGGTTCTCTATCTGCCGTCGGGTGCTGCGGATGGCCTCCTTGACGCGGCTGTGGTTTGCCTGTGCGGCGGCGAATCGCTGGCTCGTATCCTCGCGGCCAATAACATCACGGGCGCGGCGATCGAGCAGCTCTTGCTCGCTATTCTCCAGAGCGGCGACGGCGAGCTGAGCGGCGGCAAGCTGCGCGGAAGCGCTCCCGATGTCGGTGGCACAGCGGTCGAGGGACGCTCGCAGCTCGCATTCCTCGGTGGCGAGGACCGCGCTCGCAGTTGCTTCGTGTCGCTGGCGAAACTGCGCACGTTCCAGGCACCCTTGCACATCAAGAGCGCCGCGCAGCGCCGCGGCGAGCGACGCCTCGGCATCTCGCCGTTCATCTTCTGCCTCCGCGGCTTCGGCTGCCGCACTGGCGCGTCTCGCCGAGGCCGCCGCCGACTTGGCGGTCACGTCGGTGAGCTGATCAGCGAGCTCCCGGATCCGCGCCCTGCGCTCGATCAGCCCCTCGCCGCTTCCGGGAAGACCGCCGGCAATACGGCCCGTGGCGTCCATGACATCGCCGTCTGGGGTTACCCAGCAACGTATGGCGCCCCGAGATTTCGGTGCACCGCCATTTCCCCAGTCGTCGATGTTGTCAACGACGGCGACGCCACCCAAGAGGCGATCAACAAGGCCATGGATCGCGGGGTCACAACGCACCACCGCCATTGCCGGTACGGCGCCGTCGACGGGCGCCATCTCCGGTGGGGCGCCGTCTGGGGAGGCGTGCAGCACGGGGTGTCGGTCAAGCGTGAGCAGCGAGGCGCGCCCGGCACCCTGTTGCTTGAGATACCGGAGCACGTCAATGGCGGCAGCGACGTCCGCGACGACGAGCGCGCGGAGGTCGTCGCCGAGGGCGGCCTGGATGGCCCGTTCAAAGCCGGCGGAGACGTCCATCATGTCACCGATGCGGCCGATAATGCCGGCAGACCGAGCTTGCTCGTGCGCGGAGTCGACGAGTCTGCGGAGTGGCTCCGGCAGCTCTCGGCCATGGGCGTCGAGGTCCTTGAGGGAGCGCAGGAGGATCTCCAGGTGTTGCTTTTCCCCAAGCCGCTCGTCGTCGCGGGCAACGGCGTAGGCAAGGCGCTCCCGCGCTGCCCTCTCTGCGGCCTTTGACGCCTCGAGGCGGGCCTCGGCGTCGCGAATCTCCCTCCGGGCGTCGGCCAGTGCCACCGCCGCCGCGGCGACTTCGGAGGCGAGCGCTTGCAGGGCAAGCGCGCATTCCTCGACGCGGTGCCGCAAGCGTTCGAGCGCCGCCGTGGCTTGTGCGGATTCGGTCTCCCGGCGCTTCAGGTGGTTTTGCTCATTAACTGCGTTGCCATGGGCAGTGAGCAGCTCGCGTCTGAGCTGGGCGAGCTCGCGCTCGCACTCCTCCGCACGTCGCCGGCTATCCTCCATGGCGAGCTGAAGCTCGTCGACCTTCTCCTCCGCGATCGCGAGGCGGTCTGTCAGCGCCTCCAGCTCATCGCGCTCTCGCTGGTCTTGATCGCCGATCTGGGACAATGTGGCGAGCAGCCGCTCGCGCTCGCCATCGGCTTCGAAAGCGCTGGATTCGGCCTGATCGCGCTGCGCTTGAAGGCCCATGATGCGCTCTTGAAGACCATTCGCCTTGCCCTCGAGGCCAGCGCTCGCCGCGGCGCGTTCCTCACGGACGCGCTGGGTGACTGCGCGTCTGCGGTACGCCTGCTCCATGGTTGCGGCGGCGGCGTCATGTTCCTCGGTCGTGCGCGCCCAGGCCTGGCGGCACGCGGAAAGCTGGCGGTGAAGGTCGGCGAGGTGGGCGCGGTTCCGTTCCGCCTTGCGCAGCATCAGCTCGAGCTTGAGCTCGCGCGCGCGCTCACTGAGCTTGCGATGGCGGCGCGCCTTCCGGGCGTGTTCTTGAAGTCCTTTGAGCCGGCCCTCGACCTCTGAGATGATGTCCTGGAGGCGCTCGAGGTTGGCTTGCGTTTCTTCGAGCCGCTTTCGGGTTTCGGCAACCTGCAGGCGGTATTTGCCGACACCGGCCGCTTCTTCGAGGAGGCGAAGGCGCTCGGGCGAGCGCGCCTGCAGGATCGCGTCAACCTCACCCTGCGCCACGAGCGAATAGGTTCGCATTCCCAGGCCGGTATCTTGCAACAGGACCGTGATGTCGCGTAGGCGGCTGCGGACGCCGTTGAGATAGTACTCGGACTGCCCGGATCGGTACAGGCGTCGCGTGATGGCGATTTCGGCGTAGGGCGACTCAACGGTGCCTTGCGAGTTGTCCAGGACCATCGTAACCTCGGCCATGGAGAGCTGCCGTCGCTTGTCGGTTCCGGCGAAGAGCACGTCCTCCATGCGCGTCGCGCGCAGGGAACGGACGCTCTGCTCGCCGAGGACCCAGCGCACGGCATCGGCAATATTGGACTTGCCGCAGCCATTCGGGCCGACGATAGCGGTGAGCCCTTTTGCGAACGCCAGGGTAGTGCGCTCGGGAAAAGACTTGAACCCGTGCAGTGTCAATTGTTTGAGGAGCATGATCGAGACGAGGGCGAGGACACGAACGAAGGGTGTGTTTGGGCGTAGCCGCCGGGACTGGCAAATTATAGCAGAGTTTGGCAGCGCTTTCCGCTCTCGTTCGGAGGACCCGTTGACGGGGATCGGCGTGCTGCGATAGTTGTTAACACGAAAGAGAGGCGCGCGCTGTCTCGGTGCAAGGCACGCGCCGCTCGCTCTCGATACGAGCTGTTTGGTGAACAATCCGGAGAGGCGATGGAGACTATCGCGTACAAGCTCGGGCCCGCGCCAGAGGCCCCCCCCGGCGATGGCGGCCGCCGGCGCGGCCTGCTGCCGCGAGGCGGAACGTGGTGGTCGCTGATCGCAATCATTGTGATCGCGGTGGGCATCGCGGGGGGATGGGTGTGCGCACAGCTCGTCGACTTGCCACGAGTCGAAGCCCTTGAAGAGCATCGTCCGAGCCTGGTGACGTCGATTTTTGCGCGGGACGGCATGCTCATCGGCGAGTTTTTTATCGAGCGGCGCATTCTCTTGCCGCAGGAGGCGATACCGGAGCGCGTCAAGCAGGCGCTGATCGCGGTGGAGGACGGCCGCTTCTACCAGCACATTGGCGTCGATCCGGTGGGCATTCTGCGAGCGGTGGTGGCGAACGCCATGTCTGGCCGCGTCGTCGAGGGCGGCAGCACGATCACGCAGCAGCTCGCGAAAGTGCTGTTTCTGACGCCAGAGCAGAGCATGCGCCGCAAGATCAAAGAAGCGGGACTGGCTCTGGCCATCGAGCGCCGCTACAGCAAAGATCAAATCCTCACCCTGTACTGCAATCAGATCTATTTTGGTGAAGGAGCGTACGGCATAGAAGCAGCGGCGAAGACCTACTTCCAGCGCTCGGCCGGCGAGCTTGGGTTGGCCGAGGTGGCGCTCATTGCCGGATTGCCCAAGGCGCCGAGCAAGTTCAGCCCGTTTCACAGCGCCGACAAGGCGAGAAGAAGGCGCGACCACGTGCTTCGGCGCATGTTCGAAATGGATTTCGTCAGCCGGAAGGAGCTCGAGGACGCGCTCAGCCTGCCCGTGGAAGCGCAGCGGTTGAGCGAGGAGGAAGAGCTTGCGCCTTATTTCGTCGAGGAGGTGCGGAGGACGCTTGCGGACATGTTTGGGACCAGGCGGCTGTACTCCGCGGGCATGCGCGTGTACACGACGCTTGATCCCGAGCTCCAGCGGGCGGCGAATGCCGCGGTCCACGCGGAGCTGGCGTCGCGCCGGGAACAAGCGGTCGCGAGCGGGACGGTGAGCGGTGGAAGGACGGCGCCGGCGGCGCTTGAAGCCGCGCTGTTGGCGGCCGACCCGGCGGACGGTTCGATTCTCGCGATGGTGGGCGGGTACGACTACCAAGAGAGTCAGTTCAATCGCGCCTTGCAAGCCCGGCGCCAGGCGGGGTCGGCGTTCAAGCCGCTCGTGTATACGGCCGCCATCGACAACGGTTACACTGCCGGCGACGTTATCGTCGATGCTCCTATCGAGTTTCGCGACGCTACAGGGAAGGTCTGGCGTCCCGAGAACTACGAGAATCGCTTCTATGGAGCCACAACGCTCAGGGAAGCGCTCGAGCATTCCCGGAATATTGTCGCCATCAAGCTGATGTCGGCTCTCGGGCCGGCACTGGTCATCGAATACGCCCACCGCATGGGCATTGCCGGCGAGTTTCAGCCCTTCCTGTCGCTGGCGCTCGGATCCGGGGAGGTGTCGCTCGGAGACCTCGTCACGGCCTACAGTGTGCTGGCGTCCGGCGGAATCCGCTCCCGGCTGCGCCTGCTTCGGTACATTACCGACCAGCGCGGCCGCATGATTACTGAAAGCACGCCGGAGCGCGAGGAAGTGCTGAGCGCCGAGACGGCGTACGTGGTTACGCAGATGCTGACCGGTGTCGTCGAACGCGGAACCGGACAGGTTGCCAAGAAGCTTCGGGGGCCGCTTGCCGCGAAGACAGGGACCACCAACGACTACACGGATGCGTGGTTCGTCGGCTACTCGGCTTCGTTGGTGACGGGAGTGTGGGTCGGACGCGATCAAAAGGAGTCCCTGGGCCACGGGCAAACGGGGGCGCGCGCCGCCGGGCCGATTTGGGTGCGCTTCATGGAGGCGGCGCAGGACGCGCGACCGCCGACGCCGTTTGCGGTGCCACCTGGCATCGTTTTCGTGGGCATCGATCCCCGCACCGGAAAGAAGGCAGGGCCGCGATGCCCGCAGGTATTCACGGAAGCGTTCAAGCGCGGCTCGGAGCCCAAACAATTGTGCGCAGCGCATTGACGCCCCGGCAGCGAACGGTCGTCTTCTCGGCTATTGCCGCCCGTAGCCGGAGTTGATACTCTCTTGGCGGAGCCTGTTGCCGGCATCGGCGCGGGCGGTGCGCTGATGCTAACACGAGGAATGAGCTGAGATGACGACGGTCGGACTGGTCGGCTGGCGCGGAATGGTCGGCTCGGTGCTTCTCGATCGCATGCGAGCCGAGCGGGACCTTGCCGAGGCGAGAGTGCTCTATTACTCGGCATCGTCACCCGGAGCCGAGGCGCCGCAGGAGTCTGCGGAGCGATACCTGCTGGACGCGAATGATCCGCGGGCATTGGCGCGGTGTGACGTCATTCTCACCTGCCAGGGGAGCGGGCACACGCGCGAGCTCTATGGTCGTCTGCGGTCTCTCGGGTGGCGTGGATACTGGATCGACGCTTCGTCGGCCTTGCGTCTGGACGATGAGGCCGTAATCGTGCTGGACCCGGTAAACCGGGACGTGATCGACGCGGCGCTGGCGCAGGGAAAACGGACGTTTGTCGGCGGAAACTGCACGGTGAGCCTGTTGATAATGGCCTTCGCTGGCCTGCTGAGGGCGGGACTGGTGGAGTGGATCCACACGAGTACCTACCAGGCCGCATCGGGTGCCGGCGCCGCCAAGATGATCGAGCTCATGCAGCAGATGGAGGCGTTAGGCCGGGAGACGGCAGCCTGGACGCAGTCGCCGGGCCGCGGGGCACTCGACTTGGAGCGCCGGATCACGGCAGCACAAGCCGGGACGGAGCTCCCCACGGCCGAGTTTGGGGCACCTCTGGCCGGCAGTCTGCTGCCCTGGATCGATAGTGCGATGCCAGGTGGCCAGACGCGGGAAGAATGGAAGGGCGAGGTCGAGCTCAACAAGATCTTGGGCACGCCGTCCACGATTGGCGTGGACGGCATTTGCGTGCGCGTCGGCGCGCTGCGCTGCCACAGCCAGTCGGTGCTCGTGAAGATGAAGCGTCCGGTCCCGATCCCTGAGGTCGAACAGTTGTTGGGCAGCGCGCATCCGTGGGTGCGCGTGGTCGCCAACGACCAGGAACAAACGCTGCGCTTGCTGACGCCCGCGGCGATTTCCGGGAGTCTGGACGTCGCGGTGGGGCGGCTGCACGCGATGCGGATGGGGCAAGAGTTTTTGGGAGCGTTTACTGTGGGCGACCAACTGCTGTGGGGAGCGGCTGAGCCGCTGCGCCGGATGCTGCGGATCGTCCTCGATACTAGTTGGCGATGACGGCAAAGGCTACGGCAGACGCCGAGCGCGCTGCACTTCGGACCTGCGGGAGCGAGGGGTAGCGCGCGAGCGGAGGTGGTCGGTTGCCGGCGTCGCCGTGGGCGAGCACGCGGGTTGTGGCCCGCGTTACCAATGGCCGGCCGACCGGCAGGGGAAAGCACCATGACGCCCGACGTCGTAGCGAAGCGCGGCTTCCGATCCCAAATCCTGGTCCGCGTGCTCGTCGCGTTCTGCGCGACGGTGCTGATATGGGCGACACCGCCACCGGTGCCAGCAGCGGAGGAGGCCGCCGCCCCCGAGGCGACCACAGAAGTGAAGGACTTGCCGCTGCTCGTCCAGGTTCACACGTTTCCCGCCGAAGGCACGCTGGGCTATGTCGCCATCGGGATTGCAGTCCCCGCCCGCGACTTGCGGCGTCGCCTGCAGGACGTCGGCGCGGGAGACGAGGCGTGCACGCTCTTCGGCAGGGCGGAGATTCGCGACGAGGCGGCGCGCGCGGCGATGGGCAAGGACGTCGCCGAGCGGCGGTTTCGGGTCCCTCTGGAGCTCGGAAATCTGCTACGCCCTGGTATCGTGCAGCGGCATACGGGGCTGTTGCTTCCTCCTGGGGAGTGGCGGCTCGAGGCGGGGCTGCTTCTCGGCGCGAACGCGGCGACGCGACTGCACGAGGTGTCCTTTTCGGTTCCCACGTTTGGTGCCGGAGGCCTGGCTATCTCGACACCCGTGTTTGCGAGAAGTGTGGAGCTTGTGGACGCCAACGAAGCGCGTGGACAGGGGCGGTCCGAGCGCACGACGGAGCTGCTGGACCTGGGGTTTGCGCGGCTCGCCCCGTTCCCGTCTCCCGTCTTCACCGAGGAGGACGCACCGGAGCTATTTTACCTGGTTTCGGGTGCGACACTGAAAGGCGTCCCGGGTGAGGCGGACCTGACGGTCACCTACCTTTTCTACAAGGGGACCGACCCGGTCGCCCAGATTCCGCCGCAGAACCTGAAGTCGACGACGATTGGACAGCCGCTGCCAATTGCTCAGCTTGGTTTGCCGGCAGGCGACTATGGGCTTCGGCTCATTCTTCGCGACAATCCCTCCGGCGCAATCGTCGATCGAACCGAGCCCATGCGCATCGTTGCGAAGGACTGAGGCGGCTGGCGTGCCCGGGGCGCCACGGTGGCGGAGCCGGCTTGACAGGCGCGACTTGTATGGCTATACGGGGCGAGCGACAGGCGACTGACCCTGACGCGCGGGAGGTCCGAGACATGGCAAGGCGAATGACCGGCACGGCGATGGCCGTGGGAGCGATGGTGGCCGCGGGTCTATTCCGATGGCCGTGGGAGCGATGGTGGCCGCGGGTCTATTCCTCTGGCAGACGCCCCCCCCCCCCCGAATTGGACGCAGGCGCGAGCACCGGAGTCCGCTCGGCGGGCGGTGAACCCGGGCGCGGTCGCAGCCCGCGCGCCGGAGGGCGAGCCGGCGGACGAGCTCCGGGCGGCGGTGGCGCCGGCAGCCGCACCGCGTGGTGACGAAGCGCCGCGCGTGGCACTGCTACCCGAAGCATCCGGCATGGCGATCGCGCTGGCGGGAGCGGACGCAGGAGAGGCGGAGATGGCGCCGGTGCGGTTTTCCAGTCGGGTGACGCGGCTGTCGATTGGCGGCGAGGTGATGCTGGGAGCCCGGCGCGGCGCGTTGACGTGGCGGCCGGTCGCGGGCGGGCT
>JACPHN010000139.1 GCA_016188575.1 Candidatus Schekmanbacteria bacterium
ATCGCGGCGCTCGACGCCGGCGCGGGCGTTGGCGCCGACGTGGGAGAGCGCGTCGGCACTGATCCTGGAGCGGCTCGACGCGGCGTCCGAGGCCACTCGTGCGTTCGCCGCGGCGCTGTTGGCGAGCTTCGCGGGCGTGGCCCTGGTGACCGCGGACACGGAAGACGCGCTGGTGGGCCTGGGCGCGCGCGTGCGACGGCTCGAAGCGCTGGCCGCGGGGCCGGCGGCGGAGCTGAGCCGCGCCGTGCTCGGCGGGCCGCTCGCGGCGGGCGCGGAGGAGCTCCTGTCGGCGGCACCGCGCCTGCCGGGGACGCTGATCGACTGGCTCGGGGAGCAGGTCGCGGCGGGCCGGCTGCGGCGCGGGTACGACGGGACGTGGGAGGTCGGTTCCGCGCTTGGGGTTTCGCGTTTCGAGCGCGAAGACTCGGGCGGCCGGTCGTCGACCCCGGGCGCCGATCTCCCGGCTTCCGGTTCCGAGGTGACCCAGGAGACCCTGAGCCCACCGCCGCCTGGTGGCCCTCCTTTTCACCTCCCCCAGCGAGCACGGGAAGGCTCGGAGCTGAACGCGCGACCCGAAACTCCAGATTTGCAACTCGGAGCTCGAAACGCGCAACGCTCAACGCGAAATCCCCTCTCCCCCGACGAGCTGCTCGCCCGCGGCCACATCGGTTCCTGTCGACTGCTGTCCTTCATCGGCCAGGGCGGCATGGGGATGGTGTTCCGCGGAGAGTTGGACGGCCGGCAGGTCGCGGTGAAGGTGACGCGGATGGCGGACGCGCGGGCGGCGGGTCGGTTCCGCGACGAGATGCGGACGCTGGCGGCGCTGGAGCATCCGCACATCGTCCGCATGCTCGACGTCGCCCACGACCAGGTGCTCGGCGCCGTCGGGCTGGTGATGGAGTACGTGCCGGATAGTCTCGAAGCGTGGCTCGACGATCCGGAGCGAAGCGCCACCTTGCGCGGCCAGGCTGCCACGCGGTTCTTGCGCGACACGCTGGCGGCGCTGGTCTATCTCGAAACCAGCGGCGTGCTGCACCTGGACCTCAAGCCGGCGAACATCCTCATCGAGCAAGGCAGCGACGGCGTGCCGTGCCCGAAGCTCGCGGACTTCGGTCTGGCGCGGCAGGCCGCGGCGGCTGGCGGTGGCACTGGCGGTACGCGCGCCTGGGCCGCGCCCGAGATGCTTGCTCGCCTGGTGCCTGCCTGTCGCGACCATCATCCCGACTTCGCCGCCATGATGCCGTCGCCGCGCAGCGATTACTACGCCTTCGGGCTCATCGCCCTGCGCATCTATGCGGGCCGGGTACCGTTCGCGGAGGGCGACCTCGAGGCGCGGTTCAGTTGGATGCCGGACATCGAGGACGCGATCGGAGCACCGCGGGACGTGCAGTCGGTGTTGTTTCGGTGCCTCAATCCGAATCCGGAGAAGCGCCCGCGATCGGCGATGGAGATCTTGGCGACGTGGGATGAGGCCCTTGGGGATGACGCGACGGACTGGCCGGCGATCGTCGCGAGTCACCTGCGGGCGCCGGCGTTGACGACGGCGGCGCGGGCCGTAGCGAACGCAGCGGTCGAGGTCCTGCGGGTGGACCCGGATGCGCGAATCTGGGTGCGCGGGCTGGCGGAGGGCGGACGGTCACGGTTGCTCGGCGCGATCGCGAGTCTTGCGGCGATCGAGGGCGTTGGCGAGGGACTGCGGGTAGTGGACGGCGCCGCGCCGGACGGGGACGGTCCCTCAGGCGCGATCATCGCCGCTGGCGGCGCGCGTTGCTCGTGGCGGGGCTCGGCGCGGACGCGCGGCGGTTGCTCGGGGCGCTGGCCCTGGCCGCGGGGCCGGTAGAACGCGATGGTTTAGCGCGGGTGCTCGGATTCACGGCGCCCAATTGGGACGTGCCGGGCGTCGTGCTCGAGGACGCTACAGCACAACTGGGCGAAGCGTTCCTGGGCGCATCGCTGCGCGCGTGGCCGCCAGACGGACTCGACCGGTCGGCCATCGCCGCCATCGTCGAGGCGCGCGACCCCGAGCGCGCCTTCGAGCTGTATGCCGCCGGTGGCTCCGCCCCCGCGCGGCGCGAGGCCGGCCGCCTCGCCGTCTGCCTCCTCACGGACAGCCGCGAGCGCGAGCTGCCCGCGTATCGCGTCATCGAGATCGCCGATCGCTGTGAGCAGGACGGCCTGTGGCTCAATGCCGCGGATCGGTTCATCGGCCAGCACGCCCGTGCCTGGACGTACTTCGAGTTTCGGGACGCGAGCGCGCCCGGGCTGCACGACGCGCTCGGCAAGCTCGACAGCATCGCGCGCGAGCTGGACGATCCCCTCGCGACGGCACGCGCCCAGCTCGTGCGCTGGGCCGCGATCCCGGTGCCGGATCCGCGAGACGTGGCGGAAGTGGACGCGATCGTGGACGTGCTCATCCAGGCCGGGACCGAAGACCTGCGCTTCGAGGGCGAGTTTGGCCGCGTCTTCGCGCTGTGGCACCACACGCTCATGCCCGAGGCGTGGCGCCGATTCATGGCCGCGGTTGAGACCTTCGATCTCGGGCGGGTGCCGCCGCGGCTCTTCGTCTGCGCGCTTAACTATTTGTCTGCATTTGCTACAACCACCGAACAAATCCAATGCCTGAGGCCTTTTTTCCTCCATGCTAACGGTGCGATCTCTCTCCATACAACCAGGATACGAAACGCGCTCGCAATGATCAAAGCTGAAGTGGAAGCAGCGGATGGCAATTACGATGGTGCACACAGAGAATTAGTAAGACTATGTAAGTGCATTAAACGCCATTCCGAACCGTACACATCTAATAATGCGCACAAGTATGTGCTCAGCTATGCACCGTTAGTTGGTGACATGACAGTGGCCAAGCGCTTTGCTAATATATTGCTGCGCTTGACTAAAGGAAACACGCAACGGCAATCAATTGTTCATACGGTTATGGCTGAAATTTCTCGTCTTTGCGGCTCCTATACACATGCAGTGCGGTCATTAAATGCGGTAACTAACGCAAGTCAGTTCATAACAGATTACGCCGATGTATTGAGAATGGCTCTCGCTTGCGACATTGGCAGTGCAGAGGAAGTTCCACACCGAGATCACGTAGCAACGCAAATTCGCTGTCTTGCCTGGTTTACGCGTGCGCGGATTCTTCTGCGGCAGAGCCGCATCGAAGAAGCAGGTGACGCGGTGCAGATGGCTCTGGCAGTGCCAGTTGAGCCAACCGAAGACCTTCATCACAATGCGCTAACGGTTGCAGCCCGCGTGAAGGTTGCCGCATGGCGTCGAAACCGCGATCCGCATATCCGTGAAAACGCGTTGCGCTTGATCGAGCAAATTCAGGACGCAGGCCGTTGGTTCTCCGTGCGGCGCATCCTGCTCGCGCACCTGGAGGACAATCAAACCCGCGCCGAAACCCTGTTATGGCAGGCCCTAACCTGGAGTTTGGAATCCGGCATGCTGCCGTTTGCTCTCGAAGCCGCGATAGCGCTTACGGATCGTTTCGGCGGCGCTGAACACGAGCAGCGCTGCAAACGGTTGGTTAACACAATGGCAGTTGAGCTCGAATCTGAGCACAAGACAACTTTCCTCGCCTCCTGGAGAACGATATGCCCGTGATCCGTGGTTTGCTAGCTTTGGCGTTGCTCTTGTGCCCGGCCCGTTCCTGGGCGGTGGGAGCCGTTACCGCCGAGGTGGATCAGACGCTCGGGCTCGCCGCACTCAGGCAGCAAACCGGGCTTTCGGGCGCCGGCGTTACCCTTCAACGCTGGCGAAAAACGACCGGGGTGTGCCGGCGAAAAGTAGGCCAGACGGGGCGTGGCAGTAGGGTGGGTATGGCCGGGAACAAGTAGGCCTATGGTGGCTTGATCCGTGAACCGACGGCCGGGGATATCGGTCAC
>JACPHN010000140.1 GCA_016188575.1 Candidatus Schekmanbacteria bacterium
CGGCGGATCGCGCCCCCGACGTATTGGGCAGCAGCAGGTAGCGATCCTGATCGAGGAAGTCCAGGATGTGGTCCCGCGCCGCTCGAGATCCGAGATCGACGCGACGCAGGGCGACGGTGACGATCTCCGCGCCTGATGCGCGCAGGGCGTCCCGCATGACGGCCAGCGAAGCGAACTTGCCGGTGCCGGCGAGCAGGCGGCTGCGAAAGCAGCGCCCGGCGATCACCAGGGCGTCGGAATCCCCACGAGCGGGACTCGGCAGCGGGTTGGCCATTTGCGGCGTGGCGACAGCGGCGGGGCTCGCGGCCCGCGGATCCTCGTTCAGGGGACGCGGTAAATCGGGGCGTGGCGGTGGCGTGACCGTCACCGCGCCTTCCGTAGAGAGCAACAAGGGCACCCTCCGGCACGATACTCGGAATCTGCTCACTGGGAGTATAGGCTACCGGCGGCGGGGACGCAACGCGAGGCGTTGCCCTGAATCCACCGGCCCTCCCTGGTGCCGTTTCTTTGCGCTCGAAGCGTTCGCGGTGGCAGGTTGAACAGCGAAGTATCCGCCATCGACCCCGTCCCTTGCCCGCTCGGACCGAAAGATTTCCCCGGTTCACACACCCGGGTCGGGACAGGAAGGGTTCACGCAGCACAGCTCAGCCAACGGTCGAGGCTGCATCCAGAACGCTCCGACGGAGGTCCCATTGTCTGAACGTGCGCACCGTCAACCGTGAGCTCGGTCCCCGCGGTCGAGAAATGCAATCACTGCGCGCTCAGTTCCGGACAGCGGACGTGTGTTCCCCGAACAGGACACGACCGGGCCAGCCGCCGCGGCAAATATTCCTCGGAGGGCGTGGCAGTGGCAGTTTGCTTGCCAAGAGACCAATACGGCGTTGTCTTGTGGTAGCGAAAGAGCGGGGCGCTGCCGCGAGGATAGACAGCGGTGCGATTGATTGCCAGTTTGGCGCGATTGTCGCGTATACTTGCGCCGGGCTATTGTCCAGCTTTCCAGTCTTGGGGAGGAATCGGATGCGTTCCCTGATTGCTTTGATGCTGCTGATCGGTTCGGGATGGGGCTCCTACGCGCACGCCTTCGGCGAGGATTTTATTCGCGACACCCTGGCGAAGCAGCGCAAGGCTGTCAAAGCGGCCGGAACGGAATCGGCGGCAACCGGATCGGCCACCGACCTGGCGACGACGGGGACAACCGGCTACGTCGTGTATGGGGACATCAACCTGATTTCGCCCGAAACCTGCGCCTGGATCGGGAATGGCTGCCTTATCGCCATTTATAACGTCGCGGCATTCAAATACAACGGAATCAACTATCCCGAAGGCTCACTCGTCGCCTACGTAGCGATAAAAGACGTAGACGCGTACTCGATAGCAGTACCCATGCCGGGACGTTACGTCGTTGTAGGCGGATTTATCTTATGGGAAGGCATGACCTGTCAATATCCGGAGCTTGGCACGGCTGCCGTAAACGTAACTGGGGCCGGGAAATTCAGAGCCGACATTGAAACAAGAGCAGTCGCTGGAGTTGACGGAGACAAATATAGATATACGTTTTCTTACGACAGCTCCGGCGGCACTGGTATGGACCTCGATTACACGCTGTGCATGCCGGGGAAGAACAACCCCTGCTACGAGCACAGTCATCAGATCAAAAGAGATGTGAACAGCGGGGTGACCGAGACCAACCTGCGCACCTTGCTGGTCTCCACCGCCGACGCCACCGCCAAGGTGGTCAACAACGCCTACAGCGATACGACGACGCGCATGGTGGGAAACAAGAATCCGAATTACGCCATCTTTCGGTACTCCGGACGTTCCGCAGAGCTGAAGGAGTATGTCTGGATCACGGTCGATGTCGCCACAGGCGTGTCTCGCATCGACTACATGTTCTGGCCGGTATGTATAGAAGCGCCATTTTTTGATTGTGACGCTACATTGATCGGTGGCGGTCAGGACGGCTCCTACGACACGATGTGCCCGCCCTTGGCCAAGAAGGCGACCCTGGGAGCCAGCTAGCCAGTCCGACCATCACCAGCAAGACCGCGAGCCACCGCCGATCCGCGGCGGGAACGGCGCTCTGTCCCTGATACGCCGCCCAGATGTCCACTTGCCCGTAGCCGGTGCGACCATCCCAGCCCGAACCCGTCGAAGCGATGTCTCGAGCCGAGTACATGAGGATGCCGGCGAGCTCGGCGGGGCGGTCGAGGCGGTAGTGCTCCTGCAGGAGCGCCGCCGCCCCCGCGACCACCGCCGCCGCGGCCGAGGACCCGCACTGGTACCCGGGCGCCGTGAACGTCGATTGGCAGTCCGTGGCGGCGAGGTGGGGGGTGACCCGCTCCACGAGCTGCTCGGTGAGCAGGCGCGCCGGCCCTTCCCCGCTGTAGCCGCGCGGGCCGAACAGCGCCCGCTCCTCCGTTCGCGGCTCGGGAGAGCCGCGGTCCAGCGCCGCGACGGCGAGCGCGCCGGCCACCGCCGCCACCCCGGATACCGAATGCTCCGGGACGTTGGGTAGTCCCATGACGGGGTATTTAGGCTCGAAGCCACCGATTATCTCGCAAGGATAAATGTACAGGTCGATGTCTCGAACTGGAGCGGCGGGATCTTTCCAGACGCCCAAATAATACGTACCAGGAGGTTGCAAATCCTCACCCACTGATGTCCAAGGCGTGCTCGCACCGCCGTCTATTTCCAGAACATTCATCCCGCCATCGTAAAGATAGAGGTAGTATTCGCTATAGGGATACGTGCCGTACGGATCTCCCCAGCTCAGGGTGCCGCCGACGGTGTAACAATCGCCAGGGAACTGGACCGGCATGGCGGTCACTCCGCCGCCGAAGTCGTGAAAGCCGTTCCCGGCGTCGGTGAAGGTGCCGCGGTAGTGGGTGAGGCGGTCGTCACCCGCATTGGTGACGAACAGGACCCCTTCCTCGATCCGCTTTTCGATGGCCGCGATCGATTGATGGCTGCTCGCAAAGGTCGGCCACGAATAACTATCGTCAGCAATTAATGCGATGTCCGCTGTGCCATCCCAATAATCGTCGTTCAAGTCCCAGGGCAGCTCCGACACCGGGTTGAGCAAGGTATATCCCTGCAGCGTTGCCCCCGGGGCGATGTCGTGCACGATCTCGGCGAGCCGGGTGCCGACGTCGAGCACATGGTCATTAGTCCGGTATTTGAACGTAATCACCGGTAGCTCCTGCTGCGCCAGCGCCGCCTCGTAGCCCCAAAAAGTGTAGCCGAAAATCGCCACGGTCACGCCCTGGCCGGTCAATCCCGTCGCGGCACGAAACTCCGCGAAGCCGAGCTCCGTGTCGGCCTCCGCCGTCACCTGCCCCGCCGCGCGCGCGGCGTTCCCGGCGAGCAGCCCCGATATCACCGTCAATGCCAATAGCGCGCGGCGAGCCATGCGATTTCCCTTTCCCAACGATTGTTGAAGGTCGCGGCGAAGGGTGCCGGAAGCCCACTGGCGCATTCCGCGAGCAGCGCACGGAGTCGCCCTTCGAGCTCGCGGCGCCCGGCGCACCAGACGAGCTTGCACAGGATGTCCACTTCGATCGGCGCGAGGTCCATGCGGGACACGGTGCTGAGCGCGCGCTGCAGCGCTTCCGCGTCGCGCCGGGCGTACGCGAGCAGCGCGTCGGCTTCGACCCGCCGGCGAGGCCCGATCCCTTCCAGGCGCGCCCGGATTTCCTCGGCGCGCGCCACCTCCCCCCAATGGGCGGCGTGGCGCAGCGCGAGGAGGTGCAGCCCGAGGCTCTCCTCCGTATGTCCAAAGGCGACGCGCCGGACGAGCCTTTCGAGAATCTCGCCTGCCCCTTCGCAGTCGTGGCAGGCGAGACGTGCCCGGACGCGGGTACAATCGGAGAAAATCGCCTCGATTTCGTCGTCGGCGGTAGGAATGTCCGCGTCTTGGAGCGCCGCTCCGAGATCCACGAGCAGATCGCACCAGGTCAAATCGAGGTTGGTGCGAACGGTGGGACTGACACGGTTCCGATGGCGTCGAGCGCGGCTAATCGCCGCAAGAGCCGCGCCGAGATCACCCGAAAGTCTTGCCAGCTCGGCTTGCTGGCAAATCGTATTGACCAGGTTGCTGACCTCCGTGGCGTAGCATTCGCTTCGCGACGCGTATCGCCTGGCCTCGGCAAGGCATCCGAGCTCGGCGGCGGTAACCGTTAGCGACGCGTGAACGTACGCGTAATACGGATTGGTCACCGCCATGCGCTCGCTCGTAGCGAGCAGGCAGTGGTAGTTGGCGTCGTAATCTCCACCCGCTTCCAACAAGGAGGACAGGATCAGGCCCGCGTACGTGCCAATCGCGGACCGAGCACCATTCCGCTCGCTTCGGAGCACCTCGCGCGCCTGTGCACCGAGCCAGGATCGGAGCGAGATCGGGAGCGACGACTCGCTGACATTGACCAGGGCGCTGAGGACAAGCTTCAGGGCAAACGGGGAAAGATCCACGAAGCACACCGCTTGCAAACGCTCGATCATGTCGGCAATAGCGGCCTGGAAGCCATCGCCCTCCGACAACACCGCCACCGCGGCGCACGCCTCGGCATACGCGTCGTGGCGGTCGCTGTAGGTTTCGGCGATGCCAAACGCACGTTCAGCGTCGGCGCGACGCTGGTCTATCGGCAGCGCCCGCGTCATCGACCGGGCGGCGTAGGCGCGCGCCTCCAGCCTGGGGTCGGCGAGTCGTTCGGCGAGCTCGATGGCTTCCCGCGTCACCTCGCGCAACCGATCCGCATCCGCGACCCTCTCCGGTACGCAACGCAGCGCTTGCAGGTAGCAGATCAGACAGGAAAACCACGCCCGATCGTCGTCCGGCCGGCCGAGCATCTCCAGCGCGGTAATCAGGTCTCGATAGGCGTCTTCCTGCGAAAGCTCTTCGACCAGCGCCATGCCGAACGCCGCGGCGCCGGGCGAGCCGGCCTCGCGGAGCAGACGCAGCGCCCGCAAGCGGTCCTCGCCTCGCAGTGCCTCGGCGAGTGCTTCCACGTCGAGGTCCGCCAGACCAGGCTCCCGGCCGTCAGGGCGCGCCATGGCATTCGCCGGCCGGACACGCCCGTCGGCGGCCCGGAGCACGCGCTTGCCGAGCGCGTCGAGCGCCGCGGTCGCCCGATCCTCGCTCCAGCACAAGGCCGCGGCAACGCCGGCCGGCGCCAGCCATACGCCCGCAAGCCAGACGACCCTATACACTACGGCGGCATCGGCAGACAGCTCGGCCATCCGCACCCGACACGCCGCGGCCAGCTCCGCGAGCGCCGCCGAGCCCAGCACCTCCTCGATCCGCCGCATCTCGATTCGCCAGTACAGCGTCGGCAAGCTCAGGACCGCACCGGAGGCGATGAGCTCGCCGAGGATGGCGATCAGCAGCCGGGGCGTTCCTCCAGTGGCGACGAACAGCGCCGCCGCGATCTCCTCCAGGTCATAAACCTTCCCGAATACCCGCTCGAGCAGCTCTTGGACGTCGGCCGCAACGAGCGGCGGCAGCTCGAGCACCCGTGCGGGTGCGGCGATCTGGTGCCCTGCCGCAGTCGTCGCCACCACCAAGACGCGATTTCGCGCCGCCCAGGCGAGGAGCTCGTGCGCCGGGGCGGAGGCCTCCAGGTCGTCCACCAGGAGCACGAGCCCTTCGCCTGGGGCACCGAGCGGTACAGTCTCCGACGCCGGAGCGGCGGCAGCCAAGACCACAGTCCTCCCCGCGGTTTTGAGCTCCGCCGCCAGCTCGAGGAGAAATCGCGTCTTGCCGGTGCCGCGCTCACCGCGCACGACCACGAGCTGTGGCTGGGCCGTACCCTCGAGCAGCGCCCCGACCTGCCGCTGCAGCTCTCGGCGTCCCACGTACGCCCAGGCAAGCCGCCAGCGCGCGGTCTGCAGGTCGGGATACATCGCCTCCAGGTTCCACTCGGCGCACACCTCGACGAAGGAGCCAGGGCGGTTTGCGGGGTCACGGTCGAGGCAGCGGCGCAACAGCGACCGAAGCCGGCCTGGGATGGCCGCGGAAAGGATCGGCGGGTCCCCATCGATGCGGCAAGCGTAGTCCTCGCGGGTCGTGGCCGGCCGCGGCAACGGCGTGTTGCCGGTGAAGACTTCGTGCATCAGCCACGCGAAGCTGTAGATGTCCGCCCGCGCATCGATCGGCGCCGAGCAGGCCCGACCGAGATGACGCGCCAGGACTTCCGGCGCCATATAGGCGAGCGTGCCGCCCGTCGTTCCGGTCACCACCGGCCCGAGCAGCCCAAAGTCGGTAAGCCGCACCGTGCCATCGGCCGTCAGCATCACGTTGTCGGGCTTGAGGTCCCGGTGCGCCGCCGCCATCGTCGTCGTCACGAAGTCGAGCGCTTGCGCAAGCTGCCAGCCGATGCGGATAGCAGTCTCCTGATCGATCCCCTCGGCGATGGCTCGTGCGAGCGTTCGCGGCAAATACTCCATGACGAGGCCGACCATGCCGAGCTCCTGGTCGTGGACGACATCGAGCATGCGGACGATGTGCGGGTGCGCGAAGGCGCTCAGCGCGCGCATCTCGGCGCGGAAGCGGGCCGCCGCCCGCTCGTCCGCCATGCGCGTCACCTTCACCGCGGCCTGGCGGCCGTCCAACTCCCCGCGGAACACCATCCCCATGCCGCCCTGGCCAAGGAAGGACAGCAGTCGACAGGAACCGATGTGGCCGCGGGCGAGCAGCGCGTCGGGGGAAAGGGAGCTTCGGGTCGCGCGTTCAGGTCCGAGCTTTCCCGCGCTCGCTGGGGGAGGCGACAAAGGGGGCCGCCAGGCGGCGGTGGGCTCAGGGTTTCCTGGGTCACCTCGGAACCGGAAGCCGGGAGATCGGCGCGCGGAGCCGACAACCGGCCGCCCGAGTCTTCGCGCTCGCAGCCCGAAACCCCAAGCCCGGAACCGACCTCCCACCGCGACCTGCTCCCCGAGCCAGTCGATCAGCGTCCCCGGCAGGCGCGGTGCCGCCGACATGAGCTCCGCCGCGCCCGCCCCGAGCGGCCCGCCGAGCACGGCGCGGCTCAGCTCCGCCACCTCCGCCGCCGCCAGCGCTTCGAGGCGCCGCACACGCGCCCCCAGACCCACCAGCGCGTCTTCCGTTTCCGCGGTCACCAGAGCCACCCCAGCGAACCGCCCTAACAGCGCCGCGGCGAACGCGCGAGTGGCCTCCGACGCCGCGTCGAGCCGCTCGAGAATCAGCGCCGACGCGCTCTCCCAGGTCGGCGCCAACACCCGCGCCACCGTCTCGGCCGCCCCGGCGTCGAGCGCCGCGATCTCTTCGGCCGCGAGCTCCGCGCCCGGATACACCCGCCGCACCCGCGCCACCAGCTCCTCGGCAACCGCGCCTGCCGCGATCCGGTCGAAACGCAGCCGCACCACCAGGAGCGACGCGCGCTCCCACGCCACGCGCGCCTCCGTTGCCAGGCGGTGCTTGCCGCTGCCCGCCGCGCCGACCAGGCCCAGGCGCGGCCCCGCGCTCCCCGGCCGGCAAACAGCCCAGCCGGCCTTCGCGATCTCGGCCAGCTCATCCTCCCGTCCGACGAGCCGCGTCACGGGCAGGTCCAGGTAGCTGATCACCGCCGGCGGGAGCAGGCGATCCCGCTCCGCGTCCAGCTCCGCCCACGCCGCGAGCCGCGCGCCCAGCACCCCCGGAAACGGCCGCGCCTCCGGCGCCAGCGCGAAGCACTCCCGCAGCACCGCTTCGAGCTCCGCGGGAAACGGCGCCACGATCTCGGTCGGCCAGCGCGCCGGCTGAGCCTGCTCGGCGCGTCCGGAAGCGTCGAACGTGCGCACCGGAAACGCCGCCCGACCGCACCACAGCTCGTACAGCACGCACCCGAGCGCGAAGATGTCGCTCCGCGGCACGGCGTCGATCGCCCGGCGCGACTGCTCGACCGGCATCGCCCCCGGCGTCCCGAACATCTCGCTCTTGCCGGTCTGCCG
>JACPHN010000141.1 GCA_016188575.1 Candidatus Schekmanbacteria bacterium
GCCGCGGGGTCGCGAAGCTCGCGCAAAGCCAAGCCGTCATCTAATGGACGACATCCACGGCAGCTCCGGCGAGGCTGGGGAAGGACAGGTGTGCGCGGCGCGCCCCATCCGGCACACCGCGACGCGAAAAAGATGCGAAAACGACATGAAAAGCGGCAGAGACCCTCCACCACAACGTCTGGCGACCCCTTACAGGAGTGTCCCAGGAATGCGTTTGGCACCGACTGGACGCAACCGAGAGGAAATCTCCCCCGGGCCGGTGGATTCAGGGCAATTCCCCGCGTTGCGCTCTCGCGCCGTTCACTGTACTGTCTACCGTCGCCTCGCGAGCCAGTCGGCCGGCACCGAGAAACACGCCGCAACCGACTCGCCCCCATATCGGCCTCGGCCCATCCCTCTCCAGGAGCTCACGATGCCACTCACGATCCGAGAAGCCGTCGATTTCTACCGCGTCGACGAATGGCTCACCGACGAAGAGCGATCCATCCGCGAGCTCGTCCGCACGTTCGTCGAGGAACAGTGCTTTCCCATCATCGTCGAGCATGACCGCGCGGGCACGTTTCCGGCGCACCTCATCCCGCAAATGGCCGAGATCGGCATGCTCGGAGCGAACCTGGACGGATACGGTTGCGCTGGCATGGGTGCCGTGGCCTACGGCGTCATCATGGAGGAGCTCGAACGGTGCGACTCCGGGCTGCGTAGCTTCGTGTCGGTGCAGGGCTCGCTCTGCATGTATCCGATACATCGTTATGGCAGCGAGGCCCAGAAGGAGCGATGGCTTCCCGCGATGGCGGCCGGGCGCGCGATTGGCTGCTTTGGTCTCACCGAGCACGACTTCGGCTCGGATCCGGGGGGCATGCGCTGCAGAGCCGAGGAGACGGCGGACGGCTTTGTGCTCAACGGCGCCAAGATGTGGATCACCAACGGCAGTGTCGCCGATGTCGCCGTGGTGTTTGCCAAGCTCGACGGCGAGGTCCGCGGATTTCTCGTGGAGAAAGGCACACCAGGTTTCATCGCCAATGACGTTCACGGGAAGTTTTCGCTGCGCGCGTCCGTCACCTCGGAGCTCGTCTTTGACGACTGTCACATCCCGCGAGAAAACGCCTTGCCGGGAGCGCGCGGGCTTGGGGCCCCCCTTTCCTGCCTGAATCAGGCTCGTTACGGCATCTCGTGGGGCGGCCTCGGTGCTGCCGAGTTCTGTTTTGAGGAAGCGCTTCGCTACGCCCAGGGGCGCGTTCAATTCGGCAAGCCGATCGCATCGTTTCAGCTCGTCCAGCAGAAGCTTGTCACCATGGTCAGCGAGATCACCAAGGGCAAACTGTTGGCGCTGCGCATCGGCCGCCTCAAGGAAGCCGGCAAGGTGACCCCCGCGCAAATTTCGCTCGCCAAGAGAAACAACGTCCATGTCGGCCTGGAGTCGGCGCGCATGGCGCGGGACATTCTCGGCGCCGTCGGCATCACCGACGAGTTCCACTGTGGCCGCCACATGCGCAACCTCGAGTCGGTCTACACCTACGAGGGCACGCACGATATCCACACGCTCATCATCGGCCGTGAGATCACCGGCTGCGCGGCTTTCGGGAATGAATGAGGGGGAGGCCGAGCGCGGCGCCACGAAGGAGGACTTGCGAGCGCACGGTGCCGCTGCCAAATCTCGCCACTGGCCGCGCCGGCGCTTTCTCAAGGTAGTCGCCGCGGCCGGCGCCGCAGGCGCGCTCGGCTGGCTGCGGTGCGACCGCTATCCCGACTCCGCCATGCGCCTGGAGCATTTTTCCGGGCCGCTCCCACTGGTCCTGGCGGCGGTCGTCGAGACCATGCTCCCGCCCGCAGCAGATCGCTCACCGGCCACGATTGAAAAGCACCTCATCGACATCGACCAGTACCTCACCGGCTTCGACCCCCTGGATCTGCTTCAGCTTGCAGCCCTGCTCTATGCCGTCGAGCATGGCACGCTCTGGCACGGCCACGCCCTCGGCCGCTTCACCGCGATCCCGCCGAGCGCCCGCGCCGCCGCCCTGCAATCGTGGCAAGAAAGCTCCGTGTCGCTGTGCCGCCTCGGGCACCGTTCCCTGAAATCCCTTGCCTACCTGGCCCACTACCGGTCACCCGCGGCATTTCGCGCGATCGGCTACGAGGGACCACGGGCTCCGGGCTTTTCGGGAACAGAGGCAAGCCGAGAGCTCTACGACCCCCTGCTCGCTCCGCCTGGAATGGAGCCGGGCTTCTCGTGATCTTCACCGCGGAACATATCACCCGCGACCTCGAGCTGACCGCGGACGTCTGCGTCATCGGGTCGGGTGCAGGTGGCGCACCGGTGGCGGACGCGGCGGCGGCCGCCGGGTTGCGGGTCGCCGTCGTCGAAGCGGGGCGGTTCTGGAGATCCAAGGACTTCAGTCAGCTCGAGCACGAGATGTTCCCGCGGCTGTACCAGGACAAGGCCGGCCGCAGCACCTCGGACAAGGCGATACACCTTCATCAGGGTAAGGGTCTCGGCGGCTCGACGCTGCACAATCTCAATTTGTGCGCGCGCATCCCCGCCCCCGTCTTCACTGAATGGCGCCAGCTTCGCGGGCTCTCCGGCCTCGACGCGCAGGTCATGGACGGCCTCTACGCCGAAGTCGAGCGGCGTCTCTTGGTGTCGCGCCTCGACGAGTCGAATTTGAACGCCAATAATCGCATTCTCAAGCAGGGGTGCGAGGCGCTCGGGTATCGCGGTGGCTTCCTCAGCCACAACCGCGTCGGCTGCCTGGGAAGCGGATTTTGCGAGCTCGGCTGCCCGTTCGACGCCAAACAGAACGCCCTCAAGGTGTTTCTCACACCGGCTGTGCGCGCCGGCGCTGTGGTGGTCTGCGACACCACGGCGGTTCTCCTGCGCTTTCAGGGGCGGCGGGTGGAGAGGCTGGAGGCCGACGTCCGCGACCCCGAGACCGGCGATGTCCGTCACCGCCTCACGGTAACCGCCAAGGTCTTCTGCTCCTCGGCGAGCGCTACCGGCACCGCGGCGCTGTTGCTGAGAAGTGAGGTCCCCGACCCCCATGGGCTGATCGGCTCCCGCCTGCACATCCATCCGGGCGCCGCCGTGGCCGGCATCTTCGATCGCGATCTGCACAGTTGGCGGGGCATTCCCCAGAGCTACGAGTGCACCGAGTTTCTGGACTTCGCTCCTGGCAGCGAGCGCCGAGTTTGGATCCTGCCCGCGTTCGCCCATCCCGTCGGCGTTTCGGCGATTCTTGCCGGCACGGGCGAAGAGCACGGCCGGCTCATGTCCGCGTACCCACGCATGGCGGCCATCAGCGCCATGGTCCACGACGAAACCGTCGGGAGCGCCGCGCACCGCGGGCGCCACGGGGTTACCGTCGATTATTGGATGGCGCCCAGCGATCGCGGGCAGCTCGCGCTCGGTCTCCGGGAGGCCAGCCGCCTGCTTTTCGCGGCCGGGGCGCGCCGCGTCGTGGTGCCGCTCGCCCGGACCGTCGAGCTGTCCACCACCGCGGAGGTCGACCCGTTCTTCGACCGCTTTGAGGTGCAGAAGCACGATCTCGACATCACCGCGGTCCACCCCATGGGTACGGTGTGGCTCGGCGACGACCCGGTGACGTCCTGCGTCGACCCGAACGGCCGCTACCATCACCTCGACAATCTGTACGTCGCGGACACGTCGCTCTTTCCAACTTCGATCGGCGGCCCGCCGCAGCTCACCACGTACGCCCTCGGCACTCACGTCGGCCGCCGGATTGTCGCCGCAACGCGGTAGAGCGGAAAGCCCGCCAGCGGATCCGCCAGCCCGGCGCCAGATATGTCACCCCGGCGGGCACCGCGGTCCAGACGGGTTCCCACCAAGGCCTCGTTCACTATCTCGACGCGAGTCCAATCACTACTGGGGGGCGGCCAGCTTGGCCGCCTTCGGCCGAAGGCGGGCCGGATGCCCGCCCCCCAATATCGGCAGAATCTATGGACGAGCCCCAGAATCCCAGTTCCCGCTGCTTGCGCTACTTCCGGAATCCGCCTACACTGAAAGGTGCGGTGGATACCGGCAGGGGAGGGCGAAACTAATGCGACGTTGTGGGGTGGTTGCGGTGGCCGCTGCTGTGTCGATTGGTGCGATGGGGGGGGGGACGTCCATGCGGAGCAGTTCTGGGTGCGGTTCCTCTCGGATGCGGTTGACACCGTGCCCGGAGACGGCTACTGCATCGCGGCCGACATCGGCTGCACGCTGCGCGCCGCCGTGCAGGAGGCCAACGCCTTCCCCGGGACGGACACGATCAACATTCTCCCCGGCACCTACCGACTGCAGTTCCCTGGCGCGGACGAGGCCGCGGCGACCGGCGACCTGGACGTCACCGACAACGTGACGATCCGCTGCGACGGCGCGGAGCCGTGCATCGTCGAGGCCGGGGCGTCGGCGAACCTCGGGATCGACCGGGTGTTCGACATCCGTTCCGGCGTGGTCGTGCACTTGGAGAATCTCACGGTGCGCCATGGCAACGCCCCGGTCGGCGCCGGGATTCAAGCAGTCGACGCGGAGCTGGTGCTGGCAGGCGTGCGCGTGACAAGCAACTGGGCTAGCGGCCTGAGTAACGTTGCCGGCGGCGGCATCAGTATCTCAGGGAGCCCTCCCGGACATTTGACGCTCACCGACTCGCAGGTGACGGACAACGCCCTGGTCGTCCGCGACGGCCGAGATGGGTACGGCGCCGGGATTCGGGTGCTCAACGAGC